>JAHQWJ010000051.1 GCA_029856125.1 Promethearchaeia archaeon | reverse complement strand
ATATAATAAAAATTTAATACATTTTTTTTTTACCTTTATTATATTTATAAGAATTAATTAAAATTATTAAAGTGAAAAATTGTGAATGAAAAAGCAGTTTTAATAGAAGAAAACGAAGATGGAAGTACAACAACTATAAAATTGAACCGACCAGCAAAGAAAAATGCGATGAATTATGATTTATTAGTAGGACTTCAGAATGCTATAGATAAAGTTGAGAGATCTAAAACTAGGGTCGTCATTATCACAGGTGGGGACGATTTTTTTAGTGCAGGTATCGACTTGAACTTTTTAACAGGCCAAGAAAAAGATCCAGAAGGAGTAATTCCGGATTTAAGAGTACCCCACAATTTTAGATATTTCGCTAATACTTGGATACAGCCAATTTTTACTAAAATTGAAAAAATGGAAAAACCAGTAATAGCTAAAATTAACGGTTATTGTTTTGGCATGGCTTTTGAGCTATCACTCGCTTGTGATTTTAGATTCTGTTTAGATTCCGCGAATTTTAGCATGCTAGAAACAAAGATTGGGATGAATCCAGATGTAGGAGGAACTATAAGAACAGTAAGACTATGTGGAATCCCTAACGCTAAAGACATTATTTTGACAGGAAGGAATTTCGACGGAAACGAAGCTTACAGGCTTGGAGTTGTAAATAGAGTAGCAAAAACTCCCGAGGAATTAGATTCAATTATTAAAATGTATTCCGACGAACTTATTGATAGCGCTCCACTCGCCGTAGGTTTAGCAAAAAAATTAATTGACAATTGTTACGGTAAAGATGTATTTTTTGGGCTTGAATTAGAAACTTTAGTCAGTTCTCAATTACTTCAAACTAAAGATGCAATGTCCGGGGCTCTCGCAAGATTGCAGAAAACTAAACCGAAATGGCGATCTAAATAAATATTAAAATTTTTTCCACTCTTTCTTAATTTTTAAAAAAAAGTTTTTTAATTATCGCCCAATA
Organism: Promethearchaeia archaeon; assembly: GCA_029856125.1. GTDB lineage: Archaea > Asgardarchaeota > Lokiarchaeia > Sigyniarchaeales > SOKP01 > SOKP01. Next base: position 38,896 of record JAHQWJ010000051.1, on the reverse strand, counting down.
AAAACGGGGTCTCTCTTTTCTTTTAAAGCTCTCATGGATTCGTTGAAATCTTTTGATCTAAATGTTCTCCTTAAACTTTTATTTTCTAAATCTAATGTTTTATCTAAAATATCAATGAAATAAGCGTGCATGGTTTTTTTCATTAGTTTTAGCGATAGAGATGGTCCTTTAGGAGGAATTAATCTCAACGCTTGTTGTCTAGCAAATGGTATTAATTCTTCCCTGGGTAAGACTTTGTTCACGAGACCAAGCTCAAAAGCTTTTTGGGCTGTGATTTTATCACCAAAAAAACAAATTTCCTTAGCTTTTTGAAATCCAACTAAAAAAGGCAACATAAACGAGGCACTAAATTCAGGGATGATGGCTCTCTGGGAAAAATAAAATCCCAACCAAGCATCCTCAGCTATATATATAAGATCCGCTCCAGATAATGGCATTGTAATGGCACCACCAATTGCCAATCCGTTTATCGCAGCAATAACGGGTTTAGTAAATTTCCAGAGTGCCATACATAATCTTTTTTGAGCTATATCCATCAGATCTATTTCCGCTCTGATCTCTTTATGTATCTTTTCAAAGTAGTTTGGCTCAAAATACCCACCGGATGAGAATGCATTTCCCTCGGGATTTCCCGTGATTATGAGGACTTTTGCGTTCTTATCTTTTTCCATATCCCCTAAAACTGTAAAAATCTCTAGAAATGACAAATGTGTAACTGCATTTCGTCTTTCTGGTCTATTTATGGTAATCGTACAAATACCATTTTCCTCTTTCTCATATAAAATGTCTTCAAAATCGTCTATATCCATTAGTTAAGTTTCTACTCCTTCAATATTGAATTTAATAATTTTTTAGGCTGTTACAAATTCTTTTTTAAAATAAATCCGATTTGCTCAATACTATGATCAACATCATGTTCATCAATTCCATAATGAGTGACAAACCTAATTTTTTGTTTACTAATGTTAAATGCTAATATTCCTGCATTGTTTAGTTGATTAATTATTTTATGTATTTTTACCTTTTCTAACAACTCAACGATCACTATATTTGTGTCTGGAGGATGAACCTTTACTGGCAAGCTAATAGTTTTTAATCCTTCAGCTAGAAGTTTCGCATTTTTATGATCCTCGTTAAGTCTATTTATCCATTTAGGTTTTAGTGCAATGAGTCCAAAAGCAGCAATAATTCCTGCTTGACGCATTCCCCCTCCAAGCATTTTTCGAAACTTCCTTGCTTTAGCAATTGTTTCTTTGGAACCGGCTACAATCGATCCTACAGGGCATGAGAGCCCTTTAGACAAACAAAACATTACGCTATCAACATGTTTTGTAAATTCTGTAACTGGTACGTTTAATCCAACTGCTGCGTTAAAAATTCTTGCACCATCTAAGTGAAATTTTAGTTCATTTTTCTTTGCGAATTCTTTCATTCTCCTTAGAGTATCAATACTAATTATAGCACCACCATGGTAATTATGAGTATTCTCGGTGCACAATAGTGATGATGGAGGATTATGTATATTCTCCTTATCTCTAATTAAAGATTGTAAATACTCAAAAGAGGGAACTCCTTTATTAGAAGAATATGTTCTAATCATTAATCCTCCGATCCTTGCTGCGTTCCCTACTTCATGGGCATATATATGGTTAAATTCCTCTAATAATATTTCATCACCAGGTTTTGTTTGCGAGAGCACTGACACTAAATTGCCCTGAGTTCCCGAAGTTACTAGTAGGGCTGCTTCTTTTCCAACGAGTTTAGCAGCTTTTTCTTCTAATTCATTAACAGTTGGATCCTCTCCCTCTACATCATCTCCTAGCTTAGAATTATCCATTAATTTTATCGTGTCCCACATCTCAGGAGAAGGTTTTGTTACTGTATCAGACCTTAAATCAACAATTCTCAATTTAATCATGACTTCATCAATAATTAATTAAATTTCTATAATGTTTCATAAAAATAAAATAGTATGATAAAACCTTTTTCAATCATCTGTTTAGAATTAGAAAGAAGTAAATTAATTCATTTGATGATCAAAGTATAAAAATGTTTGAAGAATTTAAGATCTATAGATAATAAATAATTCTTTAATCTTAAATAGGAAAATAGTAAAATGTCTAAATTTCAACCTTTTCTTATGGAACGTTGGATGTCCAAGTTTGAGCAGGAAGTTGATTTTAACCTGTCCGAAAGTGGAGTTCACCCAATTTTGCTCAGTGAATTATTGTCAGATGATCCTGATTACATTAACGATTTACTTGCTACTGATCTGAATTACCCACATGTTGAGGGTATTCCCGAATTACGGGAAAATATTGCCGCTCTATATGATGGAGCTACCACGAAAAACATTCTAGTTACAACAGGAGCGATTGAAGCGAATTACAACGCAACTTGTACACTACTTAACCCAAATGATGAAATAGTAATTATGTTACCAAATTATATGCAAATTTGGGGTATTGCTCAGAACCACGGTTTCAAAATAAAAGAATTCCATCTACTTGAAGAAAATGGTTGGGCACCTGACTTAATTGAATTAGATAAGATTGTCTCCAAGAAAACTAAACTCATTGCCATCTGCAATCCTAACAATCCCACAGGTTACATCTTGAATGAGAATGAAATGGATAGTATAATTGCTATAGCAGACCGAGTTAACGCATGGATTTTAGCTGATGAAGTATACATTGGTGCTGAACGATTAAGAGATGATGAAACGCCTTCCTTTTTTGGACGCTATGAGAAAGTGATAGCAATAGGTAGCATGAGTAAAGCTTATGGCTTACCTGGGCTTCGTATTGGATGGGCAGTTGCACCTACTGAAACTATAAAGGATATTTGGGCACGGCATGAATACACTACAATTAGTGCTACAATGTTATCAAACAAACTTGCTGCAATTGCGTTGTCTCCAAAGGTAAGACAACGAATTATTCAGCGTACTCGTAATTTCATTCGACAAGGATATCCTATTCTTCAACGATGGATGGATAGCCATGAAAATATTTTTAGCGTTATCCCTTCACAAGCTGCCGCAATCGCGTTTGTTCGCTATCATTTAGACATCAATTCCACTGAATTTGCAGAACGCTTGCGTAAGGAGAAGAGTGTTTTTATTGTGCCAGGTGACCATTTTGGTATGGATAAATTTTTTCGGATAAGTTTTGGATTACCACCAGATTACCTTACATCAGGACTTAATCGCATACACGAATTAATCATGGAATTGAAGAAATAGTATTAATATATTTCAAACTTACATAATTGAAAATAGTTTTATGTAAATAAAGGAATTCTTGTATTGTTAACTCAATATCCCTAGAGTAACTTTTTAATTAATTGAGCGAAAGAGTAAAAAAAAAGGAAATTAGTATAATTTATTCTTACTAAGGTTTACAAACCAGGTATAGCTGTCCATTTGTAGAGGATGTCCAATGATTTGGAGATAAGTGTGATAATCACTAAAAAAATGAGTGCTACAACTATGTATACAGAGAGTGTGAGAAAAGTTTCTGAAATTATATAATGTGCCTGTGCAAAAAGTTCTGTTAATCCTATATAAAAGACAACGACAGTATACTTAGGAAGATAAGCAGCTTCGTTAGACCATGAGGGAATAACACGACGTAGGGCCTGGGGCAATACGATATGCAAAATACCAGACCGACGAGACATACCAATCGATTGAGCAGCCTCTAATTGTCCGCTACTAATGGACATAACAGCCCCACGTAAGTATTCCGCTTGATAAGCTGCACTATTAAGGCTTAACGTAAGGATTCCCATTAATGTTATGTGATCTAAAAAGACCATAGTCATAGTTCTTCCAAAGAGTTCTGAAGTGACATAAATACTCCATCTCCCTATGGGGATAAAAGGAAGACCTTGTGCATCTAGGAAAGAATTTATACTAAAGGGAAGAAAGTAAATAAAGAGCAACTGTATAAGTAAAGGTGTACCGCGTACAATCTCAACATATCCAGTGGCAATCCGTGAAAGAATCCTTCCACCATAATGGCGAAGAAGAGCGAGTAAAAGACCAAGAAAAAAGCCAAACAGAAGTGCCCAAACATATAACCACATAGTTTTTGCCAAACCTATGAGGATGTGATCCCAGAATTCCAGCACGCGAAGTAAATCTAATAATTCTTGAGGAAGAACTTGGAAAATCATAGTTTTTAATCCTCATTAAATTCTTTTAAAAGTTCTTCGTGATGTCCATATAAAATATTAATCTGTCTAAGAAAGTGTTTTACACGCTCGGTTTCAGGGGAGACGAAAAAGTGTTCGGGAGTTCCACGCTCGATAACGACACCCTGATCGAGGAAAATCATTTCTGACGCCACTGCACGAGCGAACCCCATTTCATGCGTGACCACCACCATAGTAGTGCCCGCTTTAGCAATTTCCAACATAACCTGTAATACTTCACCTATAAGCTCAGGATCTAATGCAGATGTTGGTTCATCAAACAAAATTAAATCCGGTTTCATAGCTAAAGCACGAGCTATGCCCACACGTTGTTGTTGTCCGCCAGATAGTTGTGCAGGGTAATGTTCTGCCCATTCTGCCATTTTAACTTGATATAACGCATCTAGTGCTTTTGCACGAGCATCTTCCTTTGTAAATCCTTTTACTCGACGAAGACCAACACTAACATTATCAATTGCTTTGAGATGAGAGAAAAGATTAAAATGTTGGAATACCATGCCGATCTTAGCTCGCATTGCATTAAGATCTACTCCAGGCGCTATAAGATTCTGCCCTGAAAGATATATTTCACCCTTGTCTGGCGGAGTTAGCATATTAATACAGCGAAGTAGTGTACTTTTCCCAGAACCACTCGGTCCAAAGATTACTTTAACTTCTCGTTTTGCTAATTCAAATGAAACCCCTTTTAGAACCTCCAATTCGTCATACGCCTTCCAAACATCGACCACGTTTAATACATTTTTTTCCATATCTAACCTCCCCCCATTCCGAAATCCTTTAGTTTCTTAGTTTGCCGTTCACCAAATAATTTCGTCACAGGATAAGTAAAAATAAGGTATAGGATCGCAACTATAGCCATTGAAAGAGGCATAAGCACCGGAAAGTTTGCTGCTATATCGAAAGCCACTCTGGTCATCTCAACAATTCCAACCCCATATGCGAAAGATGAATCTTTAATAACCACTGCATACTCATTGGACCAGCTGGGTACAGCCAGTCGTAGTGCCTGAGGAAATACAATATGACGGAAAGATTGAAATCCGTTCATTCCTATAGCACGAGCAGCTTCCATTTGCCCTGGATTTACTGATAGAATAGCTCCACGAAATATTTGAGACTGATAGGCACCACTACGAAGCCCAAGTGCTAATATTACTCCAGCAATCGGTCTCTCAAGAGGTTCTAGATACGAAAACAACCCAGGTATTCCAAAAGAGAAGATAAAGATAAGAACCAGAACTGGAATGCCACGAAATATTTTCTCATAACCGCTTGCGAACCACCCTATTTCTGTAGGGCCGTAAACCCGCATAAGCGCTAGTAAAAGACCTATTGCAAATCCAATTAATAAACCTAGGGCTGTAAGGGCTAAGGTTGCAAACAAACCTTCACTTAAAATATAAAAAAAAATAGTTTGAATATTTGGAGTGTTGCTCATTGCTCAACTAAACCACTTTGTGTAAAGATCATCCATAACTCCGTCTCTATAAGATTCAAGAATAACCTTATTGATTACCATCATCAATTCTGGCTCCTCCCAACGGGACCACATCGCCATAGGCTCGGCAGGAACAATGAAGATTATCTTTTGACTGTACGTCTTCGACCAGACAGTTACTACAGGTTCATCTACAAATGCAGCATCTATAACTCCATTGTCTAGCTCTGCCATCATAATATCAGCTTTAGGATACACTTTCAAATTCACTCCTTCAGTCAATCCTGGGATGGCAACCAATGCATCATATTGAGTTGTACCTGCTTGACAGCCGACTACAGTGGTGTTGAGTTCGTTTAAACTGGTAATGCTAAGAGTTGAATTACCCTTGACTACAATTACCTCATTTACCCGAATATAAGTTACAGAGTGTGCAAGTTCCTGTGCGCGAGAATGTCTGACCATCATCGCTGCTGCAATCATGTCAATAGTACCTGCTTTGCATGCCCCAATCAGTTCGTCAAAAAGAATATTTGTCATTGTAAGGGTTACACCTAGTTCATCTGCAATCATTTGTGATAGATCAATGTCAAATCCTTCCCATGTAGAAGTAGTAACGTTGAACAGTTCGAAAGGTGGCCAGGGAGCATCAGTTCCAACAATCAGCTCACCTCTAGCCTGAATCTCATCCACCAATGTTTGACCAGGAGTTGAGGCAGGTGTTAATAATCCTGGTATTAACCACCCAATACCGAGTCCTACGGCTAAACAGGCTACAAATCCTATTACGGCCATTTCTCTTTTCATTTATTAATCACATCTTTAAATTATTTTATATATTTTTTTTATTTTTTTTATTTGATTTCTACTGTGTACATTTTGTTAATTGCCTTTTTAAAGCTTTCTATTTTTCTATTGAGAAGGCATATTATTTTAACCTCTAAGTTCTTTTTTCTTAAAAATATATACATCTTTCTCTGCATACATTATCTTTGATAAGGCTCTTTTCTTTTATACTGGAATTAATTTGTTGATAATACTCATAACAATTTTCCATAACCATTTTTAAACGATTTTGGGTCTATGCTACCGAATACTTGCATGATGGCTAGTATATTGCGTGGTATAAATTAACTAGCTAAACCTACGGTAGTTAGAAGTAATGTATAGCGTAATTCAAATAAAATAATAAACTAGTCAAAATATGGGAGTGTAATTTCACTCACCAATAATACTTGTCCACAATGTAGAAGATTTTTCGTGTAATAATATTATTATACAAATGTCTTCTATAAAATAATGTGATGTTATGTCAAAAATAATAATACTATCTCAAAATGAAGTCAAGTCATGTTTACCTATGAGTGAGGCAATTAGAGCAGTGCGAGAAGCATACATTGCGTTCGCAAAAGGACGGGTAAAAATGCCACCAGTCATGCATTTAGATGTTTCACAGTATAATGGGGAAGTAGATATTAAATCAGGTTACATCGAGGATCTTGGACTTATCGGTACCAAAATTGCGAGCGGTTTCTACGAGAATTATAAATTGGGATTACCTCCAGGGATTGCGGTAATAATCTTGATGGATCTTAAAACAAGTATGCCAGTAGCAATAATGGATGGAACTTATGTTACTGCATATAGAACAGGAGCTGCTGGAGCTGTTGCAGCCAAAGCACTCGCAAGAAAAGACTCTAATATAATTGGAGTTGTTGGGGCTGGGACACAAGCAAGAATGCAAGTCTTAGCATTACGAGAGGTTTTCTCCTTAAAGAAAATCAAAGTTTGGGACATTAATACAACTGAGCGAGACAGGTATGTAGAAGAAATGTCAGAACAACTAAAGATTCCAATAGAACCAGCAGAAGACATTAAGAATGCTGTAACTGAAACTGATATTATTGTAACAGTAACCCCATCTAGAAAAGCTCTTGTAATGAAAGAATGGATTCAAGAAGGAGTTCATATCAATGCAATCGGAGCAGATGGACCAGGTAAGCAAGAATTAGATCCATTTATTGTTAAAAGAGCAGATAAAGTCGTAGTAGATAGCTTAAACCAGTGTAGAATAATTGGAGAAATTCAACATGCATTAGCAGATGGTTTGATAACTGAAGATGATGTTTATGCCGAAATAGGCAAAATTCTCATTGGAGAAAAGATAGGCCGTGAAACAAACGAAGAAATCACACTCTTTGATGCTACAGGTCTAGCTGCTCAAGATATTGCTGCTGCTAATATTGTTTATAAACAAGCAAAAGAAAAAGGGATTGGGCGTGTAGTATCTTTATTAGATATATAAAACAGATGATTTCCTTAAACATGATTGATATCAATTTAGAAACAATCAAGAAAGCTAGAGAAAGGATAAAAAAATTTGTTAGAAATACACCACTAATCCATTCTGAACATCTAAGTCAAATCTGTAACGGTGATGTATTTTTGAAGTTAGAAAATTTACAACCCACTAACTCATTTAAAGTGCGTGGTGCTTTTAACCGATTGTTACAGTTGAGTTCAGAAGAAAGAAGAAACGGGGTTGTTACAGCATCATCTGGCAATCATGCTCAAGGAGTAGCATTGGCGGCAGAAAACTTGAAAATTTCTGCAAGAATAGTGATTCCTACAAATGTTTCCATGGCAAAATTAAGTAAAATAAAGAAATATGATGTTAATATTATTCAAGAAGGAGAATTTGATACAATCGAAAAAAAAGCAAGAGAAGTGTCTCTTAAAGAAAATTTAACATACATTAGTCCCTATAATGATATTGACATTATAACCGGTCAAGGAACTATTGCACTTGAAGTATTTGAAGAAAACGCTCAGGTAAATTCCATAATTGTTCCTATTGGTGGAGGTGGTTTAATTTCTGGTATCGTATTAGCAGCTAAATCTTTAAATCCCAATATTGAAGTAATAGGAGTTCAAACAAAAGGAGCCTCTACAATGTATGAATCCTGGAAGGCGGGTAAAATTGTGTATACAGAAGAATTCCAAACTATCGCAGAAGGGTTATTAGGCGGACTTGAACTTGGCGCTTTAACTTTTGAACTAATAAAAGAATATGTTGATAGGATAATATTAGTTGATGAGGATTCTGTTAAAAGAGCAATCAGTCTTCTTTGGAAAGAGGAAGGTCAAATTGTAGAGGGTGCAGGTGCTACAACAGTAGCTTGTATTCTTGAAGAAAAAGAAATATTTGCCCAAAAGAATGTAGTAGCAATAATTAGTGGAGGAAATATAGAAAATTCACTCTTTACAGAAATTATAAAAAGGTACTAATGTAATTATTAGTACTCATCAGATTTTCAAATTAATCTCTTCTTAATGCGATCTGCAGCATTTTGTAATGTTTCTAACTTTTGAGAAAAAGAAAATCTTACATAATTCGATCCAGGATTATTTCCAAGGCGATTATTCATGTAAAAACTGGAACCAGGAACTGTAGCAACTCCTTCATCTTTTACTAAATAATTTGCGAATTCTATATCATTCATGCCAAATTGAGATATATCTGCAAACATATAGTAAGCCCCTTGTGGATTAAAAACATCCATACCTAAGCTTAAAAGCTGACTATGAAGAAAATCTCTATTTTTCTGATATCTATTTATAAGTTCATTGTAATATACAGGACTTAAATCAAATACTTTCAATGTGGCATATTGTAATAAGCTTGGGGCACAAACAGTTAAATAATCGTGCACTTTTCTTATCCCATTCATTAGTTCTTGGTTAGCTGCTACATATCCTATTCGCCACCCGGTTACTGAAAAAGTTTTACTAAATCCACTAATTGTTATAGTTCTTTCCTTCATCGAATCAAAACTACCAATGCTTAGATGTTTTAAACCATCAAATATAATATGCTCATAAATTTCATCAGTAATAACAATAATATCATGATCGATGCATAAATCAGAGATTATTTTGAAATCTTCTGGTGAAAAAACCTTTCCAGTAGGATTATGGGGTGAATTTATTATTGTAGCCTTAGTTTTCTTATTAATGCTATTCTTTAATACTTCTTCATCAATGCTATAGTTTTCTTTAGATAAAGAAACAAACACAGGTTTACCTTGAGCAAGATATGTAATGGGAACATAATTCTCATACCAAGGTTCAAGAATTAAGATTTCATCTCCTGGATTTGTTATTGCAAGAATGCTCGAAGCAATAGCCTCACTTGCCCCACATGTTATAGTTAGTTCATTGTAAGGATCAACCACTAGTTTATTATAATCTTGGAGCTTTTCTGATATTTTTTCCCTTAAATCAGTACGTCCATATGTGACGCTATACTGGTGCTTCTCTTCATCCAAGCCTTCTTTTATACCCTCTATTAGCTCTAAAGGAGGAGAAAAGTCAGGCATTCCTTGAGAAAGGTTAATTGCATCATTTTCTATAGCTTTCCTAGTCATTTTTCTTATTACGGATTCTTGAAAATGTTCCAAACTTCTAGACATAATACCCATTATTAATAAATTATTTAATAAATTGGAAAGTAGTAATAATCTTTTCCTTTGATTTAATCAAATTGATGAATAAACTAAAAATTTTGTGATATTAGTTTTTTTGCTATTCAATTGGCTTCTTAAAGAATTTACCAAATTAAAAAAGGAGTTTCTTCTTCGTTTAATAAACTTAAGGATTTAGACAAAATTGTTACCTTTTGTCGAATTGATAAAGACCTATCTCAATGGATTGAAGAAACAACCACTCTAATGGGATCCAAAAATGATTTTCCCGGTTAATTCTTTGATCATTGATTTCTAAATGAAAAGAATCCATTTCGTTTTTTTTTTTCTAAATTTAAAAATTTAGATATTTTTATAGAAAAAAAGGATTGAAATTCTACATCATAACTGAAGAAGTAATATGAAAAGTGTTTAAGAAGCGAGTTTCTAACTATTCTGAGTGTCTCTTGTACGTTTTTTCATAGGTATCTTTTCGAGGACAAAATGACTTATCAGATAGCAAAGGATGACTGTTAAAGGAAATACAATGACTAGTTTTATAACGGGAAGAAGTGGTATGAATGCAAATCCAAGGGAAACAGGAACAAGGACAAGTGGATGAATAAGGTACATATAAAACGCACTAGAGGTTAAGTTCTGTAGTATTTTTCCTTGATCGTTGAATTTTGCGTAAAAAATCTTAAGTAACACAAAAATCATTCCCATACCAACGACATTTTCTGCGACTACAAATAGAAGAGCGTGCAAAGTGGGTCCTCCTAAGAAAACGCTAAGATCTGAATCAAATCCTAGAAATAGAAAGACATAGAGATAAAGTAATACAAAAGCAGCTAAAATTGTAATAGCCCAGATTTTGACCTGACGTCTGGTCATCTTTTCGATCCAATTATATCGAACAGCGATGACACCAACGCTGAACATCATGAGATAAATAATGAAAAAACCTAATGGCATTCCCAGCGGAAATTTGTCTATAGGAGAGACTAAGCGAACTAAAAAAGTAAGAAATCCTAAGATAATAGCTACAAGGAGTAAGTAGATATATTTTGGGATTGAAAGTTCTTTTGGGATGCGTCGTTGTACGGAGTCAATCTTTGTTATCTGCCTCCAAATAGTATAAACAACAGTAAAAATCAATAAAACGTAGAGAAACCACATAGGACCAGTTCTTGTAATAAAGCCTATAAACGCTTCGAGTGATTGAAATTGACTTAAATAATATTCTAAAAAAGATCCTTGCGGTGTTAGGAAGGAACCATAATTTAGAATTCCTAAAGCATGAATGATATAAATCAAAATAGGATTAACTAGAAAAATATACAATAAGAGAGGAATACCGAGACGAAGAAGTCGTTCTTTCCAAAAGGAACGGATACCTTTTCGATCGTAACTTTTAGGAGTAAAATAACCACCCATTAAAAAGAATAATCCCATGAGTGAGGCTTGAAAAAGACCCCCAATCGAGGATAAAGTTATAAAGAATATAAGACTGAAAGTATCTACTGGAGGAGCCTCAATATAATACCACACCCCTGATCCACCATAAGTAACCCTCACATGCTGGAAGATCACAAGAATAGTAAATAAGAACTTTATATTATCAAGGAAGAGAAGCCGTGGTTTCTTAGATTCTGCGTTCATGAGAATAATTCACATCTGATTAATCCTATTTCTTCCTCATCTAATATAAATGTAATCATTTTAGATTTAAGACTATTAGGTTTTTAGGTACCGTAATTGCACTAATAAGCTAGATTCGATACAAGAATGAAAAAAATAAAAAAGTGTAATTTTTTTATTTAGATTTTAACACAATTGTGATAGCTCTTGTAAGGCGGATGACATCCATGACTTTTCCCTTTTCAACAGTGATTTGCTCTCGAGAGATTGCATGAGTAAAATCACCCTTCCCTTCACAAATCCTCTCAATGGCTTTCGATTCGCCTGACATAACGATCATTGCGTCGAATTTTATCCCTTCAGAAAGATTGACAGCTTGGTTTTTAACATCGAGGAAAAATTGCTCATCTTTATCCAAATTGAACTGAAATGTCATTTCCCAATCGACATTTTTACCAGCAACATTGGTGATAAAAACAGCCAGGGCTTTAGGATTCGAATTCATTTTCTCAATGATTTTCATTAAGCTTTCTTCCGCTTGTCCCATTTCTACACGCCTCCCTCGTATTCTGCTTTTGATATCCAATTATCATACTCATCCTCTGGAACGAAAAAGAAGTCAGTCATTTTCCCTACCCTCTCCTTGTTAAATACTGCTTTAACTCGTTTGCCTTTTTTAATTTTTGAAGGAACCAAATTTTCTGAAAAAATACCTTGGAGTAGCGCGGTTTCAGCTCCATCTAATTTTATAAACCCAACTCCGTAAGGTATTGCTTTAATGAAAGCTGAAGTAGTATACCATACTATAGTGCTCACTTCAATAGTTCCAGTCTGTTTTAGTTCCACCCAATCTGCAGGTTCGTAACAATCTGAGCAATTAATTCTAGGTGGCATCCAAGTTTTTCCGCATTTTGCACACATTGTACCTAATAATCGCTTATTATTCTTCAACTCTATAAAAAACTTTGATTGTCCACCCATCGTGTATTTGTAGTTAATCTTTATTACGTCTCGAATTTGATGGTCTTGAAACTCTTCGCTCATGGTTTTTTCAACCCCTCCTCGTTTGCCATTACTATTATTGCAGCATAAGCTGCACCAGGACCTCCAATAGAATGAGATATAGCTCTGCCCTCAGTTATTGGCACTTGATGCTTACCCGCTTCTTCTCTTAATTGAAAAGCAGCTTCGCCTGTGCTCATAATTCCCGTTGCACCGACCGCGTGTCCACATCCTATCAAACCACCTGAAGGACAACATGGAAGCTCTCCTTCTAACCAAGGACCCTCTCCTGGTTTTTCGAACGTTTTTTTTATCCACGGACCACCCTCTCCGAAAGGTACGAATCCAAGCTCTTCATACGAGATGACTTCTTGACCAGAAAATGCGTCGTGTAGTTCTGCTAAGTCTATTTGGCTCTTAATATTGTTATAATCCAAACCAGCCATTTTGTATGCTGCTTTCGCCGCATAGATGTTAGAATATAGCCGCCCCATATCTTCCCGATTTCCTATAAAACAATCAGTGTTAGCTGCACCAACCCCCGTAATCCAAATAGGATTTTCAACCCCTAACTCTTTTACTTTATCTTCATTTGCTAAAATTAATGCAGCTGAAGCCTCGGAATAAAGGCAACAATCAAGCATCTTGAAAGGAAAACATATGATACGTGAGTTTAAAACATCCTCCACACTCACTTTCATTGGAGATTGTGCCTTCGGGTTTAAAAGAGCATTACCGTGATTCTTGACGCTGACATATGCCATTTGTTCTTCAGTTGGATTACCAAATTCTTCGTAATGGGCATTAACCATTGAAACATAAGAACTGGCAGCCATCATTCCCATTGGATATTCGTACGTCATATCAGCTGAATATGCGATCGCGTTCAAAACTTCTGGAGTAGTTACTCCTGTCTGTTCGTCGTAACAATCATTACATTTCTCCACACCAAGACAAAGACATAGATCAGATAGCCCTGAGGCTACTTCGGCGTAAGCCATTCTCACGGTATAACCTCCGGTAGCGCCCCCAGATGCTATTCGAGTTCCAGGTTTATTGTTCATACCGATGTAAGAATTTATAAAGATATCTGGCATGAATTGTCGCTCAAATAACTCGTTATATATACCATATACCGTAGATTCTAAATTGTTATGGGTAATTTCCGCCCCATTTTTGTTCGCGTCTTCCAAGGCGAGTTTTGTAGCATCGTAAGCGAGCTCGAAATATGTTTTATCCAAATATCTTGCTCTAAAAGGAGTTATTCCTATTCCAACTATAGCAACTTTCCTCATATTTTTCACTAATAATAGTTTTTTGTTTATTTCGGTTTTAAATATATTTAATATTAGATTCGTTTGTTAATTAATGTTATAACGATTTAGCATTATTTTTTGCCTTGTCAAGGTTTCGCTTTTTAGCTTTGATTAAAAATATACCGTGAATTAGCGACCATAAGATAATCCCAGCGAGTGCGACCCATTGTATAGAATGGTTCATAAAAACTTCTGGTATTCCAACCATCAAAGAAAGAAGATATCTTATCCAAACTATACTATATAAAGCCCCAATTATAAATGACGTCATCACCATAATCTTGGAAACCTTTATTTTATAATGTTCAATTATCCCAATTAAAATTAAAGAAAATGAACCTGCTACGTAGTGAATTCCTGCAGCAATCCCATGAGTTAGGAATAACGGCAAAATATTCCTCTCTAAGGGAACTAAACTCAAGATATTATGACTAATAATTGAAAAAACGGAACTGAGTACGGTAACTTTGAATAAAGTGATATAACTCTCCTTATTATTAAAGTAATTTATTAAAGAGATATATGTAGGTATTTGAGCAAAGCTCGAAATCAATAATCCTACACTATAAATAATACTTGAGATCATCGGTCCAGATACCAAATCACTTACTGCATATGATACTATATTGAAACTAGGATTAACAGAAGAGTTCAAAAAAAATGATATTAGGACAGATAGTGTCAATGATATTGTTCCAATAATTGCAAAATACCCACCATTATCTTGAAAGAATTTATACATACGATTCTCCCTCAGATTACGCATTTTTGTCGTAAATACAATATCATTAAAAAGTTATATTGATAGTTATGTCACTTACACGACCATTTTTAAAATTAACTTGATTTGTAACTAATAAAATTTAAGTTCTTCAATGATATCTTTTAAATAAAATTTCAATTTAATAATCGTATGAGCAATCAAGATTTAATTTTGTATGAATTGAGAGGACGCATCGCAATAATCACAATTAACAGACCAGAAAAAGCACATTCATTCAACGGCGACATGTTAAAATCTCTACACGCGAAGTTGATTAGAGCAGATGACGATGAAAAAGTTAGATGTGTTTTGATAAAAAGTACTGGTCAAAGATTCTTTTCTGCGGGTTACGATTTGAAGGAAATTCAGGGTGATCCAAAGAATGTTGCTATTATTCAAGAGTGGGGGAGAAAGGTCAATGAAACAATGGTTCTTATGAAAAAGCCGATAATTGCGCAAATTCAAGGTATTGCTGTTGGTTTTGGAGTTATGTTGATTTTAGCTTCTGATTTGAAAGTGTTTGCAGACAGGCCACTAGAAGAATTGTATTTAAGGTTACCAGAACTTGCAATTTCAGCATTTCCACAGACAGGAGCGACGTTATTGCCTTTAATGGCCTTTGGTTTCAACTATGCGAAAAATGTCCTGTATACTGCGGATAAAATAGGACTAAAGGAACTAAAGAATATTAATTTCCCTGCAAGAATTTTTCCATTCGATAAATTGGACACAGAAACCGTTGCATTTGCAAAAGAAATTAGTAAATATCAACCAAAATTCTCAATCTTTCTAAAATCAATGCTAACTATTATGGAAAAAGGTCGTATTAAGTCGTGTTTTGACTTAGAGGATGAGTGCGGGAAGGTGGCTTATGATAACAGCATTAAAGACTTAAGAGACATAGATGATTTTATAAAAGGGTTACATAAGAAATTCACTTAAATAATAAAATCATAAAACATATTTGTACATTCTTGTCAAAAACGACAAAAGAGTACATATATTTATATTAGAGTTTAACTAATTTAGTACTAAAAATAACTTAGTAATATGTTTAGTGGCTATCTTTAATGCTTAATAGAATTGACCTAGACGGTTTCAAAAAGGTACAAGAAGAATATAGAAAAGACCGGTCCAAATGCAAAAAAACCTTAGAAGTAAAAGGTAGATGGAGATTAGACGTAGGATATGGACCACAATTCGAAACCATAATGAAAACAGAAAGAGCTGGGGAAATTACTGTACAAACGGATGAAACAATAATTCTTGGAGGAGGAGGAACTGCAGTACATCCGGTTCATTATTGTATGGTTGGTTTTTGTGGATGTTTTTCTGCAGCTTTTGCTAAATGGGCTGCAATGGCGGGAATTGAATTGAAAAAACTTGATATCAGAATAGTTGCTGATATCGATTTAACTACGGGATTTGGGATTGAGGATGAAATTCCTGCTGTAGAGAATTATACACTTGAAATATTTGTTGAGAGTGACGCACCTATGGAAAAATTAAATGAGGTTCTTGAAGCTACTAAAAAAAGGTGTTTTTGTATGTATTGTATCACAACACCAATAGTTCCAAATATAGATATGATTGTAGAAATTCCTGAGGAAAAGATAGAAGAAGTACTCTTCATTTGTCCTACCTGTTTCAATAAAACAATGGTCTTTCTAGATGATAATTCTCAAAAGTGTACAAATTGTGGCACTATTGGTTATTTTACTCAACAAGCTGAAGCAGAAAAAGCATCTCCAAAATAAATATTAGGTATTAAAAAAATTATGTATTAATTGTAAGATTATACAGAAAAGTAAAAAAAAAGAGGTTATAAAATTTCAGAAGGGAAATTCAATGACAGAGGAATGGCCATATGTATCTGATAAAGATCAATATGTAAAGACTTTGGAAAAGGATTTAAAGAAGGCTAAGAGTCAATTATACCAAACCTTGCTAAACGCGAATAAAACAGTTATACAGAACCAAAAATTACAAGAAGATTTAAACCAATGTCAAGCTGAAAATTCTAAATTAAAATCTCATATTGATTTAAATAAAAAATAAAATAGATAACTCCCAAAATCACAGTAGAAAATTTGACTACTCTTAAAAATTAAAGAAAAATGGGTGATAGAAATATAAGGGTGGATAAGGGTGAGGTGTTAGGGGAAAAACAAGCAATAGAAAATTACGTTGAATCACTTTATATTTATGATAACTCAGGTGTTTGTTTGACAAGCTGTGGTATAAAACCTGAAAAAATGAATGAAAATATAGTATCTGGATTTTTCACAGCTATTAAGAAGTTTGGTGAGAAATTAATTCCAGGTACGGTAGTTAAATCCTTAATAATGAGTGGTCATAAATTATTTTATAATAGCTTCGAGAAAATTACTTTTTGCATACAATGCTATGACGATTTACCAAATCAAGTAATAGATTATATTCTAAACAATGTATCAAATAAATTTTTAGAAGTATATCAAGATCACCTCCCTATTCGTAATGGAAATATAACCGTCTTCTCAGACTTTAACAACTATTTACTGCAGTTCATGGAACAACCGCTTATTGAAGGTTTATTAGAAGAATTTGGTTACAAGATGCAATCTGAAGGAGTAATTCTATTTGATGAAGATAAAGAAAAAATTCTTTTTGCTAAAGTTCCAGAAGAATATTCATCTAGAAAACAAATTTCGATGAGTGGAATGTTAATAAATTTCGCTAAAAAATTATCATATGAATATCAAGGAGGAGATGTAAATTGTATATTAATCTCTTCAGAGAGTCGGTGGATTTGCGTCTCAAAAAGAGATTATATTTACATAATTGTTTTATTTTCCAAAACCAAAAATATTGAACTTAATATAATTGTAGAAAAAACTGAAGAAATTTTAGATGGCATTTTGAAGATGTTAAAGATTAAATTAATAAAATAAAAATTGTAAATTCGAATGGATTTGATTGAAACTAATGAATGATAAACCTTTAAAATTTGTATTTAAAATAACAGTAATTGGAGATGGAGGGGTTGGAAAAACATCTCTAATTAAAAAATATACTGAGGGTACTTTTGAGGAGGATTATATATCTACAATAGGTGCCCAGTTTTCTTTTTATGATGAGAAAATAAATGGAGATGAATGTAAATTGTACTTTTGGGATATTGCTGGTCAAAAGGAGTTTGAATTTTTACGCTCTGATTTTTATGAAGAAAGTAAAGCTGCAATTATTGTTTATTCCCTCGAAGATAAGGATCGTGGCAAAGAAAGTCTCGATCACATTGATTATTGGTATAAGGACCTTAAACAGAGTTGTGGTGATATTCCAGTTATTATTTTCGCAAATAAAGTAGATTTAATTAATGAAGCTGAGTTAGATGACGCATTTATTCAAAACTTCACTAAAGAGAAAAATATTATTGGAGTCTATCGAACTTCTGCGAAGACTAATCAAGGGGTGACCGAAGCGTTCCAAAAAATAATTAGAGATTTATATGAAAAATATAAAAGTAATTTATAAGATTTTTTTAACAAAATTTTAACTATGCAGACACAAAGAATTATCCTTCCACAATAAAAATTTATTAAATTAATTTAAAATTAACTGGAGGAACTAAAACTAAAGTGCAAGCAGACGGAGTTATTGTATTTGATGAATTACTAGGAAAAATTGTTTTTTCCGAAGTTCCTCCTAAATTCTCTTCGCCTCGTCAGATCTCACTTGGA
Organism: Promethearchaeia archaeon; assembly: GCA_029856125.1. Classification (GTDB taxonomy): domain Archaea; phylum Asgardarchaeota; class Lokiarchaeia; order Sigyniarchaeales; family SOKP01; genus SOKP01. Next base: position 20,333 of record JAHQWJ010000051.1, on the reverse strand, counting down.
GGAATGTTAATAAATTTAGTTAAAAAATTTTCAAATGAATTTGAAGCAGGGGAAGTAAATAGCATTGTTATTAGTTCAGAAAATAAATTGATTTCAATCTCAAAAAGGGAACACAAGTATATAATGATCTTATTTCCTATGACAAAAGTAATAGAACATAATACAATTATTGAAAAAACTCAAGAAATCTTTAATAGTGTTTGGAATAATGTATAAATTAAGAAATTCAAAAAGGTGAAAAAAATAGGATTAAAGCGCAAATTAATGGATAAAATGATGCCAAAGGAGTTTGGATTTGTCTCAGGTTTATTTCACGTGGGGGTTTTTACTCTTCAATCTTGTATTGACGAGACTTTAGGAAAAATTGGATACACTGATTACATATTTCCCGCAATTAAAGAGTCTATGGACACAACTGAAAAATTGGGTATTGAACCAATAGTAGGAGAAAATATTGAGGATTTTGGGAAAAGATTCATAAAGTTATTAAAAACTTCCTTATTGGTTGAAAACGCTTCTCTTAAGAAAAGAGCAGATGGCTCGTATGTTTTTTCCTTGAATAATTGTTTCATGGCGAAATCTGCTCATACAGTTGCAGGTAACATAGGGGTGTGTCCAATGGCCATGGTTATGACAGCTATGATTGAAAAGTATACAAAGAAGGAAGCAGTGGCGCAATACTCTAATTTAACTCCCAATGGAAGCGTTACAAACATCACTGTTTCTCAAACCGATTACATAAAAAAATAGTTTTAATAAACTTGTTAACATTCAGATTCAAGCATCTTTATTGTTAGAGAGGAAGACATAAACAATTCTAAATTTAATTTTAAATAAAAATTGATTAAAACGCCTTTAAAAATTAAATTGTTTGATTTTACGGATTCTATAATAAAGAACATTCGTTTTATTCCTCAAAATATTTTTTACTAATTTTATACAATTTTATAGAGATATAAAAAAGATTTTTTAATCCCAAAAGGGTAGTATTAACTATCATATAATGAAATCTATTTAGGGAAGAAGATGATAAAAACAAGATTAACTGAATTATTTGGGATTAAATATCCAATTATAAGCGCTCCGATGGGACCTTTTTACACCACTAAGTTAACGGTTGCCGTTTCTGAAGTAGGAGGACTTGGTGTGTTAAGTCATGCGACTTTACGGGGGAAAAATTCTGTTAAAGACATGATTGCACAATTAGAATATGTGCTTGAACACACTGATAAACCGTTTGGTGTAAATGTTAGAACAGCTCGAGTACAAACCGATCATAAAATAATGTTAAGGAAAATTATTCAAAATATTAAGCAGAATCCAAAACTTCGCGAACAATTAGTTTACATTATTACGAGCGCAGGAGGTTCAAAATTTGCGAGTAAGTTGTTGAAAGAAAAAACTCCAGATGTAAAACATTTTCACGTCTCTCCTGCTTTATGGTTAGTAGATAAATCATTTGCAGCGGGCTGTGATGGCGTATGTGCGACGGGAACTGAAGGGGGCGGTCATCAGAGCTATGAAGGAATTACTACAATGGTTCTCGTTTCACAAGTGGCTCAAAAATATCCTGAAAAACTGTTAGTTGCCTGTGGAGGTATCGCAACTCCGGAAAGTGTAGCAGCAGGATTAGCTATGGGAGCAGATGCAGTAGCTATGGGGACGCGGTTTATCGCCTCTACTGAAAGCGAGTTTCACCCAAATTACAAAGCATTAATTCCACCAGCAACAGCTCGAGATACTATGCTCACCACTGGCGGATTTGGCCCGATTAGGTTATTGAAAAATAAATATTGCCTTGAACATGGAAAAATCATCACAAAAGAAGAGAAAATGGCTCAAGAATTAGCATTAGATATGGACGCATTTCTAGAAGATCTTCATCGCTACGAAATCGTATATACTCAAGGAGATGTTGAAAATGGAGCTATACCTGTGGGGCAAACTTGTGGAATGATAGATTCCATAATGGATGTTGGCGATATTATAACGGGTTTCTCAAAAAAAGCGGAAGAAATATTAAAAAATTTATCTGTAAATATCTCCTAAAAGATTAGGCAACAACTTAATTTTTTTTTTTCAAACTTTTTATGAACAATAATTCCTTTTTTTTGTTAATGAAATCGACCTCGCCTAAATTACAAAAAAAAATCAAGGAGTTATCTAAAGTAACTTACAAAGCCATAACTATATTACCAAATTGTAAATCGTGTGGTACTTGTATAAGATTTTGTCCATTAAATATTAGGAAATTAAACGATCAAGGAAAAGCCATCACAATTACTTCTGATTATATTTGTGGGGGTTGTTCTGTGTGTTATCATAGGTGTCCAAATAACGCTATAAAACTAATCAGTCTTAAAAAATAATTTCTTATTACTTATACTTTGATACCTATTTATTACGCTTTTCTTCCATCTTAAATATATTACATGTGCCTTTTATATAACTTTTCATCCGGCACAAAGCTCATCATGATAAGTTCTTCCCTCACATCCCAACCTAAATTGTTATAGAATTCTACAACAGTTTTATTAGTTTTTTCGATGAACAAATGAACCTTCTGGATATTCTTTGTTCGAAATTGCTCGATTAACGCTTCCATAATAGATTTTCCAAAACCCATCTTCTGGTAGTCTGGATCTACTGCAAGGTGATGAACATACCCCCTCCTTCCATCAAACGTACCCATCACAACAGCAATTATTTTTTCTTGTACCCTCCCTATCAAAAAAAGATCGGGATTCCTATTAAGAACTCTTGTTACTTCATCAATCGTGTCTGAGGATACAATTTCAATTCCTGCTTTTCTCCAGAGTCCCACAACCTCGTCGTAAGATTCAATTTTAAACTTTTCTATCTTCATTTTAATCATCGAAAGAATTTAAAGAAAGATTATGTATTTTTTTTCTTGTCTCAGTTTTATTTTTTATAATTTCATTAATGTAATTTGAAATGATTATTCTTTTGCTTAGATCAGTTGGTAATGGCAATTTAACATCCAAAATTCTGTTACCGATGGTAGAAATTGTTCCTTGCACAAATGTTATTGCTCTAATCTGTTTTTGAACAATATCTAGGTTTAAAAGATGCAAAATAAGATATGAATCGATGTTTTCCCTGTTTTCAAGGATTTTAATTTGGAAAATGTGACTCTGAATAATGATTCTTGTGTCTAATTCGGTAATATACGCAGTTCTCCCAATAAGATTTGGTCCACCATCTTTAACTAAGAGGATGTCCCCAACTTCAATATTCTGCTTGACTTTAAACTGGTTATAAACTTCTTCAGAGGTTTTCTTATGAGAATCTAAGTTAATTTCCCAATTGTTTATATCACTGGTTCGTATGAAAGGAATAGAACCTAAACCATAAACACTAGAACCAATTTCGACACCTCTTGGAATAAAATCTCTATTTTTTGTGTATATTATTTTCCTATTAATTAGATCGCCGATAGAAATTAATTGAAAATCAACACTATTTTCGAGAACCTTTAGAGGTTTTTCTACACCAATATAATAAGAAGGGATAAAAATACTATTTTTAATCTTACTAAAATTAATTTTAAAGAGTTTTTGCTCCTTTTGGTAGTTAAAATCGTCTGTATTCCTTAATTTCATGCGGAGTTCGATTAAATCATCATTTATAATAGGATTTTTTTCCTTATCTAATTTCTTAGTTCCATCTTTATTCAAAATATATTTAGTTTTCCCGTCCTTATCGTGCCCCACATTATTGATTATAGCAAAGTCAATCTTGTAATCATCTGGAATATCCTTTAACTTTTGAAAGAATAAGATTGAAGTTTTATTACAAGTATAGGGTTGAAAAGTATTTTGATCTAATGATATTATTCCTAAAATTTTACCATTTGATTTGAGAAAATCCCAGATATATCTATCTGAGGGGTTTCCAAAAATACCTTCAGGCAAAACAATTCCTAATTTTCCACCATCCTTAAGGAGCTGAACACATCTTTCAATAAATAATATCTGAGGGGGTTGTTGTTTTACTATTTTCTTTTGTTTCCACCAATTTCCATCAATATTCTTCCAAACATGCCCGAACTCGTATTCATTTAGCAGTTGTTTATTATTTATTGGAATTTTTGCCCCAAATGGAGGATTGGTAAGTATAAAATCAAAATTATTGTTTTTTATTATTTTTTTTGCTTGATCCCGATAACTAATGGGATCTAGCGAATCCTCACAGAATACATTAGATTTGCCACTACTTAAGATTTCTAAATATAATTTACAAATCCTTGCTAAGAACAAGTCTTTATCTATGCCATGTAAGTTAGAAATTATTTCTACTTTTTTCTGCTCATTATCTATCTTGGACCATAGCAAATCCTTTGCTTCAAGAAGAAATCCACCATGTCCACACGCGGGATCTAATATTTTTGAATCTTCTTCTGGATCTAAATAATTTACCATAAATTTTGCGATATTTGGGGGAGTAAAGAATTGTCCACCTTCATCTTTTAACATTTTACTTACAAATATTTCAAATGCATCGCTTAAAATATCTTTAGACGATTCAAGAAGTGAAATGTGCTCCAATTCTTTAATGATTATGAATAATAAATCCTTATTTAAAGTTATTTGCTCGTTTTCTTCCATTAAATCAGGATATTTCTTTTTAACATTCAGTTGAAAAAAGGTTTGAATCCGCTCAAGTAGCTCTTTTTCTGTCTCTTCTTCTCTTATATAGATGTCCATTTCATCTTCTGGAGACTTATTTATTTCATCAACTAATTTACACAATAAAAGATTGATTATTTCTTTTGAGCGTGCTCGAGTGTCAGTATCAGCATATTTTAATTTTCCATATAGATGCTGGTTAATTGCAACAAAAGTTTTCTTAAGATTCGGTGACTTCTTTAAGTCCTTCTTTTTCAACGAATTCACTATAATTTTCTATGAATTTTTGGATTATTATAATTTTTTATTAAAAGGAGATATAAGATTTAATGCTTCTACCGAATCACATCGTATTCCTCAAACAAGCCTTGTCGCGGAAATTCTTAGAAACAGATTTTTCTTAGGAAGTGAATATGGAGAGATTTTTATTAGCACGGAAACATTTAACAATACTGATGGCACTCAATCAAATGTCTCTTCAATACTTAAATAATATTTTCTTTGAGACTAATAAGCTGCTTCTCGAAATTTTCAATGTCGGCTTTTAAAATGGTTTTGGAATTAATTTTTTCTATCATCCCAACGAAATCTTGTATAAGGGGATGCTCCAAAACAACGCAAGTTTGATTTAAAGTATTAACATCAACTATAAGAGCAGACTTTAAAATCTCACCCATACCAATAATATCTTTGAATAATAATTCATTATCTTCAGTATACGATAAAATTACAATATCCTCTAATATCTGCGAGCCGTCGTTTTTCTTGATTACCTTAAATTCACACATGTAAGAAATTTCACCTTAAATTTATAATTAGCACCATTTAAATTGGTTAAATCAAATAAAACCAAATTTTTTAAAATACGGTTAATAAAATAAAATAACGCAATTATTTAAAAACTTACATGTAAAATCTTTAACAGAGGAAATTGATGAAAATATGGCAAGACCGTATCAAAAAGCAAATATCCCAGGACCTGAACAAGGAACCAGCGTTTACGATCCTAAAATAATGGCAAACCTCTTAAAGGATGATAAAAAGAAGGTTTTTGTCATAGGTTCTGAGTCTTTAACTTGGGAGCTTAGTGGAAAAAAAGTAGTTGACTATTTCATCGAAGTTGCTAAGAAATTAGATTGTCACATCGTATCTACAGGTCATACTTACAAGTATCTTAAGGATAAAATCCCTAACGATAAATTATGGGATATGTCGCTTATAAATATAACCGGTAGATTAGTTGATAAAGATTGGAAAGGTTTTGATGGCGAAGGACAATATCGTATGGCTATTTTTGGTGGACATCTCGTATATTATGTAAGTCAAACCTTAAGTCGATTAAAGAACTTTCAAAATCACTTACGGCTCGTTGAGCTGGATAAATTTTCACATCCAAATGCCAGATTTAGCCTTCCAAATTTGAGTGACGACGATTGGAAAGATTTTTTAGAAAAGTTAATTGAAAATTTATAAAATAAAATTATAAATAAGAACTAAGAGGAGAATAAATAAATGAGTTTTTCAGACATGCCTGTAGATGTTGGTCCCGTTTACGAAGGGGAACGCATCAGGGCTAAGCAAATGTATGTAGAATTAGGCGGGCCCAAAATGGAAAAGCACTTCGAGCTTGTTCGAGTAAAACCTGCTAAAGAAATCAAGGATGGAGAGGTAACAATACATGGAATTGATCTCAAAGACATGGAAAAGGGTTCAACTCATCCAATTGGAATTTTAGTTGAAGTTTCTGGACCAGAACTTGAAGAAGATTTAGAAGCAGTCTTTGAACGACGGGTCCACGAATTCTGCAATTTTGTTAATGGGATCATGCATTTAAATCAAAGATATACAAATTGGATGCGCATTTCTACTGCTGCTTTCGAAAAAGGTTTAAATTCTTTCCAAATGTTAGGTACGATTATGATTAGACTTTACAAAGCAGAACTTCCTATAATCAAGAAGGCACAAATAACTTTTTATACTGAAACGAAAGAAATTGAGAAACCATACGAATTTGCGTTGGGCGTTTACGACAAAAGAGACGAAAGAGCTCGAACGATTCACGACGAAGATGTAGATATGTTCTATGGATGTGTTTTGTGCCAATCCTTCGCTCCTACTCACGCGTGTTGTATCACTCCTGACCGGACAAGTCTATGTGGTTCAATTAATTGGTTTGATGCCAGAGCTGCTGCGAAGGTCGATCCAAAAGGACCTTTATTCGAAATCCCCCCTGGTGAATGCTTAAACCTAGAAGCTGGAGAATATGCTGGAGTAAACGAAATGATAAAAAAGCGCTCGTTAGGTGAAATTGAGAGAATTTTTCTATTTTCAGGAATGGAATTCCCTCACACATCCTGCGGTTGTTTCGAAGCTATTGACTTCTATATTCCTGAAGTAAATGGACACGGAATTGTTGATCGAAACTATAACGATGTAGCAATTAACGGGCTTCCGTTCAGTGCAATGGCCAATCAGACCGGAGGCGGTAAACAGATGCCTGGATTTAATGGTATTAGCATACAATATATCGTATCCCCTAAATATCAACAGTACGACGGTATAACACAAGGATTAGATAAGGGAATTGAAACCGTCGTGTGGATGAACAAGGGAGTAAAGGATAGAATCTCAGAATTCCTTCCAAAAGACCTTTTATCAAAAATCGCGACTGAAGAAGATGTTCCCGACATTAACAACTTAAAGAAGTGGTTAGAGGAAGTGGATCATCCAATAGTGAAGACATGGGCAGAAGCCTTGGGTGAAGAAGAGGACGAAGATGAAGGTGAATGGGAAGCTGAAGGAGCAATGGTTCCAATGGGAACACAAGCATTTACTATTCCCGGAGTAGGTGGCGCGGGTGGATTCAAAATCATTTTAAAGAATTGTAAGATTCACGCAGAATCAATCATAATCAAGAAGATTGATCCTAGAGCCAAACGAAAGAAATAACTAATCTTTTATTATTTTATTTTTCTATTTTTTGAAAATTTTGCTTTTTAAGCTTAAATTAGGTAATTATTGCATAAAACGCCTATCTTTATGTTTTAATTCAAAATATTTCTTGTCTCTTTGAATTTCTTCTTGTATTTCTGCTAAATTCTCGTTTTGTAATAAATTCTCAAAGAAAGATATTATAGACTCATAGGGTTCTTTGATATAAGTATCTGTTTGAGAGAATTCAAAAGAAATTTCTTTAAGTAGATCAAAATCTAATTTAATATCAACTTTCCTTGTCCTTTCAATTTTGATTCTTAATCGTTTGTCGTGATAATGAGTCCATATTGCTTCGTAGAAAAAATAATAAATAAATTGAACTGTTTCTGTGGCAAATCCAATAGAAAAAGCAGCAAGCGCATCCCCTGTAACTGCTAATATAACGAGCATTCCAAGAAAGATTGTTATTATCCTATATATCACGCTTTTAAAGAAACTTTCCTTGATAGATTCCTTCTTTTTTATTAATTTTTGTATTAATTTCATTCGATAATAGAGAAATAAACTAAATATTTATCTATTTATTTTTTTGAAGAATTTAAAAAGAAATTCTGAAATTGCTATCGATTAAATTTCTTTTTTACTTAATTCACTAATACGTGTTAGGATGTCCCATTTTTTTACGAGTTTGACTACAGTGGTGGGCAAGAAATGTTCCCAAGGTTCTCCTTTTAGCATTGAATTGCGAATATCGCTTCCACTCAATCCCTTTTCTTCTAACGGTACTTCCCATAGAACGTGAACTTTCAACCCTAACGATTCTAAATACTCTTTTTTTTGTCTTCCCCAACCATCGTAAATCGAGAGGAAGAACACCGCATCCATGGGGACATAATATTTTAGCAACTCAGGAACATTAATAGGAAATGGTACTATTGAGAATTGTGAGAACTTGAGCCCCTCTTCTAACAAAGCTTCTTTGATCATTACATATCGCTCATAATATGTTAAGGGGTTAGCAATAGGCGTACTGCGATGCGGATTTGAGTCATGATCTTTCGTTAGAGATGGATCCGGGTTAGTAATTCCCACTATTAAGTGTTTGCATAATTTTTTTCCAGCCATTAAAAATTTTATATGGTCGTTATGGAGAATTTGAAATCTTCCATGGATCGTGCCCAAATCATATTTAAATTGGTTGCTTGTCATAGTTATTAAAATTCTTAGATGGATTTTACGGATTCGATTGATAAATAATTATTTTTCATTAGAAGATTATTCGAATATATTGTATAAAGTTAATAAATTTGTCTTTTCTCTAGTTTCACTACTTCTTTAGACTTTTTTAATTTATAAATTGTTAATACATCTTATTTATTACTTTTGCGAAACGATAACTAAAGATAGATAATTATGACGAGTGCTAATAGAACTAACATTCAGTTGGACAACATAGTAAAAGTTCAAAAAGGAGGGACAAGCTTAACAAAATTTATACATGCGAGTGATATTCATTTAGGTAGCCATCAATATCGAAACGAAGATCGCGCGAACGATTTTATAAGTGCGTTCGAAGAAATTCTGGCTACTTCCGTTCTCCACCAAGTAGATTTTATCTTGTTAGGAGGTGATGTTTTTACTTCTTTAGAAATGCTACCTGGTAAGTTAACTAGAGTAGTTAATTTATTGAATAATTTTAAAAATGAGACCGAGAATAGAATTTTAATTGTAGCAATTGAAGGAAACCACGATATTCGCAAATTTTCGAGAGGACAAAGGTTTAAACAGCGGGGTCAGTCTTGGTTAAAGTTATTAGCGAGTTTAGGATTAATCATTTTGTTGGATGCGGATGTAGAATTACCGCCCGATGAAATGTTTAAAGAATACGACTTCAAAACAAGGAAAGGCGGCAAGATCAGAATAAAAGATGTAATTATTTATGGTACAAGATACTTAGGACAAAATCCAGTGGAATATCTCTTAAAACTAAAAGACGGAATCGAAAAAGACGACGATCTCTTTCACATTCTTCTTCAGCATTTTGGGATTAAAGGCCAAATGGAACAAGTTCCGGGCGTTAATTACCGAAGAATCCAAATTCTAAAGAACCGAGTAAATTATTTAGCGCTCGGTCATTTTCACTTACAATTTATCTTGGACGACTGGATTTTTAATCCGGGATCCTCTGAAGCTTCGTGTTCCTCGGACTTTTCATTCAAACGAGGAGTGTTTTTAGTTACAATAACCAAAAACGATTCCTATACCAAATGTGTTAACAAAATTCGATTAACAAATAGAACCTCCCGATGGGAACACATCTATTTCAAAACAGAATTTAGAAAAAAAGAAAAAATGTATGAATACATTATTCAAAAGTTAAAAAAGTCTTTTGATTTAGACAAAAATTTAAATAAAAAATCATCTAATATCCAAACTCCTGTACTTTTTCTTGTGTTGAAAGGAAAAAAGCCTTTTTATAGATGTAAAATAGATAAGAAAGAATTAACTCAAATAATATGTGAAAACCTGCCCGTGGTGGACGTAAGAATATATCAAAAGTTTTCCGATTTTCTTAAAACACTAGATACTTTTATTTAAATTTTAAAAAGAACTTGGTATAGTTTATATTTTAAAGGATAAGAACAAAGTAATATTTATGCGTCTAAAGTCTTTTTTATCAAAAAATAAAATATTTTCGTTACTAACATTACTCTTTTCTATTTGGATTGTTATTTTGCTTGTTTTAGCTGTAATAGGGACGAGAACGATAGTTTTTTACGATGCTCTTGGACAAATTGATGTTTCTGTCGAATATTCTAGCGTTTTACCATGGCTTAGATACATCATCGAACCTTTTGCAATTATTGCCTTTATCTTAGAATATGAATTTACTTGGCTCTTGCTATTTTTAATAATTTATCCAATTCTACGAGTTATATACGTGTTCTCAAGAAAGAGGGGTAAATTACAATCAAAAAAATACAACCAACTTAAGCATGTCTTAAATGACATCATTTATTTTGCATTTAAAATCTTTTCAATAACGCTTGTAGTAATCTTATTAATAGTCTTAATAGGGTACTTATTTCAAGGGTTTTTTTTTGTCAGTCGGTATTTCATGGTTCCTGTTCAAGTTGGAATACACCTGTGTTTTATTTTGCTTGGGATCAAGGTTGGATACACTTTATTAAAACTAGTCCATCCTAGGCTTAAACTTAACCTTTCTGGAAAAATTGAGAGGAATAATAGCCGGGCAAAATCAAAAAATACAAGAATTACCTATAATTTGAAAAAAGAGTTGGTGTATTTTGCGGGGATTTTATTTTTACTGCTTGGTTCTAATGTTATTTTATTGTCAATACAATTTCCTCCTCACAGAATCGTGCCCACTACACCTTTAGAGGACGATGAATTTTTATTTGATTTTCACGTTCACACGACTTTTTCTGATGGTTGGCTTACTCCTGAGGAGAGAGTTTTGTGGTATATTGAACATGGAATATCAGGAGCTGCTTTTTCCGATCACGATAATATTAGAGGAGCTCTAGTTGCTCGAGAATTTGTTGAAAAAAATGGACTGGATTTTACAGTTTGGATTGCAGAAGAATGGACAAATCATGAAACTGACCCAGAGATTCATATGAATTATTTTGGATTAGAGGAAGAAATTGTTCCTCCCGAATCTTACACCCCTGGTGGTCCAGAAGTTATGAATGCTTCAGAGTTAATCAGTTATGTAAAAGCTAATGGCGGTTTTATAACAGTAAACCATTATCATTATGAACTTAATCCCGAAGGAGGATTTGGCACCCCGTATACTCTTGAACAATTGAGAGATTGGGGTGTTGATGGTTTTGAAATTATCAATGGGGGAAGCTATAATAAATACATAGAAATTCGTGAATTTTGCATAAATAACAGTTTAATTTGCATAGCCGGGTCCGATATTCATACAAATGAAGATTTAAACACATTTACCAAGCTAAAACTCGACGATTCAAGCAATAAAACCTTAGATAACATTTTTAAGAACTTGAAAAACAATACACACGAAACTATCGCTATTCAATTTTATCCTAAAATTGTCGATTTTCCAGGAGAGTTAACAGATTTAGGATTCTATGTTTTAGAAGATTTTATTAACTATTTTTTAAACATAGATATATACCAAGCGATTTCTTGGATTATGTGGTCATCAAGTTTATATTTAGTATTTTATTTATTCTACAAAAAAGTTAAAAAAGCCGATATAAATCGTTTGATAAATAAAATCTCTTAAAATCTTTTTTTTATTTTATTAACTTAGTTTAAATATAATAAGAGTTCTTATCTTCGCTATATTTGTCGCTATCGTCGTCGTTATCGTCATCCCCTTCATTCCGCATAAACATCTTAGAAAACATTTTTTTTATTTCGTCAGGTAAATCTTTTATATCATTCATGTCAATGGGTATTACTCCTGGTTGCTTTAACGAAGGCATTCTAGCTTTCATCTGTTTTTGCATTTTTTCTTTTTGTTTTGCATGGCTCCTTAATTCTTTTTCCATAAGGTTTTTTAATTCACTTGCGACCAATTCATCCAATTCTTGAGGTTTGAACGATAGCATAGATTCTGAACCATAAAGTTTAGAAAGTTTTTTGGTTACTCTAATTCTTTTATCTTCGGGTATCTGTTCCATTTTATCTAATCCCAAGATTGTTATAATATTTGACCAATCAAGTTGGTAAACCCAGGCTTCTTTTTCTGGCATAGTTTTTAGGAAGTAATTTTTCCATTAGTGTAATTTCGGATTATAGTTAAATGTTTTCCTATGACTTTCCATGAAAATGTAACCATATAAATCTATGCTTTATGTTATATTGAATCGAAAAAGGGAAATATACTGGCAACTAAAACAAAAAAATCAATTGATAACCCCAAATGGGCTAAAGAGAGGGAAAATTTAGACAAAAAGTTAGAAGAATTCCTTAAAAGATGAAACAATTAATTCAGGAACATCGTGCATAACCCAATGAGACGCATTTTCAGCGCGAATGACTTTTAAATCGCTCACATAATTAGATAACCCGTCCAAAACAGATGGTAGTACTGCTATATCTTTCATCCCGTGGATAACTAAAGTAGGCACTGTAATTTTGCCCGTCCAGTCTTTAAAGTTAGTATTTGCTCTGTAATAGTTTACTCCGCCCAAAATTGCCGGTTGTGTCCATGCACTTAAATATTGCTCTTTATCGAAATTGGTAAAATCTTTCTTATTTATCATTCCTTCAAAAACGGCGAATTTTAACCATTTTTTGTCGTTTTTAAACAGAAATTTTTCTCCGTCGGGTTTAAGAAATTCAAAAACATAATAGCTGGCTTTTTGTTGTTTTTTGTCTGTCCTCAGTTTTTGTTGGAATATCTTCATGTGAGGAGCGTTCAATATCGCTAACTTTTGTAGTAATTCAGGATATTTTTCAGCAAACGCCCACGCAACAATACCACCCCAATCGTGCCCCGCAAGAAAAACCTTACCTAAACCTAAGGATTCTATCAAACCTTTAATATCTTCCACTAAAATATCAATTTTATAATTTTCTACACCTTTTGGCTTTTCAGACAAATTATATCCGCGCATATCAGGAATAATCAATTTGTAATCGCTTTTAAGGCCAGGAATCACGCTTTTCCAACCATACCAAAAATCTGGAAACCCATGTAATAAGATTAATGGTTTTCCATTCCCAATAATCATAGTATGGAGCTTAACATTGTTGGTTTCAACGAATTTTTCTTCTATTTCATTAAGTAGTTCCATAATACATCCTTCTTTTTTGAGATAACTAATTTCTATTGACTTTCTTAAAATATAAATCAACCCTTTAGATTGTATAGAATATCTCAATAAATGGACTCGTAAACTTTTAAATTAATTATGATAATATTTTGCATTGTAGTAGTTAAAAAACGTGATATTTTTAATGAAAAATCCTATTCCAGATCAGGTTGCACTAGAAATTTGTGAATTGGTTAGACAAAGAAATAGTAAAAAAAAGTTAAGTCTCGCTAAAGGACAGTGCTGGGGGTGTATGAAATATTCTACTAAAAAAAATGACGTCAAAGCTCGCTGTTTTTTCGATTCTGAGGCGAAAGATAATAGAGGATGTCAATTAATAAATAAAATTTTTGATAGCGAGTATTCGTAAATACAATAAAGAAATCAAATAAGAAAAATTAAAGTATGAAGAAATTTTTAAAAAAAATCTTAATCTATTGTTCAAAATAGCTATTAAAGGAATCTTCAAAATCCTTTATGCTTGAATTGTTCAGTTCAGCAAATTTATAGCGCCCTTTTGGTATCTTTTCCTCTTTCGAAAAATGTTTTGTAAGGGAGCTTTCAAAATCACGTGCACTTAAACTTTTTTCTTCCGCGAACTTAATCTCGCCAAAGAATTTCAAATATTCTGGTGTACTATCACTCATTTTTATGTTCACTTATTTCCTATTTGGTAACTTTTTACTCAAATACTTCTTTAATGAAAAAAGATAGGTTAGTTTATAAATGTTTTCCTACACTTGCAATGCTTAAAATTTCTTAGATTTTACCGAATCCTTATTCACTGAATGAGCGTTCATTTATTTTGTGTTGATCTTTATTATTCAACGAAAAATATAGGGAAGATATAAAAAAAACACTTTTTCAAAAATTCCTATCATTTTCCCACTATCCATATTAGTTTTTTTTACCTACTCCATAAATTGTAGTTACCTTCTTACTTCTTATAGATAAATTAGATACAAAAAACCCCAAAAACATATCAAATCAATAGAAAATTGAAAATTAATAAGTAATAAATTATAACATATTTTCTTAAAATGTAATAATAATTTTTTTGAATTTTGACATAATATAAATTGTTCATGATTTTTTGAGTTGACCATAAGTGTCTTTAAGAGAGAAAAAGTCTGAAATAATAAAGAAGGAAAAGAGAAATTTATTTATAATATCAGCTCTCTCTGTTTTTGAAGAAAAAGGATTTAATAATACTCGTATAAAAGATATCACAGAACGGGCTAATACGAGTGTAGGGAACTTCTATAATTACTTTAATTCAAAAGAGGACGTAATTGAAGTATTAATTAGTGGATTAGCTGAACTTATGATAAGCAAATTTAGAGAATTATTTATCTATTTCAAACAAAACAGACTTCCACCAATCTCTGCAGTTAAGAATCTTTTTCGAGGATACGCTAAGATGTTTAAGGAAAAAAAAGAAACATTTCTAATTTTTTTTGAGCAAATGGGGGGAATGGATCAAAAATACCGAACCAAAAGAAATGAGATTCTTGACAATTTTTCGAATGAAGTAGAAAAAATCATCTCAAAACTAATAGAGTTCGGAGCTCGTGATCAAAATCCTAAAATAACAGCTAGAGTTTGGACATCTACGGTACTTGGAGTCTTTATTTGGTGGATTCGGAGTGATTTTGAACTTGAAGAGGAAGAACTTATTGAAAATTTAACAGATGTTCTTGTTAAAGGGACAATGTTAAATTAAGAATAAACAATTTATTACAACAGTCATAAATATAAGCAATCAATTTAAACTATACTTGGAGAATTCACATTTTAAAATTATAGGGCTTGACATTAAATGTATAGAGAAATTGATGATAGAACTTACATGAAATATCTCCTCCAATCTTTGAATACGGATGGTTTAAAACAAATTTGCAGAGACTTTGGAATTAAAGGCTATTCTAAATTAAAGAAATTAGAAATAATTGATTTTATTCTCGATTCATTGGCAGAGGAAGAATTAAAAGATCTTATCAAACAAAAGGAAATAGAGATAATAAAAGGCGAAATTCAGACCGCTCTCAAGAAAATTAATGGTGAAGATCGAGAATCTATTACTAATATTAAGATAATTAATGATAAAAACCATGAAATAGAACTCAAATTCAAAGGATTTAATTGGGAGGTTGGTTCCTATTTATCAATAACTCCAAATAATATTAGTGATCCTGAGCGAGATTGCGATTGTAGAGTAGGCTCAAATATGGGCTTGTGTAATCATTTTTGGGTTGGTTTTATTTATTCATTAAAGAATAAGTATTTCAAATTATCAGATTGGACACTTACTACACTACCAAAAGATTTCGAAAAAAATGTGGAAAATATAGTCATTAAAGAAGGAAAGTTAGTTAATGAAGGAGCAGCTAGTTCCCTTTTGGCTAGACACAAAAGAATAACAGTCTATAAAGCCGAAATAACCGATATAGAAGAGAAAGAAGACGATTTCCAAGGAAATATAACGACCTATTATCTAATTACACTAAAGGATATTGAATTCGGACCTCAATTGAAAAAAAAAAGCGATTATCGAAAAGAAGAGATAGAAAATTTAGACGAATTAAAAATAAGAGTAAGCGAAAAGCTTTATTCCAGCGACAAGTTTAAATTAGGAGATAAGATTACATGCAACGGCGGAGTAAATAAGGATAGGTTCTTGGGATTTATGTTAAAGAGGGTTACGGGGTTAAAGAAATTATAATTTAGATGATAACAATGAAAAATCCAAAATCGGGATTCATTAACGACCAAAATTTAATCTTGAGTACTGATTTTTACCAACTAACAATGGGCGCAGCTTATTATCAGTACAATCTCGATAATCACATTAAAGAAAAGGACGATATTGCTGTTTTTAGTTATTTTATCAGAAAATATCCAAAAAATCGTAATTACCTAATATTTGCTGGTTTAGAACAGGTAATTCATTATTTACAGAATGCTAGATTTTCCGAAAAAACGATAGAATTTCTGAGGAAAAAAGATGTTTTTAAAGAAATCGATTCGAGTTTTTTTGACGAATACTTACCCAAATTCAAATTCAAGTTAGATGTATGGGCAATGAGGGAAGGGAATTTCTTCTTTCCTAACGAGCCTATTATGAAGATTCAGGGTCCGATGTTCCACGCTCAATTGGCAGAAACTTATATCTTAAATGTTATAAATTATCAGACTATAGTAGCGTCTAAAGCGTCTAGAATAAAAAACATAGCCAAACAAAAGACTTTATTAGAATTTGGTACAAGAAGGTCACACAGCCCTCTTGCAGGCGTTTACGCAGCTAGAGCTAGTTATATTGCGGGTTTTAACGGCACGAGTAATGTTATCGCTGATATTGAACTTGGAATTAATTCAAGTGGAACGATGGCACATAGTTTTGTACAAAGATTTGATAATGAAATGGAGAGTTTCGACGTTTATACTAACATTTATGAAGATAATTCTATCCTCCTAATTGATACTTACAATACAGAACAAGCAGCTAAAAAGATTTCTAAGTTTAAAAACACCATTAAAGCTGTTAGGATTGACTCTGGTGATCTCGTTGAACATGCCAAAAAAGTGAGAAAAATATTAGACGATAACGGATGTGAAAAAGTGCAAATCGTTGCGAGTTCAGATCTGAACGAATATAAAATAAAAAAAATCTTAGAGAGCAACGCCCCCATAGATGCTTTTGGAGTTGGAACAGAATTAGCTACTTCTCGAGACGATCCAACCATAGCGGGTGTTTATAAGCTCATAGAATATAACAATAAACCAAAAATAAAAATAAGCGAAGATAAATTAACCTATCCTGGTAAAAAACAAATCTACAGAATTTATAATAAGCAAGGAGAGTTTATAGAAGATTTTTTAACATTAGACAGTGAACCAGCACCTCCTAATTCAGAAGCTCTCCTTATTCTTGTGATGAAAGAAGGAAGTTTAATAACGGAACTGCCTAATCTAAATAATATCCAGCAGTATTATAATGAAAATATCGAAAAATTGCCGAATAAATTTAAAGAATTGGAAGAAAATCAAATATTTAAACTTAGAATTTCAAAAAAATTGAGTGAACTAACAAACTCATTATCAGAGGAATTTACATAACCTTTATTTTTAAAGAATAGGTAGTATATTGGGGGAATGTCTGTTGTAAAAAACTCATTAACCGATTTTACTTCAGCTTTTTTTTTGATTTTAATTTTCAGTATATTTGGGAAGCTTTACCACTTTTAATAATATTATTTGTAATAATATTAATCATTGGATTTTCTTTTTATATTAAAACCCTATTAATTCGTATAGCTATCAATATAAAAAAAAAATGAAATATTATGTATCATTTAGACGGAACAGATGTTTTAAACGAGAAATACTATAGAAAGACCTCATCGGTCTGTCCTGAGTGTTTGGAAAAAATAGCGGCTGTAGTCCAAGAAGAAGATGGAAAGATTTTCATGGTTAAAAACTGCCCAGAACACGGTGACTTTAAGGATATCATTAGCTCTAGCGCAAAATATTACAAATGGACTCACTTCCAGATGAAAAATAAAGATGGAACAATCGCTTGGCAATTTGAGAAAGATGGTGAATCGAATCCCGCTGATTGTGCTTTAGATGACGACAGAGGGTGCCCCTATAATTGTGGTCTTTGCAGCGAACACATATCAACTTGTGCTTTGGCATTAATAGACTTGACAAATCGTTGTAATTTCAATTGCAACTTCTGTTATGCGAATATCGAAAAATCGGGATATTTAATTGAACCAACATTAGAAGAAATCGATAGAATAATGACACACTTCAGAAGCAAACCAATACCTGCGGTTGCGATTATGTTCACGGGCGGCGAACCAACAGTCAGAAAGGATTTTCCTGAAATTTGTAAAATGGCAAAAGATCATGGATTTAAAGAAGTAATAGTTGCCACAAATGGGTATGGATTCCAGAAAAAGAACGGTGGACTTGAGTGGACGAAGAAAGTTTATGAAATGGGTTTAGATACGCTATATTTACAATTTGATGGGATAAATAACGCAACTTACGAGAAGACACGGGGTATTAAGAAATTAATGCCATATAAGATGCGAGTTGTAGAAAACTGTAGAAAAGTAGGATTATCATCTATTAATTTAGTAGCAACGATTGTCAAAGGGATTACAGATATTGAAGTTGGGAATATAATTCAGTTTGCTCTTGATAATATTGATGTTGTAAGAGGGATAACTTTCCAACCTGTTTCCTTATGCGGTCGTATTACAGCTGAAGAGATGGACGAATTAAGAATTACGAACGCTGATGTAATACAGGAAATCGAAAATCAAACCGGTGGCAAAATAAGAATGGATGAAGCGTGGTATCCATTAACAACTATAGTCGAATTCGGGAGAATAATAGCTTACCTCGCTGATGTAGATCCAATTGAATTTACTTGTTCGCCCGATTGTGGTTTTGCAACTTACCTTGTTGTAGATCCCGACACGAAAGAAATGGTTCCTATAATGGATTACTTCGATCCTCTAAAAATTATCGATTTCGCTAACCGATTCTGGGAAAAAATAAAGCATAAAGAAAAACAACCGCTTAAATTTTTCGAAGAAATATTAGGCGATATGGGTAAAACTTTAGATAGCGGTCTCAATTTGTTAGATAAAACGCAACTCAGAGCCAGATTTCTATTAGGGATGCTTCAATATACCAAGAAACCAGGTAAGCTCATGGATATGTTCACTAGATTGTTAATGAATGGCGATTGGGAAAGTATTAGTTCATTTACTCACGGAACACTCCTTCTCTCTAGCATGCACTTCCAAGACGCATATAACATGGATATTGAGCGCGTTAAAAGGTGCATCGTTCATTTCGGCGTAGCAATGCCTGACGGTTCAGTTAAAGAAATCAGTTTTTGCACAATGAACACACTGCATCGTGAAGGAATCGAGAAACAAGTAGCAAAAAAGGTTACAGCGAAAGTAAAAGAGGAATTCGATACTACTACCGGACAAACAAAAGAAGAGATTCATCAACAAGTCGCACAGAACGGAGGAATGAGAAAGACGGAGTTAGGTGAAGATTAAATGGTTGATAAAGTAATCGAAACCAAAGACGGTTTGAAGTTGCGAAAGCTTGTAGAACTCAAAACATCTACGGCTGATGAATATCAAGTTGCGATGTTGGATCGAGTGGATTACTTCAAAAAGCAAAACGAAAAAAAATCCATATTTAATAGCACAATTCAAAATACGGTAGTTTCGACTCTGAGCACAGTTTTGGATTTAAAAATCCAACTAGAAAAATCTCTTGGCGAAGAAAATATGAAAAAAGTCCACGATTTCTTAGATGAATTCTTATTATTTGGCCTCTAAATCTTTTTTTTAATGATTTTTTTAATCTTATTTTATTATTTTCCTTTAATTTTTTATAAAACAAATATATTAATTCTATTTTACTTATTGATGTAACGGGTGCGTTTTAGAGCTGACTATATTAGTAAAGTTGTATGGAAAATTGAGAGAAAATGTTAAAGATGTTGATTTAGAGAAGAGACTCCCAGTTACATTAAAAATTGAAGAGAGTAATGTTCACATTGTCAATGATATTGTTGATAAATTTGCAATCAGAGAAGATGAGCTTAGTCACATATTTGTAAACGGCAAATATTGTGGAATCGGGAAGGAAGTTAGAGAGGGTGATAGAGTAGGGTTGTTTCCTAAGAATATGGCATTGATGTTTGCTGAGATACGAGATAAATCTCGTTGTTAGAGATGGAGATGTGGTGAATAAAAAAATCAAGCTTTTTACAATTTCACAAATTATTTTTTATATTGAAATTTAATTAGACTATGGTTTTCAATTTAATCACTTTACCTATTACGATATTTTTTATTGTGTTAGGATTTGGTCAGTTATTTTTTGCGATTAAATT
>JAHQWJ010000049.1 GCA_029856125.1 Promethearchaeia archaeon | reverse complement strand
GGGGAAGGAAAATGCGTAGCATCTGCTAAAAAACCTATAGATGGTAAGTTGATAAAGATAAGTTTAGCAGAAAATTATTTACATCGAATGTATGGAGGTCGTGTGTATTACGTAAACCTAGATATAAGAAGAAATAAAGCGTCATTGAAAACGCCTTTCGCACTCCATTATGCTAAACCAATAAAGAAGAAAAAACAAGGCTTGTTTAAAAATCGATACGACAGTTATTTCCTTCGTGATTCCAATTTTATAACAATTCCTAGTTGGAATATAATGTGCACAGAATTCGCCGGATTTAAGATAGCTCGATTTTACGATAAAAATATTAAATCACTTTTAAAGGAGAATATATTGAATTTCTATAAAATGGAGAAAAAGGGGCGCAATAATGACAAGAAATTCGTTCGAGAGGTAGTTAAAAGATTTAAAAAGAAATATGGGATATTTTTGATATATAATTCGATTTTGGAATTATATTTTGAAAACAAGATTGTACTTACTCAAAAAACCTTAACAAAAATTAAGAAAAAAATAGATTTATAATTAATATTATAAATTTTAATTATAGCTTTATTAATCGTTAAAATTCAATTAGATTTTCGTGAATTCTTCGATATAGCAACTTAATCATCCAAAACGATTGTAAATTAGATTTTCTTTTTTGTCATGTGAAAAGATAGATATCTTTAAATAGGTAGAAATTCAATATTACAATAGAAAAAAAAATTGGAAACCATGATTAATAATATATTCTTATACCTAAGAGTCTTAGGACTCAATACCTCAACCCTTAACCCTGAGCGCAGTTTTCAGAAAACTGAGCGGGTAATTATTAGATAAATACGTCTCCTCTTTTTATATTTTAGAACGTCGCGGTTTCCAGTTTTCCTTCTTTTTACCCAAGATTATAACCCGTTGGTTAATTTGCTTAGAGATCATTTAAAAAAATCACTTAAAAACGAATATCTAAAATCACGGATAAGTCCTTAAATCTTCGAATCAATTCAGCCTTAATATCTTCAAAATTTTTTCGAGAGTTTTTACTGATGCGGGAATTTTTGCTAAATTAGTCCCACGCAAATCTAGTTCTTCAAGATTGGTAAGTTCAGAAATCCATTCGGGTATTTCGGTTAAGTTAGTACAATAACTTAAACTAAGTTTTTTAAGGTTAGCCAAATGTTTAATAGTCTCGGGGACTTGTGTGAATTTAAGACCCCTTAGGCTTAAAACTTTTAACTCTCTTAATTGTTCGAACATATCGGGAATGTCGTAGCAATTAGGGTTTCTAGATAAATCCAAATATTCTAAGTTATGTAAATTTCCAATATTACTAGGAAGTGCTGCTATCTTATTATCATGCAAATCTAAAACTTTAAGGTCCTTCAAGTTCCCAATATCTTTAGGTAGTTTTTGGAGTTTTGCAGTCGCTAAATTTAAGTTTTTTAAGTTTTTAAGGTTGCATATTGATTTGGGAAGCTTGTGAATGTGACTAACTTGCAAATCTAATACTTTTAATAATTTAAGGTTTCCAATAGTCTCAGGGATCGAGCGCAAACCATTACCCCCAAACTTAATTACTTTTAAATTGGGTAATTGATCAATCCATTCAGGAACATGGAACATCCCAGAGCTTTCGACATCTAATTCCTCAAGCGATTTAATTTCTTTAATACACTGAGGTAAGGTTACCATCGGTCCCACATCGGCGTACTCGGTTAGTCCGTAAATTTTTAACCTAGTGATAACATCTTTTTCGATAGTAACTCTTACATTAACACCGTCTTCGGAATTTGTCTGACTCTCAGGCCACGCGATAAACCCTAAAGTTTTTTCAAGGGCGACTATATGTTCGCCGTATTCAAAGATGCCCCAAAATTCTTCTCTTGAAAGGTTAGTGTGTCCAAAGCCTTTAAAGAAATATTCGTGTTCGGACAAAGTTAAACGGTGCGATTTAATGTAGTTGAAAAATTTTTCTTTTATTATAGATGGCTCAAAATCGATATTATTTATTAACACGCTAGAATAATGGTCCTTTCTATCCCAACTATCAGCGTGGTTATTGGTTCTACATAAAACTTTGAAAATTGGTTTGATAACTTCCGAGCCTATGAGCTCAAGTTTTGCTTGTAAGAGCTCTAGTGTCAAAAAACGTGTATCAATCTTTTCTTCCAATAAAGAAACGAGTTCTTGGGCGTTGCTTCCCAAAAAATCTTCACTTTTCTCTGGAAAAGTAGCATGAAGTAAGTTAACATCCTCAAACATCTTTAGCTCAAGGTCACTAAAATAGTTAGGAGACTCGATTTTCTTTTGTAATTGGGTGTCAACGAGATCGAGAATAGTTATATCTCTTGCTTTTAAAAGTATCTTAATTATATTTTTCATTAAATGAATTTTTCTATTACTCGAAGTTTCAGATTTTATTACACCGATACAAGTTTTAATAAAAGAATTTTGCGAAGTTGAGATTAACACGCGTAATTCTTCGCTGGCTAGTACGGAGAGATAGTTGCCTGTAATTAAAGACGAAAACTCCTCTCTTCTACCAATTCTAAAAACTTCCTTGACATAACTTTTTATCAACTCTTTGGCTTCTTCGTCCCTACTCTTGAAATCGTCAATGTACATTTTTAACCAAAATAGCGCAGCCCCTTTTTTTATTGTGTTGAATTTTTTTGACCTGAATTCTTCAATCACAATTTGACGAAAAATTGGTCTCATTTCGTCGCTTTTTAGATAACGCGATTTTTTGATTATATCTCCATGATTAAGTAAAAACGATACGATTTTTTGTTGTAGGTGTTCGTTTAAATATCTACTTAGTGTGAGAGCTGCGTTTTGTGTTTCATTGTTAGAGGAAGTTAGGGATTTGAGAATGAATGTTACGATATTTTTTGTAGGATCGTTAACCACGCTTTTTAGTTCTTCGTCTTCCAGATAATTAAGATACTTCTCTTTGATCAAATATATTATGACAGGAGCATACCCCGTTTCTATCTTTTTAGCGATTTCTTCTTTAAACGCTTTTTTTGCTAGCGAATCTCCGACTTCAGTCAATCTTTTTAGTAAAGGAAAGGCTAAATCCGTCTTCAGAATTCGCGTGTCGTATCCGTGTTCACTCCAAGTTTGAAGATTGCTACAATGAGCCCAGAATTCCGCTTCGTACGAAATCTCGTATTGGTGATCGTAATATTTCTCTATTAATCGTCCGTCCCTCTCTTCGTGAATTTCGTGTTCTAAAAGGTAGTGGTCGTAATACTCAGAAGCCTCGTCGATAGAATCAATGTCGTCGTATAATCTTATACCTTTTATAGGAATGTTAAGAACTAACCTTTTGCATTGCATAAATTCCATTCCATTTATATAGATGTTGGTACTATGGCCTTCTAACTTTAGCGTGATATGCCTGTTAACCATGAATTCAGCCATGATTTTAACTTCCAAAATTTGTACAATATCAGTCTAACTAATGTCTAATTAACACTAATTAAAAATATAAGCATATTCCCAATGCCCCAAAAATGAAAGAATAAAATTATTCTTGTAAAAAATTTAACAACTCTGAGATCACACTCTTCTCCGATTCAGTGATACGAGGCTCATTAGTGAGCAAATATTCTAAAGCAGGTATTAATCCCCTTGTTTTAAATGTGTGAGGATTTGTTAAGTAAGCCTTAACCTGCGCTCTAACGTCTTCTAAGTCAAAAAGCTGCGTTAAAAACATTACGGTGCTATGAACAAGTTCGTTATAACTAAAGACTATATTGGTTGGGTTATCAACTATACTCTTTGCTACAGGAACATCGGCTAAACTAGAGAATCCAACGAAATTATTCAAAATTTTGGTGAGCGTGCTCTTAGTAAAGTTGCGAAACTCGCTCTCAGGATACGTAAAACCGTAGCGAAACGCTTCTACATCCCCCATAATTATAGGTTTTTCACTATCTTTGGATTCATAGGTCATAATTCCCCGAAGATCGTAAGTGGCATGGAGTTCTCTCATTCTCTTGTTAAATTCGTGATTGTACATAAAATCCGCCCCTTCTTCGTTTTCTCCTCCTTCCAATGAAATCTCGCTATCCAAAGGAAGCCAATCCAATTTCACTTTATCTTTCACAATTACCACTATCCTTAGTTCTCGAATTAAGAATGGAAACTTATTCTTATTAATTTTCGTACCGCTATGAATTACTAATTTAAAAGCTTAAAAAAAAATTGAAATTTGCAACATTTTAGAATTTTACTGAGTATTTACGAGGGTAGAGAAATCTTTTAACGCGGATACTTTCTCGCAATATTCTCTCCAGACTTCAATCTCATTATACCTATGCACAGTTACGAAGTTATCTTGCTTAAATGCGTTCATTATAGAATTGAAAAGGGTTTCTAAATCGTTGTGTGCGATATCGTCTGACCATTTAAGACCAGCGTTGAAATCATCCATAGAACAAGGTTTTACTTCGTCGCTCCGAAGGCTTGGATAAATGTCTCCAATATCTATAGCTCCGCTTACGGCATTAAAAGCAAATAAAAACTCGTTTCCCTCCATTCCATTTGTTTTAACCACGAAGGTTTGCTCATCTGCTAAGAACGACCCTAAAAACAATATAAAATCAAACTGATCTAAATTGTTAAAGTCAAGTTCGAAGTATTGTAAATTATTTTTTGGCATGTTCGGATCTTGAATTTGAGCGTTGATTTTAGGGAAATACGCGTTTACGTTGGATGTCTTGTAACCAAGTCCTTCCCTCTTCAAAGAATAACCATAAATCCTGACTTTTTGGTTCGTCCCTCCATAAGTCTTTGCCATGTAAGCAAAAAAGTTAGCAAGGCTTATAATGTGATCAATCCGTGTTCTAAAAATATAGTCAGGCTGATGTCTCCAACCTTTATCTCCGGTTGCTAATATGTGTTTTGTAACCTTATAACCTTCAAACTGTTTGAAGAGATTATCGTAATCGGATTTATCTAAATTTATGGTAGCAAATATGTCAAATAACATCTCTAAAGTCAAACCCGGAATAGGGTATGCTCTTAAATAATCTGCCAATGGCACCCTTAACGCTTGTAAATTTAATTTGACAGAAATGCCCTCAGTGCTAATAAATTCTGAAAGCTTTTCTCTAAACCTGACTGCATAATCTTGTTGGGGATCTCCTCCATAGTCTGCAGCGGAGAATAAGTATTTATTCAGACAGTTGTAAGCCATTGTTCGGAATGAATTTACATGCCGAGGATCCATACCCAATCTAATTAGTTGATCAGTTGTCTGGTCGCTAAATTGTGAATCTAAAACTATTGATAGAGCTCGACCAATTTGAGATAAATCGGCTTCCCTTTTGTATTCGGCGTAAAAAGTATCCAGAAAATTATTAATCATTATATATTTGTTATCCAGAGATGTCAAAACTATATCTTTGTCGTATAAATCAGATAAGATTGAAGTTCTTTGCTCGTAATTAATAACTCTGAATTCGGGAGATCCATCCTTTTTGATCTTAATGGTCTCCTTATAACCCACAAACATTATGGATGAAATAAGTTCTTGTATTGTAGAATAAGAAGTAGGAGTGAATATAGATTCAATGTTAGCTCTTCTCATAAATTTGAGAAAGTTGTCGTAGGTTTGCCCCATAGCTTTCACTACATAAGAATTGGTGGCTAACTTTTCGAAATTTAGAAATCCTAACTTAAACAGTATGCTCCCTGAGAATCCCATAATCTCTTTCAATACTTGGTTAACTTTTACAATTAGCATAAGATCGTCATTTTGACTATCAACAACTAATTCAACACCAGATGAAAATTCTTTTCCTTCTATGAGCTTAAGAGATTTGTAATCTTTGAAAAACTCATTCCCTATCGCATTCTTTAAAATCTTTAACAATGTTTCATAGTAAATTTTTGTATCTGAGATATCTAAATTCTTTAAGTCAATGTTACTTGGAGATAATTCCGTTAAAACCTTCTGATAATAATCGAATGAGAATTGCTCTCCAGAGGGAGCTAATTTACCTTCTAATTGAACCATTCTTTCAGATATAAAAATATCTTCTCCCGTCTGGCTAAATTGTTCCAATTGATATAGAAAACCGAGTATAGAGTTTATTCTAAAGTAAAGATCTTCTTGAATATTTAAACCTAAAAGAGGTCCTTCAGAAGTTACCTTAGACCTCTCCTTAAATTTAAGATCGACTAGGTATCGCTCATAACTTTTGGAGTTGGCGCTCATAGACAATACTGTGTCTTGTAAAAAGAAAGTAAATTGATTTCCGGAAGAAATACCAAAGGAAATATAGAATGATTTGATTGGATTTTTTGACACTTGATCTACAAATTGCTCGTACCATTCATGCTTATCCACTTTCCTCCTCACTTCGAATTTAGTCTTTTTTCCTGTTTCGAGACGAAGTTTTACCTCGCTAAAGAGTTGTTTTCCGTTGGAATCGCACAAATAAATGTTATGATAAACATTATTAGTTTTTCTAGTACGGTCGTAATACCCCTCGTAAACGCCATCAGGCAACGTAGTACTAATTGTATCGACTTTCAAAATACCGTTCTTAATTTCACCAGAACTACCCCTGTAGTGTACCATTACGTGAGCAGAATCGAACTTGTATTCGTAAGGAAGAGCGATCCATTTATCGCCGTCCCAAATCTCAATATCGGAAGGAAGGATTGCGGGAGTTAATTGTCTAGTAGTTCCGTCGACATCTTGTTTAAATAACATATTTACAAAATCTTTAAAGGCTAAATCGTAACCTCCATCTATACGGCTCCTTAACAAAGATTCTAGCTTAGTTTCGCTCGTAAAAAATTGAACAATAGCTTGGTAAAACTGTGGTTTGATAGTCTCGTGGGAAGTATAGATTCCCTTAGCTAATTTTTTCATCTCCCTCGTAATTTCCTCTTCGTTATTATTTATATAATCTTGGACTCTTTGTACGGCGGTGTTTAAATCTCCATCAACAACGCTTGTTAGGTCTATTTCAGCATTTAAATAATTTGCAAATTCAAAAAGAAAAGTATATTTGGAAGGCATTTTTAGTTTTGCACCTTCTTTTCCGTTCCTAAACATGTCGAAACTCCCCTTTTTGGCCACGTAATTCATTAATGATTTTAACGTCGAAGTAGGATTGTTTGAGGGAGCGGCGACAGTAATTAGATAAGGTAATATATCGCGAATTTTAGCATCAACTTTTGACATTTCAAGTAACACAGTCATAAATTGACCGGAGATCCAATCATTAGAAGCTTCACCTCTTTGGGAACCAGATATCCCTTTAGGATCCATAGTTCCTTTAGTCGGGTTGGCTAAGTAAGCATTTAAAAAGATTGCTACTAAGTTATCAAAAAACCGTCGATCTGAAGGAGCCCATTTAGAGATTTCAGAGATGTCAATTCCTAGCATAGAGTTCTCGATTTCAGACATTTGACCGCCAAGAAATTCATTACCTCCAAGAACATCCCCGAGACCGTAGTTAAATGCGTCTATAAAACCAACAAATGAAAAACCGCTTGAAACAAATGTATCAACATATCTTTGTATTAAATCCCCAAAATAGTCTGAAGCCTCTTGGTCTCTTCCTACTACCCTCCTTAGTTCTGTAGAAATTTTTAATTTCTTACCCTGAGAGTCATCAAAAAAAGCTTCGCTGAAGAAAGTAAAGAAAGCCATTCTTCCATTGGCACTTAAAACGTCTGCGTTTACGTCTCCTACCTTTTGTTTATTGTTTAAAAAACTTCTTATCTTAGTTGCTACTTCGTAAACACTAGGACCGCCACTGGAGGAGCTTTTATCTACGAGAATTTTACTCCTCATAACCGTATCTAATACTGTAAATCTGATCCGTTCCATGACAATCTTAAAGAAGTCTGATGAAGTTGTTCCAGAAAATGCTGGTTCGCATACAATTCTATAAGTAGCTTCTATTAACTCTTTCCACTCAGCAAGTCTTCGCTCGTCCTCGTCTTTATCTCCGCTCGTAGTTATCTTATCAGTAACTTCTTCTGCTAAGAATTTTAAGTCGTAAAAAATTTCTTTAAACTGATCTTTGAAATTTTCAATATCGAAGGGTAAATTGTCTTCATATAATCCATTTCCTTTCAAAAAGCTAACACTTAAAGGGTGAATTAGCTCATTGTAAAGATCGTCCAACGCTTTAATATCTTCAAGAGTGTATCCCATTTGATCGAAATTAAAACCGCCAGAATAATAGGAGCTCCACATTATTCTAATTTCCCAATAGCCGGGAAATCTTGTCTTAATATTACTATCTTTGCCTGTTATCTGGGAATTACCATGTTGCTGAGTTATCCTCCATTTAGCTGCTGACAGTGATTTGGCAATAACTGGGCCAAACTTCACTCCGGTAGCAGGATCAATCTCATCTGAATCTTGAATCCTATCCCCAGAACTGTCAACTTCGACAATATATAGTTCTTCGCTCAAGCTATAATCGAGCCATGTTAAAAGAGCAGAAAGTGTTATAGGCTTATTTGCGCGCTTTGGATCATCAGCAATGTACTTGAATACTAACGTAGCTAAATCGTCCCGACCGTAGTATAATTTAACCTTGTTTTTTAGATTAAATTCATCTTTGAGCCAGGCTTCAGCATTTCCGACCTCCAGAATGCTTGGAATATCCAGTCTTAAAAAATCAATGTCGTAACCTTTACCCAGCACCCTGATACGAGGATCATATAATTCTGCTAAAACCTTATTTATGATTTCAGGGGCATTACTAAAATCTGCAACAACAGGTTCAAGTCCAAGACTATCTTGCACTTGACTCTCGATCGAATTCTGAACATCTTTAGTATTTTCTAATTCACCTAATGATTCTTGTTTAAATTCAATTAATTTGAGTTTTTCTTCTTGAGTTTCTTTTGTTAAAAATTGATTTTGTAAGGTCTCTTCGTAAAACTCGTTCATTACAGAGGAATAAGTAGATAACGCTTGAGTATGAGCTACTACATCTACAATTGTACTAGATCTAATCGTAGCTGGAACGTTGATTGGTTGAGTGTACCTTTGCGAAATAAAGTCTAAAGCTTTTACCGCTTCAGATTTAATATCTGTTATTTGATTATCTACTTTGAGGAGTTGTTGTTTAGCGGTATGAATATTAATATATTCCTCAACGGGAATTCCGAGCGTGTCAGTAAAAACGCCGCCAAGGAAACCTGTTCCGAAAGCTGCGTTGCCGGACGCAAAACTGAGGGCTGCCAGCGAAACTCCGACCACAATTTCGGGGCTTACCAAAGATTTCCAAGAGAGTTTAGTGTCTTGAATTAAATCTGCTCTTTGTGTGGCTATATCGGACGAGGTGTCTGAACTAAACGCGCCCACTACTATGTCTATTCCAGTGTTCGAGGCTTCTCTTAAGGAAGTTACGAGCATCGAAAGGAATCGTGCGAGTTGTTCGTCCCCGCCGAGAATAGCAATTTGACCTTCTATCCACGCTTCGATAAAGGAATCGACGTATACTTCTTCTATTATTTCCGCTATCGGAGCTGTACTGAGCGCTATCAATTGTTTTGCCACGAGCTTCGGAAGTTGAGCTGCGAGACCTGCTAGTGGCATTCTCGACGCCTGTGCTGCGATCGAACCCGGTAGAAGAATTGCGGACGAAATTAAAGTAGACCAGAACGTAATCTCTATGGTAAAATCGAGCTCTGCTTGTGATAGGGCGTTGGTAGCCGCTACGGTGTAAAGATTGAAGTAATCGTTTATTGCGTGTTGAGTGGTCTGCGCTAAAGCGTTTTTTGCAAAATCGTTAGTAGTTGTATCGAGAACCATTATTTCTGCGTTTACAAATTCTCCTGAATCTAAAAATGTATTTATTCTACCTATATCAGAACCAGTGGTATAGGTTATAACGTCAGTTAAGGTGTCAGGTATTATAATAGGGAAGTTAATGTTAACGTTAAATAATAAAGCGTCTTCTCCGTCCCATATGGAATCGAAATTTTCTCGAGAGCCAAACGTTAGTTCTTCGAGCGTTTCGAAGAAATATAAATTACCTCCTTCAAGACAATAATCGTCAGGAGATAATTCTAAGGAATACGAATCAAGCAGTTCGTAAGTTTTTTCCCAATACCAATAATCGTGGAAATAATTAGATTCATAAACTTTGACCATTACAATCTTTACCACGTCAACCGTAACTAAACTTACATCGTAAGCAAATTTCCTTTCAGAAAGTGGAATCTTAGCTTTATATTTTGTAAGTTCTAACAAATCTAAAGCGGTGGTGTCGATACCCTCGGAGCTTTCTGAGTAAGCAACTTGAGTTTTCACCGATATTTTAGCGTCCTCAACCTCGAGCGAGTCGTATGTATCTTGGCTGACGACTATTGGGCCATATAACGGAGATAAGGGTTGGGTGGTGCTGATAATGTCGTCTTTCGTGCTTACGTATCTATATTGTGGAATTCCATTAATGTTCATCGGTCTGATTGCGTTGAATTCTCCCCCTGATACGCCCTCGATCTCGTTTTCCAAATACCCTAAAGTGTTGTATCGATAATAGTTTATCAAAGCGTCTCTGAAGTCCGATATACCAGCGTTAAACGAGTAAAACTCTTTTCCGTTGTAGGAAGGAAGGTCGCTGGATAGAATAAAGTAATCTAAATTGTTTTCAAACGAATTTCTAGCGTCTTCTAAATACCAGCTATACACATTATCTAAATGATCTTCTGAAACTTCACCAACTCTATTTTCTCGGTTTAACCCGCTTGCGTATATTTCGTAATCTTTAACATAATGTTCGTAGGAACTAATTAGGGCTTTAATGTCCCCCATGGAATTCGGAGGAGTAACCATTATCTGTCCCGTGAACATGTTTCCCGGTTCACCTCCGATTACGGTGGCGTAATACGCACCTGGATGTCCTTGGTTGTATGCGGCTAAAGAATCGTCAAAAAGCCTATCGCTCGCGGTCTTTTTGCTTAAAGACGTAGGTTCGCTGAAATCACCATCGCTCGGATAGTAAGTTCTTGCGTCATTCAGAGCTTTAGCAGTTTTTGCTTTTTCTTCGCTGTTTACCCATGATAACAAGAAATATACTCCGGCAAATACTAATGGCGCTGCGTATGGAGCCCATGCTGCAGCAACGCCGGCAATAAATGCGGCAGAAGCTGTTCCCGCTGTTAATGTCATAGCGATTTGTTCAACGATAGAACTTACTTTTATTAAACCGTAATCTGTCCAAGCGTCTGCGTATTGTCTTTCGTAGACTTCGTAAAATAATTCTGGCATCATCTCAACTTGGTCTGATTTTTTAATTAATTTAGAGATTTCGAAAATGTGGTCTTTTGCGGGCACATCGCTCGTGAACTCGTCAGGGAACTTTTTGTCTATCGTCTTCGTCATAGTACGATGGACTCCGCTACTAGCAACTAGCGGGTAATAGGTGCTTGATTGCGTGGTTTCTTCAATTATTTGGTAAGGGATAAAACCGTGCTTTCCATCGTAGTTGTAGCCGATAGAGATTACGTTATATTGTCCGTCGGCGTCTTGATCGGGACTTAACACGAACACCGTTTCGTAAAATCCGTTCTGATCGCTATCGTAGAAGAGATAATGACCGGAAGTTTTAGCTTCGGAGCTCATGAACGCTGTTCTATCGGAAGTGTAAAACACTTGTCCGTCGGGAGGAGTTACAAAAACGCCTTCAACTTTAAAGATCGTGCTACCTCCGTCGTATCTCTGAGAGTAATCGGTCTTTAAATAATCGTGATATAAACTAAATCGGTTGGAGATCTTAATTTCGATAGTTTTGTCAAAATTACTACCCCTTTCTTCGTATCCGTCTCCTCTAATGTAATAAGACTCAAACTTGTCAGGAACGTTATCTGCGCCCCAAGTCGAGGTAGTCCAATTAATCTCAAGAGGATCAGATGCAGGTAAAATGGGCATTTCTACTTCGAGTTCTTGGCTCGTGTCGACGTTCGTAATCGATAGAGTTTGAATTTCTTCTGAGAAGTCTGAATAGGAAAGGTCATCGATGAAATTGTCGTAATAACTTCTCGTCTCTTCGATCTCCCCTTCGTTCCAATCGATGAACGTAAGTTCTTCAGAAATATAGGAGCTATTAATACCAATTGTCTCTTCAACAACCTTTTTAAAAAGTACAAATCCGACTTTAATATTTAATCAAAAAAGAATCTTATTTTTCGATAAAAGAAAAAATTTTATTTTACTTCTTTTTACACATTTTCTCTTATTGAACTTAGAAATTGTCTTTTTTTTTTAAGAAGTATTATTTAGATGCTCGAAGTTTAATTGGTGAAAAGTTTGAATAGTTATGACCAATAACGAATTTTAAAGTCTGAATATATTTATAAAAAACTAGTCTATTAATTAATAAGAAGAATTTATTAATTGAGTTGAGGTTGGAAATGGTTAAAACAATAAAATTAAGGAATGGTTCAGAGGTAGAATTTGACGAAAAAGTACCCCAAACTCTTTTTGAAATAATCATTAGCGATGTTTTGATACCAAAATATAAGGATAATCAAGATTGGAACTTAACCATAAATATTATTCTTGAAGAGATCAACGAACTCATCTCCAAATATGAGTTAGAACCAAAGTTAAAAATAGGACTTTTAAACCAGGTAGAAACGCATTTGGATAAAGATATCGAGGAATTAACAGGCTGCGATAAAATTGAGATATTATTCATGAACATGGACGATTACGTTGAAGACATTGAGAAACTAATTGCCGCTGGTAAAGATAAACAAGATTTACGTCATGACATGGCAAATCTAATCTTTCCACTTACCGTTTTTGAATTAGGAGAACTTTTTATTTATTTAGGAAAGCGAGCTTTTCTCAAGTAATTATTAATAAATTTCTCTCAATCAATCTAAGTTCTGGATTCTGCGTATAGAAATTATTATTTAGTTTTTTGGCAGCGTTGTGATAGGTCGCGACTGTAAAGCATATAATGAGTTGTTTTCTATTGCCCATTCAATATCCTGAGGATAATTAAAAAGCTCTTCTAACTTTAAGCCTAAATTATGAATTTGCTTAAGTTGTGTTAAATTTAAAGAGCACTCTTCCTGAAATTTTCTTTCAGTGTTAATAAGAATAGTAGAATCACCTTTTGGATTAGCAATAGAAGTTTTTTCTTTTTTTCCAATTGAAATTTTCATTACTTCGCAATTACCTTTCTTTATTATTATTAAATCGGGAATAATTGTATTGTTGGTGATTGTTTCCCCTAGACCCCAGGTAGAATTAATCATCATCTGTTCTTTATTGTTGTTGATTACATTTGCAGTGAATAATACGCCTGAAACTTGAGGTTTTAACATTTTTTGAACTACAATCGCCATTTCTAAATTCAGAGGAGTAATATTGAATCCTCTTTTTTTTAATTGTAAAAGATATAATAGAATTTGAGGAGAAAACAAAGAAGCCCAACACATTTTTATCGATAAAATGATTTCTGTGATGCTTCTGATGTTGAGAAACGATTGAGCTTGTCCAGCGAACGAAAAACTATTTGAGTCTTCATAATTAGCCGATGATCTAACTACATAAGATCTATGCTCATCGATATCTGTAAATTCTTTGCTATGATTTTGTTGTATCTCTGAGGTTATATTTGATGGTATATCAGAAGCTAAGAATAAATTCTTGATCTTTGTTGAAATTTCAATTACTTCTTTC
Source organism: Promethearchaeia archaeon (assembly GCA_029856125.1). Taxonomy (GTDB): domain Archaea; phylum Asgardarchaeota; class Lokiarchaeia; order Sigyniarchaeales; family SOKP01; genus SOKP01. Next base: position 26,339 of record JAHQWJ010000049.1, on the reverse strand, counting down.
GGGTTATACTCTTTCGCAAAAATTTCTTTAATGATAGGTTTAATGTGAGATTCTTCGAGGAACAATGTGAAAGCTTTAGTACTTATAGCATATCCGGGAGGGACATTTATCTCATTTTTAATTAATGTAAAAAGGTTAGATGCTTTCCCTCCAAAAAGACGAGGATCCTCTTTACCTTCTTTTAAACTTGTTATATATTCCATAATGTAATTGTAAAGACTTTCTTATTATTAACCAAGGACTTAATCTTCAACATGTAAAAAGCCTTTATCTTCTCCATCGTGCGTAATTTTTACTTTTTTATCGATTAGCGATGGGATCTCGTTAGTAGAGATTTTAATTCCCATGATACAAGGGATTCCAAACTCTCTCGAGATAATAGCTAAGTGGGAACCAGCCCCACCCGTAGTACAAATAGTACCAGCTAAATCTGATAAAATCGGCCCTAGAGTTGTCATCCCTGCGTCGTGTACCAAACATATTTTATCTTTTGCTTTATCAAATAGATCAATCACGTCTTCAATCTTAGTAACATAGACTAAATTTCCTGTAACCTCTGATTTAGATGAACATGACAAGCCTTCGCCAACTTTTCTCATATAAATAATTCCACTGTGTAATTTCTTTCTTAGTGTTCAATATATCAAAATCTTAAATATTGTAATTAAATGTATTTAAAAAACTTAAAACTATTTCATAGATTTAAATAGAATTAAGTTTAAAATTAAATATAAAAGGAAAGATTTTGAAGGATTAATTTATGGACATTAAAGAAGCAAACGATTTAATAGCTCATGCTTCCGAGCTAGTTGATTACCAAGTATCAAAGCGCGGTCTGTTAGAGACACAGCTTTTCCCCGTAACTGCTTATATTTGCGTATCATTTTATAACGCTTACGATATGTTATACGATATTTTGAAAAAAATCTCTAAAAAAACAACTCCAGAAATTATGGGACGGGAAAGTCGAAAAATTCTGTCAGAAATTCATGCTCTAAGTATATTTTATATTCCGTTATATTACATGGTTGGAAGAATGGGAGAAATTCAAAGGAATGGGGCTGATCCTAGAAGTGAAAGCCCAGAAAAGAGAGAGCAAACTTTATTTGTATTAGATTTCTGGAAAAGGTTAGCCACCTCTTATTTCAAGGATGAAAAAATATCTGTATATGACTCTAACAAGAAGAACATGGTTTTAAATCGTTCTACCGTTGAGAAAACTTTAAACAATGTTATAGATCTTTCTAAAGAAGAAGTAATTAAACTGAAAAGAACTGTAGCTAATCTTGAGGTTGTTTCTTTTCTCGACGAATGCGAAGCAAGAGCAAAGATATGTGATCATGGACCCTATAAAATTAGCGATAACGAAAGCTTAGTTTTTAGAGAGATTTCACATCTTTACAACGGTAATAATCCACATTTTCCTTGGTCTGAAACAAATGCCAAAGCACCTTTTAACAATATTGCTTTTGCTTTTCGATTGAAAGATGTAGAGAATAATTTCGATGATTTCGCCACTCTTGATTCAATCCCTCAAGATTTTACAGATAACATCACAGGTGTGGCCCTTTTAACTCGTAGTGGAGAAAAGGTTAAAAATCTTGATTTGAACATTCTAGATTCATTTAAAGACTATTCGGAAAGAGCAAATAAAGAGTTATTTTTGAAGTTTTCAAAATGGGATAGAAAACAAAGGTTAATTGCTGGTGCGTACGCTTACTGTTATGGATATGCGAGATATACAAATTTCGTGGGAATTACTGGTGATATAAATTGGGATCTTACGGAGAGAACAATGAATACATATGTACCAATGTTTTTGGAGAGCGATTTTGACCCGGGTATACCTAGACTTTTTAGGAGTAAATCTAAAAAAAGAAAAGAAGGCCCGTCGTTATATTTGCTCCCTGAGGAATGAATGGCATGCGCAAATATTACGTACCTCCCGATTTAGATAATCGTGATGAACTACTACATCAACCTACCAACGAATTAAAATGGCGCGAATCTTACTATTTTAATTGGGCAGATTTGGAAAATAAAATTTCAGGATTTTCAACAATTGGGATTGTTCCGAATGAAAAAAAAAGAGAATTTGTATTTCTTCTATTCTTAGAAGACAGAAATGAAGTGTATTATAAAGAACCCCACCTACAGGATTACAACGACGATATAAATGTTATGTTGCGAGAAAATATGCTCTCGTACACGCTCGTAAAACCATTTGAGGAGTGGATAATCAATTACAATTCACGAAAACTAAGCCTTGAATTACATTTTAAGACGAGATTTCCAACCCACAATTTTGGTATGGATTCTTCTAAATCTTGGCATCAGCATTTTGAGTCATCAGGAATAGTAACTGGAAAACTTACTAAGAAAAATGGAGAAATCGTAGATATTAATGGATTTGGACAACGCGATAAAAGTTGGGGCTTTCGAGATTGGCATCAGTTTGATAAATGGTATGCCGGTCATTTTCAATTCAAAAATTGGTCTTGTGCTTTCCGGAAAGATTATGCTAATGAAAAAATAGACTTATCCGGTCATATATCTAATGTAAAGGGAAATACCGCACTATCCAAATTAAATATCGATACGATATGCGCCACAGACCCATTTAAGAGTCCTCTTTCTACAACATACATATTTGAAGATATTACCGGAACAAAACACACTATAGCAGCAAAAAGGTTCGGAAAAAATTCTTTTATTCGCTTTGCTCGAAATTTCTCTGGAGGATATACTGAATTATTTGAACAGATGGCTATTGTTCAAGATTTAAATACAGGAGAAATTGGCGTAGGAATGATGGAACACTTAAGAACATTCAAATCAGATTAAAATTTAATTGCCAAATATGTTTAAGTTATATTTTTCTTTTGGGCTTTTATTTGTGTTAAAAATTATCAAAGAAATAGTTTTATAAATCCAAAAACCGAATTTGTATTATTAAAATTATGAATAAAAATTAGAAATATTAAGGGATTAATTTATGTGTCAATGGTGTATGTCTCACGGAGCCGGTAAAAAATGGTATATGAATGCTAGAAATTACTCCGATGAGCTTGCTGAAGAAAGTAACATGAAAGATTACTTAACGGAGCAATGGATGAATTTTGAGCAAGTCTATATTAGAAAAATAATGGGATTTTCTTCTAAAGATTTAGGATATAAGTTAAAGATGCCCGTTATTGGAAAAATCCTTCGTTGGAGGGCTGAAAACATGATCCACAGCCAAAAGAAAAGGAGAAATCCCGTAAGAGCTGACGGACATTTTGGCCAGGTTATACCCTTAGAGGATGCTCAAATTATCATGTCAGAACTTGCGGCTGAACCAATAATATGTAATTATTGTATGTGTCGTTGGATGCAAAGAAAGAAAAAAGAAGCAGTTTGCATAAACTTTGGTGTTCTCTCAGAGGTCCTCGAAAAATTGCCCCGTTTCATACCAAAAGACAGAGTAGTACGGATTGACCGAGAAACTGCAGTTGAAAAATTGGAAGAATTCAACAAAAAGGGTTATATCTCAAGCGTTTGGTTTCAACCAATACCCTATATAAATGCAATTTGTTCGTGTGAGAGTCCTGAATGTGGAGCGTTTACACTGCGTAACAATTTTGATATCAATGTGATGTATAAAGCGGAATACATTATTCAATTAGATCAGGACAAATGCCAAGGATGTAAATCCTGCGTCGCTATGTGTCAATTAAGCGCTATTCGGTTTATTCCTTCAATGGATAGAGTTATAATCGACTATAATAAGTGTTATGGATGCGGTGTTTGCCGTCACGCCTGTAAACATGACGCTTTAAAATTAATTCCTAGAGAAGAATATCCTGGATTTGATGGAACGTATTAGGTGATTGTATGAGTAAAGCAAAGAAAAAGAAAAGAACTAAGATCAGAATAGATTATTCTATTTGTGGGGAAAAAGGAAGAATTGATCCCAGAAACTGCGGTTTGTGTATGAGAGCATGTGATCCAGCGGTATTTATTATGCACGAAACGTTAGGCACTGAAAAGAAGCAAAAAGACATGTACGATCCTCAAGATTGGAGAATCACGCCTATATGGGGTTCACTCTGTAGTCGTTGTTTTAAATGCGTCGAAGTTTGCCCCGAAAATGCAATTACAATTACATGGTAAATAGTTAAATTCAAAAATCTTTCACTTTATATTTTTTTTAGAGTATGAAAAGAAAGTTTAACCCTAAAGATATACAGATCGGTTTGAAATTACCAACTCTTCTAGCCCCTTTAAGTTCTATATTTATCCGCATGGCATTTCTTGTGGATTATATTTATACTCCTCTTTTTAAAATTTTTGAAGTAATTGGGCGATCAAAAAGACTCCAAAATGTCGGTTTTTTACCAGAAACTAATTCTATTAGGCTAAAAGAGGTGCTGATAGAACTTGAAGATGGGGGCAAATTAGCGACAGATATTTACTTACCTAAAGAACTTTACAAAAAAAAGGGATCGGGGCCGACTATTCTAGTAAGACTGCCTTATTGGAAAGATCGCCTTAGCATTCTAGGATATTTCATCGCCTCTAAAGGGTACGTCGCTGTGATTCAAGACATTCGGGGTTGCGGGCGATCAAGCGAGTACGGTACGAATTCACTATATATGTACGAAAGACAAGATGGACTCGAAACTTTACGTTGGATCACTCGTCGATTTTGGTATAACAAGAAAATAGGAATGTGGGGGTTATCGTACTTAGGTATAACTCAGTTAGCCGTATCTTGGGATAATGATAATTTACTTACTTGTTTAAATCCTATTCATAGCTCTTATTCCAATGTGTTTTGGCATCCTAGGGGATTGTATCCTGTGGGGTTATCAGGAGCTATATACTTAATAATGATTTCTACAATGAAGAAATTAACAACTATGGATTTTGACCAATGGGATAGGAATGGATACTACAAACAACTCTTTTTTAATCCTTCTAATAGTTTTTTTAACGAACCTATAGATTCCAAAAAACCAAAGTTGTCAGATATGGCATCCTTCGATAATCCCAAATACTCTATGAAAATGATAAATAGAGTGTATAAAACAGATGTCAATGTTTCAAGGATGGACGATGGATCGTTTACAAAACTCATAAAGGAAATGTTTTACAAAAGGAATATATTTCACAACTATGACCTATCTCCATACGCATTTGGACTCAACTATGAATTTAACACACCTACGCTTTTTATAGGGGGGTGGTATGACATGTTCATAGAGCATATGATGCGAGATGTTATGTTAATACAAAAAAACGCACCAGATTTTTTCAGAGAGAAGTTTAAAATGATCATAGGGCCGTGGAGTCATATAAATATGGATAAGTTTTTATTAAAACCATTGAAATATTCACATTTAAAAGATGATTTTAGATTCTTACAAAAAATCCTCCCCTTCTGGTGGTACGATTGTTGTTTAAAAGGAGAACAATCGCTTTTATCTGAAATTCCTCCATTACAAATCTATATATTAAACAAGGATATCTGGAGAGCTTTTTACAAATGGCCTCCAACTTCAACTGATTTAAAGTTATATCTTCACTCAGATGGGAAAAGTAACAGCCTAAACGGTAACGGCTTTCTTTCTAAAAACAAACCTAAAGAAGAACCACCAGATCAATACCTATTTGACCCTTCCAATCCAGTGATTACTAAAGGCGGGAGAAATTTGTTTTTATTGAGTGGTCCTCAAGACCAAACTGATATTGAAAGAGGTGACGACGTACTAATTTTCACTACCAGTGTCCTTGAAAAAGGGTTGGAAATAATTGGCGAAGTAAAAATAATATTTTACGCGTCAACTACCGTAGAAGATACGGATTTCATGGTTAAATTAGTTGATGTTTACCCAAACAATAAAAAATCTATAAATGTAATTGATTCAGGGGTTAGAACGCGTTACCGTAACGGTAACTTGGATGAACCTGAACTAGTTAATCCTAACAAGATTTATAAATTCGAAATCGTAATCGGATCCATTGCTATTTATTTTCCTAAGAATCATAAAATACGGTTAGAGATTACTTCAAGTAATTTTCCAAGATTTGATGTGAATTCTAATCTTGCTGGGAAAAAAAATAAAAAGAAATTTCAAATCGCCACTCAAACAATATATCACGATAAGAATCACCCATCACATATAATAATCCCTGTTTTTAATGGAAAAGAGAATAAGTGAGATAATTTTAAAAGAAATCGAGGAGTAAGATTTTTTTATTATTCTACCAATTCTAATTGTTATTTCGTCTTACTTTTCAATGGTTTTGCTGATTTATATAAATAATCAAAATAAAAGTTGCTTGCGGGTCCAAAGGCTATATGATCGGTAGCTACGCCGAAATAGCTTAATGCCTTGAAAAAACCTTGAGTCAGGATAATAAATGCATCTTCTCCTTCGTCCATTACTACGCTTGCTCCAAATACTTGATTGCGAGAGCGAATTTCAGAGATTTCACTATATTTTTCGATAATTTCTTTAAATTTGTTGTCTTTCATTGCGTCTTCTTCAACAAGCATTTTTATATCAATAACACCTCTCGCTCTTGCTTTCTTAACATCGTCAAAAAATACATCTAAAAACTCATAATAGGGAGCAACAAAGTAAAGAGAGTTTTTAGCCCGATTGATTAGATCAATACTGCGGTTGATACATACATCACGTCCTCGGTGAACATATAAGGCAATTTTTATAGGAGTGTCATGAGATTCGTAAATAGGTTTAAGCATGTGGATGATTTTGTTTGAGTGGTTATTAAAATTATCGGTTAGGTGTTTCTTTGCGATAATTAGAACTTCGTCAGGACTTTTTGCAAAATAAGTCGATGGACGAGTGTTTTCTTCTCTTAGAATGAACATTTTTTCCTTTTCTAATTGAGTCAAAATATTATAAATTCGAGAATATGGAACGCCACTTGCGTCAGAAAGTTCTCTTGCATCCATAGGTCCTTTAGAAATTAAAGTGAGATATATTGAAATCTCATAATCTGTTAATCCAATCGCACGTAAAGAAGTTTTAACATTATCGGGAGTTTCGCTAGACATAATACTGTACAGTCATTCAAATTTGTGTAATTAAGAGGTTTCAAACACTTATAAGAGTTTTGTTAATTACTAGTAGAATAAATACTACATATTATTAAAGATATTGTTAGCATTATTTTTTTATGAACCTTTGCAGGGTCAGTCATCTTGCGACTAAGATTTTCTCGCAAAAGTCATTCTTTTCATAAAATTGTTCTTAAAATTAAATTTATGTAGATACTGCATGTACTCGGTCATCCTCCTCCGGTTTCTTCTAGAGACACTAAGTACATTACGACTATAGATACCAATATAACCGAAACAGTTAGTAATGCTATTAGAATAATAAGGAGGACGATTTTATTGGTTCTATCATTTTCAAATAATTTCAATGGCATAAAAAATATATTAATTTAAAGGATATTAATAGATTTATCTTAAAAAAGAAATAATATATTCAATTAAATTTACATTATTCTATAGCAATAGTATGAATATCACTTATCGAGAAGCTAAGAGCATAATAACTAAGAGCAACATCCCCATAATTGATTTTGTCATTAATCCGTATGTTGGGTGCCAACATGGGTGTGTGTATTGTTATGCTGAATTCATGATACGTTTTACGGGACATAAGGGTGATAAATGGGGCGAATTCTTAGATGTTAAAACCTATGACTTCGATAAAATTAAACCACAAAAATATAATGGAAAAAAAATATTACTCAGCTCTGTAACTGACCCCTACACTCCTTTAGAGTTAAAGTATAAAAATACTCGGAAAATTCTTGAAAAACTTATAGGGACCAAAGCAGAAATCTCAGTTTTGACTAAATCTAAATTTGTTACGAGAGACATTGATCTATTTAAGAAATTTGAGAATCTTGAAGTGGGCATTTCAATCAGCACCTTAGATAACGAATTCGCGCAATTAATTGAACGAGGGGCTTCAAGACCAAAAGAGCGATTAGAGGCTTTAAAAGAAATACACGAGAACGGAATTAAAACATATACTTTTATTTCGCCATTTTTTCCAAAAATTACTAATTATAAAGCGATAATAGAAGAGACGATGGACTATACAGATTCTTATATGTTTGAAAATTTGAACTTCAGACCTCATAACGTTCCAAGAATTTTAAACGTTATAAAACAGACATATCCTGAAATCTTACCCTTATATAAAGAATTCAGGAATGATCATTCTCTTTGGGATTCTATTGAATCAGAAATAGATGCTTATTGCAAAAAGTTGAAACTTATTTATAAAATCGAATTCCATCATGGAGGATTCTCAAAAAGCTAGAACGTTTTTATTTCCCCTAATAGATGAATCTTTAGTTAGTTTTAATAAATTTCATCAATATATCTTTTTAATTGCTTTATGTCTTCAAAATAAAATAAAGTAACATTTTCTTTAAAGAATGGCGTTAATAGGCCACCTTTCTTTAAAACTTCAGTGATTTCAACATCTTTTAACACAAATACTTTTGTTTTTTCATAGTATTCTTTAAAGGAGAGGATTATCCCCATCTCAATCATATGTCCACCTTTATCATGTTCTATAATCATAATAATCTCGTCCGAGAATTTTGCGACGAGATCAAATTTTAGAATGAGATTTTCAAGATGAGTGCGGCTAAATTCTTTTTCAAAGAATCCAAGATTATTTTCATTCATATTTATTATCCTTTGCACTTCCTGAAGATTAACGAATGTATCATCGTTGTATGAACCACAAATGAAAATTTTATTCTTTAAAAGATCGAAAATTGAAAAAACGCTAATAAATTCATCTAAAAATTCATCCCATGCGCTATGATGTGAGATCTCCATCTAATTCCCCCTAAAATATACTAAACATATTAGAAATTCATTTATATTATAAATTATTATATGTCAATGATAATTGACTCTATTAGATTTGAGTTAGATTTAAATATGCTATTAAACATATTTATTATGGAATTAAATAAAAAAACCAATATTAATGATAGGAGGGAGATGATTTGAAACTTCCATTGAAATTTGAAAATAAAAGAAAAGGATTGGAATTTATTTCTGAAAAAACCCGATATAAAATATTACTTACACTCTTAGCAAAGGAACCTCTTTCCTTTAGTGAATTAAGAGATCTTTTACCGTCAATTCCAGAAAACAACTTAAATTATCATATCAAGATCTTAAAGGAGAATGATTTTTTAAAAAATAAGAAGGTTTTAGAATATAAACGCTCTGAACCACGATCTTTTTATTCTTTAAGTAATCGTTCTAAGACGCTGCTTAAAGATTTAGGATTAGCTGATGTGAAGGAGGAATTGCAAGCCTTGTTTGAACAGATGACATAATCATCTTAAGAGTAAGTAGTAGTAATCCATTTTCTAAATATATCTTAATATCCTTTATTTTTACGATGTAATTTGTTTAATTTTTTCAGTTACTTCAGATATTCTTCTTGGAAAAGTTTGTGAGACAATCTCACCATTGCATACTATAGAATATATACCATAAGCGTTAATTCCATTTTGTTGGGCTTCTTGAGCATTTTTTAAGACCTTTACATGAAATGGAATGCCGCTCGTTTCTGCAAATTCACCTATATTATCGATCATGTTTTGCATGTAAGGACATTGATGACCATCAATAATAGTTCTTCCATCATCATATTTTTTAGCCTTTTCAGGAGAAAGTGGGAAAAATTTTGGCATTGAAACGCCCTCAGAAATGGGTTTAGCATAGAGTTCAAAGGAAGGTTTATTCTCATCAACTTTGGTGAAACCATATTTCAGAAAAAAATTTTTATTTGGGAGTCCATCAGATTTCTCAGCGCTCATGGAAACAACCCCATTCATACCAAGTTCTTTAGCATCTTTTATGCATTCTTCTAGGAGTTTTAAACCCAATCCCTGTTTTTTATGTTTACCTACAACCCAAAGACAATGAATGACCATCCAACCATTTGCATCAATTCCCCGCCAGTTATACTTACCAGGTATATATTCTATAAAACCTCTTGAAGTGAACCCTTTAGCTTCTTTAACGAGTAAGAGCTTGTATTTTAATCCTTCGTTAAACCTCTCTTTTATCCATTTGAGCTTATTTTTATAACCATCCTCTTTCTTTTTTGATTTTTTGCAGAATAAACCCTCACTTTCAACATTTTCGTTGTTTAATTCTATTATCTTAAAGCTAATAACTTACACCTCTTATTCTGATTTTCGAAAAAAAATTTAAATTTAAATTTTTGTTATATTTAATACTTACTCATAATCTTCAAAAAATCCTTGTTCTTCCCACCAAACAGATCCATCTTCCATCCATTCAGGCCAATCCTTTAGCCAAGGAGCGATATAACAATCCCTTACGCGATCACTAATAGGGAAGTAGGATTTTAAATCGATAATAGGAGTCCCATCAAAGGTATCCAAACCTCCGACCTTAACAATCCCCTTCTCCTCATCAACCTCTAATATACTTGTAGTAGTCATTGCTACGGGATTTGGGCGATATTCTGCCCGGGTCGCAAATATTCCTGTTTCTTCGGGATTCTCTCCATACGGAGGAATTATTGACCATGCCTTTTGATTCCGTATTTCTTCTGTATCGTTTTGATGAGCCCACCACACAACAATAACATGACTAAATTTATCTAACGATTTTAAAGCCGAGTGATATTGTTCGTTAATATCTAGAAAATATTCAACTTCTTTTGAATTATTCGCTACAACTCGAACATAGCCAATTGGCTTCAATTTAAACTCTTTTTCTTTCATACTATTACCCTTTTTGTTAGGTATTTCTAAAAAAACAGCTTTATATTTAAATAATATGAATATATTCCTAAAAATAATGAATAAATTTAAATAATAAAAAACTAATCTTTAATTAAAACAATTAAATCATCCTCGATATAAATTGGAACCTGAAATAATTGAAGAGAGGGTCTTTAAACTCTTAGGTTGCGTATATTATGGAAACCCCTTTCATTCAACAAAAGGTTGGGATCCAAATAATGAAATTGGGAATACATGGAAACGATTTATGAGTTTAGGGAACACATACCGCGAATATCTTGAGAAAATTAAATCAGGTGATGTTTATGGATATGAAATCCATATCGAACCTGCGAACTATGATATGAAGAAAAAGTTTCATATCTTTGTAGGAATCGAGGTAAAAAGTCTAGAATTTTTTCCCTTAGAAATGTTTTATAAAATTTTACCTAAAACAAAATATCTGTTTTTTACAACTAAATACATGGGAGAGGGTTCTGATTATTATTTTACTAAATGGTTACCTGAATCTAATTATGAGACATCTTTTCCTTATACAATGCAATCTTATTCACCAAAAAGATGGAAAGAAAACGATCCGAATTCATTAATGGATTGGTATATTCCAATTAAAGAAAAAAGTGAAAATCATCAATATGATATCTGAGAATATTCATGATCCGTTAATAGAATCACTGAATGAAGCCTCTATGGAAATAGTTCCTATTTTAAAATCTTTAGGAAATGAATATCGGTTTCAAATATTACTCCAATTACTTAAAGGAACGAAATCTTTTGGAAATATTGTAAAAAATACAAATCGGGAAAAGACTGCTATATCAAATCACCTCTCTCATTTAATAAATACGAATTTAATCAAAAAAGGAGACTATGGGATATATAGAATAAGTGGAGATGGAATAGAATTTATGAAGGCCATTGATTCTGCTTTCCAACAATCTCCTACAAGACAACTGAAAAAATTCAATGAATTACAAAGTAGAAAAATTTCAAAATTATTTTTAAATAGATTTAGCCAATATAGTCCGTAGAAGGTTAAGAATTTCTAAATTATAAACAGTTAAGTAATAAGGAATAATTCTATTATTTTATAAAATATATAAAAGTTGGACTTACTATGTCTATTAAGAAAGGCGATATCATCAAAGTTGAATATGAAGGAAGATTAGAAGACAGAACCATATTCGATAGCACGGAGCTTCAAGGAGGGGAACCGTTAAAATTCGAAGTTGGCACTAGAACTTTGATTCAAGGTTTTGATGATTCAGTTATTGGTAAAGAAGTAGGGGACTCGTTTGAGATTATATTAAACGCTTCTGAAGCTTACGGTGTGATTGATCCCTTATTAGTTCAAACTGTTAGCATTGATGAACTGCCAGAAGATTTGGATCCTGAGCCAGGAATGATGCTCGGAGTGGGTGACGCTAACGGAACTCACTCAATGGCTTGGGTTAAAGAAGTAAATGATGAATTTATAGTAATTGATATGAACCACCCACTTGCGGGAAAAACTCTTCAATTTAAAATAAAAATTTTAGAAACGGGTTGTGAACCAGATCCACATGATACTCACGAATGCGGTTGTGGTTGCGAGCATAACTAAACATGACCTTTTTTGTTTAACTTAAACAATTTTTTTACTATTCTTAAATTTCTATCAAATAATTTAATTTATTTATTTTAGATTATTCTTAGAAATAGAAATGAGCTATAAATTTACTAAAGAAGAACTAGAAAACTTACTAGTTGATTATAACAAAATTGCTTTAAAAGAACAGAATCTCGACATACCATCTCAAATCTGTGTTTGGGATGAAACATTAAGGGATGGCGAACAAAGTCCTACTGTTTATCTGACACTTGATGAAAAAATCCATTTAGCAAAGTTAATGGATGAAATTGGAGTGAAATTAATTGCCGTTGGTTTTCCTGCAGTATCCAAAACTGAAAAAAAAATCGTTAAAACTCTCGTTAGTGAAAATTTAGAAAGAGCAACGATTCTTGGAATAGCTCGACCAAAGAAGGAAGATATCAACGCGTGTATTGAAGCAGACCTTAAAGAAATTGTAATTTTTATGCCTATATCTCCAATATTCAGGAAAACAATGAAACAAAAACCTGAGGAACAGTTAGAAATCATAAATGAAGCAATTCTTTACGCAACTGATAACGGCTTCAAAGTGAATTGGGTGTCTGAAGATGGAACGCGATGTGATTTTACTCATTTGAAAAATGTGTTTCAGACGGCGATTGAAGCGGGCTCTGAAAGAATTGTGTTAGGCGATACTGTTGGCATCTTAACACCTTACTCTACTTCCTATTTGTATAAACGCATTAAAAAGGAGGTAGTTGACCCTCTTAAAAAAAAAATCCCTATGGGGATTCATACGCATAATGATTTTGGTTTAGCTGTTGCGAATACGATTACTGGAGTAATTGAAGGATGTACGTACCCACACACATGTATTAACGGATATGGAGAAAGAGCGGGAAACGCTGCTTTAGAAGAAGTCGTTACTATTTTAGAGCGAATCGGGATAAATACGGGTATTGATTTGAAAAGATTACCAGAATTAAGTCAAGTCTGTGAGAAATACTTCAACCAACCCTTAGCTTTAAATAAACCAATAGTCGGAGAGTATGCATTTTCTCATGAAAGTGGTCTTCATATAGCGGCAATTTTAGCACATCCATTAACATATGAGCCAATTAATCCAAATTTAGTCGGAAGAAGAAGAAAATTCTATCTTGGAAAATTTTCAGGCTCCAAATCGATTTTACACGCTCTTCAAAAAAAAATAAAAGTTTTGGATTTAGATATTCCAGATGCAATTATAAAGCAGATCGTAACTGAAGTGAAAAAAAAACATGAGGAAACTTCTAAAAAGGACATTAGAAAATCCTTTAATTTGATAAAACAAGAATTAAAGAAAATATCAAAGGGCGTTGGAGATAAGGAATTCTTTGAAATTGTAAATAAATATGCCCAACCGTATGTTCCTGATGACTTTAAACCTAAAAATTAAGAAAATTGAGTTGTATTCTTTATTCTAATTTTTTATCAATTTCTTCGATCTTGTTTTGCGTAGTAATTAAATCACTCTTAAGTTGACTAGCGCGTTTTTCGTAAGATTTTTCATCCATCTGTCCAGAATCGTGCTTTTTTTCTATAAATTCAAGTAAATTTCGAACCGAATTGAGTTTACCCTCTAATGCTTTCTTTTCAGCTACTAGGTCTCTCTTCTTCACTTTTTTTTTATCTTTTGCTTTTGGAACAGGTTTTAATTTATTTTTGTCATCGATTTTTGGTAATCCGATAAAATCGTCTTCATCTTTAATTTTTAAACTTTCTGGCTTTGGAGGTAAATCTGTTAGGACATTATTACTTTCTAGTAGTTTATCTAAACCATTAGATTTTGAGTTATCTAATACTTTTTTTTCTTTGTTTTGAGCATTTTCTGGTGGTTTACTAAGCTCAAATATTACCTTTTCTGATGCTACAGTTGTTTTGATCAGTTTATCAATTGTAGTTTTAATCGTGTCGATTTGGTTTTGAAATTTTTTTAATAATTCTACTAGCTCACTTTTTTTCGATATTTTCATCGAAAAATCGATATCGACGTTCTTCTGTCCAAATAATGACGATTGAGGTATTTCTGAATTGTAATCCGAAGAAACGATATCAGAATCAAGTTTATTAGTAACAATATCAGGGATCGTTCCACTCGAATGTAAGTCCATTCTATAATCAGAGATCAACCATGAAAAGATATTATATGCCAAATTTGGATGTTCGTCGTTATTGAAGCCTCCCCCTATGCGATCTCTAAATAATTCATAACTCCCGATGGCGCAAATTCTACCTTTATCCGGTTCAGAAACACAGACTAAAGCCGAAGAGAAAGGTTCAGAAGTTTCGTTTGAAGAAATTATTGATATAGCATTCCCTAAAACGCTTAGCGAACAACCTGATCTATAACAAATCGAACTAATACTATTTGTAATAGGGTGTGGAGGTATTAAGGAAGTAATTATTGGCATGTTTTCCATACCTAGATTGTAAGTTTCATCTAAAACCTGGTCATTTTCAAAGACTATCCCATACATTTGACTTAATTCACTTAAATTACTGTTTCTACCCCTGTCCCCACCAGCGTGTGAAAGAAGTAATAACCCCCCACCATCATTTCTTACCCAATTATTAATTTCAGTTATTTCCATCGAAGTAATTTTAGCAAAATCAGGACACACAAACACTAAAATATCAAATGGCTCAAGGGAAGTATGAGTAATTGGAGTTTCCAGAAAATTATAGCACATAAAATCGTTTGTGTTTAAAAAATCTCTTAACTCTGTGAGATTCTCGTCGAGTTTACCTCTGGGTTTATGTCCTACATCAAAAGCGATTTTATAAGGCATGATACATCATTTTACAATTTAATTTATTCATTCAGATTTCAAATTCTTCTTATATTTAATATTAATTTTACTAAAAATATATTTTATGGGATTAAAAAATTTCTTTAAATAATTAATTGATTTTAATCAGATAAAAAATGAGAACTTAATAAATGCTTTTATCTCCTATTATTAGGTTATTTTTGCTAATATTTTCAACTTTAACATTACTACCTATTATTGAATTTTCTGATATCACATTTTTCAGCGATGTGTCACTTTCAACAACACAATTCTCAAGGATACATTTTTCTATTCTAGAGTTGGCTCCTATTGAAACATAGGGACCAATAACCGAATTAATTATTGAAGTGTTCTTACCAATGTGAATAGGATTTTTTATGAATGACTTCTCAGTTGTTATGTTTAATTCAGGAAAAGATTCCTTTTTAATAGATTGTTGCTCTAATAAGTACCTATTGCCCCTTAATACTTCAGAAGGTCTTCCAAAATCTAAAATACCTTTCTTTAAATTAACA
Source organism: Promethearchaeia archaeon (assembly GCA_029856125.1). Lineage (GTDB taxonomy): Archaea > Asgardarchaeota > Lokiarchaeia > Sigyniarchaeales > SOKP01 > SOKP01. The sequence continues at coordinate 10,563 of JAHQWJ010000049.1, read as the reverse complement.
GCAGCAATTTTAAATCCACTATCTATTAAGTCTTGTAGACTTTCAGTTAAGAAAACCTCTTTTGAATCGTGAGTCCTTTTATCTAAATAACCCTTTATTATATCAAAAAGAGCTCTAGTAGCTGAATTAGAAAAAGCGTAAATACCAGCAATCGCTAAATTAGAAACAAAATCTTTCGGTTTTTCGACTAACTTCTGAATAAGTGAATTGCTATCGACAACGACAACACCATAGGAGCTAGCGTCTTCTTTTGGTACCTCCATAACCGTGATTATTCCATCCACATCAGATTCATGATATCTATACATTAAATAGGAGTATTCGTCAATAGGTATCATATCAGCTAAAAAAAGTAAGGAACCCTCACGCTTATCTACTTCTTTACTCGAAATGTTGAGTTCTTCGAATCTTGAATTAGCTAAATATACTGCTTCGCCCAATCCCCAGTAAAATGGAATATCATCGTTGTATCCTCGTGGTATTTGCTCTATAAAGGTTAGTTTAAACTTATCATGATATTTTTGTTTAACAAATTCTGTGATTTGCCTTTTTTTATAACCAACAATTAAAATTAACTCTGTTTCTGAATCAAATGTTTCGCCAAATTTATTAAGAATATGCTCGAGAACAGTTTTACCCGCTACTTTTATGAAAGTCTTTGGTTTACTCAATGTAAATGGCCGTAATCGCGAGCCAATTCCAGCACAAGGACCAATAATTTTCATATTTTAACTCCCTTCAAGATTCTATAATTTTTTTTTAGATAATTAAATTAAGCAATTCAATAAAATGATGACTTATCTGAATCGAATATTCTCTGTAGATAACCAAATAAGTAATCTAAACCTTGTTCTTCTTTAATGGAACAGGAAATTAACTCAGATGTGGACCCTAATTGACTGAACACTTCTGATAGTAGCATGGATAACTCTCTTATTAATCCACTTTCTCTTTCGTTTGTGGAATCATCTAACGCTCTAAAGTCTTGGCTCCAATTAATTATCATTTCAATTTGTTCTTCGCTTAATAAGTCTACTTTAGATAATACATTAATTTGTGGTATATTTCTAAACCTAAATTGTACCGAGGCAGCTAAAAGCAATGTGGATATGAAGCCATTTGGTCTCATTACAAGATTTGAATCAAATAGGAAAGAAACAGCCCTTTGAATTGAGCCAAAGCCTAACGAACTTGCTATTAAAGGCCCCGTCTCTCTAAATGCAAATAGTTCAAGTTGTCCTGCAGTGTCTACTAATACCCAATCGGGATTGTATTCATCGATTTCATATTTCAAATCGTCTAAAAAGTTAACCATCAAATCAGATGCTAAAATCATAGCACCATTCGGCCCTAATTCGTACTTTGCCATCACTTCTTCTAGAACTATAAAATCTCTGATGTCTATATCAGGAGTATAAGGCATAGTTTTCACACCAGGATCAAGATTTAGCGTAATTGCTGAGATTTCTGGGTCTCTTTTAGCTATATAATCCCGTAACAATCCCGTAAGGGAACTTTTCCCACTACCAGCTGTACCAATAAAATAGTTCAATAGAATTTTTTTATTTCACCTTTGAGTTTTATATCTCCATTTTAACTTAATTATTGAAATTAATTAAAGATTTATAATGAAACTCGCAAAAACTCAGATATTTGAAATTTTAAGGATACTTAGCTCTAACAGAAGTGAATAGTGGTATTAATTTATTTAGGTGCCTTAAGTTCTAATAGTTTAATTTCTTGTTCTTGTTGTTGTTCAAACCTTTTAATTTGGTTTTGAATTGCTTTCTCTTCCAGCTCCATTAGCTTCTCGTCATCCAATATGATAGTTTTAAGCTCGGCTTCTCCCATTGGTTCTAAAAAATCTTTAATGCTAAAACCATTGTTTTTATCAGTTGTCTCCTTGAATTTAGCCTTCATTTCTTTTATTACTAGTACTTTTGCTGAAGAACCTCTACTATGAATAAGAGAGGGGCTATCGGTTCTTCTTATCCTTTCGATACCAGGCCCAGGGATCCTTTGAGGTGTTCTTACGGGTGGTCCAGAAAGGATAGGATTAAAGGGTAAATTTTGTAATGTTAATGAAAGATTTTTTAAATGTTGTTCTATACTTTTTAGGGTTTTATTATTTTCGCCAATCATCGAAAGTAAGGAATTGTCAACTGAGATGTTTTCAATACTTTTTTTCTCGTAGATTGTCGTTCTCTCCTCAGTATTTTGATTTGAATTTGTTTTTACTGCGTGTATTACTCTTTCTTGAGTTACCTTTGTTCTATGATTTCTGCTTCCACGCAAATCTATGTATTCAAAACCGTCATAACAGTCGTCGTTAACCCAAATATCGGACATGTTAAATTTTTCCGAAAAAGTATACTCAACTTTATGACCGGAGTTTAAGAAAAAAGTTAGTCTTAAAATCTTGATCTGGATGTCCGAAAAACCTTGAATCTCATCTAATTCTATTGAAAATCCTAACCGATTCGTTGCGTGGTAATACTTTTTTATTGAAATTAGAGTTGGGGATTGTTTATAATAAATTTCGTGATTAACAATCTTGGACATTTCAAATTGAAAATTCACGCGAATAATTGTCTCAGGAAGAAAAAGAACTTGCTCTTCATCGTTCTTGTCAAATTCTAAGAAAAGATTCTTTTGATCGTCCCAAAATACTTGGAACAATTCCATTTTGGTTATACCCCGTTTATTTTATCGTTACATTTTCAAATCGAATTGATTATGTTTAGATTCTATTCCAAACATTAATAAAACACGAGTTTACAAAATTATTGATTTATAAGTATAATTTACGCTGGTTTGTGAATATCTTCCAAAGAAGAAAAGTTTCATTCAAGGTTCTTTAAGATCTGTTAGATAATACACCGGTTTTTTAAGAGTCTTACTAAAATAATCGATTTCTTCTCTTGATTGTTCACCGATATAGTTCTCAACATCTAAAACTAGTATTGCCTCTTGACCGATTAACTTTCTTATAGCAATTTCTTGTAATTTATCCCATTCATTATTGTTAAATTTCTTTTTGTTTAGTAACCCATCAACAGAGCAGACTGATACAAGTTTTTTATATCGAATTTGTAAAATCGATTCGATTTTGATGAAGTAATCTTTAAATCGAATTGAACCAACTAAAAAGATTTTAGTTTCCTTAATTTTCGAAAAATCATAATCACGGAATTCGTCCAAGAAATTCTTATTTAACCTTTCTTTCTCCATAGTAATTGTAATAATACTAGTTCATATTTAATTTTCACATGAAGTTAGATACAGTCTATTTCGCTGAAAATTTAGACTTTATGCAAAAAATGAATACAGATTTTATCGATCTTATTTATATTGATCCACCCTTTTATAGTGGGGTCGATTATAAAGAGTTTTCTGATAAATGGGGTTCGATTGATGAATATTTAGATTTTATGTTTTCTCGGATTAAGGAAATGCATCGAATTCTTAAGGAAACTGGTAGTTTTTATTTACATTGCGATGCAAACGCGGTTTTTGACTTAAAACCGATATGCGATAAGATTTATGGGAACAAAAATTTTCGAAGAGAGATAATTTGGAATGTAGGAAGTGTTTCAGGGTTCAAAAGCCAAATAAAAGGATGGGTACGTCAGCACGACACGATACTATACTACACGAAATCTGACTCATTCACATTTAACAAACAATACTTGCCGTATAGAGAGGATTATATTAAAAAAATGTTTAGACACAAAGATGAGAAAGGACGCATCTATCGGAAACGAAGAGGGGGTAAGCAATACTTAGACGAAAGCCCGGGAACATTAGTTGGTGATGTTTGGAACGATATTTTTTCATTTCAGACAACTACAAGATCTAAAGAATATCTCGGTTATCCTACACAAAAACCGGAAAAACTCTTGAGAAGAATAATTTTATCCTCCTCCAACGAAGGAGATCTTATTGCTGATTTCTTTTGTGGTTCTGGAACGACACTATCAGCTGCTAAAAAGTTAGCTCGAAAATGGATTGGTGTGGATAATAATCCAAAAGCCGCTGAATTGTGTAAAAATAGGTTAAACTTTTAATAAAAAATCCAAAATAAAAAAAATTTTCAAATCTACTTTTTAACCACGACTTTGTCAATACCAATCCATTCTTTAGCTTCCTCGAGGTTAGATACAATTTTTCTTTTAGGGGATTGAGCATGATCTAAGAGATATCTAAATTCTTCGTTTAAAACAGGATTTTTTTCAATTATGAAAGCAGATCTAAAAAGTCTTTCATTATTTCTCTTTAAGAGTTCTAAGATTATATCAATTGAATTTATGCTTAAAAGAATAGCATCGGTAATGTCGACGATTATGCTCAAATTTTCGCTGACATCTTTAGTTAATTCCTTAAATTCTTTTATAAATCTTTCTGCAACTGGCGGAGGAAAGGTACCTGTTGCCTTTATTAAAAAACAGGTATCGCTAATTTTTTCAATTTGATACATAATAATTTGAACCGTTCAGTTTTAAATTAATTTTAAACACTTTACTCATATTAACTTTTTTATTTCAAAGTGAATTAGTTTTATTTCTTAGAGGAATAACGATTTAGGCTTTAATCTATTTAAATCTTTATTGAAAGTGAAGAAAAAATATCGGAAAAATTAAATATATATCCTTTTTATCTTTACAAGCGTGCTATTTTCCATTTGCTTGTTTCCACTTCTTGTAAGACGCTAAAAATTCTTTTACCTTGACTCCTTCAAAGTCCTGGACATCTGTCGCAAATTGTTTTTCTTCTCCTTCTATTGGATTGAAATTAAGATATAAAAGTTTTAGTTTTTCAAGTTTTTCCAAGCTTTCTAAATTCTCTAAACTCGTAAGCTGATTTGTATCAAGATACAAGGTTTCTAGATTTATCAACGATTCCAAATTTTTGATCTCTGCTATTTTATTACTGTTAAGATATAAAACAGTAAGATTAGTCAAAGTTTCCAAACCTTTAATTTCCGTTATTTGGTTGTAAGCAAGAAACAAACGCTCGAGATTCGTTAAACTGTTCAAATTCTTGATTTCTGTTAGTTGGTTACGATTGAGATCCAGAACTACAAGATTAGCTAATTTTTCTAAATTCTTTATTTCTTTTATTTGGTTTCCAACAAGTGACAACTTAATAAGATTGGTTAAAGATTCTAGTCCTTTTAGCTCATTAATCTGATTTTCGTTTATTTCTAACCATTGAAGGTTCGTTAGAGTATCGAGCCCCTTCAACTCAGTAATTTTGTTTCCACTGAGGAATATGCGATCAAGATTAACTAAAGATTCGAGACCTTCAAAAGCTTCGATCTCATTATTGCTAAGAAAAAGCTGTTGAAGATTAGTTAATTCATCCAAACCATCTAACTTAGTAATTTTATTATTTGAAATATCTAAAGCTGTAAGATTTTTTAACTTATTAAACCCCTTTAGCTCTGAAATATCCACTATATCCATATAATTTATGGATAATCTAAAATGACCAAGTTCTTCTCTTACATTAAATTTCTTACCATTTACCTTTATTGATCCAAGTCCCATTTATCTCATTTAAAAATTATTTTTTTTACTTATCTTTAAATTGTGTCTTGAAAATTTAAAAAAACTTCCTTTTTTCTGATTCTATGTTAAATAAAATTTTATACAAAGATTTAAATATTCAAATGTCCATTGTGATTATGGACGTCCATTCTAAAACATATCGATAATTTTAAAAAAAAGAAGTGTGCTAATATGAATTCTAAAAATATTTTTCTTAAAGATAAACAAATAGATGATTTAAAGAAGTTTTTGAAGAAAATTGAATTTCCTACAGAAAATATATCTAAAGAGTTAAATATAAAAGAAGTTTCGTTTCAAATAAGTGAGAAATATGAAAAAACGATTAGCCCAGGGCAAGTAGAGGCAGTTATGCGCCGAATTATTGGGGTCACTCCACTTTCAACCAAAGAACGAAGCCAATTATACGATTTACGGAAAAAAATCTATAGATATGAAAAGTTTTTAACCAGTTTTAGAGAATGGGGGAGAAAGTATGATCATCAATTAAAGATAATAATTCTGGGGTTAACAGAAGAACAATCTGACTACCTCCCAAGTATTCTTAATAAGCATGGAACAGGCCCAGAAAGGGATATAATTGGTGTTTCATTTTACACAAAATTAACCGAAAATTATGATAAATCCTTGACTAGCCTTGCTATCTGGGATATTTCTAAAAAGGAACGATTCGCATCTATAAGACCCCAATTTTATAAAGGGGTGGCAGGAGTTCTTTTAGTGTTTAACACTGAGGATAGGGATTCTTTTGAAATGATTAAGAAATACGTTATCGAACTTAGGGAAAGTACAGATTTAAAATTTAGAGTCAGAAGAAAGTTTAAAAAAGAAATATCTTTGCCTTTATCACTTATAGGCATAGGAAACAAACTTTTAATCCCTTATGATGAAATACTATCTCTGGCAAGCGAAATGGGAGCGAGTTATGGCCAAATAGAAACAATTGGGGATGAAAGATTTCAAGATATACTTAGAGCTTTGGCGACTATTATATTATTCAAACTTAAAGAGTAATTCCTTTTTTTTATTTAAATTTGTTTCGCTGGAGTTAATCGTAAAGAATCATCGCAAATGATCATAATTTCTATTTTTACTCTTTTTTAAAGTTTTCTGGCACATTTAGATTTATTTCAAAGAGTTTATCTTGAATTTTATTCTTTAATTCCTTAGAAAAATTATTAATTATATCGTCTGGAACATAGTTTAGGTATTCGTCTATCTCGCTTTGAATTACCAACCCTAATTGATTCATTAATTCCTCAGTAGTTTCGTGTTTCCTTAAGTAAATATTCTTGTAAGTCTGGATATATCGAATATTGAATTTTTTTAGCCATCGTTTACCTTTTTGTTCCAATAAAGACAGTAGTTCTCTAGAACTTGTATCATTAAAATTTCCAAATTCAAATTCATATTTAATTAGCTTATCTTCGCAATATTTGATAACTTGAGCCCTCTGTTTTGAATTTAATTCCGTACTAGAATTAAGAAACATGATTACCATAAATTTCTCAAGTAAAAAGTATATTTGAGCTTTAATATTAGAACCATAAATTTCGAGGTGAGAGAGGTTCTTTATGTTAGCTTGCCCTGCAAAGATTTTAAATGAGCTTAAATACATTGAAACTAAGTCAATTTCTAATAAATTATTATGATCCTTTGATAGATAAGACCTAATGGGACCATAATCATCATCGTCATTTGAATCATATTCAAAGACCGTAATAGTGTTCCCATACTGATCTGAGATAATAATACCGATAACCGGAGGTATGACATTAAAGTTATGGGAGCGATATGCTGTTTCGGTTAATTTTTTTTCAACAGAAGAATTGTCTACTCGAGCTTCAAGCATAAATCTAAATAATCTTTTACGCTATAAATTAAAGAGGGGGTGTTGATTTTTAGGAAAAAAGAGAGAAATTCCGACATTTATGATCGTGAAACAATATATATCTTAATGAAAAGAATCCAGAGTTCATTTTTACATCAAATAAAATATAAAGAAATTTAACCTTATAATAATTGGTGATATTACTAATGAAAAGGATAATTGGCGATGTTTATAATGTTAAACCCTATTCTCTTGGACATCTTGACTGTTCAGTTTATTTAATTGATACTAAAACTAACGACGGATTGATCTTAATAGATCCAGGTTTATATATTGAACCAATTATAAATATTAAGGAATACGGCTATAATCCTAAAAATATTAGACATTGTTTAATAACACATGGGCATCTAGATCATTTCGGTGTTTGTCATGAACTCAAGAAAATTAATAACAATATCAGCTATTATATTCACGAATTAGATGCTGAAAAAGTAGAGCAAACATCTTATGACAGTTATATTGAGAATTATTATAAGGGATTTGAATACAGACCCATTAAAATAACAATAAAAATTCAAAAGGATGGTGAAAATTTAAGGCTGGGGGATTACGAAATTAAATGCATTAGTATTCCAGGACATACGCTTGGATCAATAGCCTATTATCTTGAAACTGAAAATCAAAAAATTATCTTTGGAGGAGATATTTGTGGATCTGCTTTAAAACTTAGTGGCGGTAATTTAGTTAATTATATTAAATCTATGGAGAAAATTCTTGAATTTGATATTGATATTCTCTGTGAAGGCCATTTAAATGTCATAAAACCTGCGGAAAAAGTAATGGAATTTATCCAAGCGTGTATGATGATGAATGAATATGTTCACATTGTTTTAGAAGAAGACCCTCATAACATAGAAGTTTTGTATAATTTAACACTACTGGAATATGAATTAGGATTATACGACAATGCGTTAGATTTCTGTAATTATCTTATAGAAATTAATCCAGACAATCTCAAAGCTAAAGAGCTACTTAAAAAGATCAAAAGACACAATCCACCAAAATTCGAATTTGTTAAAAGTTATATTGAGAAATTCTTTAGTAATCAAATTTATAGTAAATAAAAGCGCCTATTTTTATTTACCTTTCAATTTTATGATCGTGGAATAATATTTGCGTAGTAATTTAAAAAGAAAAATTCACATAAATCAGCTAGTATTAATACTCTTCAAATAATTACGCTTCTGAAGTAATATTTGAATTTGTTCATCTACACGAGCCAAATCCATTCGTTCTGATATTTTTCCCCCTGACATTCTTAATTTTTCCCATTTGAGAAAATTTTTTGATAATTCAGCTTGCTCATTTTCGATTCGTCTAGCTAGCAAATTTAAACCATGTATATTAGCAATTTTCAAAGCCTGAGCTAATAACGATTGAGCTTCCTTAAATTCAAATATTACTAATCTTAATTTAGCCTGCAACAAGTTCATTTCAACAAGAAGCGAATTTACTCCTTCATTTTCGGCAATAGACCGTATTTTGTCAATGTAAGGTTGGGTATTATCTAATTCTCTTAAATTGCCAGTTTCCTTTAATCTAGTAAGATAAAGATCGCATAAATTTACTAAAGCAAAAAATTTAAACTCAACAAATGTAGTTTCTCTATCAGCAACTTCCTTGAAGATCATTTCTGCTTTTGTATGAGAAGTTTTATAAGGGCTTATTTTTAATAATGCTGCTTCTTGAAGACGATAAGCTAACTCGTTAAATTTAAAAGTTCCTCGTTTAACAAGTAACCCCATTCGATCGTGACATTGCTGAGCTTTTTCAAGAGAATCTGACTTTAAATAAGCTTCAAAAAGAGAAGTACTTATAATAAAAGTCTTCCAACTGTTGATTTCATAACATATTGATAATCCCTTTTCCAAATGTTTTATTGCTCGCTTAAATTCATCCTTTTGAGTATGTAACATACCCAAAGTGTTATGAGCTCCAATAATTTCTTGTTTATCGTTTAAATCGATTGCTAGCGCTAAATATCGTTTTTGATATTCTAATGCAAGATCACTCTCACCTTTAACACCATACGTGAAACCTAACCATTTAGTAGTTTGCAAAATTAGCTTTTTATCATCTATGTCCCTGGCAAGTTGAGAAGCTTCGCCAAGAAACATTAGACAAAGGTTAAGTTCACCCAAACCAAAACAGCAACAGCCTTTATGTAATAACACATATCCTTTCATCATTTTGAATTCTTGTGATGATTTTTGATTGTTCCTTGCAAGTATTTCTTCAGCCTCATTAATCACTTGTACAGATTTACTTGGTTCAAGCGTACCCCCAAAAATTTGACTCATTAACATGAGAGAATTAATGATTTCATAATCTGATTTCAAATCTTTACTTTCTTTATACGCGAGTTCAGCGTAATTGAGAGCTTCTTTTGATGAGAAAAGATCATTTAGAATAGAACTTTTTAAAAAATAAAATTGAAATCGTTCATGAGTAGTTAAAACTTTTTCTTCGTCAAAATCATTCAAATTATTGAGGGCTTCTTTGAGTTTCCAATTATTTTTGATTTTTTCTGCCTGTTTTAATTTTTGGTTATAGATAATCGGCATCATGTGAAACTCTAACCTCAATTATTAAGTAATATTCTTTTAAATTTCACTAAATAAAGACACCTCTGGATTACTTCTTTAATTTTATTTTTTTTTTTAGCTCGAAGAGAGCAGCCAGAGGTAAAGAGATGTCAAAATATACAAAAGCCTCCTCAGTATTTAAATCTTCTCCCATTGCCAAGTTCTGCAATTTTAAAATATATTCAGCATGTATGTCCATTAGCGCTTCAGCCCTTTTTTTATCAAGGTAGAAAACAACAGGTGCGGGAATAAAGGATAGATATTCGTCGTAGATAGTTTTAGCGCTTTCGGGATCATCTAGCTCGCTTTCAAGTAGATTTAGCAGTGGATCTAAATAACTCAACAATTTGCTTACGTTATATCCCGCTTTTCGATAATGAACGACTACTTTTTTGTAAAAATTCTCCTCTTCTTCTTCTTCTTTTTGAAATTTCGGATTAATTCTAAATATTTTTGGGGGGATTCTTCCTTTTATAACTTTTTTAGGCGTCCTTGATAGAAGAAGTCCGTCTTTCTT
>JAHQWJ010000050.1 GCA_029856125.1 Promethearchaeia archaeon | reverse complement strand
ATTCATAAGAGAACGGCTGATTCCTTTATTGTATATTAAGTTAGAATTTCTATCAGTTATCGATACTATTCCAATACCCAATATATCCATTGCGGTTGGAATGTCCAATAATTCCTGATGACCTTTCTCTATTACAATCATTTTTTATTTTTTTTATTTTTTTGTGGTAAAATATTTTTATTTGAAGCAAAAAAATAACCATTACCAATATATTTGAGGTAAAAACCCTATTTAAATGTTTGTGTTTTTGTTATCAAAAACTATTCCAAGAAGTACAAATAAAAAGCGGAAATTCACTCTAAACTATACTAAAACTCGATTCTCTCTTATTTTAATCTTTCCTTCCTCAAATAATCTTTTGCATAACAAAACATTTTTTGTGTGTGTTTTTTTTCATTTTTTCATTTTTTCTTTTAAAAATCAGTCAATACATAAATTGAACTAGAACCATGTTTACCGCTAGTATACATCGTAATATTATATAAAAATATATAGAACCAAGAATAAATACATATAAAAGAATTTTTTTTTTTTCAGAACGCTTAAACTCAGCATGATTGACTCAAATACCATTTTAGTAATACTAAATTCACTGGAATCGCCAAGAACTTCCTTTAAAGATACGGTAGATAAATTTATTAAGGAAGCAATCAAAATTGCAAACGAATCCAAAGATTTTAGAGACGAGTTAGAATTATATGATGACATCATTTACCATATCTACATCTATGATATAGATTATAACATTTGGATTAAGAAAAAAGGAACGTCCTTATCGTTTAATAACTCGTTCTATGAGGAAAACTCAGAAAATATCAAAATTCTTCATTGTTTTCTTACAAGAAATAGTATGAGGAAAATTTTAATTCGAAAAGTGCCAGTATCAGATGCGTTTATGAGAGGTTTGATTAAGATCAACGGGAACCTATCTGACGCCATCCATGCTAAAAATTTATGGAAACTCTTTCTTGTTTGCATGGATTACTTGGCTGAGAAAATTGAGTAAAAATTTTCTCTCCTCTTTAAGTGTTTTTAGTAAAATTATTTAGAAACATAGAATTATTTTATCTTAGACACGATTTTATTGCTTTCATGGGCCTATAATCTAGCCTGGATAGGGTGCCCGCCTTCGGAGCGGGATGTCGCAGGTTCGAAATTATGAATTAAAAAATAATTCAAACGAATATCCTGCTAGGCCCACATTTTTTAAAACAAATTTTTTACTCTCTTTAGAATAAGTAAGAGGTGCTTACTAAGAGAAGTTGGTCACTTAGAACCGTTTCTTTTTCTTAAATACTTTTCAAAAATGCGAAAAAGCTTAATATATCTTAAACCTTGGGAGAGAGAGCCTTCAACTTTAATCTTTCCCTTCATAAAAGCGTCTGTACCGCTTACATCTTCTCTAAAAATTTTTACGATTAAATCCTTAGTAAGATTGATTGTAAATAACGCTTGAGGATTAACCCCCTTTTCGTAACAAAGTCTCCCGTCTGATACTTCTAACCAATAATTAAAGTCAGCATCAGTTACATAAGTTTGGTAAATATCATCATAACCTAATAATTCTTCCTTGAGTTCTTCTGTGCTATTCATGATTTTTACGACCCCCTTAATGATTTTATCTAAAGTATATTCAAATTTTACACCATTGCTCTCCAAATTTTCCAAAATCGAAATTATAGGGTTATGATTCGACATTAGCACAAACGAGTTGCTGTTTACCTCTACTAAAAAAGCCTTATTCCTATATCTAAAAGTAATAGGACAGCTATTTATTTGTTTTTATTCTTATAAAAAGGGACTACAATAATAAGACAGGACTTTTTTCATCTTGAAAAACTACTACGATAAAAAAACAAGGATGAAAAATCAAAAAATATTAATCCTTCTTGAATCTAATATAGAACATCCCATCGATAGGGTATTTTTCTACTACGCTAAACCCATTAGAAGCACCTAATTTTGCGTAGTACTCTAAATCTTGCTCTTTAACCCATTTTGTAGCGTATCCCGTTGATATATTTTTATCTCTAATCTTGACTTCAAGCATAAGACCATATAACTCTTTTTCATGCATACCTCGCTTTGGAATTGGAAAATCCCAAACTACGAATTCTCCACCTTTTTTTAAGACTCGGTGTATTTCTTGAAAAATTATTTGATGGTTTTCGAGGGGAACGTACATTAAAGTGAAAAAAGCAGTGGCCGTATCAAAAGTCTCGTCTAAAAATTTCAATTCTTTTGCATCCATAATTATTTTTAAATAATTTCCAGGGGGCGCTTCTTTGAGTTCGGATTCGCGACGATCAATAGCTACTACATTCTCACCTTTTAGTAGGCCGATAATTCCTTCTCCACCACCTCCAATATCTAAAATTCTTCCCGATAATTCAACATCAGTCAAATCAATATGTTGCGGATCAATGAATTTAATATTCTCTTCAGCCATACTATGTTAAATCTTTCAAACTTTTAATAATTTAATACGGAAATAACGATGGAAAAATGCCCTCCCTATTAATTAAATAAAATTTTTAAATCTGGAATCACTTTTTTTGTTATAGTAATATAGTTTCAATCTGTTTTCTATTAAATAAGCCCATATAGTGTAGTACGGTTAGCATTAGGGACTGTCACTCCTTCGACCCGGGTTCAACTCCGCGTGTGAAATCCATGCGCGATGAAACTCCCGGTGTGGGCGCCATTTTTTAACCTAGAATATCAATTATTTAAAAAATGTACTTCTTAATTTTGTCGAAAAACTGACAAAAATATTCAAATCTAAGTCAGAATCTTCAAAGGTTTATAAAAACTTTACGATGATTGCAGAGAAAACGATTAAAGGTTTTTATATCAAAATATCTTATCTATATTCATAATTTAATTTAATACTAAATCAAAAAAAGAAGTTTAAATTTAAAAAGAGGTTAATATAATGGTTGATCAAGGATTATTAAAAGAAATTAAGGAAGCAATAGATGCTGGCGCTGCCGCATCTGATGTGAAAGACACTCTAAAAGTTTACGAGCTCTTTAAGCAAGTAGCTGAAGAGAACGAAGATTTAAAAGAGGAACTAGAGGATATGGATATCACCATTCAGATGAATATAACTGACGCCGATGCTAAGTTTTGGTTAAAAGCTCACGATGGTACATTAGAATTTGGTGAGGGCGAGGTTGAAAATCCATCGTTTACATTCTCTGCCACGAAAGAAATCGGGGCTGGAATGTTATTTGGCGAGGTTGACGCAACTAGCGCTTACATGGCCGGTGATATTACCGTAGAAGGTAATTTACAAGATGCTATGGCATTTCAGGAGATTATTGAACTTGCCTTAGAAGCTCTTGAAGATATGTTTGAAGCTTTATAAAAACTCAACAATTTCTTCAATCTTAAACCAAATTCTACTTTTTATTTTATATTCAATTATTTTTTTTTCTAATATATACTAAATCCATAATTGCATCTTGAAATGCGACAAATTTGGTAAAATAATTCTTTGGTAAAATGTTATAGATTCGGATTTCACACTATAAATAATAAGAGAAATAAAACCTTTTTATATAGTAAAAAGTTATACATTATAGTATTTGTTTATAAGATCAAAATCTTAAATAAAATACTAAATCAAAAAAGTAAAAAGAAGGTTGAAAAATCATGGTTGATGAAGCATTAGTAAAAGAAATGAAAGGAAAATTTGATGCCGGAGCAGCTGCCTCGGACGTAATGGATTCTTTAAAAGTGTTCGAGTTATTCAAACAGATTGCTGTAGAAAATGAAGATTTGAAGGAAGAATTAGAAGATATGGATATTACTATCCAGATGAATATAACTGACGCAGATAAGAAGTTTTGGCTTAAGGCAAAAGAGGGAACTTTAGAATTCGGCGAAGGTGATGTTGAAAATCCATCGTTCACATTCTCCGCAACTAAAGAAGTAGGCTCTGGTATGTTATTCGGAGAAGTGGACGCTACGAGCGCATATATGGCAGGCGATATTACCGTAGAAGGTAATTTACAAGACGCTATGGCATTTCAAGAGATTATTGAATTAGCCTTAGAAGCTTACGAAGATTTAGCTGAAGATTTATAAACAGGCTATAATTTAACCAGTGTAAAACCTTACGCGAAATCACTATCTATTTTTTTTTATTTTTTAATTATTTTATTAAATTCAATTTTCTTTTTTTCTAGCTTCAATTCTAAAGACTTTATCATTTTTCTTTACCGGTTTATCCACTAGAATACCCAACGTTAATCGGTCGTTTTTTGTTTTAACTTGAGGCGTTTCAGTTAAGTGTTTTTTTTGCTTTATTTGTAATGAGGTAATTTTTTGTCGTAAATATGTATCCGTATGTGTGCCAATTATAAATATTTCGTCATCTAATTTTAAGCTTCCCTTGGTTAACAAGATTTTCGCTGCTTTTTTATCAGGAAAGTACGAGAGTACTTTTCCAATTTCCACTTTTTTAAAATCAGAAACGTTTCCGTCATGTTCTCTTTGAATTTCACTACCTTTAGGTAGCCCAAAGTAAAAACCCGTTGAAAATCCCCGGTTATAAACTTTACTTAAACGTTTTACCCATTCATTGGCTTTATCTTGTGTAAAGGTCTTCTCGTAGTGAGCATCAATCGCTTCTTTATAGCAAGAAGTCGTTTCTTCTACGTATATTGGGTCCCGCATTCGTCCTTCGATTTTAAAAGCGTCAATACCGGCTTCAATTAATTGGGGGATATGTTCGATCATGCATAAGTCTTTGGCATTAATGAAAAAAACGCCATCGTAGAGGAATTCATTTGATTGATCGTCGTATACTCGCCACCTTCTCCTACATGGCTGAACGCATCTACCTCTATTAGCAGAATATTCCTGAGAGCCACAAACTTCAGCCGAAAAGTAACATCTTCCTGAAATAGACGTACATTGTGCGCCATGAACAAACGTTTCAATTTCAGCTTTGTGAATTTTACTTTTAATATCTTTGATTTGATCCAGGGATAACTCTCTAGCAAGAATTAACCGTTCCGCTCCTAATTTTTCGTAAAATTCGGCTGTCCGAGAGTTTGAAATATTTGCTTGAGTTGAGATGTGGAAAGATAATCCTTTTTCTTTAATCAACTCAATTACTCCAATGTCGTGAACGATAATAGCGTCTATGTTTGCTTTAGCGGCAGTATCTAGAACTTTGTTAAGGAGGTCAAATTCGTTTTCATACATTACTACATTTGTGGTCATGTAAGCTTTAATATTGTTCTGGTGACATTTTTCCACTATGTTTTCTAAATCTTCGAGTCTGAAATTATCGCTAAACATTCTCATGTTAAAGGCTTCAACACCGAAATAAACCGCGTCAGCCCTCCCTAGAACTGCGTTTAAGGATTTGGCATTTTTTAGCGGTGCCATTAGTTCTACTTTTTTTTGTTTGGTTTCTGGCATTTTATTGTTATAAACAGTTACAATATAATAATTGAAATTAGAATTAAATTAATTTACACTCCATAAAAATTAATGATAAAAAGAATAAAAAAAAATTGCTTGTATTTATTAAATAACTGTAAACCACAGATAGAAGAGGAAAGCGCCGATTATAAAGAATAATACTGCTGATACGTAAGTCATGTGCTTAGAATAATTACGAAAGCTTCTATTGGATTCCGTCCAAATTTTGTCTACTTGGAAGTATGGGCTTGGACCTCGTCTGTACCACCCTTGAATTCTTACTTTTTGACCTACTAATTGATCTGCTCTCCTGAGTGCCCACCAGAAATCCATAAGTCTAAACCCAAATCGGTAATCTATATACATTAAGCCAGTATTGTCCTGAAAGTACAAGTCTTCCGATAACCAATATCCTGCTATACCTTTTCCTACGATTACGCCCTCAATAATTGAGGGTTTGGGGCGCACTGGAGATACATTAATGGTAGTAATTAATTCTACAACGTTGTTAGGCTCAAATCCGCTCCGATACATAAATGACGTTCTCCCAATAACGCCAATACCCATAACGAAAAATCCGATGGCCCACAGAATGATTATGTTGTTAATTGTAGTTAAGGTCCCAAGGGGTAAAAAACCTAGAAATCCAAAAATCCATACCGCTGAAAGGGCGATTAATATTATGAAGATTAGGGTAGGTAATTTACTTACGAAAATCTCGGTTATAAATTCGCCAGCCATTGATTTGCCTACCTGATGTTCTTTGATTTTTCTTGCTTCGGAGAAATCGTATTCAATAGGAACTCCATATGTTGCACATTGTTCGTTTAATCGTTGAATTCTTTTTGCAGGTAATGGATGAGTGCTGAAGACTTGAAAGTATTTTGCCCATGGATTAAACAGGTCCCATCCTGCTGCCGCTTCAAC
>JAHQWJ010000048.1 GCA_029856125.1 Promethearchaeia archaeon | reverse complement strand
ATTGGAAAAACTACTACTCACACAGTTCAAGTTCAATTTTCTGACCCTTCAATAGAAAGGAGCTCTTACTTTGTTATTTATGGAGAAAAAGACGAAGAAGGTAAGAGAGTTAACTATATGTTAAATATTTTGAGGTTGTGGAGCGAAACGAAAGGAATGCTTGCAGATTTACAGGTGCGTGGAGACAGGCCTAAGAGACCGTTTGATATAGGATCAGAAGTTTATCGAGCAAGCAAAGAACAAATTACCACGTTATTAGGAATAAACAATCCACCTGAAGAATCTGTTTCTATTGGGAAATTAATTGGTTATGAATTCGATGTGAGTTTATTAGTTAAGAACTTTGGGAGAATATTTATTACCGGAAAATCCGGATCAGGGAAGAGTTACACGATGGGAGTACTGTGCGAAGAATTTATGAAAAAGGGTATTCCTCTTGTAATCCTTGACAGGCATGGTGAGTATGGTAGTTTAAAAGTAAAAGCAGGAGAAGATGAAGAATCTGAAGGAGTTAAAGAAGAGAGCGAATATGTGAACTCTATTATAGAATACTCTGATTTAAGCGTAAATAAAGGAGGCGATATCGATGTTGAATATCTATTTTCGCTAGACGCTACCGATATAGTTGCTCCAAACTTATGTTCAATTGTAAACATGAGAGGCATGGATTTAAACGTACAGGAAATGATTGCTGGGAAGCTTCTGAAAAAATTATATCAGGCTAGTACGGGACGAAGAATTGCTCCATTTTACTTATTACTTGACGAAGCTCATTTATTTGCCGGAAAGAAACAAACTGAGACATGTGAAATCGTAAAGCTATTCTCACAAGAGGGGCGCAAGTTTGGTGCTAATTTAATCATCGGCACTCAAAGACCTCAGTTACTGGACACAACTATACGAGCACAAGCTGGTAGTTGGGTTGTCCATAACCTAACCGATATTCGAGATATTGATGTTACCATTTCAAGCGCAGAGGATCTAACTCGAAGCAACAAAACAGATATTCAAGGGTTAGAGAAAGGCGAATCAATTCTATGTGGGGAAGCAATTAAAGGTATACCTCTGTTTGTAAAAATACGTAAAAGGACAACTGCTCACGGAGGTGTAGGTTTTAATCCATTAGATTACCTTTCAGAGCATACGGTGGAAGAATTACAGAAGCGTAAACAACAAATCTTAGGAGAGAAAACTGCTAACGAATTAGAAACTGGAAAAACTATTTTTGAAGAAATTACGGCGCCCAAAACTTCTGCGGAATACTTAGACCAGATTGCTTTTTTAAAAGTTAGAGTAAAGGAGTTGGAAGAAGAAATAGGAATGTTGAAAGGGAGGATAATAGATATTGAGAAAGAAGGGGAAGTTCCATTATCAATAGAGAATATTACTGGTGACGATGCCATTGAAGATCTACAAACTGAAATAAAAGTGTGGCAGGAGAAATATAATTATCTTAAAGAAACTATGGAAAACCCAGAATCTGCGTTCCCTTCTGGAGTTGATAATAGCGAAATGATTCTCGAACTTCAAAATAGAGCAATAGAATTAGACGCACAAGCAAAGAAGTATCGATCCCAATATACCGACGCACTTCTTTTAGCAGAAAAGGCGATAAATGAACTTAAGAAGCGTAAATAATAGTAGTGTTAACCTAATTCTTATTTTTTAATTAATCTTTACTTTTCAATTAAGAAATAATTAATTTTATTTTAGATATCTCAAAATATTACTTATCATTATCTATTCCAGATTAATTATTATTTGAGAAAGAAGTCTTATTATGGATATTAAAACTATTAAAGCTCTACAAGAAGAATTATCTACTCTAATTGGAGTTTCTGGCCATGAAGACGATGTTAGCAATTTTATATTGGAATTAATTGAAAAAGAAAATTTAGCTGATAAAGCATGGATTGACCCTTTAGGAAACGTACTTGCAATAAAAAATGGAACAAATGGAAAGGAGAGAATTTTATTAGACGCCCATTCTGATGAGATAGGCTTTATGGTTTCTCACGTTGAAAAGAACGGATTCTTAAGATTTGTTCCAATTGGAGGATGGGACACAAGAATACTATTAGGGCAAACCATAATCGTACGATCTAAGGTAGGAGAACTATATCATGGAATAATTGGTTCGAAACCTCCACATATTACATCTCCAGACGAGCGAAAGAAGCCTGTAAAAATTCCCGACATGTATATTGATGTAGGGATGAAATCAATAGAGGAAGTTACTAATAATAATATTGTTATAGGCGTAACTGGTACGCTCTTTTCCCCATTTGTAGATTTTCCAAACAATATGGTTCGTGGAAAAGCATTCGACGATCGTACTGGTTGTAATGTACTTATTCACGTTTTAAGGATGCTAAAGAAAAATTCATCGTTTAAAGATACTCTGTTATTTAATTTTGCGGTTCAGGAGGAAATTGGAGGGAGGGGTGCTATTACTGGAGCATTTAAACTAAAGCCAACAATGGCGCTTGCTATAGAAAATACCACAGCTGCTGATGTTCCGGGAATAAGAGAAGCAGAAATCCCATCGTATATAGGGAAAGGCCCAGCGATTACCGTCGCTGACAAATCAATAATCTCTAGTCCAAAAGTCAACGATAGGCTTGTTAAAAACGCGGAAATTGATAACATCCCATATCAGTATAAGAAACCTATATTTGGAGGAACCGATGCGGGCAAGATCCATATTTCACGTGAAGGTGTGCCTAGTTCCGTAGTTTCAGTACCTTGTAGGTATATCCACTCTCCAACGTCGCTACTAAAATTAGATGATATCCTTAGCACTATTCATCTTATTGACGCTTTCATTCGAAATAAAGCCGGCATCTAAAAAAAAAGAAAATAAGAAAAAATATTTTTAATTTTTATCTTTGTTTTGGTGGCTTAATTACATAAGCCAAAATTGCTGAACCAACAGACATTAATCCCATTACTATGAAAAGTATCAGATAGCTTCCAAAAATGCTAACGAATAAGTTTACACCTACAGCACCAATAAATCCTGCGACACCATACGCTGTAAAAACAATTCCATAGTTAGGTCCTAAATTTTTAGATCCAAATAAATCAGCAGTGGCGGTTGGAAATAAGCTAAAATTCCCTCCAAAGCAAAAGTAGATCGCACATGTAATTATAAGGAAATACGAAGCGTTCATATTCGTCGTGAAATAGAGAAACATCAATATCGCTTGAGTTGAGAACATAATCAACATCGACTTCTTATACGTTATCATATCTGCCAGTTTGCCCCAAACTATCCTACCTAATCCATTAAACAAAGCGGCTAAACTACCAATTAAAACGAAATCACTGGTCCCTATAGCATAAATGAAATTGTCTCCCACGTCGACAGTTTTAGCAAATGCCGCGTACGATCCGATTACCATTAAACCAGACATCGCACTTAACGCAAAAGCAGCCCAAAGCATCCAAAATTGTGGTAGTTTTACTGTTTGACCTCTTTCAAATTCTAAACCAGATATTCCACTTTCAACAGAGGCAGGTGGAGGTGTCCAACCATCAGGTGTCCACCCATCTGGAGGGTTGCTAAGTGTCAAAGCGCCAACAATTATGAGCACAAGATAGATAATTCCTAAAACAATAAACATTATAGGGATGTTTTGAGAAATTGTTGAAACAAAGCTTAGATCGGTAGTCTCCAGGTTTGTTGGATTTACTAACGCTTTTATTACGTAATTAAAAACGAACGCCCCTGCTCCAAAACCTGCTACAGCAATCCCATTTATAAAACCTTTTTTATCGGGGAACCACTTTCCCGCAGAGGCGATTGGACATACATATCCAAACCCTATACCTGCTCCAAAGATTACACCGTATGTAATTAAAAGTCCTATAAATGTAGTCATAAATGCGGACGAAATTAAACCAATTCCGATTAAAACTGCACCTACGAGTGCGATCTTCTTTGGACCGTATTTTTGTTGCAGTTTCCCGGCAAAAATCATAGTAACCGCAAAAGATAATAATCCAACTCCGAAAATATATACAGTAACCTCTCTTAATTCATTCAAGTAAGGAGAAACAAAAATCGTGATAGTCCCCCAAGAGTAGATTGTTCCCAGCGCTAATTGTATAAGAATTGCCCCAATTACAACGATCCATCGACTTCTTACTTTTTGTTCTGTTGCCATTTTCTTTAAAAATATGTATTTTATTAGGTGAAAAAGTTATGAGAAGGATAAAAACATTTCAGTAATAAATTATTGACGATTCTACACTGAAATTACCAGACTAAAACAAAGATTAGCAAGTAACTTCTATAATATTAATTTCTTAAAAAAGAGCTTTTATATAATTTGGAGTCAGAATAATAAATTATGACTAAATTAAATCTAACAAAAAAAAGAGTTACATTAATTTGCATATTTCTCGCTATTTTTACTATTGGTACTATTTTCATGTTTATAACTCCTCTTAGCGTTAAAAGTACCTATGGATTATCAACTCAAACGAGCGATGGCGT
Organism: Promethearchaeia archaeon; assembly: GCA_029856125.1. Lineage (GTDB taxonomy): Archaea > Asgardarchaeota > Lokiarchaeia > Sigyniarchaeales > SOKP01 > SOKP01. The sequence continues at coordinate 1,875 of JAHQWJ010000048.1, read as the reverse complement.
CACTATTTCTTTCAATGTGTTTGAACCTTCAAGTGGAGGGCTAAACAAACCAGCGATTATAATTGGGCACGGTTCAATGGTCAATAAAGAAATGGTAAAGGGATACGCGTTAGAGCTAGCCGCAGCAGGATTTGTTGCCGTGCCGTTTGATTTCAGAGGACATGGACAAAGCACTATGGTAGAACCAGATAATAAAACGAAAGATATAATCGCAATTAAAGAGTATCTTAGTACAAGGGGCGATGTTGATATGAATTCGCTAGGTTATATAGGGTATAGCATGGGAGGCTTAGGACAAGAGCTCATTGATAGCGATCTATCATTTAAATGTTTTATAGGAATTGGTACATGGTTATATCCTACGCTTAGGGCAGGTAATTCGACGAATCCATTAAATGTGCTCATGATTCAAGCCCCGTTTGACGAAGCTGTTGAATTATCAGGTCTTAAAGAAAGTTTAGCAACTAGAGTAAATATCCCCATTTTAAGCGTAGATTCAAACAGGATATATGGGTCATTTCAGGAAGGAAACGCTTCTATGATCTATTTGGATGATTTAAGCAATCACTTACTGGTCGCCTGGGATTCAGATTTTATCCGGGAAGCGAGAGATTGGGCAATTAATTCGTTTGATCTCAATGTAAAAGATGAAGCTTTTTATGTCAATATTAGAGGATTGATATTTTTAATCCAGGTTATTGGTGGTATCGCACTTTTCTTTATAACAGTTGAACCATTAATTAGAAAAAGTTTATGTCAAAATGAAGAGGCAGAAAGGGATTTCCACTATTTCAAACCCGAAACTAAAGAGAGTTCAATTAAAAATATATCGATTAAAGCGATGTTATATCCAATCGTGCTTGGTATTCCCGGTGTATTAATCTTTATTCCACTATTACTAATATTGCCTTTAGCCGTTGCTGGTTTCGTAGTAACATTGTTATTTGGCCAAACTTTTGGGTTACTTGTTTTATTATGGAGAATAGGAAAGAAATCCGAGACATCTCTGAAAACGATACTCTCAACACCGTTTAAAGGAAGAAATATACTTCTCAGACAAGTAATTGCAGGTGTAGTTTTAGGAGCTATACTTTTTATCATTGTTTACCTTTCAGTGGGATTAAACTATTTAGGGTTGGTTCCGGCGTTAACTAAGATATGGACGATACCTATATACTTTGTAATATGTTTTTTCGTAATTCTAATACTAAATTTGGTAACTCAAGGGGTAATTCAAAATAAATTGAGTGATTCACTTAGAGATACGATGAAAGTTTTATTTTTAGGCACTATCTTTCCACTAGTATATTTTATCGTTTATTTATTACTAGTTAGCGTTCTCATGAGAAGCCTATTTTACTTTGGAACATTCATTCCCATTTCGATACTAATGTTCACTCTAACATCAGGTGTATCTGTAATATGCTATAGAAAAACGGGTAATATTATTACTGGAGCTATAGTAAACGCAATATTATTGACCTTTCTGATTGTTACCATGTCCACACCACAAAGCGGGCTTTCGTTTATAGCGAGATTATTATTTTAAGATATTTTAAATTTTTTTCTTTTTTTTTATGGTAAATGATATTTCTAAAAAATTTATTTAATATCGTAGATATATTTGTATTAACAAAGTAATACCTTATTGAGATATATGTCGTCTACTAAAGGATTCGCATGGTCATTCGTTTTTTTGCTAACTGCTGCGATTTATGGTTCAATCCCAACTCATTTAATATTTAACTATTGGGCGTGGTTGAACACGCTGAGGTTTGATGGAGAACCTATTTATACTCTCTTGCTATTCGTATTATTTTTATGGATTGTAGCTTTAATTATCACTATGATATATATTGTAGCCATGATTCGAGC
>JAHQWJ010000046.1 GCA_029856125.1 Promethearchaeia archaeon | reverse complement strand
CTACTTCCATAAGTCTTAACGCTCTAGTAATTTCGGATAAAACTTGATCCGTTAACGCGTTTAATCTATCAGGTCTGTTCATTGAAATTACAGCGTAATTTCCATCAATTGTCCCTTCTCGAACAACTTCACCTTGTTCATTCACTTTTGTGGGCCATTCGATTTTAAGATGTTCAAATTCTTTTTCTGACATTTTTACTAACCTTTTTTAAATTCTTTATAATTAACTTTAATTCTCTAAAAATTTTGAATTATGAATATTTAGTAGTAATTTATTACTAATTAAAAACTTTCAAATTTTTCATTTTCATATTTTTGCTGGATTATTGAAAGCAACAAAATTAAATAACCAAGTATTAGATTAGAAAAAAAAAGAAAAAAAGTTTGACTAGTATTTAGAATTTTCACTTACTTTCGCATTTTAACAAAGCCACCAGAATTCATTAACTCACAAGGTCTCAGGTAGTCTTTGCCAGTCTTATCTGCTAAATCATTTAAAAGGTTTGACCATTTCTCAAATTGGTTTTTACCGCCACCAAAAGGTCCAGGAGTATTCATCCCAGCCATGTTGGCATCGTCAATTACCTTGAATCCCGTAACGACCTTCTCTTCTAAGAGACGACAACCTTCGTTTAGCATAATTGCCATAGAATTTTCAACACTAAATAATCCTGCTTTTTGAGACTTATCTATTTTAGGTCTCCCTGCTGACCAATCAAAGAATCCTTGTGGCGATTTTCGTCCGAGTTTATTCTCTTCGACCATCTTTGTAAGGACTTTTCCTGGTTTAAAATCTGGAGATAATGTTTCTGTGTAATAATTACCTACATGAAACATGGTATCAAGTCCAACGTAATCTCCAAGTTCACAAGGTCCCATCGGCATTAAACCAGCAGCATCGGCATCAATTTGTTCCCATGGGATTCCTTTTTCAGCCGCTTGGTCAAATACCCAATTGAGATAAATTTGAACTGGAGCATTTAAACGATTGACAATAAACCCAGGACGATCTTTCAAGACTTTTGGAACAAATCTTTTTCCTTTTAAACACGGTAATGACTTGCTTACTTCAACACCAATATCCATCGATTCATCGGAACTCTTTTCACCTGCTATTATTTCGACTAATCGCATAAGAATCGGTGGATTAAAGAAGTGCATGCCTATCACTTTATCTTCTCTATTAGTTGCGCTAGCGATTTCACTAATGCTCATTGTTGAAGTATTCGTTGCTAATATACAATGTGGTGGTGCATTCTCATCGCAAGTTTTAAACACTTGCTTTTTAACATCCATTCTTTCGACAACAGCTTCAACAACAAAATCAGCGTCTTTTACTGCACTTGCAATATCTATTGATTTTTTTAAATTTCCAAACAGACTTGCAGCAGAAATACCTTCACCTAATTTTCCTTTCGCTTCAAGTTTTTTTAAACCTTCCTCGATTTTAGCAGCACCAGCATCAACAAATTCGTCCTTGATGTCGACTAATGTAACATTATAACCAGCCATTAGAAAGATTTGGGCGGCGTTATGACCCATTAAACCGGCACCAATCATAACTATGTTTTTAATTTCAGCCATTTTAATAATTCCTCTTTAAAATTTTATTTTTTATTTTATTGTTTATTAAAATCAGATTGCTATATGTAAACTAATTCAAATTTTTTTTTAATCTTTGACATTTCGTATTTCAAAAAGTACAAGTTAATGATCCATTTGAATATAATTGAATATAATGAAAAAACATATCTCCACTTATGAATATAATATGAGATTGTTTTTAGCCTAATCCAAGAATCAGAAGAATTTTATACCCCGTTTATTATTATCTACTTGAAGAAAAAATTTTTGTATTACTAATTTCAGATAAGTAGTGTCATATATTGCATGAAAGATAGGAAAGAAAAAATTGCAGAAGAACACATGGTGCAGCGGGTGATTGATCTTGATACAGGTAAAGATATAACGGGAGAATATATTAATCAAAGATTAAAAGAACTTGATAAGACCGCAGACTTAATAATTGACAAGGCATTCCAAAATTTTAAAATGGATCATAATAAAAAAACGGAAATTTATGAAGAAGCTTACTGGCAAATCCATGAGAAACTCGGAATGGGTTCTATAGGTCCTGCAACAGCAGCAGCAGGCCCGTTAATGGAAAGTAAAAAACAAAAATTAGCTCAATTATTGGATATAGACGCTAAAGATATAATTTAATTCCATTTATAATGTTTCAATATTAGGATAAAAGACTAACTCTTCCACACAAACATCATTTTCGAGATCGTCGTGAAGAAAATTAATTTCTACTTTTTTTAGTTTATCTCCTAACAATTTCCTAAAAGCCGTTTCGAAATACCCTTTATTAATACGGCAAAAGGCTTTACCCGGTTTAAGTTTTTCTCTATGGCTATAAGGATCTCGCAAAAAACAATAATTTTCTATAATTATTTTAAAATGGTCCTGATATTCTTGAACTTCTCTAATTTGCATCGAGTAAAAATCTCTTAACTCAATCATTAAGATTTTTAAAGCTTCAAAAATCTCAAAATCATTTTTCTCGTATTTCTGTTTTATTATTTCTGCTATCTTTTCACCTGGTCCTGCCCCAGTTTGATACAACATTGAAAGCAAACTGTTTCTTCCGAATATATCAAGAATTTTGTACACTATTGATTCAGAAATTACTTCAAATCCCTTTAGTGAATTAATATTTGATACATCGTTTTGAATACTTCCATTTAAATCGTTTAAAAAATTCTCATCTATACCATTTGTTTCCAAAAAGGAATCCCCTTATCCTAATTTAATGTATTTGAACGATCAAATTCAATTCGACGTTTAAATCAAATACGAATTTGATTTGTACTTAAACTAAAAATCTTACATGTAACATAGATTATTGTTTTTTAAAGTTTCATTTTTTGAATAATTATTACATAAAATGAACAAATAAGAATTAAAAAACATCACCAAAGCTAAGAAAGGTTGGGAGCAATCAAATTGCTAAGAACGCTTTCAAATTCCTTGTAGTCAGGTAAGGATTCAAGACAGACTGAAACATTTTTTAAATTTTTATTCTTCTCTAAGATGTATTTCTGAATCGTTGGAATCATAATTCCAGCGCAAATCTTAGCATTGAACCCTAAAATATCTATTGACATAGGAGGGAACGCTATTGAAGATAAACTTTCTTTATCAGCAAGATTCAACGAATTCCAGATTGCTACCATTAATTTTTTTTGATCGTGTCCTGCTCTTAAGTGAAATATAAAATTTGCATTCAAATTACCGCCAGATGTGATTACTGCTCTTCCAATTGGAACACTGGATATTTTACTTATAATTTGATTACATTCTATTTGTATTGTATGCCCCGCTTCTTTTATTACCTTACATCGCAAAGTACCGCTTGGTAAAAGGCGACTGTTTGTAGGAATTACTATTGCATCGTATTGTGCATTGATTAAATCGCCAACAAAGATCTCAATAACTGCGTTATTAATCGTTATTTGGTTCATAAATAGAATTCTGTTAATAGCTTTATATTTTTTCAAATAGTGTTAGAAATTTTAAACATTGCGACCATTTAAATAGGATATTTTACAGAAGTGTAAGCAATCCCTAAATACTGATTAACATACAGTTTTCATATTTATGTTACTTGATTGATCTTTTTAACTTTCTGAACGAGAAGTTCGACATGTTTCTCTACTATTTCGAGAATCTCGAAGTATTGTTTCTTGCCAGTTTTGTAAGGATCTGGAATATTGAGGTCTTTTTTTCCCGCACCATTGAACTCCTTTAAAGTATATAACTTACCTTTCAAACTTTCTTTCATGTCCTTAAATTTATTCCGGATCTTTGTTAATTGGTATCTTTCCATCCCAATAATGAGATCCTGTTTCTCGATTAATTCTCGCGTAATAGGTTTGGGTCTAAAATCGTTCATCTCAACTCCTTTTAATTTAAGATATTCAATGGTTTCTGGTTGTGCGTGATCGAAGGCAATGTGCCATCCTGCAGAATCGAACATTACCCCTTCTAAGCCGATTCTTTTAGCGTAAAGTTTAGCAAGCTCAAATGCTGCTGGAGTTCGGCATGTATTAGCGTAACAAATGAACAGGACTCTTCCAATCATAGGATAAATGCTCTTTTTGGATAATTAAGAATTTGAGTTATTAATTTGTATTATTTTCTTTATCATTTTTTCAATATTTTCGTCAATGATTCTTAGAACTTTCTTGTAAGTATTAGTACTTGTGTAATATGGATCGACGATGTCTAATTCTTCTGTTTCTCCGTTAAATTCTCTTAGAGTGAATGTTTTTTTATCAATATCAACAATACTGGGATAGTTATCTCTTATTTCTTGAACATGCGAAGCTTCCATGGTTATAATCAAATCCTGTTTTTCAAGCAATTTACGATTGATAGTTTGAGGGTGAAAGACGGAATGGTTTATACCTTTAGCATTCAAGTATTCTTGAGATTGGGGTTGCATGTATGAAAAAGCGTTTATGAAACCAGCGCTTTCAAAGATTAAATTAACTCCCATTTTTTTAGCATAATCTCGTGCTAAATATTCCGCTGCTGGAGATCTTGCTGTATTTCCTAAGCAGGTTATTAAAACCTTAGAGATTTTCTTCATTGGTTAATATTTATTCAGATTTATTTATTTCGATAATTTTATCTATAGATTTGTGTATACCAGCCTCAATAACTTGAAGAATTTTATTGTATTCTTCTGTGGGCATATCAATGGGATCTTCAATCTCCCAGTTGTCTTCTTGACCTGCAAATTCAAGTAACACATACACTTTTTTATCTAAATTCTCAATGTGTTTAAACTTTCTCTTTAATTTTCTTACGTGATATCGAGCTTCAAATCCAAGAATTAAATCTTGTTTATTTATTAGATCCTCCGTTATATCCTTAGCAATAAATCCTTCTAAGCTTATCCCTTTAGAGTTTAAATAATCGATTGTTCCTTCGCGCGGTGTTTCAAAATAATGACGAATTCCGGCTGAATCAAAATTGATTTCCCGTAATGTATCTTTATAAGTCGTGTATTTTAGCCATTTTGCATAATATTCTGCAAAAACTGAGCGACAAGAATTACCTGAACACAAAAAAAGCACATTTTTTATTTTTGCCATTTATCTAAGATTTTAAATTGATAGTAAATTAAGTGTAGGAATGTAAATTCTTAAAAAAAAATTACGATTAAGTAATTACGAATAGGAGTAAATAGTATCTCGTATTGGTATAATTTTTATCTAAACTTTCCTCTAATAAGTAGTAACTTCAAAAACAATAACAAATTTTCTATACTAATTATTTGGTCATGATCTCATAATAAATACTTTAATTATTGAATTAAGCAGATAAGTCTTTTGAATACTAAAACAGATTTTCTTATCATAGGTGGAGGTATCGCTGGTTTATCATTGGCAAAGAAATTAGCGCATCTTTCTCCAGATGATAGTATATTGCTAATTGCTAAAGATAACTTGGAAGAGGGAAGCACGTATTATGCTCAAGGTGGTATCGCAAGTGTTTGGAGTGATAGCGACAATTTTGAGAAACACATTCAAGACACATTAAGAGCCGGAGATGGACTTTGTAATGAGAAAGTAGTGAGAAAAATTGTAACTCAAGCACCAGAAAGAATAAATGAATTAATTGAAATGGGAGTTCAGTTCACGAGAAACGATACTGGAAATTACGACCTAGGTAAAGAAGGTGGACATTCTGAAAGAAGAATTCTTCACGTAAACGACCAAACAGGCCAATTCATAGAAAAGAATCTTATAGATAACATAAAAAAAATAAAGAATTTAGAAATTAGAGAACATTGGTGTGCGATCAACCTATATGCCACTAATTACAAATGTAATGGAGCTTACGTTTTAGATCTAGAAAGCGGAGTCATTCACAATATTGCAGCGAAAGCAACAATATTAGCAACAGGTGGTGCAGGTAAGATTTATCTTTACACTACTAACCCAGATATAGCGTCAGGAGATGGGATAGCAATGGCATATCGTGCTGGGGCGACTATATCGAACATGGAATTTTATCAATTCCATCCTACTTGTCTTTATCATCCCTATGCTAAATCTTTTTTAATTACTGAGGCGATGCGAGGAGAAGGAGCAATTTTGAAAAACATTCGAGGTAAAGAGTTCATGCAGGACTATCACCCTTCCAAAGAATTAGCCCCAAGAGACATCGTTTCAAGAGCTATAGATGCTGAGCTCAAGAAAACTGGAGATGATCACGTTCAATTGGACATCGCCTCGTACAAAACACCTAATTTTATAAAAAGTCATTTTCCTGGAGTATACGATACATGTTTAAAGTTTAATATTGACATAACCAAGGATCCTATACCAGTCGTCCCTGCAGCTCACTACTGTTGCGGAGGTGTAATGGCTGGAATTGATGGATCTACGGAAGTAAAGAATCTATACGTTATAGGCGAATCTGCGTGTACGGGTCTTCACGGTGCGAATCGTTTGGCAAGCAACTCTCTGCTCGAAGGAGTAGTTAGCGCTCATGAATGTGCCAAAACCCTAGCGTCATTATCTTCTAATTTAAAAATTAAAGAATTTAAGCAATGGGAACCAGGCCATGCCGTTCCATCTACAGAAGCGGTTATAATTACGCAAAATTGGGATGAAATAAGAAGATTTATGTGGAATTACGTAGGGATAGTCCGCACTAATAAGCGACTTCAGCGTGCTAAAAAAAGGATTAACATGTTACAAGATGAAATCAATCAATATTATTGGGATTTTAAAATAGAAAAGAATCTCGTTGAGCTTAGAAATTTAGCTACAGTGGCTAAAATTATAATTGTAAGCGCTATCTCTCGCAAAGAAAGTCGTGGAATTCATTACAATTTAGATCATCCAAACAAGTCTGAGATGAGTAGGAGTACGACTATAAAAAGGCCTTGGTGAATTAATTTTAAACCATCAGAGGTATAATTTTATATTTCTACTGTCATTTACTATCAATAACTTAAGTATCATTCAAATTGAATTATTATTATGTCAAACCTAGGAAAGAGTATTAGACTTGAGCGATTATTTGATAGAAAAAGCAAAAAAACTATCATGATCCCTATGGATCATGGTTTAACCTTAGGAACTATTAAAGGATTGGAAAATCTAGCCGATATGGTTGATAAAGTTGCTTTAGGAGGTGCTAACGCCGTAATTGAGCACTCAGGAATGGTTGGAGCAGGGCACAGACAATATGGAATAGATGTTGGATTAATTATTCATTTATCTGGAGCAACTAGCTTGGCACCTGATCCGAATAAAAAAGTAATTGTATGCTCAGTAGAACGAGCGTTAAAAATGGGTGCTGATGGTGTATCGATTCATATTAACATTGGAGCAGACGAAGAACCTGAAATGCTTCAAGATGCACAACGAGTAATTGAATCCTCAAGAGAATGGGGAGTACCGTTATTAGCTATGTTATACCCTAGGGGGAAAAAAATTGCTGACGAGTATGCTCCAGATGTTGTAAACATTGCAGTTAGAGCCGGTGCTGAATTAGGAGCAGATATTGTTAAAACAAACTACACGGGAGATATAGATTCTTTCAAATACATTGTAAAGAGCGTTGATGTCCCTGTTATTATCGCCGGTGGTCCTAAAACGGACACAATTCCTGAATTATTTCAATTAGTTCATGATTCGATACAAGCAGGAGGCGCAGGTTTAGCATTTGGAAGAAATGTCTTCCAAGCAAAAGACCCGACCAAAATTGTTAGTGCCCTTTCTAAAATCGTGCATCTTAATTACACTGTTGAGGAAGTTCTTAAAGAATATTAAATAGAGATTAGGGATATAAATTATGACTGAAGAAAAACCTATTTCCTATCCTTATTTGCTAAGACGAGCACTAAAATTATCTGTTGAAGTTGCGATTGTAGTAATTCTATTATTTTTCGTACCGGAAATTATTCACTTTATCCAGTTATTATATGGTTTCTAAGAGGGGTAGTAAGGATTTTTCTATTATTTCACGCAGCTATTCCACTCATAGTCTTTGAACTGCCAATAATTAAAAAGAAGTTCAAATTTAATAGACTTGCTCTAATTATTGGCTCATTATTCCCGGATATTATTGATAAATCAATGTTAATCTTAAACCTTGGTTCTGGTAGAGGAATCTCACATACCATCTTATTTATAGCGTTAAGTTTTATCATTTTACATATAGCAATAAAAAGAAAAAGTTACATTTCTCTCCCATTTTTAATTGGAATGGTCACGCATCTGGCACTAGACTTACCTGAGGTTCCCTTATTCTTTCCGTTTATCGAATACGATTTCCTAATGATTGATGATCCCTTATCTTATTGGTTTTACAAGCTATTTAACGATCCTTTAGTTTATTTAACTGAAATTGGCGGGATTGTTATTTTACTATTGATTTTAGTCGGAAATAAACTGTTTAGCGTAAAAGAGCTTTGGGATTACCTCAATCGAAATGTGGATTATGTAAATTTTAAGGATAAACAGAAACCCTTTAACCTTTAAATATTTACGAATTATTTTTTATTTTTATAGGTTAATTATTATTAATTAACAAAGAAGATTTAATCTTATACAAAACACCTTAATAATACCAGCTGAGATAATAATGAGCAAGTCAAGCATATTACAGATTATTGTTGATAATAGGGAAAGAAAATTAATGGCATTATTAGAAGAAAAACATCCTAATATTAAATTCGAAGCAAAACAGCTTGATGTTGCTGATATTGTCATTACTGAAGATGTGGCGATCGAAAGGAAAGAAGGTTTTGATTTTGTCTCTTCCATTATGGACAACCGCCTATTTGAACAATGTCTTCGCTTAAAGCAAACGTACTCTACGGCAATCCTAATTTTAGAGGGCTTAAATGACAAAGTATTTGAAAACACTGGAATGAAAATAGAATCCATATACGGTGCGCTCGCTAAAATCGCATATAAATCGGGAATATCCGTTATTCCTACCAGAAATCTGAGCGATACAGCGATTGTAATTGAGAGAATTGCTTATCGAGAGCAGGTAAAAGATAGCGCAACAATTCTTTCTCGAAAAGCACCTAAAAGCATGAGCATAGAGGAAAGGAGAACTTTTATTGTAGAGGGTTTTGTAGATATTGGACCTAAAAAAGCAAAATCTCTTATTGAGAGTTATGAAACGCCTTATCAAGTATTTAAGGCTATAAAACACACGGAAGTCACTTATACTCGAACCGGGAATCCTAAGGGGATTCAAGGACCTTTAAGCGACCTCTCTGGCTTCGGGTGGAAATTTGTAGAAAAAAATAAGGAGATGCTTTTTGGAAAACTAAAGGAAAAAGGACCAGTTCAGAAAAAAATTGATGATATTTAATTTTCACAGTGATTAATAAATTAGAAAAAGGTAAAATGTAAGGTTCTTTCTCTCAAGTATCAGAATGTTGGAATTTTTTAATAAATGATAATCTATCTTTCATTAATTGCCATTTTTTTTTCGAGCATGATTTATGGAGTAATTGGATTTGGAGACGCTCTAATCTTAATCCCAATAATTACTCCTATAATTGGAATTAAAAACGCAGTAATTTTGGTGAATTTATGGGGTATTCTAACTGCCTTATTAAATTTCATAAAATATCGCCAATTATTGGACAAGGGCTACTTTATACGATTCTTATCTTTAGGTATACCCGCAACCATCTTTGGCACTTTTTTATTAATTGATATTAAACTCGAATGGATAGAATTAATCTTTGGGATTTTTATTTTTAGTTATTCGGCAATAAAATTGAACGAGTATTTAAAAAAAAAAGATGATATTGAGTATGAGAAGCGATTAAATTCTACTTCTCCCTTAATTTATGCAGGAGGATTTAGTTATGGATTGTTAGGAGCCCTTATAGGTGCTGCTGGACCTCTCAATGTAGCAATGTTAGAGAAAACGGGTCATTATAGAGAAAATTTTATAGGAAATTTCGCTGCGATTGGATTTTCGCTTTCTATTGCGAGGTTACCATTTTATTTCATAACAGATATTTTTCCTTATGACTTAGTTTTATTATTTATATTAGGATTTCCAATAATTTTTCTGGGCACTAAATTTGGTCAAAAGCTAACCCCTAAAATACCCGTCAAAAAATTTCAGGTTGTAGTGTTTTGTTTTCTAATAGTTATTGGGTTAAAATCTGTAATAACATCTGCTATTAGTTTGCTTCTTAATTAAATTAGATTTACTTGTCTCATTCAAAAAAAAGGGGAGTCTAGTATAAATTTGTCTATGACTATTATTTCGATCCTGTTTCTGTTAATTTAGGATTGCATCAAGTGCTTTTAATAATCGTTCAACATTTTCTATTCTTGCGGTATGACCCATTAATCCGATTCTCCAAATTTTACCAGCTAACGGTCCTAATCCTCCGCCTATCTCGATTTTATGTTCCATCCTCAGTCGTTTCCTAACTTCGGCTTCGTCTACACCATCGGGAATAGTAACTGCATTTAGCATAGGCAATCGATATGGTTCCTCTACAAACATTTCTAATCCTAATCCTTTCAAGCCTTCTTTTAGTTTTAGATGACATTCCACATGCCTTTTGAAAACATTGGATGGACCTTCTTCCTTGAAAAGTACTAAAGATTGATAGAGCGCGTAAAGCATGTTGACCGGAGCTGTATGGTGATACACTCTTTTTCTATCTTGTTGCCAGTATTGGCCGATCAAACTCATGTCTAAATACCAATTAGGGACTTTAGTCTCTCGGTTCATTATCTTGGAAAATGCGTTATCTGAGAAACTTACGGGCGCTAATCCAGGAGGGCAGGATAAACATTTTTGCGAGCCACTATATGAGGCATCTATATTCCATCCATCTAAACTAACCTCTATTCCTCCAAGACTTGTTACTACATCAACTAAGAAAAGAGAATCTCTTCCTTTCAGGAGCTTCGAAATTTCTGCTATTGGGTTTAGAACTCCAGTAGAAGTTTCAGCGTGAACGGTAGCTATCACTTCGTATGTGTTATTCTCAAGCTTTTCCTTTACGACTTCAGGCCCAATAGGGGTCCCCCAATCAAATTCTATTGTATCTACATTTGCTCCTAATCGAGTGGAGACTTCTTGCATTCGTTTTCCGAACACACCATTTATTAAAATCAACACACGATCTTTAGGTTCTATAAGATTGACAAAACAAGATTCCATCCCAGCTGATCCGGTTCCAGATATAGGAAGGGTTAATTGATTTTTGGTATTCATTACTTCTTGAAGTAAAACTTGAATTTCATCCATGATTTTGATAAAATAGGGATCAAGATGTCCTAAAGTATCTCGACTTAGAGCTTTATAAACGTCAGGATGGACACAAGACGGTCCGGGACCCATTAATAATACTTCCTCAATTCCTTTTAACAGATTATCCATGTGTTCTTCACTATATTGTCTAAATGTAAATTAAATTCTTGGTGATAATAATTTTAGAAAAGGTATAATCGTATTTATAAAACGCTATAATGTATTTTGGTGTTTTATATTTTAAATATAAAGAAAAAAAAATTATGTTTATATTAATCTCATAAATCTTTAGATTTGAGATTGAATTAGAAGAAGCTGAATGTTTCGGATTCCGACGACTTCTTCAATTTTACTCAGGGTAAGGGCAAGAAAATATCTGAATTTACTAATCAATTTATATAAAATTTTTTATACCTTTTTCAAATGTAGAAATTCTGGATCAAATGCTAAGACTGCTCCAATTTGCATTTAATGTTATTTTTGGTCTGCTAAGAAGATTTATATTGTTTGAACGACCTAACTATTAAAGTTTGTAATTAAAAAAAAAATCCACGATCAATTAAAGTTAATATTTCTTCGTCTAGTTTAAGTAAGTAAAGGAGGAGAACGATTAATTTAGATCGTGAGGGAAATAAAATGAAAGAAAAATATATTAAAAATGAATCCAATAAAATTCATTTTAAAAAAAGTCTGATTTTCTCTATTGTAATTTTGATGCTGATCTGCTTGCCATTAACGAATCTTGCATCCGTTTTCAGCACGGAAAATGATAAGAATTTGAATAATACACTCCACACATCCGAAAGCGTATCATGGACCGCCAATGGTGCTGCTATCAGTCTCGCTTCAAGTGAGCAATGGTATCCTAATGTCATAAGCGATGGTACGGGAGGAGCATTCATTACTTGGCACGATGATAGAAACTCAGGTATTACTGGTTCTGATATTTACGCTCAGAAAATCAATTCGGCAGGAATTGCAGAATGGGGAGCCAATGGAACCCTTATATGTAATGCATTGGGCGATCAATCAAACCCTCAACTAATAAGCGATGGTGCAGGAGGCGTAATCATTACTTGGAGTGATGAAAGAATGGGAGCTTCTGTAGATGATATCTACGCTCAAAAAGTTAATTCAGCGGGTATTACACAATGGGAAGATAATGGGACTCTTATCTGTAATGCCGATTATTATCAATTTGAGCAACGAATCATAGGCGATGGTGTGGGTGGCGCAATCATCATATGGCAAGATATGAGAACATTCCCTACTACTTTTTCTGATATCTATACTCAGAGAATTGATTCAGCGGGCATTACACAATGGGACGACAATGGAACTCTTATCTGTAATGTTATAGACTATCAAAGATCGCCTCAACTAGTAAGTGATGGTGCGGGAGGCGCAATTATTACATGGGAGGATAATAGAGACTCAGGTACTACCGGGTTTGATATCTACGCTCAGAGAATTGATTCTGCGGGCATTACGCAATGGGACGACAATGGAACCCTTATATGTGATGAAAATAACAGCCAATTAGACCCTCAACTAGTTAGCGATGGTGCGGGAGGCGCAATCGTTACTTGGCAAGATTCAAGATTCGGGGTTAATGATATCTACGCTCAGAAAGTCAATTCGGGGGGATCAGTACAATGGGATACCCATTGGACCCTTGTTTGTAATGCAACAGGCCGTCAATTTTCACCTCAAATAGTAAACGATGGTATGGGAGGTGCAATCATCACATGGCACGACGAAAGAGTAGCAACTGATCAAGATGACATTTATGCTCAGAAGAAAAATTCAATAGGGATTTCACAGTGGGACGACAATGGAACCCTTATATGTGATGCAAATAGCGATCAATTACACCCTCAACTAGTTAGCGATGGTGCAGGAGGCGCAATCATTACTTGGCAAGATTCAAGATTCGGGGTTAATGATATCTACGCTCAGAAAATTAATTCTGTGGGAAATACTCAATGGAATGATGATGGCACTCTTATCTGTAATGCAATAAATGATCAATGGTACCCTCAAATAACAAGCGACAATATAGGAGGTGCGATCATAGTATGGCAAGACGAAAGAGTAGCAACTGATCAAGGTGACATTTACGCTCAAAAAATCGATAGCGATGAACTCTCCATAATAATTAACTCGCCAATTAATTTAGCCACATTCAGCTCGACATCCGGGTTATTTAATGTCACTGTCAATGGGTTTTGGATTCATACAATCTGGTACACAATAAACGAGGGTCCAATCAACACTATATGGTATACAATGAATGGAGGATTGACTCAAAGCTTCACTGTTATTACTGCAGTTGAGGTTACTAAATGGGCTGCGTTTGCGGACAATACTTTGGTGAACGTGACCTTTTATGTCAACGAAACATCTGGAAACCAGGCTTCGAGTTCGGTAGAAGTATACATCGATAAGACTACTTCAGGCGGCGGCGATAACATTCCGGGGTTTGATCTTGTAACAATTAGTGTGATATCCGTTATTGCTATAATTATCCTGGCAAAAGCGCACGAGAGGAAAACAAAACGGATACAGAAGTAATTTCAACTTAATTATAATTTTTTTTTTTTAACTTAACTAAAGATATGAAGAGATTTTTTTGAGAAAGTATCAAAGAGATCTCAGAAGGGTATAATAAAAAAAAAAAATAAGAATAAAACTAAATTAATCTCATAAATCGCTGGATTTGAGATTGAATTATAAGAAGTTGGATATTCCGGGCCCCACCAATAACTTCTTCAATTTTACTTACATCAGCTAGCTCATCTATAGGAGTGTTATCGGTAACACTAATACCACCCATAAGTTGTTGAACTTCGTAACAAATTTCATGTGTTAACTTAGCAGTGTAATATTTACCTTGAGCTGATATACCCGCAGCCCACTTTACAGCCTCCTTTGAAGGTTTATCGGCAAATAGTATCTTGTCATCGTAAATTGTCGCTGCTTGAAGCGCTAAACTTGTAGCTGCAATGGTTTTGGTAAGTAAGTCTGCTAATCCATAACCGACGCCTTGATATCTAATTACTGCCTTGCCAAATTGTTTTCTAAGATTTGTGTAGAGAATTCCGTATATTAAACCTGACCAACAAATGCCAATACCAGAACCCATTATTCCTAAACGTTCAGGAACCAACCCTTCAAACAATCTAACATAACCTAATCCATCATCAGCTAAGATGTAATCGTTTGGGATCTTCACATTTTCAAAGTAGGTATGGGCAATGTGTACTCGTGGAACGGAATTGATTTTCAATCTTTCAGTTCTCACGCCAAAATCACGCTTTATCATTGCTTGCACCATTGTATCGCGCGGATTATTTGTATCATATACCCCATACGTACAAAAATAATCTGCTTTTGGAGCGTTTGTAGTATATACTTTCTCACCGTTGTAAATCACAGAATCACCTTCTTTCGTTGCGACAGTTGTCATATTCACGGCATCAGAACCTCGTTCAGGTTCAGTTATTCCTATACAGCCTATTTTCTGTCCAGACATTAATTCGTCTTGAACTTTTTGAATAGTTTCACCTGTTCCTCCGTGTTCGTAATAGTGAAATGTCGGATTACCGCATAAAATTCCACTCGCTAATCTTGCTAATTCTAATTGAGGGTCTAATAGTGATAAATGCGTTCCCAGCAATATTTCTTTTTTCATCCCATAGGGAGTGAAATCTTTCCACTTATTGATTCGCTGCATATAGCCACGCTTTCCAAGTTCAGGAAACAACTCATAAACATCTTTAGATTTATCAATTTTAGGGTGAAGTTCTAAGCAAAATTCCTGGAGTTCGTTACAATATTCTATTTCCTCATCATTGAGCATCGGAAATACATTGTTGTTAAAAATCTTAAAAACATTCTCTAAAGTCATCTTTTCAAGAATATCGTCACTAATTATTTTTTCTTGCATTTTAATCTCATTAAGTTTTTAGTTAATTGAATTTAATAATTAGAATATTTGATTCTAATTAAAATTTTAAAAAAGAATATAGATGAAATTGTTCAAATATGTTTTATTTGCAATCGTTGCATTCAAAGTAAATATCAATGCGTTGTCCTTTAGGTTTAAATCCTAGATCTGATATAATAGCACTCCATAACTTTTCTACATTTTCAGCTTTATAATCTGAAATTTTTCCACATTTAGAACATACCATATTTATGTGGAGTTCCATATCTGGATCATATCTTACACTTCCCTCGTTAAAGCCTAGTTCTTGAATTAATCCTAATTCTTGCAATAGATGCAAAGTTTTATAAATTGTCCCCAAACTTATCGTTGGATACTCATTTCTTAATTCTTGGTATATTTGTTCAGCGGTAGGATGATCTTTTCGAGAGAGGATAAAGGTACATATAGCTAAGCGTTGAGAGGTTACCTTAAGTCCCTTTTCTCTAAAAAAATTTATTACATCATTAGTATCCAATTAAGCCACCAAGTAATTATGATGAGTAGATTTATAGTTTAAAATGTTATTAAAATAAAACATAAGCTATATTAATAATGATTACTATTTGATAATATCTATTATATAAGAATAATTCTTATATTATAAATTAACCACCAATTTTTAAATATTTTACAGTATTGTAAAGAAATGATTTAAACATAAAAAGAGATGAATTCTAATGGAAAAAAAAGAAAAACCAAAAGTATTAACAACACAAGGAGGAGCTCCAGTACCGGACAATCAGAACTCACTATCTGCTGGTGAAAGAGGACCATTACTCATGCAAGATGTCCATTTATTCGAAAAAATGGCACACTTTAATAGAGAGCGTATTCCTGAGCGAGTAGTTCACGCCAAAGGTGCTGGAGCATACGGTACTTTTACAGTGACCGATAATATTACCAAATTTACTAAAGCTAAAATCTTCTCTGAAGTTGGGAAAAAAACAGAGTTATTCGTTCGAATTTCAACAGTTGCTGGTGAAAGAGGTTCTGCAGATACGGTAAGAGATGTTAGAGGCTTTGCAATAAAGTTTTATACAGATGAGGGTAATTGGGATTTAGTTGGTAATAATACTCCTGTATTTTTTATAAGAGATCCCTCGAAATTCAGCGATTTTATCCATACACAAAAGCGCGAACCACATACAAACTTAAAATCTCAGACAATGTGGTGGGATTTTTGGTCCTTAGTCCCTGAAACTTTGCATCAAGTGACAATACTATTTTCCGATCGAGGTATACCAAGGGGATATCCCCATATGAACGGTTATGGGAGCCATACTTACAGTTTTCTGAATGCTAACGATGAGCGTTTTTGGGTGAAATTCCACTTTAAAACAATGCAGGGCATTAAAAACTTTATGCAAGAAGAAGCAGATGAATTAGCTGGTAAAGATCCTGACTGGACAACCCGTGATCTTTATGAAACAATTGAAAAGGGTGATTTCCCAAAATGGGAATTATCCGTACAGATCATGCCTGAACTCGAAGCTGAATCTTATCGATGGAACCCATTTGATATGACTAAAGTTTGGCCTCATAAAGATTACCCCCTAATTAAAGTAGGGATAATGGAACTTAATCGAAATCCTAAAAATTATTTCGCAGAAGTAGAACAAGCAGCATTTGATCCTTCTAATAAAGTTCCGGGAATTTCATTTTCACCGGATAAAATGCTACAAGCAAGAACGTTCTCTTACGCTGATGCTCATAGATACCGACTTGGCGTTAATTATCAAAGCCTACCAGTAAATAAATCAAAAGCAATGGTAAATAATTACCATCGCGATGGTCACATGCGATTTGACGGTAATTATGGAGGTTCAGTAGTTTACGAACCAAACAGTTTTGGTGGACCCAAACAAGACCCGTCTTTTAAAGAACCACCCTTAAAAATTTCTGGTGATGCAGATGCTTATGACCAACCTACAACTGATGATGATTTTGTCCAACCTGGTAATCTCTACAGAATATTGCCTTCAGACGAGCAAGATCGCCTTGTAAAAAACATTGTTGGTAGTTTAATAACAGTTCCCAAGTTCATTCAAGAACGAATGCTTAAACATTTTTATAAAGCTGATCCGAACTGGGGCGATAGAATTAAAACTGGATTAGGACTTTAATATAATTATTTTTAAAACTTTTTTTTTATTTTTAACTTAAAAATAGACATTAATTTCCATAAAGTTTCTAAATTTGATATCATTTAGAAATCTGAAATGGAACTTGTAAAAGGATATCAGAGGAATTTAAATCAACATTTTTCGATTCATATTGCTGAGAATAGTAAGAAGGAAGAATTACAGCAAATTTTAGAATTAAATGTTAACGTACATGGTGAATCAGTAAGAGCTTATCTTAATCATATATTTTTAAACCATCCAAGGAAAGAGGACGTACTATTCCTATATATAAAGGATTCAAATTCAAATAAAATTATATCAAGTATTAGTTTAATGCCTTTAGTATGGAGATTTGGGACTACTATTATTCCCGTGTGCGAAATGGGATTTGTTGGGACATTAGAAAAATACCGTGGGAAAGAATTAATTGTTGAGTTAAATAAACTATATGAAAGTATTATGGCAGAAAAAGGATATATTATTTCTGTCATAAGAGGTATCCCTTATTATTATCGAAAATTAGGCTATGAATTTGCTATACCTCTTGATCACAGAATGTTTTTATCACCAACAAAGATCCCTTTAGACAATCTGGAATATTTAAAGATTAGAAAAGCAGACTTAGATGATATTGATTTTATTGTAAGCAAATATCACCAATATTACGGTGATTTCTTTATATCAAATATTTATGATAAGGATTGCTACATCTCTAAATTCTTTAATGACCATTACAACGAATTTAAAGCTTCAACATATATAATTGAGACGAGTGGAAAATCGATAACATATTTCACATTCGGAAAGACTTATGATAATTTAGGATACGATATAAAAACATCACATATAAATCGCGAATGTGGAATAAAGATACTTCAATATATTAAAGAAATCGTGAGTGTTGATAATCCAGATCAAGTTAACTTGGCTATTAGGGAGGATACAGATTTAGCGAATCTTATTGGTGAACTTGGAGGAACAACGTATGACACTTATGGTTGGCAAGTAAAGGTTCCAAATTTAAAAACTTATTTAGATAAATTAAAACCAATATTAGAAAATAGAATTCATAATTCAAATTTCCAAGGTGTAATTCAAGACTTAAAAATAAGTAATTACAAAGCAACCATTATCTTATCTTTTAATAATGGGCAAATTTCTACTATTAAAATGGAAAAAGGATATCCAAAGGAACTATCTTGTGATCTTAAATTACCAGGATCAATTTTGTTCAAATTAATTTTAGGAGACCGGAGTTTTAAAGAGATAAAATATATTATGAAGGATGCCAAAGTGAAACATGAATCACGAGAATTAATTGATGTTTTATTTCCTAAAGAAATTTCATATCCTGATACCTATTATTAAAAGTAAAAAAAGAAATCAAAAAGAATTAGAACAGTTTTTTATTTTAGTTCTTCTTTGATTTTTTCATAGAAATCGAGTGAATCTGGATTTCTAAGAGCTCCGCGATTAGCTACGGACATACCATGAATAATTTTTGTAACAGCAATTTCAACCTTTTTATTACTGAATGTGTAAGGAATGCCGTCTGGAGGTGTTTGAAAAATTAATTTTGGAACATGTCGAGGAGAGGTTTTTTCTCGCAAAGTTTGCTTAATCTTGGCTTTTAACTCGTCTGTTAATTCGTAGCCCTCATTCAAGAGAACGAACATAATTATTCGGATATCGCCGGAGTATTTCTGCCCGATAACAAGACTATCTGCTATTTCAGGAAGTTGTTCAACCACATTATAAATCTCTGCGGTACCAATTCTAACACCGGAAGGCTTTAAAACCGCGTCTGATCGACCCCAGAATGTTATGCCGCCAGTATCGCTATGAATTACAATGTAATCGCCATGTCTCCAGACCGTTTTTCCTACGTCTTGGTAATAACCAAAATAAGCTGCTTTGTATTTTGTCATGTTATCGTCGTCACCCCAAAAGTAAATCGGCATCGATGGTGATGGAGCTTCACACACAAGTTCTGCTTGTTCATCTTCAATTGGTTCGGCTTTTCCTGAATAAGACTCAACTTTCATTGCTAATGCTCGACCTTGTAATTCACCGGAATAAACTGGTAGAATTGGAATAGCCCCAGCAAAACAACCATTAATATCAGTTCCTCCACTAATCGAATTAAAAAAGAGATCCTTTTTAATTTCTCTATAAACATACTCAAATCCTTCTGGGGAAAGCGTTGACGCTGTTTGCGAAATTTCTCTTAACGAGCTTAAATCATATTTCTCGGCAGGTTTAACACCAAGTCCCATTAAATAATGAATATACGCGGCACTAGTACCAAAAATAGATATTTTATGTTTTTCTATTAATTCAAAAAATCTCAATGGATCGGGGTAAAGAGGATTACCATCGTATAAAAATATTGTACACCCTACTGCTAGTCCACTAATGAGCCAATTCCACATCATCCAAGAAGGAGCTGTGACATAATTGAGAACATCGCTCCTTTTACAATCAGTTGAGAGGATTAGCTCCTTTAAATGATTGATTAGTACGCCACCAGAACTTTGAACAAGACACTTTGGTGCTCCCGTTGTTCCAGAGGAGAACATAACATATAGGGGATGGTCAAAGGGTAATTGCTCAAATTCTAAAGAAATATCCTCATCTTTGGATAGAAAGTCATCCCAATGGATAGCGTTAGAAATAGTACTGATATCTGGTTTATCTTGAGAAATATAAGATACAACGATAACTTTTTCGATAGAGGGAATAACCTCAACTACAGCCTTAGCATTTTCGATTATGTTAAACTCTTTATCTCTATAAAAGTAACCATCTACAGTAAACAAGACTTTTGGCTCGATTTGTCCAAATCTATCTATAACGGCGTTAGGTTGTAATTCAGCCCCGCACGACGCCCATGTAGCTCCAATCGCTGTTGCCGCTAACATGGCAATAGGGGTTTCAATTAAATTTGGCATATAAGAAACAACTCGATCTCCTACACTAACACCCAATTCTTTAAGAGATTTTGCTAATCGAGCAACTGTTTTGTTCAACTCTGAGTACGTCATTTGTTTGGTTACTTTAGACTCGCCTTGAAATACGAAAGCTAATTGATCGTCTTTATACTTTAATAAATTTTCAGCGAAGTTTAACCGAGCGCCAGGAAACCATTTAGTGCCGGGAAAAACGCTTAAATCTTCCACTACTTTATCATATGGTTTAGATGCGATTATATCAGAAAATTTCCACATAGCATCCCAGAAATCTTCTATTTTTTCTACAGAAAACTTGTATAGGTCCTTTCCCCCTTTTACATTCTGTCCGTATTCTCTATTAACAAACTCTATAAAACGCGTTATATTAGCATTCTTTATCCATTCTGCAGAGGGCTCCCATAACTTTTTTCGACCGTCTTTCATAATTTTTACACTTAAGATTTTAGATTTTAAATTTTAAATTGACTTTTCGAGTCTTATGAATATTGCATTTTTATATAATCTTGCACTGTTTTTAATTCTTCTAAGTGAGTTTCACGTTTACCAAAAATATAAAACCTTACTTCTGGACCTGTGCCGCTTGGTCTAAAATACAGCGTAGAATCGGCACTTTTAAGCCGGTAGATATCTACATTTTTGGAATTATCAGATAAAGCGCTCACTATATACTCTTTTTCATTAATTGTGAGAGAGTTCTTGTCATTTTTCATAAAATTATTCATAATCTTAATCTTTTGCTCGTCTATAGCAGGTATAGTTCGATTTATCCCTTTAATCGACCAGTCAATTGATTTTGATATTTCATGCCCTCTTGCAATTAGTTCTGTTATTAAAACTAAAGCAGGTACGGGGTATTTATCCGCAATTATTTGAAACTTAGAATCAAAAACGAAATGCCCCAAGTTATCTTTTTTCGCAGGATTCAATAAATTAATGGTATGTCCTCCTGATTCTTCCCACATCACTATTAAAAAACTCTCGTCATGTTTCTTATCTTTTTCAATAAGTTCAGTTAGTCTTTTTCTTAATGGGTCAGCCTTATTAATTTTCACCAATGCTTTGTTCTCGTCTTCATAATAGAGGATTGCTTTATCAACTTTTGACTGATCTACTTCCATTCCTAATAGAAAGTACATAATTACTCCTAAATGTTTATAACCTACACCAGTCAAAATATTTATAAAACTCGTCTCATCTCCTCTTAAATCGCTTGGAATAGTCCTCACGTTGATGATCTTTTTATGATAATTATAAGCTAAAATATTATGTAAGGCAGAATATATCTCATTTGGAATGTAATAACAATATTTACCATTCTGTTTTACATACAACGCAATTCTATCTCGATCTGCGTCTAAAAGTAGGGCAATATTTGAAGCTTCTTTTTCCATTACTTGCTTCAATTTTTCCTCTCGAACTACCTTTATAGGGTTAGGAGGATTGATTTCTTCGTTAATCAGCACCACATCTGCACCTAAGCGTTTAAAAAGATTAACAATCCCTCTGGCTTTTCCTAGATATGGCCAAATAATGATTTTTAAACCTATTAAGCTTTTAAGTTCCAAAACATCATTTAACAAACTTATAACGTAATCGTTATTTATCTGTTCAGCATCGATTTTAATAGGCTGGTAAAAAGGATCGAGATTTATTTCCTTGAGCATTATCGCTCTGTTAGAAATTTCTTTGAATAAATCACCCGACATAGGCATCGGATAATCGATGTAAAACTTTACTCCATTCCAAGACAGTTCATTATGAGAAGCAGTTAATACAATTACTAAATTAACATCCTTAATTAAGCCAACCGATGCTGCGCCATACGGAGCAGACGCCTTCGATTCTCCGGGAATGTCTTTCTGGTGAAAAATATCGTATCCATCGTAAGCAAAAATTTGAGAACAATATTCTAATAGAATACTTTTAGTTGGGCGGTTATCCGTTACAATTAATATTTTGAGATTATTACCATCCTTCATCTCTTTGTATTTTTGACTAATAGCTTTAAAAACGCGAAGAAATAGGAACAGCTTTCGCTTAGTTAAAACATATTTCTCTGAACCGGCTCTTTTTTGTTTGTCAAGTATCTCAATCCGCAAACCTGATGTTGGGGCAACAATTGGATCTACAAGATACCTCTCTTCTTCCGTTAATTCCTCTAGCCTTAAAGTTTTATATTTACCACGATCAATGAGGGAAAATTCTTCTAACTCAAATTCAAGCAATTCTATCACTATCACAACATAAGAAAGTCAGATAATATTTAATAATTCTAAAATCAATTAATTTTTTATGTTTTAACTATAAATTTAATAGTTAGTTCAAAACTAATGGATAATCTTATTTATTGCTTCTCTTAAAATTGCAAGAATTTTCTCGCGGTATAAAGGATTAATCGCTTCCATTCCATGGACTTTGATCGGGGGTTCTCTTTCCGCTTGGGATAGGATTCTTTCGCAAAACTCGGGTGTTAATCGATTGGGCATGTCTTGTTTATTTGCTATACCTATTACTAACACATCCCTGTAGTGTTTATCGAGAATGTCTCGAATTATATCTTTACTGTAATTAACATTTTCAAAGCTTGAATCAAGGACGATTAGAGCTATATCTGTACTATCTAATAAACTCTTCCATAAGGATCTAAAATTAGATTGTCCCGCAAAATCCCAAAGAACAATTGAACGAGGAGCATCAAGTCCTTCGCCGTCAAAAGGAGTGATATCAACATTTATCGTTGGAATGTATTCTAAATCGATATCTTTGCCACATATTAAGTGTAAGAGTGTGGTTTTGCCAACTCCTCCTACTCCTATAATCGAAACTTTAATAGATCCTAAGATGACATCATCGATTTCCTTTTCAAAACTCGTAAAAATCGCACGATTCCCCCTCCATTGACCACTTGTAAGAAGTTCTCCAAATTTCTCCATGAACTTAACCCTAATAGTTGTTATTTTAGAGTTAATTGTTGCGTCATCGTCATCTAAATCCGTGCATACAACGATAATAATAGTCTCGATAATCGTATAATAATACTTAAATTCATCAGTCGCAGTCGATTTAATGTCGCTTTGACTAATTTCCTTCATAAATCCCGAAAAAGCGCTCAAAAAACCCGCTAACAAGTCTCTATCTACATCTGAACTGCCGTAATTTCGGAATAACAATGACTTACCGTCTTTAGTTAAGATGTTTAAATATTGAATCACACTTATCACAGAAGTTGAGTAAGGTAAATTAATATGCCCAAAAAACTTGAATTTAAATTTTTATAGTATAATTATTTATATATAAAAAGAATAAAAAATTGATCTTATATATATATATAATGTTCTCCCTAATTTTGCTGGAGAAATTTACTTTTCATAATTGGCTAAGTCAATAGTATGAGGAGTAACGGTGGAATCAATGGATAAGAATATAGAAGATTTATCTAAGTCGTTTGAAGAGTTCCAATCTAAGATGGATTCATTTTCTTCAATATTAGAAAAATTTGGTTTAGACATAATAACAAAAATGGGACAGACAAACCTCAAAATAACCCAATTAACGGATAAAATTAGCGGTTTGGACAAAGCTACCATTGAAATAAAAAGTTTGATACCACAGCTTAGTAATGTTATAGAAAATCAGAAAGTCTTAGAAGATGAATTGGATTTAATTAAATCTTTACTAAAAAACATGGGGCAAATTACTTCGGAAAAAAAAAAAGTTGAAAATTCTGTTGATAGGGACGAAACAGCAACAAGCAAAAAAGAAGTGATACTAAACCAATTGAATGGCTTGAAAGAGAATTTAGAAGTTCTTGACGATCCACTTGCCGTTAAACCAATTTTAAAACAAGTTAAGGAGGATATTTTTGAATTTACAGGCGGTCATAGAATTTTACACGAAGTTTTACAAGTTATTAATCGGTTAAATACAGCGAGTTCATTGAACGATTTAATGGACGAACAAGATACAACTTCAAAGACAATTAAAAATCATTTAATGGAGAAAATCACTTTTTGGATTAATAAATTAATGCTTAAAGATTAAATCTTTTTAAGGTTAACTTATTACTAATTTCGAGAATTTCTGGAATTTCTGAAATCTCGTAATCTGGTACGATATTACCGGGATTTTGTGTTTGAGAATTTCTAAAGAAATATAAATAAGAAGTTCATATTTATTATAACTATTAAAATTAAAACCTAAAGCGATCAGAAAACACATGAACGATCAAGAACGAAAAGAAGAAGAAATAGTTTTTAAAGGAAGAACAGATGCAATTTATAAAGTTATTGTTATAGGGGATCCTGCTGTTGGAAAGACAAGTCTTCTTACTCAATTTGCTACAAATCAATTTGAAAAGAAATATTTGCCAACCGTCGGCGTTCAAATCCTCAAAGAGCCAATCGAACTGAAAGATCACGATGCCACAGTTAATCTAATGTTTTGGGATATCGCAGGACAACCTCAATTCTATATGCTTCATCGTCCATATTTCAATGGGGCAGATGGAATGCTTCTAGTATTCGACATCACGCGCTCAAGTACATTTAGTAATGTTAATAACTGGTATAGCGCAGCTGTGAAGTATGGATTAAGCGGAATACCAAGGATCTTAATAGGAAATAAGGTAGATTTAACAGAAGAAAGGAAAATTATTTTACCTATGGCTGAACACCTAAGCGAGAAATTGAATGCACCCTATTTAGAGACATCAGCCCTCACCGGGGAAAATGTAGGTTTAGTATTCGATAAAATAGCTGATTTAGTTTATAAGTCTAAAGAGAATTATAAGTAGTAGAATTTTTTTTAACTCATCCTTAATTTAAGAGATATTTCACCATAATTACAAGGTTTTTATTTGATGATTTTTATTAACCCTATGAACTATGAATATTAAACAAAGGCATTTTATTCAAAAATCACAAATAAAAGAATTGCAAGATGATATCTTAAATCATTACGATGAAAAATTTGTGGCACAGATATTTCCTAAAAAAGCGCGTATTGAAGTAATTCAAACTGATGCGGGAGATACTCTATATGCTGTAAATAACGTATTAAAGCTATGGAAATCTAAGGAAGGCTACATACCAGTTTTGACACTGCTCCTAAATAAAAAAGTAGATTTGAAAAAAATTGTGGTAGATAAAGGGGCTATCCGATTTGTAACAAATGCAGCAGATGTGATGAGACCCGGAATTACACACATTGACCCATCAATAATAAAAGGAGATATCGTCGTAATTGTTGATGAGAATCATGATCGTGCTTTAGCCATTGGAAAGGCAATGTTTAATGCTAATCAAATGCAAGAAATCAAAACAGGGAAAGTAGTAAAAAACCTGCATACGATACAAGATAACGTATGGAAATTTGAAAAGCAGTTTAAGTAAATTCTTCTTGTAAAATAAGTATTAATTCTTCTTTTTCATTAAAGGGTGTGTCGATTAAATCGATGCTACAAAGATCACACGAATTTATCCTAAACTGCTTAAAAAGAAGCATAATCATTCTTAAGCCATTCTCCAATAACCCATTTGTGTCCTTTTCAGTTGTAACTTTCATCAAATCGATAATTTTGTGCGTTTTCCATAAAATCTTCTCGTTTTCGTCGTTTCTGGTCTCAAGAAAATCATCGTAAAGATTATTGTAAAAATCACATTCACTCATCATTTGTAATGAATACCCCATTTACTTCCTAATATTCAAAATCCTTATATACTAATTATTTAACTACTATTTAAAATATTTTCTTAGAAAGAAAGACCGTTACCATAATACAAACTTGCAATGGAAATCGACCTTAACTAATTTTTATTTAGTATTTACTGTATTTCCGTTTACTTTGTTATTTAAATACTTCTTCGATGGTTTTTTGTTTATAAGGTTTCTGAGTAATATGAGTAAATTTAGTAGGACTGAATTAAAATTTGCGTAATATGCGGATATAACATAGATAACACACTGTTCTATTACCTAACCTAAGTTTATATTACTTGGATACTACTCAAAGGGTCATCATTACGAATACCATGATGACTCTTGTAAAATGTATAAAAATAAAAGTCGTGTGTGTGATAAAATGAGCATGTATAGAAGCTATCTTCTAAAAAATCAGTTTTGGGCAAAAAAAGGTAACGAAAAGGATCACAACTTAGAATCTGAAAAAGTCTTTATTAAGCATGATTCAGAGGTAGGGGGTATCTACGCCATCATTAACACAGAAAAAAAAGGCGTAAAGATAATTGTTAATGGAGAAGAGCATTGGTTCAACAATTTTGACAAATTAGATTCGTTTTTAGGTAGATTGAAGCAAAGAGAAGACGATTTTATGAAGATATTGAGAAGGAAAAATCTTTCCAAAAGATTGAGAACTTTAGATATTTAAATATTATTTCAAATATTCCATCATTTTAATTAATAATATCTAAGAGTCCTGATAAGATTCAACTTCTTCCATATCCTTAATTACAGAACGGAGAAGTTGGTAGATTAGGTAATTTTAAGATGTAATACCTTTCTAATTTATTATTAAGCTATTCATTTGTATATATGGGTAGTAGTCCCGATTGGAAATGACGTAATCTTAATTCTCTTCCTCGAGACACTTTCACTTTTGGAATTTTATCTCTATTGCGATAGAGTTCTGTAATAGCCGCAACTGCATAATCAATATGGGAAGTATCGTATACATTCCTAGGGACAGCAAACCGCACAAGATTAAGTATACCTTTACGCTGTTCTGGAGTTTTCTTATCCCATTCGAACGCAAAGGGCCCCAGTTCGCAAGCTCTAATCCCATAATGCTTGAGAAGCTCTATCGTAAACCCAACACCTCCAAAATCGTCAATTTCCATATCGGTTCCTTTAAAAAACTCTTCCACATTAATATAAACAGCATGGCCTCCCGCAGGAAGTACGACGGGAATGTTATTATTTGCTAATTTTCTTGCGAATTCTCGAACTTGGCGAATCCTCTCAGCCAAATATGGTTCTTTAACAACTTCATATAAACCTACTGCTAAAGCCATAATATCCCGTCCTGATAATCCTCCGTACGAATCGTTTCCAAACGTTAATATCTGCTTTTCTTTTAATTTTGCCCCAATATTCCCGTTAGTCGAGAATTTTTGGTAAAAAACTCCTTTATCTCTAAAAAATAAACCTCCACCTATGTTAGCGAGTCCATCTTTTTTAAAGCTAATAGTAAACCCGTCAACCTGCGAGAACATTTCTTGAATAATTTTTAAGATACTATAATTGCTGTATCCATCTTCAAACTCTTTTATAAAGTAAGCATTTTCTGCAAATCTACAAGCGTCGAAGAAAAGGGGAATATTACAACTACGAGCGATCTCGCTAATTTCTTTTATATTTTTCAAAGAAACAGGCTGACCGGCAGCTGTGTTATTCGTAATAGTTAAGTATATTAAAGGTATGCTTTCAATTCCTTTATTTTGAATGAAGGCTTTAAGTTCTTGGCTATCCATGTTACCCTTAAAAGGATTCATAGAATCCATTTGATCTGAAGGGAAATCCTCAAATATATTTACAGAGAATAGATTTATAGGGTTAATTCCATTTATAGCAATATTTGCTTCCGTTGTATCGAAATGCCCGTTATTTGGAATATAGTATTCTTTATCCGGATTGATCTTTTTTAATATAGGCGCAATAGTGGAGAATAATAAATGCTCTGCACAGCGACCTTGGGGAACTATGAAAGCATTAGGGCGATCTAGCTGGTGAACGCCCCCATTAACAAATCCACCCTCGAAAGTTTTGAGATAAAGTTCATCCATAAGTGTTTTAATGTTAGTTTCTCCAGAAAGAATTAAGTTAACCGCTTTTTTTGGCTCATCCCCCCTCTCAAAAGTGTCTCGTATTGCCTCCAACAAAGCATAATACCCTTTATTACGCCCATACGATTCATCACCGTGAAAAAGGGAAGCCCATTGCAAGTCAGTCATGGATGAACTTCCACTATCAGAAAGAAAATCCAAAACAAGCATATCTGCGGGAAAAGAAAACATACTATATTCCGTTTCCTTTAACGCGATCTCTCTCTGTTCTTTAGAAACTTCTTTATTATTCCTCACGATCAACGAACGCTTCGATGGAACAGGAACATTTAGTTCAAACATAGATTTCATAATTACTATTGAAGTAACTTAATTTTAAATAATAAGTTAATGCTAAAATTAGATATTATACACTATTAGTTTATACTAATTATTAAAAGGTATAATAATTTTTCAGTAAAATTTAGGTATTTACTTACTATTTGATATTGCTAATCATAATTTTGGTAATTATTTTAAATAGCTCCTCGACATTTTCTCCGTTCTTAGAAGAACATTCGATATAGCCAATTAAATTATTTTCTTGTGCGAATTTTTTACCTTCTTTTGACGGAACGGTCCTTAATCCTTCGAGATCGGTCTTACTACCAACTAATAATGCGGGCACCTTTTGGCCTTGAGTTTCATTCGTTTCATTAAACACGCTTAACCAATTAGTTAGATTTTGAAAGGTTACATATCTGGTTATATCAAACATAAAAATCGTTCCATGAGCTCCATCTATGATTCCTGGTAGGAGGAACCTAAATTTCTCTTCACCCGCAAAATCCCAAATTTGTAAAGATACTTTTTTACCATCTATCTCAAAACGCTTGAGGAAAAAATCAACTCCAATAGTTCCGTGATACGACTCTTTGAACAATCCATGTAGATAACGATGCGTTAGGGTAGTTTTGCCAACTCCCGCGTCACCAAAAATTGGAACTTTAAATTGTAAAGTAGAGGTTAAATTTTTACCCATTTTAATCATCCAATTAATTAAATTTGAAAAGGATTATTTACTTTTCTAACAACTATTATATCAATAAGATTATTTGAATGTTTATTATTCCATCTCATTGGAAATAGGTTATTTAAAAAGAAATAAAGATCGAAAATTATAAACTTAAAATAGTTATATTAATGTTGATGGTCTTGTGTCGTTTTTCTCGTTTCTAACACTTTTGCTCTTTCCTTTAATATTTCCTTGATATTATTTTTATCAAAATGATACCACTTTAACGATAATACCCAGAGTATTGTTCCAGGTATTACAAAAACCGTTATTATCATGGCGCTGACTTGATAATTCTGACCAAAAGCCGAAATAAAGACCCCCGCAATTAACGGTCCCATTCCATAACCAATATTTTCTAAAAATTGGTTCCAAGAAACAATTTGACCTTGAGCTTCTGGAAGGTTTATTTCTTGGAGTACTGGGGGCTGGTTAACCATATACAAAGAGGAAACTGCGTCCGAACATAAAATTAATGCTCCCATCATATAAGTTGCCGGAAATGAAAAGAAAAGTACTATATCTGCTCCTTGCTCCGGCGTTAGAAAAGGAATCGAGATGAAAAACATCAGAACAAAAGTTACTGAGCCCCCTATCAAAGAAAATATAATGAAATAAATCCTTCTGATTCCTTTTTTTTCTGCAAGTTTATCAGAAAGCCGAGCGAGAAGAATCTGTCCAATAATACGTCCAACAACGCCAAATACAACAATAAATAAGCCAGTTAGAAGTGGAGATAAATTATGAGGCGGTGTTTGCAAATAAGGCAAAATTATCATGTCCAAACTACCCATGAATACATTAGAAAATATACCTTCTATTAAAGCGGCCTTATTAGTACGAGATAACATAGTTTTACGCATTGAATCCTTGTCCATCTTAAAATCATATTCGATTGAATCATCCATAAGTACATTTTGCAGTTCTCTATTTTGTACTCCCCTTTTTGGCTCTTTAACAATTAGATAAAATAGTATTCCAGACCCTAAAACGGCGAGTCCTATCCCAATAAAATAATATCTCCATAAACCAAATTGAACTAGTGAACCAGATAGCAGAAAACCAAACATCATAAAAACCGAGCCTGCAACGCTAAAATTTCCAAAGAACTCCGATCGATGTTTTAAAGGAACTATGTCATGTGATAATGAAACTATAGCTGGATAACTTCCACCTGAAAACATACCAAAAATCAATACAACAGTCAAAAAATACCACCACGTAAGTAAACCTTGACCGGGGATGGCGAATCCAAGCAATATCATACATATACTTCTAACAATTGATATGAATAGTAGGGCTTTTACCCGAGAATATTTATCGATCAACCTACCAAAAAATAGTCCCGAAATTGATGAACTCCAAAGTAAAGTTGTCATAATTATCCCCATTTCTAACGCGTGATAATCTTCTCCAGGCCATATTAATGTGGATAAGGGGACCATAAGGATTATTATTCCTGCAAACGCAATACTATTAAAACCGTTAAGGAGATAAACAGGCCAAATGGTTTTATTGTAAGACTTCTCGTCTCTATCTGATTCCATAAAATTTATCTAACCTAAAATCTAAATTGTTTTAAATTTATGAAAAAGAAAATGAGAATTAACATTTTAAATTATTGAACGATGTTAGTTAAGATTTAATCTCGTTCTATCCTAATTTATAAAAAAAATGAAAAAAAATCAAGCTAAAGAAATCTTTTCTTCAGCAATTTTTACAATTTCAAAATAATAATTAATATAATGTTGGTTGACTACCGCTTGATAACGCGAAATAAAATCGTTAATGTGTCTCATAAGCGTAATAATGTGTGCTGGATCGTTTAAAATGTCGAGTTGTTGTCTAAATTCTAAAAGTTTTTGCTTAACGCCTCTAATTACTTGCTCCTCAACATCTAACGGAAATTGTTTATTCAAAATTACCTCAGTTCCTTTAAATATCGTTGTTTCTCCTTTCCAACCTTTTAGATGTTTACCATATTCAACTTCAAATAATTCTGTAAACTTTTTTATTCGCTTATGAATTATCGGTAAATCTTTTTCGGATAAAAGTGCAACAGTTACATAATCTCCGTGATATAATAAGACTTTTTTATCTTCTTGGTCAACAGTACGAAGTGCTTTTTTGCTTCCAGTAGCTTCCCTTACAAAATTAGTGAGAGCTGCAATCATCGCTGATATGAGTGCTGGATCCTGAATCTCAATTCCAAATGAATATTCGTAAAGGCTTACTCCATCTTTTGTTAATACAAATAGGTTCTTTAAAGCTTTTTTCCAATTTCTTTGTTTTATTTGCTTTCTCGCAACAATAGCTAAGGGGGTTGAGGCAGCAGCAATTCCAATAATAATACCAACGAAAAGCACTATTTTAGCAGGATCCTCAACCTGGATTTGAACGGAATAGAAAGCGATCTCTTTCCCATTTGTCCAAAATATTTCCACGGTATAAAAACCCTCTCCGAGTTCAGAGTTAAGTAATACTTCCGAACTGCTCATTAAACCATTAATAGATGTAAGCCCCGTTTCGTTGAGAATTATCGTTCCTGATGCTGAAGTAATTAAAATTTGTCCTGAACCTCCAGAGAGGGGTTGGTTAAAAGTATTTCGGATTTCTGCGTCTATCATAATAGTTTGTCCGAGTTCCAGAGAGCTTCTTATTACAAATTGCGATCCTGATTTGATTTTAGAATTGATAATATTGCAATAATTGGGAGAGTGAAATATCCCAGTATAAAATCCACGCTCAAGAGGAGGTCCAAAAAATATAGTAACTCCATAATATGATTTATTATACAAATCCATCGGCCCAAAGTATATCTCATCCATAGTTACACCATCAGGATCTAAAAATGTATCAAAATCCCAATCTCGTTCGAACAAAAATATTGGAGGAGGCCACCCGAAGGATATTTCTTCATAGTAATAATCTATAGTCCATTCGTTCAAATTATCTTTTATGTTGTAAGTGCCAGTGGCATTAACAATGTGGATATAATACATTTCAATATAGACATCAAGAGCTGGAATTGTTTGGTTTGTAGTAACTGTTACGTTTAAGGGTGAGTCTAGTTGATTTTCTAATGTATATGAAAAATACCCTTCATAACCCCACATTCCAAAAGAACTTTGCTGATAAACGGGAACTACTGTTTCGTTGTTTATTATGTATTTAAGATCGATCGCAGCAGGATCAACAATCTTCTTATAACTGAAAAAACATAGTAAGTCTGTGGTAGCATCGTTGGTAAATGGAAGCCAACTAGTTCCGTCAAAACGCGCTGTTAAACCCTTATTGAAGCTTGGACTCGTATAATTTTCCGCTTTCCAAAAATTAAATGGAACTAATGCTCCAAACTTCTCTGACCAAAGGTGTAAAACGAGGCTATATGTCTCTCCTGGTTGAAAAATGTTAGCACGGGGATAAAAAACAATCCATTCATCTAAGACCATTCTTGACTCATAAATCCATATCACATCTATTTCTTCTTCAAAATTCTCATTGTAAATGCGAAGAACCATATAATAATGGCTAAATTCAGGGATCATTATCATACTATAGTTGAGATATAACCGTATCTCATCAATTGCAATTAAGTCTGGGGCCGTAAATTGTTGAACGAACATTCTAGATGAAGTAGTATCTAATTGCTTCTTAGTGTTGTTGGCTATTATGTATTCTCCAGAACCAGACTCGTTTATAATATTGTCAGAATAGATTTCTAACCGATTCAAAACAAATTCTTTGTTGTTTACCGATCTATTATGAGGAATCATGCTCGTACTTGAATTTTGATCAAACCACGAAGTAAAGTCTGAATTGAAATCAAAATAAACGAGTGAGATATCCCCATCATAGCTTCCTGTTATATTTTGCCCAATTCCACTTGATACTGGTAATTGTGGTGTCACTATAATTGGAGTTTCTAATTCTTTTAAAGAAAAAGCTGAAGCAGAAATTACTATAAGAGTTACTAGTGCTAACATTCTAATTTTTTTTATCATATCTCATTCCTCATTAATCTTGGTAAGCTGTTATTAGAGTTACAACATTAGTGACAAATCGCATATAAATAGCTAGCTGTTATTCCCAATTAGTATTGAATTATGCTGACAGATTATAGGAAAAAAAGGATACAGGCGTTAGAACGAAAGAATACCTTGAAAAAAAAATAAAGAATTAAATATTATTAATTTAAGAGTGCTCCCATTTCGGAGAGTTTTGCCACAAATTTCACATTTTTCATTTTAATTTTACGAGCCACCACTTTCTTTACGATATCGCTTTGAGACAGGTTTCCTTTACCGATCTCATCAAATAAAGCTAAAGTAGTTTGCATGTAGCCGTCCCAGCCGATTTCTTTCTGATCGAGGTTTTTTTTATCTTGGTTATCTAATCCTTTAATTGAAACTGTTCCATTATTTACGGTAATTAAAGCAGCAAATTTTCCGTCTTTTGGATTTAAAAGAATTTTAAAACTTTTATCAGCATATTTCTCTTTAAACTTCTCGTTGTTATTGAGTGGACCGTAGGTCTCTAGGATCGCCTCGGCGAATGTTCCTTCCTTCACGTCATTAGATATTTTTTCAGACATATTTGTCAAAACCTTCTTAGAGTTAAATATCCATCTTGTAGTTACATCTACCGCATATTATTTAAGTATTTCAACAACAAAAACAAGGCGTTAGGAAATTCTAACGATAAAATAAATAAGTTTGGACAAATTCGTGGGACAAATTCGTGAGTGAATAAGGTTATCTAAGTTTTAATATTTACTGAGGTGCTTCGTATTCAATCCTGATTGGGTAATGATTTCTTTTTAGAAAAAGCTTTAAAAGTTTTTCCTCTTTTATGGGAGTCATTTCCAGAAATTCACCGTGTCTATACTTATCCTTTTGAAATTCTTTCTGTATTTCCATACTAAAAACCTCTACTTATATATTTATTTCACCCATGTTATTTAAAAATTACTTATTAAAAGGGCAATATTGCAGCTAATGGGGTCTGGTTCCCAGTATCTTGGTCTTTAGAATTATATTTGATATGATCAAGAAATTACTAATCCAATTTTTAATGGTGCTTGTTCCTATCACTTGTGAAAACTCCTTTCTGACGTTAAGTTACACGAAAACAAATCATACTCTATAGTGTATGATTATAACCAATATCTTTTTATTAGAAGATGATTTAAGTAAAAGATAAAACATCAATATTAAATGTAATGTTATTAAAAATTTAGCTGTTTTTTAATAAGTAATGATGAGCTCTGACAACGAATTAGTTAAACGGATTCAAAACGGGACAATTCGAGGAATTATATTCGATTTTGACGGGACTCTCCTCGATATAAGAGAATCATTGAGAAATTCAATAGAAGAAGTTTTCAATGAAAAACAGATTAACTATGATATCGAGACGACAATGCAAGAGATTGGTGCATTGATGGAGATAATTCAAGGAACTCCACTCCCTAAAATCATACTAGAAGCGTTTGAATTATTTAAATACATAACATCACTTCACTCCATAACATTCTTAAAAAAACTACGAATTGCTACGAAAATATTCACAACATATTTAACATACGCTAAAGAAGCTCCATTTTATCCAGAAGCAGATGATTTTATTAAAAAGTTTAAAAAATCTTACGATTTCTTTATTGTTTCTCATAACCAAACTAAAAATATTATTCCACACCTTGAAAGTAACAATGTGAAAAGCATGTTTAAAGGAGTGTTTGGAGCAGATCTTTTACCGGATCTTAAACCAGATCCTAACTCATTAAATCCTGTTTTTGAGAGCTATAAATCCTGTAACTTAAAAGAGTTTATCATGATTGGTGATATGCCATCAGATATTCAAGCAGGAAAGGAAGCAGGAGTATGGACTATAGGAGTAGCAACTGGAGTAAGCAAGAAAGAGATGTTAGCGGAATTTCAACCGCATTTGTTAATTGATTCGTTGGATGATTTAAAAAGGCTAATTGAAAATAAAAATTTATCAAATTCAAATTCACAAAATAGTATTAAAATCAAATCCTAAGAGGATTCTATTTATGCAACTTAAAGAACAAGATTATAAAACTTCAGAAGAAGGTAGGATTGTGAAAACTACTGAAGAAAAGGAACAAGAAGAGTTAGATTTTGGAAAACGTCATCAAAATGCGACTTACAAGTTTTTAAAATACAATCCGATTGATCCATTAAACGACCTCTGGCGCCAAGCTATTGAGCGGTTGAGCCTTGAGGATGTTGAAGGGAAGCTTCAGTGGTGGGCAGCATATGTTTATATTAAATTTTTTGCTCGTTTACTATGGAATTTTAAAGCAGAATACCCACAAGGGAATATGTTTCCAGAATATGGTGGAGGTATCCTCGTGGGCTCACATGAAAGCCACTTAGACCCATTTTTTTATGGAGCCGCTTGTCATAGAAGAATTCGATACATGAGTAAAATGGATAATTTTAAAACCCCCTTAGTAAAAACTCTCTTTACCAACTTAGGAGCATTCAAATTAGATCGAGAAAATCCTGAACTAGCCTGGAAAATGGCCAAAGAAATAATTGAAGAAGGTGAATGGGTTGGAATTTTCCCCGAAGGCACGAGATCTAGGGAAGAAACTGGTTGGGAGATTGGAGAATTTAAAACCGGCGCAGTTCGACTTGCAATTGAAATGAAGGTCCCTATTGTTCCAATGGCAGTAATTGGGTCAAGGAATGCTTTGCCAAAAGGTAAATTGGTCATGAAACCAACGCAAGTTAAAGTGCGCGTAGGTGATCCTATTTATTATAACGATTACGACATTAATACAATATCGTACGATGAAATAAAAAGACTATCTGCAGAATTAAGACAAGTAGTAATGGACTTACGAGATTACGTTATTGTAGATACAAGGAAACAAAAAAAAGTAGAATTATCAATCGGTTCTCCAGAAGATGCTCAAAAACCGAAAGAATCGTCATCCCCTATGAGATACTTGAAAGATTTTGGAAAGGGTGCTTTAGGATTCGTCGATGATTTGTGGTATTCCTTATTAAAAAGTTTAGAAGCATTTGGATTACGAGCCAAATTCCAAGAAACAGTTCATAATTTCTCAGGATGGCTAGTGTGCAATTGGAGCAATTTAATGATGCCTTACAAGGTAATCGATTTTGAAAAGTATATCCCTGACGAAGGCGCAGCTGTTGTCTGCACTAACCACAACTCAGAATGGGACGTACTTATCTTTGCAGCATCCTTAATCTACCACAGAAAACGAGTTCTTTACCAAATGGCCAAACAATCTTTATTCAAACCACCGCTAGTTAACGCTTGGGTTAGAAATCATCACGCATTTCCATTAAAGCGAGGACTACACGATGTAGACTCTTATAATTTCGCAAAGGATGTACTTGATAAAGGAGATTTAGTATGCATGTACCCTGAAGGAACTACTAATGCGGGTGGTGGTGAACTTTTAGAAGGACACACTGGAGCTATGCGATTGGCAATTGAAAAACAAGTACCGATTCTATTGGTTGGAATAACAGGCACAGAAAAAACCTACCCAAAGCAC
The DNA here is from genome assembly GCA_029856125.1 of Promethearchaeia archaeon. Taxonomy (GTDB): domain Archaea; phylum Asgardarchaeota; class Lokiarchaeia; order Sigyniarchaeales; family SOKP01; genus SOKP01. The sequence goes on along the minus strand of JAHQWJ010000046.1, from coordinate 3,508 downwards.
GCTAAGATGTTAAGCTTTTATAGAGGTCAGATAATGAAGGCGGGACCACCATTCATGGAACATAAAAAACACTGGGGTAAACCAATGCCTGACTATGAAGAATTGAAGCGTTTGACAGCCAACATGATGGCCCAAATTAAAGATTTACTTCTTTATGATAGCCCAGATGCATAGATTATAGGGGGATGTATCAAGATGGAAGTACCACAACAATCGATAAAGAAAAAACTCAAGGTAGGGATACCGAGAGCACTTCATTTTTATAGGTATTTCCCATTTTGGAAAAAAATTCTCGAAGAACTCGACGCAGAAATTGTTGTAAGTCCCCTAACTAATAAAAAAATAGTTGAAGAAGGCGTAACTCACGGATTTGGCGAGTTGTGCATTCCAGTTAAGATATACTACGGGCAGCTTTTAAAATTGGTAGCGGATCATCCCGATTTAGACTTTGTTTTTGTACCGAGGTATGTATCTGAAGTAAAAGACTCTTATTTCTGCCCTAAATTTTTGTCGTTACCCGATGTAATTAAAATCTTGCCTGATATTCCAAAAATTTTGAATTTCGAAGTAAACGTTAAAGAATTTCCGATATCTACAGCAGCCATTGAACTCGGAAGACAATTAGGGAAGAATCAAAATCAAGCATTAAACGCATACAGAGAAGCCCAAAAGTATTTCGACGAATATCGCGAATTTTTAAGAAATGGTTCTTCTGTCAATCACGCCTTAAGATTAACTGAAAGGGATCGCCCTTTCACATTACCTAAGAAGAAAAGTACGGGTGATATTAAGTTTCTACTTTTAGGGCACGGTTATAACATTTTCGACATATTCATTAATCTTGACTTTCAGAAAAAGCTAAAAGATCAAGGCGTCGAAGTTATTACGATTGAAAATTTACCCGAATTTGTTTTTAAGAAACCCGTCATAGTTAATCCAAGAGGCGGTAAGCTACGAAACTATTGGCGCCACGAAGAAGAAATCATGCAAGGTATTCGTTATTTTCTTACTGAAGGGAGAGAGGAAATCGATGGTGTAATCTTTTTGATAAGTTTTGCTTGCGGTCCAGATAGTCTCATTTCAGAATTAATTATGAGAGACATGAAAGTTGTAGGCCTTCCCTTTTTAGAGATTATAATGGATGAGCATTCGGGAGAAGCTGGCCTGTTGACGCGCGTCGAATCCTTTGTCGAAATGATTCGGAGAAAGAAAAGAAGATTATATCTTGGAAGAAAACACCACCTAACAATTAAATCAAAACAAGAAGTATAAAGTTCCCATATATTGTTTAAGCTTTTTTTATTTAGAAGATCATGAGATTGAGAAATTTAAAGTTTGAATTAGATAATTATTGTTTTTCATTATTAAATTTGATGTATTTACTTAATAAGATTAACATACGATTGAGAATGTGTTTTCAATGGGTAAATTTTTATTTTAAACTGTGTTATTTGATTTATTCTAAGTTTGTAAAAGCTGTTATATTTTTCTTGAAAAAACACTGAGTTTGACATGAGTGGAGAAAAACTAGCAATACATAAGAGAAAAGTAGAAGCTATCTCTGAAATGGTTAGAAATGCGTACGATAACGCAAAGCCGGGGGAATTTTTCTCTCTAAAAAAGGCGAGCGTTTCCCACATGGCTCCACAGCCAGATAACCCGATCTATAGTGACAAACCGATAGATGTGAAGTCACTTACAGACATTATTGAGATAAACACGGATACAAAAACATGTATTGCAGAAGCAGGGATTACTTTTGTTAGGCTTGCAACAGAAACCTTAAAGCATGGGCTCGTACCGCAATGTGTTTCCGAGCTCAAGGGAATCACGATAGGCGGGGCAGTAGCAGGATGTTCAGTTGAATCCATGTCTTTCAAATATGGGGGATTTTTCGATTCCTGTGAAGAAATAGAGATTGTGACGGGAACAGGTGACATAATGTTATGCACGAAAAGTGATAACCATGAAATATTCGAGATGCTGCACGGGAGTTTCGGCACGATTGCAATCATCACACTCCTGAAGTTTAAGCTCGTTTCAGCAAAAGAGTGTGTCCGCATTGATTACATCCATTACGATACTTTTAGTAAATACCTAGAAGCTATCAAGCAACACTACGAAAAGCAGGATATTGAAATGATGGACGGGCTTATCTTCTCCAAGAATATGAACGTACTCTGCGTTGCCAGCTTCGTTGATGAGGAGGAAGCTCCTTACAAGAGTGAATATTTCTACGATATTTATTACAAAAGTGCGATGAAAAAAAAGCAAGACTTCCTCTCCACCATAGATTATTTTTTCAGGTATGATGCAGATTGTCACTGGGCGATAAGGAATGTTGCTGGAGGAATTTTTGAGAATAAAGTAGTCCGGTGGTTAACAGGGCCCTTTATACTTGGATCGACAAATATTCTTAAGATCAGTGAACGATTGCCATTTTTAACTAAGAAGGGGGGAAAACCGGATGTGATTATTGATGTCTTCATACCAATCACTCACGCGGAAGAATTTTTCGATTGGTACCTGGAGTTATTTGATTACTTCCCGGTATGGATCGTCCCTTACCGCATGCAAAAAAACAAACTAGATGGGTACAAGTTCTACCCGTGGCTCAATCAAGACATGTTCGCTACCGTCGAGGATGAGCTATTCATAGATTTTGCTATCTACGGGTTCGAACAAAAAAGAAAGGGATTTAACTTCTATAAAGCGCTAGAAGAAAAGGTTCAAGAGCTCAAGGGAATGAAAACCCTGATAACTCACAATTTCTACGAGGAAGACGTGTTCTGGAAGATATATAACAAGAAATTATACGATGAAGTGAAAGAACGAACGGATCCCAAGAACCTATTTCGAAACTTGTACGAAAAGACGAATTATAATTCTATTCAGAAAAAAACTGAAAAGACGAAAAGACTGAAGGTAGGTATACCACGTTCCCTGTATTTCTACAAGTATTTTCCATTATGGGAAGGAATGCTTACAAGTCTTGGTTGCGAAGTTATTGTGAGTCCAGAAACAAACAAAGAAATTCTTACCAACGGATCTAATCAATCTGCTACCGATTTATGCATTCCAGTCAAGATTCATTATGGTCATGTGAATTATTTATCGAAAAATCACCCCGATCTAGATTTTATATTTGTTCCAAGACTCATTAGTAGTAGTAATGATCATTATTATTGTCCGAAATTCCTGATCCTTCCAGATGTCACTCAACACTCAGCAGTTTCTAATATTCCCGTTATTGAATGGATTTTTAATACCAGGGAACATTCAGAGATGAAATCAGCAATAGATTTTGGAAAAACATTAGATAAATCAAAAGAAGAATCAAAACTTGCGTACGAGAATGGAAATAAAAAACTTGAAGAATTTCATGAGTTGATTGAGGATGGAATTCTTGTTCCTGATGCACTTTCCAAAATGTATCCTCTTGAAAAATATCCAAATTATAAGTTTAAGAAAAAATTTCGGGCTAAACTTAACAAAGATTATGAAAATT
>JAHQWJ010000047.1 GCA_029856125.1 Promethearchaeia archaeon | reverse complement strand
GAACCAGCTAGAAGACAAGCAGTTTCAAATCCAGATGGAACGGTTACAGCAATCAAAAGAAAGATGGGTTTATCGTACAAAGCGAAAATAAAAGTAGGTGCAGAATGGAAAGAATTCTCACCAGAAGATATCTCTGCTATGATTCTTAAAAAAATAAAGAACGACGCAAGCGCTTATCTTGGTGAAGAGGTTAAAAAAGCTGTTATTACAGTTCCGGCATACTTCAATGACGCTCAGAGGACAGCAACTAAAAATGCAGGTGAGATCGCTGGCCTTGAAGTGGTACGGATGATCAATGAACCAACAGCTGCGTCCTTAGCTTATGGTCTCGATAAAGATACAAAAGGTAAACTCCTAAAAATATGTGTTCTTGACTTAGGAGGAGGAACCTTCGACATCACCATAATGGAGTATGGAGAAGGAGTTGTAGAAGTTTTGTCTACTGCAGGTGATACTCAATTGGGTGGAACGGACATGGATAACGCTATAATTGATTGGGTAGCCACAAACTTCCAAAAGAAAGAAGGTATTGATCTTAAGGGAGACAGCAAAGCAATGATTAGAATCAAAGATGCTGGTGAGAAAGCTAAAATCGAACTCTCTACTACATTGAGTACTCAAATTAATTTACCCTACATTACTCAAAAAGATGGAAATCCGGTTCACATAGAAATTGAACTCACAAGAGCAAAATTAGAACAACTGATTGAACCAACTCTAAGAAGACTGGATCCTATAATGAAGAGAGCAATAGCCGATGCCAAAATGCCTGCTCACAGTATTAATAAAATAATTTTAGTTGGTGGTCCTACGAGAATGCCTTCCGTTCAGAAGAGGTTTAAAGACTTCTTTGGTAAAGAACCTGAACATTCCGTCGATCCTATGGAATGCGTTGCTATCGGAGCAGCGATTCAAGGAGGCATTATAGCAGGAGTTGTTGATGATTTATTACTACTAGATGTTACTCCATTATCCTTAGGGGTAGAAACTTTAGGTGGAGTATTTACGAGATTAATTGAAAGAAATTCTACTATACCCACCGAAAAACAACAGATTTTTAGTACAGCTGCAGACAATCAACCTGCCGTAACAATAAACGTTTTACAAGGAGAACGAGCAATGGCAAAAGACAATATCCCTTTAGGAATGTTTCATCTTACGGGTATACCCCCAGCTCGTCGAGGAATTCCACAAATCGAAGTTAAATTCACGATTGATGCAGATGGTATCGTCCACGTGACTGCTAAAGATTTAGGTACTGGTAAAGAGACAGGGATTACAGTTACCGGAGCAAAAGGGCTTACACCTGAAGAAATTGAAGAGAAAGTAAGAAACGCAGAACAGTTTGAAGAAGAAGACAAGATAGTTAAAGAATTGATCGAAGCGAAGAATAACGCAGATTCGATGATTTACCAAACAAGGAATTTAATGGAAGAAAACAAAGACAAAATTGAAGAAAACGAAAAAACTGAAATAGAGTCCGCTTTAAAATCCTTAGAAGAAGACATTAAAACAGACGACCTTCAGAGAATTAAGTTAGGAGTTGAAAATTTGCAAAAATCTATGCACAGTTTCTCTCAAAGAATTTACGCTCAACAATCCCAAGACCAGACTTATCAACAAGCGGCTCACCAAGCTCAACAAGCTGCAAGTGGAATGGGAGATATGCCCCCTGGTGGAATGGGTGGAGTTCCCCCTGGTGATATGGGCGGTGCTGGTGCCGGTGGAGCATCTTATAAGAAAGATAAAGATAAAAAAGACAAGGATAAAAAGAAAGTCGTAGATGTAGATTGGGAAGAATCTGACTAAACTATTTTAAACGAGATCTGAATAATCTCGAATTAATTTCTTTTTCTTAATTTTTTGTTTTTTTTAAAATTATATCTTTAAAGTTTAAATATTTCATTTTAGATATTCTAATACCTAAAAAGATAAATTTCATAATTAATTTTAATTAATAGTATTTAAGCTCGTTGGGGATTATAGCGAGACATAAAGATCATGAGTTCGAATAATAAAAGGGATTACTACGAAGTATTAGGTCTGCAAAAGAATGCAAATGAAAACGACATTAAACTTGCTTATAGACGTTTAGCAAGGAAACTCCATCCAGATCTGAATAAGACCGACCCAAAAGCAAAGGAAAAGTTTATTGAACTTCAAGAGGCTTACGAAGTTCTAAGCGACACTAATAAAAGAAGTAATTACGATCGATACGGGTTTAGCGGCGTAAATATCGATATGAGTAACTTTTCAAGGGGTGGAATTCCCGGTATTGACGAATTACTCAGATCTATCTTTGGTGGCGGGGGATCTATCTTTGGAGGAGACGATTTTGGATTTGGAAGTATTTTTGGCTCTAGAGGCAGAACACGCTCAGCTCCCCGTCGAGAAGTTGGTCAAGATATTGAAGATTTTGTAGAAATAACTTTTGAAGAGGCTATGTTTGGCACCAAAAAAGATGTGGTAATTCAGAGATATACTCCATGTGATGAGTGTGAAGGTACTGGAGCAGAAGATCCTTCAAGCATAAAGACATGTCCGCAATGCGAGGGGTCAGGTAGAATAAGAAAAATGACTCAATCTGGCTTTGGAACAATAATCCGAGAATCTGAATGCTATGCATGTAATGCTACTGGTAAAATTATTAAAAAAAAATGTGCAGTATGTGATGGAAAAAAGGTCGTGGCTGAGACAAAAACGATCCATGTAAATACGCCACCCGGTGTAGAAAACGGAGTACACCTTAAAGTCCAAGGAGCAGGGCATATTCCCTCCATTAGAGCTATTCCTGGTGATCTCTATTTAGGCATAAGAATTGAAGAAAATGATCAATTCATTCGTCGTGGAAACGATCTGTTTACTCCAATTAGTATAGATTTTGTTACAGCGGTTTTGGGAGGAACAATATTAGTTCCTACTTTGGATTATAAGAATGAAAAAAAGACTGAGAGAGAGATGAAGATTCCCCCCGGAACTCAGCATGGCACGGAATTTAGAATAAAAAATAGAGGTGCTTCATATCTCAGAGGAAAAGGTAAAGGGGACCAATATGTAGTAGTAACTGTTGAAATTCCGAAAAAAGTTACTGAAGAACAGAGAAAATTATTAGAGAAATTTAAAGATTTAATTTAGCAGCAACTACTTATTCTTAAGTCTTTTTTGATTGGTAAGTGTGAGTTCAATAGCTTTTACTTCAGCTCTTGATTTGATTCTTGTGCTACGCTGCAAATGTTCCAAAATTTTTTTTTCATTGTAACCCATATAATATAGTTGTTTAAAATTCTCAACTGCGTTTTCGTTGAGAAAAAAGTATCGTGTATTCAGAAAAACAATTAACCATTTTTTCTTTTTCTGATTTTTAGATAACGAGAAAAGAATATTCCTAACATCCTCTAAAGGACGTTTCAATTTATTAGAAATTTCTTTGTCGTTTATAATAGGATATTCTCGAATTACTCTTAGAAGCCTTCTCTTAGAAGAAAGTGAAATTAGAAAAGATACTAAGAATACTACGAAAACTAGACTTGCTAGGTATATTCCTACTAAGTGATCATTAATATAGAGAATTAGTATAATACCTAACGCGATATAAAATATGCTTGTCTTAAGGTAATTGATACTTTTCGATATAGGAGTCACCTTACAGTACTTTTAATTAACGGTGTTTTTAGAGTAGTTTGTTTTTTTTTAATCGCGGGAGTCCTAATGTTTTGTATCGCACTTTCAATGGTTTCGAGTTTAATTGAATACTTTTCGAAGAGCTCGGTAAAACTATTAATATCGATATCGCTATTCTCATAGAGAATTTTTAATTGTTTTATAGTTCGACCGATCCCTGCTTTGCTGTTTTTTAATTCTTCAATTTTATTAAAGTTTACCAAAACATCAGCCATTAAATTCTTATACCGTAAATAAGCGTCGAAATTAAGCTCGGTTTGTTTGTATTTGGTTAAAAAATTAGTTGTTCTTGGAATAAATGGGGCAAGATTTTCAGGAACGATTATAAGTGGTTCCGGATCTTGAATCTCCCATGCTTCGCTATCATCTATAAGCTCCTGGTCGTTTTCTATAATATAATCATTTACTATTGACAAATTGTTTATTAAGCAATCTTTCTCAAAAGAGCTTGGTGTTTCTTGCAGCATGATTTCCCATAAATCTTCTGCTTTGCGGTAGTAATAGTTTGCTTTCTTCTGCATTTTTTCTATGCGCTCCTGATTTCTTTCCTCTGGTAACAATATATATAAGGATTTAGCTTTCAAATGGCACGCTCTGCCTATGTCATATTGATATTGAGCTTTATACTGATTTTCCTTGATTTTTTCGAATCTCTTAACAAACGCTAATCGTTTGGTTAATGCGCTCAATCCTGCTGATAATTTCGCTGCCATTGAATAATTCCTTTTATTTTCTTCACTTGTAGTAGCAAGAGCTTGAGCATATATTCGAGAGTCTTCAGAATTTAATTCAAGATTCTCAACAGATAATGTATAACCTTTACTTTCTTGTCTAGTACATGCAGCACTGAAATATGCTGCAGTTTTATACATCTTACTACATTCTACCATAGCCACTATTGCGTTTTCCATGAAATTTTCTGCTTCGTATTTTTTAGAAAGATTTGAATATGCTTGCGCTGAAATCCATAACACGCGCGAACACTCGAATATTAAATCCCATATTTTTATTTCTTCTTTATCTATTGGATCATAGAAAGTATTAGAAATGTCTAGTTCTTTAAGGATCTTAATTTGACTTTGGTTTTTATAATTCACATTTAGGATTTTTACATAGTCTAAAATGTAATTAAGCTCAGGAAAGGAGAACCCTTTATTTTTCCAAAGTGTCTCTTCTAAGTTCTTAATTTTATAGTGTAGAAAACGAATTTTTTGCATTGTTTCTAACGGGAAAAAAGTTTTCAGAATTGATGGGCTGCTTTTCGGGTGTTTTTTTTTACCTGTTTTTATATCAATTCCATAACTGGCCCTCTTAGTCGACTTAGCATCTATATTTTGCATTTTTTTATAGCGTCTTTCCCTCTTTGGATTTTGTGTTTTAATAGCTGGTTTTTGAGGATATTCTTTAATTTTAAATTTTGATGAAATAGAAACTTTTTTTAGTTTTGACTTGTTTGGAATTTTAATTTCTTTTTTCTGTTCATTGGTGTCTATTTCTACAATTTCTTCTTCTCTTTCGCTTATCCTCATACTCTCAAGATATTTATTTGCTATATTGATGTACCTTTTTGCATTCGATATTTCAATACCCTTTAGTCTGGAAATATCTTCTTCATTGGATGAAGCAAGTTTCTTTATGGAGTCTAAAGAAATCTTGTGTCGGTTCGTTCCAAATAGCATTAGATCGCAAGCTTTCGTTTCTGAACTTGTAACTTCTGGATGTTTATTTTTTTTAAAAATACTTTGGATTCTTTCTCTAGTCCTCATACTCCTTAGATGCTTCTTAGCGAGTTCAATGTACATCTTCGCGTTATTAACTCCAATACCATCAATTTTAATTAGCTCTTCTACAGAAGATGATGCGAGTTTTTCTATCGAGTCTATTCCTTTTTGCTTCATTCTTTTTACATTTAATATACCGATACCATTTGCTATTTGCATAATTGAGTGCATATTAATCAACTAATATTGAATCCAATACCTATATTATACTTATTCAATAGTTCATTTTAAACTTAATCATCCTTCCGACAAATTTAGGATAAAGAAAATATGTTTTGTTATAACAAAAGGTACACTAGCTGATAACAATTTAACAAATTAAGTTATCTTGAAATTTTCAGTTTTCAATTATATAATTATTAATAAATCTAAGAAAATAATCTTCTACATGTATCTAATTGTTTACGATGCCAAGTGATAATAACAGTATTGAGAATTTATACTATGAGCATTTATTAAAAGACTCATCTGAAAGGACAGAATAGAAAGTGCTAAATTAGATTTCGAATTCATAATTTAATTCTCTCCAAGACCAAAAAGCCAACATTTGAGTATTTATAACCCAAACAATTTAAATAAAATCTTTTTAATTATTAGATTTCAAATTTCAAAGAAAAAAGCTAGAATTTTAAATTCACTTAAAGAAAACAAGAAACTTTAATTTCTTATACTATTATAATTTGATTTATGTTTTAGATTTAGTTTCTTTTATTTGATGTTTATTAATGCTGCTATTTCTCTCAGGATTTCTTAATTTTTCAATAACATTCTCAATTGTCACGAGTTTGGTTGAATATTTTTCAAAAAGATGAGTAAACTCACTGATTTCAATATCATTATTATCATACAAAACTCTCAATTGCTTCAATGTTCGACCAATTCCTGCTTTCCTATTTTGTAATTCTTCCAATTTATTATAATCAACCGAAATTTCTGAGAGTAAATCTTTATAACGTCTATAAGCGTA
>JAHQWJ010000045.1 GCA_029856125.1 Promethearchaeia archaeon | reverse complement strand
TTTTGGTCTCCTATTAACTCACTTAAATCAATCATTCCTTCATTGTAAGACTCAATTTTAAAATGAGGTGCTTTATCTCCAACTTTTATCTTGTTCTTTCCCATCTTATATATTCACAAAATAATTTTTATAAATTAGTATAGTTCTACTCTTATTTTAAATTTTGGATCGTACTAATAGAACGCTCCTAACTTGCGGGGTTATGGTTACCTAAAATGAATTATATAAAGAAAAATAAATTTATAATTGGAGTTAAATACCGTCATTAATGTCGGAACTGTTAATTACCAGTAAAAACCAAGACTTCCTATCCAGATAAAAAAGGTTAGCGCAGCGAAGAAACCTGAAACTCCAAGTATTTCAGATTTTCTTTCCTTTATTAATTCCCATTTTTTCTTATTTTCTGTTTTATTCATGATCGATCCTTGAAGAATAGAATATTTATCTCTACAGATAATAAAAAATAAAAATTTGCTATATCAGTCCTATTTTTTTTACTCAAGTTGCTACTTTTATTTATAAAAGGTAATTAATCCATTGAGAATTCATAATAGGTTAATTTAATAGTGATATGTTTACTAAATAATATTATAAGCATTTAAAATGAAATTAAAAAATTAAATACAAATAGAAGTAAAAATTAAATGGCTTATTAATATAAGAGGAGATTCTCATGGTAAAAAAAGAATATATATGTGCCAAAGGAAAGCGATCGTCAATTATCATTGAAGACCTGAAAACTGAGATAAAAGAAGGAGCAACTATGATTTTGGGTTTTGCTGGGGTTGGATTAATAGGACCAATCGTATCAAACACTTTAATTGATCAAATTCCAGACATTACCGAGCTAGGATTTGTCACCAGCGAGTATTTGCCCCCAATTTCCGTTTTTTATGATGGAGTTTTAAAACATCCGTTTAGAATCTATTATTCTCCTATGCATAATCTAATTGTTGGAATATCAGAGGTTCCCTTTCAAGTTGCTTCAGCATATAACGATTTATCAAAAACTATTAATAATTGGTTGCTCTCTGAAGATGTAAAGGCTAAGGAAGTAGTTATCTTCCAAGGAATTCCCACTAGGGAAATAATTAACGATTATCCTGTGTATTACGCAGCAGAAGCGGATATGGTCGAAAATTTGGAGAAATTCGAAATAAAGAAAGTAGAAAAAGGGATTATAGTTGGAGCTGAAGCGACAGTTTTAAACGAGGCATTATCAAGCAAGTTAAATGCATACGCATTATTCACTCCTGTTTTGGAAATACCAACACCTGAAGCTGCTGCTTCAATTATAGAAGTCTTGAATAAAATCTATAGTTTGGATATTGAAACAAGTAAATTAATCGAAGAAGGAAAAGAGATTAAGGCTAAAATGCTTGAACTAGCCGAAAAAGCTCAACAATATCAAAACCAACAACAATTACCTGAAAGCTCTAAGGAAAGCTACAATCGATATTTTCAATAATTATTTTATTTCTATTTTTTATCGATTTAAATTGGAGCTATATTTTTTTTATAAAACCTAATTTTAATTTTCTTGGTTAATTTCGTTAGATAACTCATACTTCCAATTGAGGTAAAAGATTATTAAGGAAAAATTTATCCCGGTTCAAATTGATCAGGAATTGTGTTTAAAATGCGAGCGGTGTTTGCGTGCTTGTAGAGCCAATGCAATCTATTTTGAACGAGGAATTCGAAAAGTTGACTATTCAAAATGTGTTGCTTGTTTATCTTGTGTATTAGTATGTCCTCGAAACGCTATACAAGTTACTTCAATTGAACAACCCGAACAAATTGTCAGCATTAAAATTGACCACGAGAAGTGTTCGATGTGTGAGGAATGTATAGATCAAGATGGTGGCTTTTGTCCAAAAAATCTTTTTTATAAGGATTCTGTGAAAAAAGACGATAGGGAAGATGTAGGTATTAGATTTAAGTTTAAAGAAGTTGCAAAGTGCCAAGGATGCCTAAAATGTGAAAAAGATTGTCCTGAAAACGCAATTCAACCTATAAAATATGAAACTTAGAAATTCATCTTCAATGTTGTTAATTATGCAATTTTTTCAAAAAAAAAAAAGATAAATAATAATTTATTTTTCTACTTTAAGACTCCAGCGTCTTTTAAGATTTGGTTGTGATCGAATGCAAATTTGAAATTTTTAAGTTGATCAATAGGGATAATCTCTACTCTTGAAGCATCATCTCCCTCTTTTAACTTTGAAAGATCTTTAATAATCCGACATTTAAATGCATTAGAAACAATCTTTCCCCTGGGATCTCTTCCCTTTTGATCATATGTTCCAATTTTACTTATAATTTTGACGGCAAGGTTGGTTTCTTCACGAACTTCCCTTATTATTGCTTGCTCTGGATCTTCATTATATTTAATAAAACCACCAGGAAGAGCGTACTTATCTTTATAAGGAGCGTATCTCCTTTTAATTAAAATTATATTTCGATCGTCAACTTGAATAACAGCATCGACAGTATGGCCATATTCTAGACGTTTAGTTTTTATTTTGCCATAGATAAAGTATGTGAGTAATAGAACAAAACTTCCTCCTAAAATTGCTGAAACTACTATATGTAAAATCTGTGAAAAGTCAGACATTTCTTCTATTCTAGAAGCAACTCTAAGTGCATTGACAAATTCTATTATGAATCCGGCACCAAATAAGACACTCAAGAAATTAACTGCCTTCTTAGTATTTCTTTGATTTTCTTCGTTTCTTTTAGTGTATAATTCTTGTAATGTGTCATAAAGGGTTTTAAATTTAGCATTGATTCTTTCAATTATAGTTTCTATTCGATATATCTTTAATAAGTGTGTTAAAACCCTGACGTAATGTTCTCTTGGATTCCAATCTAATTCACTGTAGATAAGACTCATCTTTGTTTGGATCATTCCTCTTAAAAATCTAAGATTCTTTGTTTTTTCCTCAATCTGTTCCAAGCTCATAAAAACATCGGAATACCTTTTCATAAATAAGATGTCAAGAGAGTTATTAATTGACATTAGAGCAAAAAGAACAGCTCTTATACTTGGTGTAGGAGTTAAAATCATTTGATTAATATAATCGAATTCAGATTCGTAATTCTTTTGTGCCATATAAATAAATCCAGAATTTCTTTGAATATAGTGTAATTCTGTAATGCGATTAGAGAGGTTCTTTTTGGTTCTTCGTTCAAAAAGTTTATCAGAATAGTCTGCCCACTGACCTGAATATACTTGTGCCCATGATCCAATGCGCCTTTTATACCTATCTATGTTTTCTTCTGTCCATTGAACTTCCATTGGCTTTATTTTCTTAGATATAGCAAACACATAAATAGGACTATCAATATCAAGGAGAAGATATTGATTTTCTTTTCTCTTGTTGAATTCCTTAAGGATGTCAATAGAAATATGTGGTATTTGTTGTATTAAATCTGGAGTTATGCTATCCTTTTGGAAAGGCTCGTTTCTATAATATTCTACCTCTAATTTAAAGTAACCTAAAGTATTATAAGTTAAATCCTTATTATCTTCCGTATAAGGGTTATTTTCGTCTGTATAAGGAAAATTTTGGAAAAAAGGCTCCCAATCACACTCAATAGTAATTGATTTAGCCATATTTATCAAAATCTTTTTCTTTTCTTCAGCATTAGGGGATTTTTCTAAAAATAGATATGCTTTTTTTAAATCGACTTCACTAAGATTTTTTAGCCTCTCTAATAATAACGCTTCGATTTCTTCTGCTTTCGTCTCGCCAATAAATTCGTGTGTATTAATAAATGCACTAATATACCAATACTCTTTCTCATAAACAAATTGTAAATTTTCTTCCATTTTTGATTCCACTCTTTTAATTTAAAATGAAAAGTATGTAAAAAATATTAAAACTTCTTTATTAATTACTAATCAACACGATTGCCACATTTTTTCAATATCAAGGTATGAAGCTGTACCACATTTTTTTCGAAATTCATTAAATCAAATTCAAATCCTAATCTTGATTTTAGAAGTGGAGGGATATGATCAGGATTTAAAAACACAGGAATTATGGGTTTACTCATCATGTCTGCGGCCGTCCATTCTTTGTCAACTGATTCCGAATCTAGAGCGTTTTCAGAACAAAATAGTAGCATAGCATTACATTTACCTAGGTTATCACTCATAAATTTTATAATATTGTCTGTCATGTGCTCTTGCCAATATAAGACTTCTTTAATTTCGTCATAAGATTTTAATCTCTTTGATAATTCTTTAATATCGAATGTTTCAGCGTCTGTAGTGGCATAGCTCACAAATATTATCAAATCTTTTAGTTCCTCACTTGGAGACTTAAACTTTTCTTCATCAAGAGGATAATTTCTAAATTCTTTAATAAAGCCTTGATCTTGAAGGAATTTACCTATTTTTTTTGCTGTGATCAAATCGTATTCCTTTTGTATTACTAAAGCATACAATGTAGGATTAAGTAATTCTTGTAATATTTTCGTTCCTAAATTTTCTAAATGTGCTGTTTCAGAGGCTTCATAATTCATAGGATTTGCTATTAAATTTTCATAATATTCTGTTTCTGATATTTCTATCTTGAGTATGTTAACCATCTCAGCTTTAGTTATATTTCTCAGGTTTTCGAATTCAAATTCTAATATCTTTTTGACATTTTTTAAAGATTCTTCTGGATCTCTTAAATTTTTTAGTTTTTCGAACGCTACTGCTTTAATATCTTCAAAATTAAATACTTCTGCGGTTTCCAAAATAAAGTTCAATTGTTCAATAGCTTCAGAATAATTATTTTTAACAATTAAATCCTCTACATTCTTTAATTTGCTTCGAAGCTCTTTTAGAAGTTCTTCTTGTTCTTCCATTAATAAATCCCAGACTAAAACGTCACCTGATTCATAACCTGCAATAATTTGATTTGTATTAGGAATAAATTTTGCTGAATTAACTTTTGATAAGTAATAATAGGATGTTTGGTACTTTTCAATGAAATCCCATATTCGAATAAAATTATCTTCTGTACCACAAGCAATATATAAACCATCAGTAGAAAATGATACTGATGTGACTGAGCTATTAATTTTTTCAAATGTATAATCTAGTTCACCAGTATTAACTTTCCAAATTTTAACCGTCTGATCTTTAGAACCACTCGCAATATATTCTCCATCAGGAGAAAAAGCAACTGAATTTACAGCTTCTTTATGTCCCTCAAGTGTAAGAATAAGTTTTCCTTTTTTCAAATCCCAGATATTGATGGAACTATCTTCTAAACCACTCACAATATATTCTCCGGTTGGTGAAATGTCGATAGAAGTTATTGCACTTTTTGCTCCTTTCAGCCTTTTAAAAAGTTTAAGCATAGATGGCTCCCAAATTATAATTGTTTTATCTCTTGAACCACTTACAATATATTTTTTATCAAAAGATGCAGCTACGGAAGTAACAGCCTCATCGTGTCCAGTCATTGTCCATAAAATTTCACCACTATTGATTTCCCATTCTATTAAAGTGTTATCATAAGAAGCGCTAACCACAAATTTTCCACCGGGAGAAAATGCTACTGAACTAATAATATCTGTGTGGCCCTTAAGCGTTTTAATCAATTTTCCGCTCGATAAATCCCACACAATTAGCGATTTATTAGACAATCCACTTACAGCTAATTTTCCGCTCTGTGAAACTGCAACTGAATTCACATTTTCAGAATGACCCTTAATATTTTTAAATACACCCCCAAATGTGAGAGCCCAAATCTTTAAGAACCCATCACGTGAACCAGTTATAGCAAATTTCCCGTCTGGTGTAATTGCCACTGAATTCACTTCAGATCCCTGCTCTTCAAATGATTGGATAAGTTCATTTCTATTATCCCAAACTTTCACCGTCTCATCTTTAGACGTGCTAATAAAGAGGTTACCGATTGGGGAATAGTTTACACTTGAAACAGAATCATTATGATTCTCAAGAACAGAAATTAAATCTCCCGTGTAAAAATCCCAAATGTTTATAGACTTATCATCAGAGCTACTACAAATATTTGCCCCATTTGGAGAAATCGCAATTGATAATACCTTTCCCTTATGTCCACTAAGATCTTTAATTACTTCTTTCGAAATGTAATCCCATATCATTACGTGTTTGTCTTCTGATCCAGTTACAAAATATCTTCCATTCGGAGTGAACTTTATTGAAGTTACTGACCCTTTATTAGCTTTTTCTTCCCAAATAAAATTCTTATTTTGAAGATCCCAAATTTTAAGATAATTATTATTTAAACCCATGATTATTTGTTTATTATCAGGAGTAAACGATGCTGAGTATGGAATACTACCTATATTTGACACAACACTATATGGGGCTGTTTGCCTAATATCCCAAATTATAACTTTCTTATCAAATGAAGTACTTACAATGTAATTTCCATCAGGAGAAAATTCAGCTGAGTTAACCGCTCTATTATGCCCTTTTAACGTTCTTATGAGTTTTTGGCTTTTAAAATCCCAAACTTTAATAGTTCCGTCCTCTGAACCAGTTGCTACATAGCTTCCATTAGGAGAAATTGATATAAAATTGATTCCTCTATTATTATGAGCGTTTA
>JAHQWJ010000044.1 GCA_029856125.1 Promethearchaeia archaeon | reverse complement strand
AATTTAAAATTTAATGTATAAGGTGAATTATTTATGAAAGAAGTGTGGTTAGTTGATTACGTTCGTACAGCTTTTTCTCGATCTAGACCGACTCAACCTGAAAGGGATGTATTTGGCGAGATTAGAGGAGATGCGTTACTAGGCGAGTTGTTAATAAAATTCTTTGATGGAAGATTGGCGGAAAAAGGGATAGAAAGAAAGGATATGGAAGAAGTATCAGTCGGAGTTGCGGCAGGCGTATTAGAAAATTGGACTTATGGAGGACGAAGTCCGTTATTTTTAGCGGGATTCCCGTATGAGGTTCCTTCCTTCTCCATAGACAGACAATGCGGTTCAGCTGGAAGCGGGATGCATGTAGGTATTATGGAGATTATGACTGGGCATAGTAACAATGTATTATCTACTGGTTTTGAGCATATGACTCGCGTTAGAGGTAAGGGGACAGAACCCAATTTATCAACAGCTAATAAAAAGAGTAAGTTTTACAGACCAGATTTAGATTTACAGACTCTATTTAATATGCTGCAAACGGCTCAGAAGTTATATGAACAAGAAGTACCTACGTTTATTAAAGAAGATTTAGATAAATTTGGTGTAAGAAGTCATAATCTGGCTGTTCAGAGTCACGAAGATGGTTTTTTTAACGGCGAAATCATACCTATTGAAGGACACGCTCCAGGAAATGTCGAAGAGAAAATGATTATCGATAGAGATATGAATCCTAGAAAATCTAATTTAGAAGCAGTTTCTCAGTTGCGTCGAATATCAACCCCTTTTTACTTAGAAAGAAATGGGGGAAAAAAAGGTTATTTAAAGAGAGAAGGTACTGAAGAGGGAGTGATTACTGCCGGAAATTCGTCGCCTTTAAACGCAGGAGCTACAGCAGCAGTGCTTATGGAAGCTGAAGGTGCTAAGAAAAGAGGAATTGAACCCCTAGCAAGAATCGTATCAATTGGATGGGCCGGTGTAGATCCTACCGTAATGGGAAGAGGTCCAGTTCCAGCAACTCAAAAAGCTCTAAAGTATGCGAATCTCAAAGCTGATGATATCGATTATTGGGAAATAAACGAGGCGTTTTGTATCGTTGCGTTAAATTGTATGGATAAGTTCAACCTCCCTGAGGAAAAAGTTAATGTTATGGGCGGTTCTACTGCTATTGGTCATCCGTTAGGATCAACGATGATACGGTTAACAGGCACCCTTGCGAGGATATTAAAAGAGAAGAATGCAAGATATGGTGTTGCTAACGCGTGTTGTGGAGGAGGACAGGGAGTAGCAACTATTATCGAAAATCTCGACATCTAATTGATATTATAGGATATACAAGATAATTTTGACTATCTATCTATTTTTTTTTAAAGTGATTTTTTAAAAATAATAAAAATAAAAATAAGAAATAAGTTTATTTTATATAGCCTGCGGCCGTTTTTAATCGTTTTTCAGCGTCTTGAACAATTTCTTCGACGATATTATTGACTTTCTTCATTTTTTCAATTAAACCAATACTTTGGCCGAGTAAAACAGCACCAGAATTAGTATCGCCCGTGTAGGCTGCCTCGTACGCTTTTCCTTCAGCAACTATATCTTCTTGAGTCATTTCCGCTTCTTCAGCCATTTTTGCCTCTTTATCTGTTACGAGTCCGTGATGTAGCGAATATTCGTTCCTCCACAGCCGAATAGGTCCAAGTGCTCCAGTTACTAAGAGAGTATCTTGAGCTTTAGAACTAGTTGGAATCATTTTATATTCCTTGGAAAATTCGCTTTCTTCTGAGGCTATAAATCGTGAACCCATAGCAACAGCGCCTGCACCTAATGCTAACGCAGCAGCAAGACCTTCGCCAGTAGCAAAACCACCACAAGCAATTACTGGAAGATCTGGATGCTTTTTCATAACTTGTTGAAGCAAGACTAACGAACTGACTTTCTCATACGATTGATGTCCCCCTCCTTCTGTTCCTGTAACGATTACACCATCCACATTCGAGGCTACACATTTATCTGCGAGCCATAAAGCTGGAGCAACATGGAAATGTTTTATTTGTGATCCGCTTTCTTTCAATTTTTGATACGATTTAGATTGAGGTAGAGTTTTCGAGGAACCTGCGCTAGTGATGGCATAAATACACTGCTCTTTCAGCTTTGGATTAGACATAATGAATTCAGGAATCTTTTTTACCAGATATGGCGCATCAACTTCCCTTCTGGAAGTTCTTATGTTAAATCCAAAGGGTTTATCCGTATGTTCAACTACTTCTAACATATTATCTTTCATAATTTGAATGGGATTTTTTCCGCTCATGTAATCGCTGATTAAAGCAGAATGGCTCAGTACGCCTAAACCTCCTGCTTCAGAAACAGCAATTGTTAATTGGGTGGTATAGAAAGGACCCATTGGTGCTGCAACGATTGGATGCTTAATCCCAAACATTTTAGTGATATTCGTTTCTAAAACCATATTATTCTCATCATTAGTTTTTTAGTTTTTAGTTAATGACACAAATAAAGGAAGATTAATAAAATTTTACTGCTGAAGAGATTGAAATTCGATTTACATCGAATGCGATTCTCGAGCTATTATTTCGTCTTGCAATTCTTTTCCAATGGCGTTGAAATAAGCATTATAACCGGTGATTCGAACTAAGAGATTAGTATAGTTTTCTGGATGTTGTTGGGCATCTTTCAGCATTTCGACGTCGAGCATATTTACTTGTAAGCAAGTTCCTCCGTTTTCAATATATCCTCTTAAGTATGATTTAAATTTTTCTTTATGTTCTGGATTCTTAAGAATAGTTGGATTGAATGTAATCGTATGGCTTGCCCCGTTAGGTAAAAAATTAATATATTCACCATCCTCTGTTTTTCCTCCCAAAGCTATACCTACAGAATTAGTTACTGCCGTAGGACCTTTTAAATCTGCTCCATTTGAGGGACAAATTGCGTTAGAAAGAAATGTTCCCATATTTCGCCCATTTGGAGTAGCTATTGTAAAACCAGCGTCAGCTCCAGCCCAATAGTTCCATGATAGCATACCAGGTCGAAACTGAAAATCTGTATGTGTTTTATACTTCCAAGTTTCGTCAGCCCATAATTTCATTACTTTTTGAGCTAACTCATCAGCGTCATCGACATCATTTCCATACTTAGGCGCTCTATTTTTTAAGAAAGTTTGAATCACAGCGTATTCGTCTCCCTTAAAATCGTTTATCAAGGCATCTTTAATTTGAGTTATCGTGTATTTCTTATCGTCGAAAACAAATTTCTTAATCGCCAATAAAGAATCGACGGTAGTAGCAAAACCAACGCCCTCAACCGTTATAAATCTTAACTCAGGACCGCCGCATCTAATGTCTAATCCTTTTTCGATGCATCCTCGAACTATTGTTGATAAATATGGAGTAGGTAAAAATTCAGCTCTAAGAGATTCAGTCAAATTATATGTCTCTACGGTGTATTTAATGAGAAATTCTACTTGTTTTTTCCAAGCATTCCAAAATTCTTCCCAAGTTTTAAAGTTTTCAGAATTAGCTGTTTTGGGTCCAATTTGTTCTCCCTTCTTTGTAGCAACATCGTTACCGGGCATATTCTTTCCGCTCCAAAGGGTTAATTCAATGCTTTTTGTTAAGTTTGGATTGCAATTCACGGTTCCAGACCGATCGTTTCCTTGCATAGTATTTTCTAAGCAACCAACGCAAGCGTAATCCCAAGCGTCTTCTGGAGAAATACCTTCTGCTATCATACCTGCAATACTTCTCTCGTCGAAATTTATAAGAAATGGGGCTCCCTGCGATCGAGAAACCATATCAACTATGATATTTAACAGTTTCTCAGGAGATTTTCTATGTAATCTAACATTTGGTTTTGGCTCTAAGATTGGAGACCACTCGTCAACGACTTCTAGAATAGTATAAGTCAACTCGTTAGTTAAATCTTCTTCATTAGGTCCACAACCGCTAAGGGTCATCAATTGACCGAAAGCTGATGTAATGCCCTGCTTTCCTACCCTAATTTGAGCATCGTAGGCAGTATTACAATGAAACCAAAAGCTACCTAAGATGTCTTTGGCAAATTCTTTTGAAATGTTTTTTTCTTCTAACACATCCTTTTTGTATAAATCCCAAAGGTGTTGATCAGTACGACCAAAAGAAATACCCGGCCCAGGATAAGATTCTTCTGCCATAATAAGCATGTGAGTTAACCAAATCGCTTGAACTCCTTGCCAAAATGTCTCAGCTGGCTCCCATGGAACTTTTTCAAGGTTTTTAGCCATTTTTTCTAGTTCTTCTACTCTTTCAGCCGAAGTTGCTTTTTCCTTAAGTCTTCTACATTCTTCGGCGTATTTTTTTGCGAATTTTCTTGGTATCTCCGAAGCTTCTAACATCGCTCTTAATTCTTGACCTTTGGAACCTTTTTTATCTCGTTCTGACAATTGTTCATAGCGAGCTTTAATTTTTTCATGTATATACTTGAAACCTTTTTTGATTATTGTTTCGAGATCTGGGATAATGTGTCCTCCCGTTGCTCCTGTATTTCCGAACCCAGATTTATGAAACTTATAAAATTTATGCCTATTACTCAAATTTTCCTTCCAATATTTTTTAGTTTCTGCTTTTGTTAAACAATCGCTCAATTGAGTGTTAAATCTGCCACCAACAATTAAATCGTTCTCAGATATGATCTCGTGAGGTACGTAATCAAGCATTGCCATCTTAAAAAATTTGATTTTGCGTTCAGGTAAAGATAAATCCCAGAAACCATCAGGCAGTGATATTGGAATAGCTATAGATCTTAAACATCCCTCAAAAACGCCCTTACCTTTATTTCCTATGTAAAAGTGAATTTCAGGAGAGATGTAATAATCAGATTCGCACCAAATTATATCCCAATCTGTCCCGGTAGTGAAAGACATATATTCGTTATTCCACTCACGCTCAACTCCTTTGAAGTAATAATCCCTTAACCATTTAGACCTTTTTGATAAATGGTGGGGCTCAGCAATATTATAATTTGGTCCTTCTTTTTTTATTTCTGTTCTATGTTCTAAGTCACTCATCTATAATAGCTTCCTATTAATTAAATTTAAGAATTAAGATAAAACAAATTTTGTTATGGCAACGTGAAATATATGATTATCTTTAATTCAGAATCAATAATAAATATTCGAATTATTTCATATAATTATTGCCTTTAATTGTTTCTAATCAATTTAGATCAAACAGAGATTAATTTAAAATTATTTTTAATTTAGAAACCATATAATTAAATTATAAGCACCTTATTTTCTTAAACAGAACGTATTGAGGGGGTTTTTTATGGAACTACAAGAGTATAAGTGTGAAGTTCTAATAATAGGAGCGGGACCAGCGGGATTAAGTGCTGCAGTTTACTGCGGTAGAGCAAATAGAAGCACTATTGTATTAGAAGGAAAAGAACTTTCCTCTCTAGCGAAGACGCAAGAAATTCAAAATTGGCTAGGAGAAGTTGATGCAATTGGATTGAGACTTTTGGACAAGTTTAAAAAGCACGCCGAAAGCTACGAAAGCGTTAAAATAATTAGCGGAGATGTTATTGAGTTAATGCTGGGTATGGGAACAAACGTAATTTCAACGAGAACAACAAACATCACTGCTGATGTTGTAGTTATTGCCACGGGCACGGGGAAACGAAAAGAAGTTATAAAAGGGGAAGACATTTTACTTGGATATGGTGTTTCTTACAGTGCAATATGGGATGGCCCGTCATACAAAGATAAAGTAGTATATCTATACGGAAAGGACGAAGAAGTGATGGAAGATGCTTTGGTTCTAAAACAGATGGGATGTATAGTTCGCGTTATTACTGATGTGGGAATAAAAGAACTACCTGAAAATGTTATTGAAGTTAGAGATGCTGGAATTGAAGTTATTGAGAAGATGGAAGTAATTGAAGCTGTTTCAAATTCTGAAGGTATGATTCAAAAAATTATATGTAAATCTACTGAGCCTGAATCAGAAGATATTGAAGAAATAAAGGAATTTGAATTGAGTTGTTTATTTATTATATTGCATATATCTTCTAATTCGATTTTCAAAAAAGCAGGGGTAGAATTAGATGATACTAGAAATATTAAAGTAGATGACGAACAAAAAACAAATATTGAAGGAGTTTATGCAGCTGGAGATTGTACGGGAGGTCTTTTTCAAGTAGTTTTTGCTGCAGCAGAAGGCGCACGAGCAGGAATAAATGCTTGCAAATATCTTCGTCAGTTGAAGAAGGAGTAAAATCATAGAATTTGTTTAATCAATATAAATTATAAAAAAAAAGTGGGTTATACCCGTAAATCAGAAAATTTTTCATTGCAGTATAAAATAAGATTATGTAATAATATATAGTAATAGTTACCTAAAATTGCATATACATGTCAAGAAAAATTGATAAAGATATCGAGCAGTATTATGCAGACAGAGCATATGAATATGATAAGACGTATTTGAGACCTGAACGCCAAAAAGATATTAAAAAGCTTCATAAATTGCTAAAGAACCTATTAAGTGGTCATATAGTACTTGAGGTTGCATGTGGAACTGGTTATTGGACTAAGACAATTGCATCTGTTTCAAAATTTATCACTGCTGTTGATATAAATAATAAAGTTCTTCAAATTGCGAAAAACCGCGAGATTCCTTCAGATAAGGTAATTTTTGTTCAAGATGATGTTTATTCATTAAATAAAATTCAGAATAATTTTTCTGCAGGTTTTGCT
>JAHQWJ010000043.1 GCA_029856125.1 Promethearchaeia archaeon | reverse complement strand
ATAAAATATCTAAGTAAATTAGGGATATTTTTAAGTGCTATTTCACTCTCTTTAGGAATATTTTACTTCTTTTTGCCTACAAATTCTATCTTGTACGACTTATTCGGTTTTGTCTTAATAATTTCGTGGTTTCTAAATGGAGCTCTTGTTTACTTTACAGACATTTATTTAAACAAAAATATCTACATGGGAAAACGAATAAATAGATTATCTTATTATTATCTCGCATTATTTATTACAAGCATTCTACTTATGGTTTTTGGGGTTATTTTCTCAGCTTTTATAATTAGCGGACCCATTTTGGTTCTTGGCAATATAATGATAATTTCTGGTTTCTTATTATCTAATTTGTATGGGTTCCATTTCTGTATCGTTACTTTTACAAATATTAACAATAGAGGTGCATGGACTTTTGAATAATGCTAAAAAGGTAAAATATGTAAAGCATTTCTTAAGGTTACTATGTTATCTTACTTTCGCGGTTGGTATATTTTTTACGATCGTTCTCCTATTTCCTATAAGAAACATTATAATCGTTTCAATGTCCTATTTCATTCCCCAAATAACAGGATTTCTCATGTTTCTGTATCTACCAACGACATTACTTCTACTGAAGTTAACCCATAAAAAACGATTTAAAAATTGGAATAGGATTTCAATATTAATAATTGGTTTGATGCTAACAGTGTTGAATGCTATGCCTTTAATGTCAGTGCCCGTTTCAATTCAAACAGCAGAAAATGAGTTTAGTGGAGTGTATGGCGAAAATTGGAGATGCGACATACCACAAAATGTTGATAATTATTTCTTACCAACGCAGTTCAATCTTTATAATTACTTTTTAGGTTTCCCTCATAGAGATTGTAATGTCGAAACCGATGTTCCGTATTACGACGCTGATGGTGTTAAGTTGTATTTTGATGTGTATTATCCTAAAGGCGTATATTCGGATTTACCTGGAAATGGTAGCGTTATTATAAAGATTCATGGTGGAGGCTGGCAATATGGAGATAAAAGCATAGGAAATGTTCTGGTACTAAATAAATATCTTGCTTCTCAGGGATATGTCGTTTTTGCCATCCAATATGGGTTACTTGATTCCGGAAGTTCTTCATTTATACCAACTCCAGATAATGTAAAGGGAAATTTTACGTTGCACGATATGGTATATCAAATTGGTAACTTTACTAAACTCCTTGAAACGACATACGCAGATACATACAACGCTAATTTGGATTCAGTTTTCATTATGGGATTATCAGCGGGGGGGCACTTAACGGGTGTAATAGGTTTAGGATACAACGATCCTTATTTCGCTGGCAATTTTAGTAATGCGCTAAATATTAAGGGAATAGTTCCCATATATCCCCCAGATTTTTCTCCTTACTATTTACTCCCAGGTGATCCGATTTCAAACCCTTTAGCATTCGAAAAATTTACTCCAAGTAATTTAGCCGATTCGACCGATCCACCTGCTATAATATTTCAAGGTTTAAGAGATGATGTGGTGCCATTATATAATGCAGAAAGAATTAAAAGTTCATTAAATAGCGAAGGGGTGGATTGTGTCCTTTTAACCTTCCCGTTTGCTGCTCATGCTAGTGATCTCATTGTAGGAAACTCTTATTCTCAAGTTTGGCTTTATTATTTAGAGAGGTTTCTTTACTTAGAGCAATAATAAAGTCTTTTTTTTTTAATCGGCGTTTAATTTTTTAAGATGTTATTGTGATACTATTTATTTTTTTTATAACTATGATTTGTTCGTAAAATATGAATAAAGAAGAAAAAACATTAAAGAATAGTGAATTCAAAACTGACACAAGCCATAACCTGTCAAAATTGTATAAGGATCTTA
Source organism: Promethearchaeia archaeon (assembly GCA_029856125.1). Taxonomy (GTDB): domain Archaea; phylum Asgardarchaeota; class Lokiarchaeia; order Sigyniarchaeales; family SOKP01; genus SOKP01. The sequence continues at coordinate 4,902 of JAHQWJ010000043.1, read as the reverse complement.
GCAAAGCAATTAATTCAAATAACGTCCAATCGATCTGGGAACTCTCTAAAACTATAACGAGATACCACTTTAGACACGTCGAATTGTAGAATTTCTAGGATAATTGTCAAATACAAATTAATTATTTCATACTTAATTATTTAAGGACACATTTTACTAGGATCATAATTAAGTTGTATTAATCTTAATAATAAGAGAGGTACTTATTCTGTATTTATACAGCAGTGATTATGAGAATTTATTGAAGGAAAACATACTAAAGAATTTGGATTGGCTAGTCGAGGAATTTAGTTTTTTGTTTAAGTTTAAGAATCAAAAGTATTGTAACTATGATAAAACACTTGCCAATCAAATAATCGCATGTTTTTCTAGAATTTCAGATTTTACGAATGATAAGAAATTAAATGAAATGCTTATGAATACATTAAAGACTCTTGATGTCCTTTATCCGACGCTTCTAAAATCTGCATAAGCTTTTATGATCTTCTACTAATTTTCACAATAGAATTTATAACTGAATTTCCTTATTTTATTATATTAAAACCAAATTCTCCAAAACAAATTACATTTTTAACTTACTTTACATAAATACCTCGTAAAAATGGAACGTTTAATTCTAATTCATTGGAACAAAAGCACTGGACCAATACCTATAATTCAATATCCACCAGAAGGAGCTTATCCTTCGAAGGATATTTTTCTGAAAATATGGGCACAACACGCGCTAAATAAGGAGAAGCCTTTAATAGAATTAGATTTTATTTTAGAAGATAAAGACCGGAGCGTTATATCAGTTTTACAAGAATTCGAAGGAGAAATTTATTTTCTTGTCTTAATAATTAAGACTAAGAGTAAAGTTAGTGACGTAACATCCTCTGACATTTTAGCAGTGATAACAAAGAATTTATTAGAGCTTATCAACACAGATAAATTTACTAGAGCTGTTTCAGAAGCATTCAATACAATTAAAAATTATACCAAGTTAGAAGGACAAGACTTAATTTCATTTTTTTTAGAAAAAATCAAATTCACGATATTACAAATTCTAAGGAATGGTGTTATTACTAAAAACGAGTTAGTTGAAATTCTCCGAAATGATTACGGATTTTCTACTGTAAATATCGATTTACTATTGATTTCTTTTCTGCGAGAAAATTTAATTCTAAAAAAATCTCTCCCAGGAACAAGGGATTGCTATTTCTTAATTAAAGATTTATCGTATATGAGAATTCCATCGTTAAATTTACCTGAGGACACAATTGATGAAAAAATATCAAAGAAATATAAAAAAGAAATTATAGAATTTTACGCCAATTACAACTGTAGCCAAGAAATCGAAAGTAAATTAATTGTAAGTTTACTGATCGATAGCGATGTTTATAGCTTAATTGAAGCTCTAAGAAAAAGCGAGTTAACCGTAAATGAAAGCCTTAACTTGTTAAATAATAGAGAAGATTTATTTGAAGAATTATTAGAAAAGAAGATCATATTTGAAGCAAAAGGGGTTGTTTTTCTCTTTACCGATATTCGCTTCGTTAAATATACACCTTTTTATCTAATTAAAACATTACCAATACGCTATAAAAAAGGAGAAATTTCTTTAGATCAATACTTACATCACCTAAAACTACTAATTAATCCATTAAAAGAAAAATCTTCGTTGTTAGATTATACTGTAATTTAATTTACACGGTTTTAAGCTTCGTTTATTTGATAATCATTTTTCTGTCACAAACCTAGTCGTATTTTGAATTTAAAGATAGTTTATAAATATCAAAAATATATCATAATCAACAAGAGTTTTCATTTAAAGATAATAGGAGATATTTATGGCTTTAGAATTTGTAGATTTATTACAAGGAAGTTTTAGCTTAATTTTTGTTTTGATTTCCCTCTATATCGGCTTCTCGATATTATTTAAATATTTTAAATACAAATCACGACTTTATATTTTAGTTGGTATTTCATGGATAGGCGTTGCGAACCCGTGGTTCCCCGACTCTATAAGTTTCCTAATGAATATATTCTTTCAAGAATCATTAGCTATTGAGTGGTATTTTATTATTGGAAACGCTTTTATCCCTCTTGCATTACTCGCCTGGTTGATTGCTTACACTGATATGAACAACAAACCGAAACAGAAATTAGTTGTAACCTTAACTGTCGTATTTAGCATTATCTTCGAAGCTGTATTCTTTATACTGTTATTTACGGATATCAATCAAATTGGTATAATAAACCCATTACGCCCATTTACAGTAGAATTTGGGCTATTTATCACAATATACTTATTACTTGTGATATTAATCATGGCAGGAACAGGGTTAAAATTTGCTCAACATTCTCTCAAATCGGAAGATCGAGAAGTAAAATTAAAAGGGAAATTATTACGCGCTGCCTTCATTACTTTCACTATAGCAGCAATATTGGATGCATTACTTGGTATGATATTCGCTGATCCTGCTGACCCTTTTTTGGCTCTTATGGTTGTTATTACTCGCGTTTTGTTAATCATAAGCGCAATTGAATTCTATGGGGGATTTATTCTTCCAAAGTGGATGAGAGCAATTTTTTCTCGAAACTGATTTTTTTTTTTACAAAAATTGCTGTGTAATGAACTTTATTGATAATAAAAGAAGATTTTCTCGCTTAAATTGCTTTTATGGAGATTTTTGTGGTATATCAATTTCTGTTGGTGCTTTACCTTCTCCATAAACATGATAAAGGACTGCTCTACGAGCAGTTTCATGAAAACTGCGGTAAATATCTTTTTTCTGATCATATAATGCACAAGAAGTATAAATTAACGGGTTCCAGATATAAAATTTATTTCCTGGCTCGTACCATAATTTTTCATCTTTTAATATGAGTTTGAAGTCCTCTTCATCAATAACATTATCGAGGTCTTGCTTATTTAACATGACGATCATTGGAATTTCTTTTAATAATCTATCGTTTGCTATGTTCTTTAATTCTAACAAAGATTCAATATTATCCTCTAAAAAGTAAGTTCGCGAATCAACAACAAATATAACTGCATCTGTTTGGTCATCAGTTTTATCGAATATTTTTCTTCTTAGAGGAGTAAAGCCCCTTTGCCCTGCTACGGTATAAACTCTATAGTAGACTTCATTTTGTTTTGTAGACTGAAAAAGACCGCGATCGAAATATAACGTAGCACCGCTTGCTTTTTCAATAATTTGTAGTTCACCAATTGGGATAATATCCTTTTTACTTTCCTTTGTTATTCGATACAACGTTTTCAGAATAGTGCTCTTTCCAGAAGCACCCATACCCCAATAAACTATTTTTAAATAGATTTTTCCGTCTTTATACAGAACCATAAATAAACTCCTCAGAAAAGAAATGTTAATGACACTTGTCTATATCTGCTCTCTTATAATTATTAACGACATATTTGATAAATTGTTTTTAAAACTTAAATATATTTATTGCACTCCCCATCTATCCGCATTGAACAACAATAAAAGCGTCTTAAAACCTTTTTTAAATAGAAATCTTTGATTTTTATACTTATTTTTATAATCATCAAATCTTATAATTAATAACGATTATATTCAATAAATCTCTCAAAGAAGTTGAAATGTTCTAAATAATAATAAAAATTACTAAAACTATGGCTGATCACACCGAAGCTGATTGGAATTGGGCATTTTACAAGGAATTAGTAGAAGATGTAGATGAAAATAGAAATATAATTCAATGTATTTCCTGTGGAAAGTGTGTAGGCGATTGTCCTGCAGCTAAAGTATCCACATTCAATAGTAGAAAAATAATTCAAAAAGTTCTGCGTGGAGATAAATGCGTTTTGAAAGATTCTGATATATGGCATTGCTATCTGTGTGAGAGATGTAAGCGAATATGTCCTAAAGAGAATATCAATATACCCTTGCTTATCATAAATCTAAGGAACGAGTCTTTTAAAAGAGGTTATGGCCCCCGATATGCCGATTTAAGGAAATACGTTGAGATGTCAGAAAGATTCCTAACTAAAGGGACAGTTTTAGAAGAACCATTAGGTGAAAATTTACCACAAGAACGAATCGACGAATTGAACATAATTTGCGATTTTGCTCGTATAAAATATGTATTTAAAGCAAGTAAAGAGAAGCAGAAACCAAATAGAAAAAAATCTGAAGGAAAATAATGGATTTTAATAACTTAGCATTAGATTTACGTGAAATTGAAAGGGAAAACCCTGAAAACCCTTTAGATTATTTCAAAGAAAAAAAATTATGTTTGTTTAACGCATGCTTAGAAAAGTATTTCCCAGGAGTACGGTGGGGATTTCAAGATCTATTAGAAGAACTTCAGTTAGAATCAAGTACGTGTGTTAATCAATCTTGCTGTAGCGGTACTTTTTTTCAGAGAAACCTTATCACTAGAGCTCAATTTTCTGCAATTAATGAAAGAAACCTTAGCGAAATGAATCAACAGGCAGATATTGCCTTTTTTAGTTGTAATGGATGCTACAATTCCCTTCTTAGAGGAAGAGATTTTTTAAAAAACCCTGAAGTAAGAGGGAAAACTCAAGATATCTTAAATTCAGTTAGCAAAAAAGTAAAGGGGGAAAGATACCCTGGAATATATAATATTTTACAAAATCCCAAGCTTAAACTGGTCCACGATTTAGATTTTTTGTATCTTATACGGAATGACGTTCTTAACACTTTAAAGTTCGACTTAAGGAACTTAAAAGTTGCTGTTCACTACGGTTGCCATTACTTGAATCAATCGAGAGATAAAAAAACGCTCGATAGCTATTTAGGTAGTAAAAACAAACTTGAGGGACTCATTGAGCTTTTTGGCGGTGTTCCCGTTGATTACCAAGAAAGAGAGAGCTGTTGTGGCTGGGGTGCTAGTCAATTGTTAATTAACCCC
>JAHQWJ010000041.1 GCA_029856125.1 Promethearchaeia archaeon | reverse complement strand
TGTGGACTGGAGATAACTTAAACTATACTGTTACACTCAGAGACGATGTTACATTCCACGATGGTACCGCATTTAACGCATCAGCAGTTAAGTGGAATTGGGATAGAATGGCTTGGTGTTTAAACACAACTGGCACTAACATGGATGGAGTAACTCAAATCGAAGAGTTATATGTCTGGCCTGATGGAACGCCTATTGTGGACCATGTTGTTGTTGAAAGCGAATTTGTGGTAACATTCGTATTAAGCGCAGCTTATGCTCCATTTCAAGCATTGTTATGCTTTAGCGGGTCATATATTCAATCACCAGCAAGTACACCTCAAGATGAATACCTTGTTACGGCTGACGACGATCTAATTGGAACTGGTCCTTGGATGTACGATCAATATGAAGCCGGTGTTGAGGTATTAATGACTCGATACGATGATTACTATTCAGGATGGGCTCACTCTGATATTACTACGTTAGTATTTTCAGGAATTACTGATATGAACGCCAGAAATTTAGCGTTATTATCAGAAGATATTCAATTCTTAGATGATCCACATCCATCTTTCCACGCTCAATTTGCAGCTGACCCAGGTACAACCATGATGGGTGACGATCTAGCAGAAGAAAAGCAATCCTTAGTTACACAATATATGGGCATGAATAACGTTTTAATTAATGTGTCATGGAGACGAGTGATTTCTGCTGCTGTCGACTACGAATATATTACCGAAGAAATTCAGGAAGGAACTGCCGATCGATTGGAATCTCCAATCCCAGAAGGTATTTTGTATGGCAATTGGTCACATCAAGAAGCAACCTACAACGTAACCGATGCAAGAATGAAGATGCAAGCTATGGGCTACGGATATACTGGAAACCATACAACTGGTGGATGGTTGTGGTCTAATGCGACGATTGGTGTCAATGCAATTTCTTATAATTTAACTGATATATCTGATGGTAATGATTGGACATACGCAGCAACCCACGGACGAGCCGCGAATAGTTTCTCCTATTCTTATAACGTTGGTAATCAGATGCGAGAAGACATGCTAACCTTATTAATGCGAGACTTACCAAGAGTAGGTATTACAGTAATAGGTTATGGTATGACTTGGAGTGAAGTCATTTACCGACTATACGAAGTAGGAAATCTTGACAGAAATGATTTGGAACTTTGGTGGATTGGATGGGGTCCGGATTATAACGATCCGAGCAATTTCATCAACCCATTGTTTACCAACAGATCTGTTGCCTCAAATGGTGCTCAATATAATGGTACCTTAGCAGCAATAGAAGATGGTAGAGATCCAATGGTTCAAAATGATAACGTGCAATTGTTAATGGAAGCAGGATTAGCAGAAACCAAACCTGTCGCAAGGAAAGCAATCTACGACAGGATTCAATACCTCTTGGTTGAAAGAGATGTGCCATGGCTATTTGGTTATTCATCTAAAGTTTTCGACGCTTATGTCGTTGGCTTAGAGGGATTTCAAACGAATAGCATGGGTAAGATCTGGTTCTATCCATGCCACTATTAAACAAAGAGCATAAACACATAATAAATTATAAATAACTTTTTTTTTTTTAAATCTTAACGGTTTTTCAAATGAGTCCAAAAAATTCTTTTTTTAATTCCCCCAGTAAATTAAAATCATTTAAAAGTGATCTTGCTCCTGTAGGTTTCTATTTTGATATATTTGGAACAGAAATATTTAAAGTTCCCGTAATGCCCGTCCCAATGAGAATTGATAAATTAACTAATGGACATTCGACATTATTTATATTGCCTGATATTGGAAAGTTGAATGAAAAGTTAAAAGAGCTGGGTTTAATTATGAATTTTAAAAATTTTTTTTTGCTTGGAATCTCTAATTTTATAAATTTCGCAAAAGGAAAATATAAGGAGATTGTACACCGAAATTTAGAACGTGAAATGATAATAAAGTGGTTTGAAAATTCACGACTAATAAAAACAGAAATTCCTAGCCTTCAAGAAGTCTATACTTACTTACTCCTTGAATTCTTGAATACACTTTCTACCATTGAAGAAAAAGGATTAGATCCAAGCCTCGAAGGATATACCGCTGAACTATTACGATATTGTGATACTATTATTTCTTATATGAGAGAAAAAATAGAAAATAATGTAATCATAATTAAAGAAGAAGGTTCAACAAAAACAGTACAGTTATACTTAGAAAAAAAAGAAAAATATTTTCCCCTAATAATTGCCATTAAAATAGATAAGAAAACAAAAATGAACTTTATTCCTTATTTAATTTATGACGATATTCTTGATATTTTTTCCTACAATCGTATACTTTTAAATGAGGGGAATCAAATCCCAGTTGATATGAAAGTTTGGAAAAACAATAGAATAATTAATAAGTTTTCAAATGTAAATTATAGTAACGGTTTTTTAAGAGATATTGATTTAGAAAAAATTGATATAGAGAAAGTCGTATGAAATTTAAGATTGATATAAGTAGGCAAGGTAATTTTATTCTAGCATTATTACTGATTCATTTCGTATTTTTCGGATATCTAAGCAATATGTTTCAAAAACAAATTGGTGAAAAAATATTATATTTATATCAAATTTTTATTGATCCAGAGTATTATCTTTCAATAATAATTCTTTTTGCAATTGTGTTTGTAATGGTACTTAGAGAGAAGTTCTTTGAATATGGAATTAGAAATAGCATTTGGCTTACACCCATTATAATAATACAATCTTTTATATGGTTTTGGATGATGTATGGTTTCGATGTTAACATAATCGGTGATTTTTTCACTCGTTATGAAGGGTACGTTACGATTTTCTCAATATTGGGCGTAAACTTGTTTGCTGCGATTTTAGCAGCAATTTTCAAACAGTATAGAAAAAAATGGAAAAAATTAGATCAATTGAATGGAGAGGAAATGATATATGAGCATGATTAAATTTATCGTTAAAAGATTATTGGCATTGTTGCCTGTCTTATTTGGGGTTATAGCATTAACCTTTATCCTTTCAAGATTAATGCCAGGGGATCCAATTATAGCCCATCTCCCTAAGAATTTTACTGCAGAAATGTATGCGGACATGTTATCACAACTTGGACTTGATAAACCCATATTGGAGCAATTTGTGATATACCTAGGGGATTTATTTATTGGCAATTGGGGTACTTCTGTTACTCTTGCACCTGGAACTCTTGTATGGGATCTTGTTTTAGAGAGATTTTTTAGGACTTTTGATATCGCTCTCCTTTCAATTATTATTGCAACATTTGTCGGACTCAAAACTGGTGTAATTTCAGCGACACATAGAAATAAACCTAAAGATACAATATTAAGGGGTTTTGCACTTGTAGGAGTTGCCATTCCCGTTTTCTGGATGGGAATGATGCTTCAATATCTACTAGCATTTCAAATACCGCTTTTCCCGGGGATTGGGTATAAATCTGGCGGTATTGGAGATCCTCCTGTTATTACACATCTCAGAATAATCGATTGTATTTTAGCTTTTGACATGGTTTTACTTTTCGATTATATTCATCATTTAATATTACCTGTACTTTGTTTATCATTTATAACTCTTGCCTCAATTACGAGACAAACTCGTTCAAGTATGCTGGAAGTTTTGGGACAAGATTACGTTAGAACAGCAAGAGCGAAAGGGTGCAAAGAAAAAGACGTAATTAAAACCCATGCTCGAAAAAACGCATTAATTCCTACTATAACAATTATAGGATTAAACTTTGGAGGATTATTATCAGGAGCGATTCTTACCGAAACGACTTTTAATTTACACGGATTAGGTGAGTTATTACTTGTATCGATACAGAACACTGATTATTGGGTATTAAACGGAATTGTGTTCCTAACTACAATAACATTTATTGTTATTAATTTAGCTATTGATCTCATTTACGGCTTTATAGATCCACGAATAAGATATTAATTAAAAATAAAAAAAAAAAAGTGAAAGATTTATGAAAGAATCTTATGAGCAAGAACTCAAATTTGAAGAAGTAAAAGAAAAAAGTGGCATTATAAAAAATACACTCTTATGGATTTTACGAAATATTAAGTTCCTTCTTATCCCGGGTTCTAGATTAGAGGAATTATCACAAAGGGAATTTGAATATGAAAAGACAATAAGCAAAAGAAAGTTTATCAGAAGATTAAAATCATTTTTAACAATTTTGGGAATTATAATCATTTTTATCATTATTACTTTTGCTGTTCATGGAGCATGGATTGCTCCTTATACAAAAGAAGTAGCAAATGGTGTTTTAATAGGTTCTTGGGACCCCCCAAGCCCCGAACATCTTTTAGGACAAACCAAATTTGGACGTGATGTTTTATCAAGGGCAATATACGGAGCATATTCTTCATTAACGATCGCTTTACCAGCTATATCATTTAGTGTTATCATGGGTGTTATAGTTGGAATGATCTCTGGATATTATGGAGGATGGATAGATACGCTAATAATGAGAATTACCGATGTTTTTCTTGCATTTCCAGGTCTGATTCTTGCTTTAGTTTTTATAGCAATATGGGGTCAAAGAATGGAATATATCATGTTAGCCTTCGGAATTCTAGGCGTTCCTTATTATGCTCGGTTAATTAGGGGATCAGTATTACAAGCTCGAGAATTACCATATGTAGAAGCGGCAAGAGTATCAGGGTCGGGTAATTGGAGACTTATGTTTAGGCATGTTTTGCCAAATTGCATTCAACCAATCATAATTTCGTTTACATTCGACATCGGTGGAATTATTTTAAGTTTGGCGGGTCTTAGTTTTTTGGGTTACAGTGATATGACGTTAATCGAATGGGGAAATGACATTAGCGTTGCAAGACTTCATTTAATTGATGCACCATGGTCCATGTTCTGGCCTGGTATTATGATCTTAGTAACTGTACTGGGTTTTATGTTGGTCGGTGATGGGTTAAGAGATGCTTTGGATCCGAGAATGAAAAACCTGTAATTTGTTCTTGAACTTCATTGAAAATAAAAAATAGGGGATTAAAAAGAAAATGGATACCTCTGTAAAAAAGAAAACAAGTGTTGAAGCAGATGAAAAAAATCAAACGGATTCAGTTATAACATGGAATTCGGAAAATCTGCTTGAGATCAAAAATCTTAAGACGAATTTCTATACGGAAGAAGGGATAGTTAAAGCAGTAGATGGGGTCTCATTTGATATGAGCAGAAATGAGATCCTTGGTCTTGTCGGTGAAACAGGTTGCGGGAAATCCGTTACGGCTCTTTCTATTTTACGCCTTGTGAGGCCACCAGGAAAAATAATAGACGGGTCCATAATGTTTGATGGTGTCAATTTACTGGATTTAACCGAAGGACAAATGAGGGAATATCGTGGCAAAGATATTACTATGATATTTCAAGATCCGTTAAATTCACTTAATCCAATTCTTCAAGTCGGTAGACAAATAGCGGAAGTATTTCTATTACATCAGAAAGAAGAACTAGAGGAAATTCTTGAAAATCGTAAATTAGATAGGAATAAAGAGAAACAAGAAATAAAAGCTTTAGAAGAAGAATTAAAAACAAAGAAAACTCGATTAACAAAAGAAGAAGAGAAAGAACTAGAGGCAGAAATAAAAAAACTAAAAGAAAACCGAACTAAAAAATCAAATTTGAAAGACATCGCATGGGAAAAATCGGAGGTCATCATTAAGGAAGTAGGAATTGCGGATGCTAAAGGAATCTTAAAACGATACCCCCATGAACTAAGTGGTGGTATGAGGCAACGTGTAATGATTTCCATGGGATTATCGTGTAATCCCAAGCTATTAATTGCCGATGAACCAACAACTGCCTTAGATGTAACTATTCAAGCTCAAATTCTTGATTTAATGAAAGTGTTAAAAAAGAAATTTAGCACATCGATTCTCATGATTACACATGATTTAGGAGTTATCGCAGAATTGTGTGATAGAGTGGCTGTTATGTACAGCGGGACTATTGTGGAATACGCATCGGCTGAAAATTTATTTAATAATCCTCACCATCCTTATACCAAAGGACTTATTGGTTCGATTCCGAGCATAGAAAAGAAAGACCAAGACTTACTCACAATTCGAGGAATGGTACCTAACTTAATTTATCCCCCGTCTGGCTGCAGATTCCACCCAAGATGTGATTATCGATTAGAGACTTGTGACAAAGTACGACCAACCAGTATTGAAGTCGGCGATAACCACTTTGTTGCTTGCCATCTTTTCGATCCCAAATATAAAAATTCCCCAAAATATCAATAGGGTAAAGACGGAGATAAAGAATTTTATAAAGTAAAACATTAGAAATTGATAGTAAATTAGTTGAAAGGAAAATAAGAAAATGACTGTTTATAACGATAAGATAAAAAACTCATCAACAGAAGATACAATAAACTCAGGTGAGAAAAGACGGGTTATTCTTTCTATAAAAAATCTCAAGACTTATTACCCAATATTCGGCGGGCTTTTCAAACGAACTATTGGACATGTTAAAGCTGTAGATGGTGTCACTTTTAACCTTTATGAAGGAGAAACTCTTGGTTTAGTTGGAGAGAGTGGTTGCGGTAAGACCACCATCGCAAAAGTTATATTAAATCTTGTGCCTACTACCTCAGGAGAAATTTTCTTTAAAGATCAAAATATCATTATAGGAAGCGCTGAAAAGAAAAAAAGAAGTGAAAAACAAAAGCAACAAAATAAAATTGTGAACATCATGTTTATTCCAATAATAAGCATTGGCAATGCATTTTTCGGTTTCGCGAAATTAAGTCTAAGGAAAATCTTTCGAATAATAAAAAATAACTCAGCCAAATTATTACCTCCAACACGAAAAATTTTAACAGCAACGGGGTCTATAGCGAAACAAAACTACCATAATTTGATGGATGTAAAACACCCCTATAACAAAGCATTACGAAAAAAGATTCAGATGGTGTTTCAAGATCCTGATTCTTCTTTAAATCCTCGCTGGAAAATAGTTAATGTTATAGGTGAACCTCTCAAAATTCTGTTAGGAATGACTAAAAGAAAAAAAATGCGTAGACGCGTTCTTGAACTTCTACAAACCGTCTCCATGAAGAGAGAACACTTGGATCGATATCCACATGAATTTTCTGGAGGTCAAAAACAAAGAATTGTGATAGCCAGAGCTCTTTCATGTAATCCTGAAATAATTATTTTGGACGAACCAACTTCTGCTCTGGATGTCTCCGTTCAAGCTCAAATCTTAAATTTATTAAAAGAACTTCAGAATAAATTTGGTTTGTCTTATCTTTTTATAACTCATGATTTAAGTGTGGTACAACACATAGCTGATAGAATCGCAGTAATGTACTTAGGTAAATTCGTGGAGACCGGCACACTTGAAGAGGTTTTTTATAACCCAACACACCCATATACTAGAGCATTGCTATCTGCGCGTCCTACATTTGATCCTAGTTCAAAAAAAAACAGAGTTATCTTAGAAGGTGATGTACCCAGTCCAATTAATCCACCTTCAGGATGTTCATTTCACCCTAGGTGCCCAAACAAAGACGACCATATTGGATGTGGTATAGATGAGCCCAGAAAAATGCATCTCGGTGGCGATCATTATATGTATTGCCTACCTTTAGCAAAAGAAAAAAGATCCTATGAAGGAGTAGAAAAAATTTCAGATACTTGGACTACATAATATTTTTATCTTAGCTCTTTTTTCGAAAAATGAAAAATAATTTTCATCCTTTTTAATTATATCAAATAATAGTAATCTTGATAAATTTAGATATATATTGAACATTAAGTCTTATTTAAGATTATTTAAGAGCAATGTGATCGATATCGCGGATTTAAAATTATCTCATGAAACCGAGCCTATGAATCATATACATTCATTAATGTTTGAGCGTGAGGCAGGAACTGAAGGTGAAAATAAATCAATAAAGTATTTACAAAAAGTTTTAACTCAGGAAAACATCGAAAATAAAACTGAGACTTTTAAATGGTCTAAAACAATTACGATTTTAGTAAAGGTAATATCGATTTTTTTAATAAGCTCATCTGTTCTCTTCGAGGCACTAGTCTTTCTTAATTTGAATTGGCTTATGATATTGATCGACTTAATTTTAATTGTAGCAGTCATAATTGTTCTAAGAGATTTATTTGATGTGACAAGTGGATTGTTAATAGGAAAAAGGAAAAAATCTAAAAATTTAATTGCAAAAATACCAGCAAAGGAAAAAACCCCAAAACGCCCTCTAATTATCTTTTCTGCTCATTATGATTCCAAATCAGAAAATTATTCATATAATTTGAAAAAATATTTTTTTTTAATAGAGGGAACGTTAATTTTTCCCTTTATAAGCTCCACATTGATTCTTTCTGTTTGGGATGTACTTATAAATTTTTCAGTTTTAAACGGTAATGCTTTTTATAACGTATTATTTGATAAAATAACTGACTTTTCATACGTATCATTTGGATTTTTAACGATTTCAATCTTTATTTTAGTTTTAAACGGGGATCCGAGTAAATCACTCGGTTCGATTGATAATGCTAGCGGGGTTTCAATTTTAGTTGAGTTGGCAATACTTTTGAATAAAAATCCCCTCGAACAAATAGACATTTTGTTTTTATGGTGTGGTGCTGAAGAATATGGCTTATGGGGTTCAAGAAAATTCTGTGTGAAACATTTTAATGATTTAAATCAAGAATATAACCTTGATGAATCTTATAATATTAATATTGATATGGTAGGGACTGATATAGGGCTTATAAATAAAACGGGCATTGTGAAAAACAACAACTATAATAAAAATATTGTTAATGTTTTAGAAACAACAGCAAACAATCTAAAAATTCCCTTAAGAAAATTTGATATGACTATTGAACCTAGAAGTGACCATACATCTTTTCGATCTTTCGTTAAAAAAACTCAAAAAACTATGGAAGTGTGTTGTTTTCTTTCAAATAAAGATACTCCGTTTATTCATACTTCAAGGGATACTCCTAATAAATGTGTACCCAAAAATCTCAAAGGTTGCGTAGATATTTGTTATAACGCCATTAAAAGCATAGATTTGAGTATAGAATCGATTAAATAAAATCGGATAATTATAATGATTTACTCTTAAGGTAATTAGACAAACTCGCGATATTCCTTTCAAATCTTCTATGAATTATATTTTAATTTATGTTAATTCCCTTAACACTAAAAATTTTAAATTAAATGAAAAATTAATTAATATTAATACACTTAAAATTAATATACCAAATAGAGTCTATTTTATGATTTCAGTAGATAAGGAAGATTTTAAATGCTACGCTTTTATGTGTGTAATGGTCTTATTAATCCTCTTAGCAACGTATTATTACACATACATAATTCGTTTTGTATTGTTAATAGTTTTTAACTGGTATATATCAATACCTACGATAATCATCAGTCTATCAAGTATAGATTTTGCCATTAGAAAAGTAAAAATCAGAAAAGCCTATAATTCGTTAAATTCCGTAGAATATCAAGAATCTTTTAAGAGATCAACGGGTGAAAATCCATTAAAAAATGGAAAACTAACAAAAGCTTATAAAAAATGGCTAATTCAGAAACGATATGTCCCGAAGTACAAAATTAAAAGTAGATTTCGTTTTTCACCTGAAGATATTAAGGGTTTTATACTTCTGATTATATTTTTAGTAGTAGTAATTATAGTTTTTCTAGCAATTTACGCAACAATCTTCCCGGAATACCTTCTTCCTATAAAATGGTAACGTTATTTGGGATTATTTACATCATTTCTTTGGATATCTCTGTACAGGTACAAACTTTAACTTTATTAAAAAACCTTCAACTGAGATTTGATTTGTCTTTTAGATCCATTATCAACGACTTGAGCGTAATACAACACATGGCAGAGAAAGTTGTGCTTATGTATTTAGGTAATCTTTATCATTTTTTCATTAACCAATCTTCTTATATTACATCGCAGACTCTTCAAGAAAATATCCAACGTTAACTACAATTTCACAAAAAAAATAAATTATATCACATTTTACTAATTAATCATGTCCAAAAAATCGCAAATATATGTTGTGAAAACTTCCCCTAAAACGATTTTAGAGGATTATAAGAAATTAATGCATTTAGCAGAATATAGTAAGCATTACGATAAAAAATCTAAAAACATACTAAAATTAAATTTAAGCTGGTCAAAATTTTTCCCATCGTGTTCTAGCCCTCCTTGGCAAGTGGAAGGCGTCATTAAAACCATGCTGGACGATGGTTACGAGCCAAAAAATATCTTTACCGCTGAAAATCGGACTGTTGTGACCAATATAGAAAAGGGACTAAAAGGAAATAAGTGGGGCCCTATTATAGATAAATATGGAGTAAGGTTCATCCCTTTAACTAGAATTCCTTTTGTACCGTATGAATCCCAAAAGCACCGATTTATTACCTTAAAAAACAAGAAATTACACGTTCTAGATTCTAAAATATTTCCAGGAGGATTTAAAATTCCTGAATTTTATGTAGGAAAACCAATAATTCACTTGCCCACAATGAAAACTCACGGTCATACTGGAGCGATTGGAGGTTCCTTAAAACAGACAAAGGAAGAATCAAAAAATGGAGGGATAACGTGCGCTATGAAAAATGCTTTTGGAGGGCTGTTGACCAAAAGAAGGCATTTTAGTCATCAGTTTATGTCTGAAGTTTTAGTAGATTTATTAATCATTCAAAAACAAATTCATCCAAGCATAATGGCAATAGTAGATGGAACAGTATGCGGAGATGGAGCCGGGCCAAGAACAATGATTCCTCGGATTAAAAATTATCTCCTCGCTGGATATGATCAAGTTGCTGTAGATACTGTAGTTGCAAAAATGTTAGGATTCGAACCATTAAAACTTCCTGCTATTAAATTAGCCCACGAAGAAGGGTTAGGATGCGGTGATTTCGAGGATATTGAAATTATTGGAGAGAATGTATCGGGAATAAATTGGAATTTCAAGGTTAAACGAAGTTTAATAATATGGGGAGATCAGATGGTTAGAAAAGGGTCCTTACAATTTTTAAATCCTTTGCTACATAATAAAATCTTTTTTACATTACCGATTTTAGGATCTTTAGTATTTCATGATATGTTATGGTATCCAACAATCGGAAAGAAAAGGATTAATAAATTCTTTGATACCGCTTGGGGAAGTCTTTTTAAAAACTATCCAAGTAATTAGAATTTAATTCTTTGGCATCCTTTAAGGCTTCATCAATAGTATTATCAGTTTTAAAAACAAATTCCTTATCGATCTGAAAATGTACCAAAAATTCAATTGATCCTCCTTTTCCTAACAATGGAGAAGCGATTAAACCTTTAGGATATAGTGAGTTCATTTTGCTCCATCCTATGAATTCTCTTAAAATTCTCTTATATAAATCGTTTATAATTTTAAATTTTTTTTCTTGCTGAAAATTGGTTTCAAAAAGAGGCTTAACTAAAACAATGATATCTCCATCTTGCTTTAAATAACTCTTAACATTTGGAAGAACTGACCTGAGTGAAGAGAAGGTTACATCTATAGTTGTAATATCTACCTTCTCTGGTAAGGATGTCAATTCTCTTGCATCAACGCCAAAGAATTCTACAATCTTATCATCTTTGCATGTTAAAGACGGATGAAGTAAATCAGTGGCAGTATCAACTGTATAAATTTTTAACGCACCATGTTGCAACAAGCAATCTGTAAAACCTCCAACTGATGCACCAATATCAACACAAATTTTTCCTTGAACATCGACTGAAAAACTTTTAAGAGCAGCTTCTAATTTTAGACCCCCCCTTCCAACATAAGGATATTTTTTTGTAAGGTTAATTTTCGAGTTAATATCAACCCTCTTGCTAGATTTTAGAATTTTCGCATCATTTACAAAAACAAAACCGCTCTTAATTAACCACTGTGCTTTTGTCCTGCTTTCTACTAATCTCCTATCTACTAATACGATATCTAAGCGTTCTTTCATCTTTCTAATCTCAATTTATCAAACTTTTAATTCTAAATAATGAGAGTGTAGTCTTACATCAATATAAATACAATAAAATCCCACATTTATTCTCTTCTTTTCTTTTCCTCGATTTTATATGCTAACTTGAAACTAGTTTTTCCTAATACTGCCTTTAACGACGCTTTCCAACCCCACATTTTATATATTTGTCTGAGAAACAAACTAAACACTAAAAATGTTAAGACTACGGCAATCCAAATAGTTACCAAGTCTAATTTTTTATAAAATATGAAATATAAGAAATTATGTCCTAAATAGACCGTAAATGAATAATAGGAGAAATAGAAAAATACGCGATAACTTTTCTTAGTGCTGAATATCTTATATTCCTCAAGAATTATTAAGATCATTAACACTAATAAATCGATTCCTATTGCGTAAAATAGCCAAGAAAGACTACTTCTGCTCAGAAATGATGGAAAGTTAAACAATACGCCGAATAAAATTAAACCTAAACTAATAAGACTTGTAGGTATTATTATTTTCTTCTTTAATTGTTTTCTCTTAAGTTCAGGGTTTCTGTTGTTATTTAGATTATTCAAAATGTCGCCAACTACAGTTCCAAAAAGAAAAAATGAAAAAAAAATTAATAATGGATCTTGACTATAATCGTTATAAAAAAAGTGATAAAATATCCCTTGAATATTTAATTGATTTTGATATGGAGAGAGCAATAAATAAAGATACTGACTGATAAACCAAATTATGACGCCAATTAAAATTCTTGATATTTTTGAAAGATTAAATAATGGCCACATTAATAACAGTGAAAAAGCAGCAGTCATAAGCACAAACCATGTCCAAATCCACGATAATTGATAAGAAAGAGCTATAGCAGTATTATAGATTATCGCTATTGCTAGTAAAAAAAATGCCCTTAAAAAGTAAGACATCTTCACCCTTGAATAACTTAGGTCTTTTATTTCCTCAACCCTGTATAATCGGTTGCGGTACGATAGAGTTATACTAACACCCGAAATGAACAAAAATCCAGAGGCTCCGATGGGATCAAAGATAAAAAATGTAAATGTTCTTACCCAAAGATATTCCTCTCTAATCCACCATTCTATTAAATGACCGAGAAACATCCAACTCATACATAATCCGCGAAATATATCTATGCTTTTTAGTCTCTCCATAATGATTTTTGTTTTAATATTGATTTTTCGATCGTTTGTTTTTTAGAAGATTTACATTTTATCTTTTCATTTTATTTTTTGATTTAGAAGTTAGAGTGCTAATGCTTCCCTGCTTTAACGATTTCAATTCTATCTGCTATAGCAACAGCTATTTTATTAATTAGAAATTTAAGTGAAGCGTTTTTATCCCATTTTATGTAAATAAATCGAAATAGAAAAGTCCACGCAATTAAAATGGGGATAATTACGCACCAAATGTTAATAAAATTAAAAATAGGTTGAAATAGGAAGAAAAGAATTTCATGAGCAATGAATAAAGTAAAAGAATAAAAAGAATAAATTTCAAAAAATCTATAACTTTTTTGGAAACTTATTACTCTAATCTCTTTAATATAAACCAAAAATGCCATTATTATAAGTTGAATACCAACAATAAATATATGTGAAGCAAAGGTTGATTTATTCGAGAAATCAGGAAAATTATATAACAGTCCAAATGTTATTAGAAACCCTCCAAATAATAGACCGTTTCTAGAAATCTTCTTCTTTAAGAACAATTTTCTTTCGATTAGATTGTCAATACCATTAGATTCGAAAAATACATCACCGATTACGGTTCCTAAAAGAAGAAAAGGAAAATAACCCAAAATGACATTTTGATCCGGAGAATTGTAAAGAAAATAGAAAAGATACCCTAATATGTTTTGTGTGTTACTGTAAGGAGCCAACCAATAGAATACAAATTCGTTACCAATCCAAAATACAAAACACATGGATAATCTAAAAATTCTGGATGTTTTTAAAAACGGCCAAGCCATAAACAAAGATACTGAAATTGTTTGTATTACAAACCATAACCATACTCCTGAAAGTCCCATGAAAAGTGTACCTATGAAATTCCATAATAAAGAGATTAAGAAGATGAACAAACACCTCAACATATAAACATTTCTAGCTCGTTTCATATTAAATTCTTGAGAACTTTGAGCCTTCAGCTGATTTCTCTTAAAGGATATTGAAGCACTCATACCTGAAACTAATAAAAATCCACCACCTCCTACTGGAGCACCATAATTCCAAATAATCTCATATAACCAGAAATCTCCTTGAGAAATCCACCAATTAACCATGTGCCCAAAAGTCATATAGAATATACAAATACCTCTGAAGATATCGATACTTCTAATTCTTTTCATAATTCTGAATATCCCCTACACGACAGGAATGTAAAATGCATTCTCATCAAGAAAATATATTTTTGCATTTCAGTGAAAAAAGTAATATGCTTTTATCGTTCTTATTAATATAAAATTGTAAAAAAGATAAATATTTTTTTATTATCCATTATTAGCGGATGTAATTTCTATAGCTTTACTGAGAGATAACTTCCCATTCAAAACATTAACTATTATTTCCTCTAATAATAAAAAGGGTTCATCACGATTTTTAGATCTCTCTGTGTTATTTTTTCTGATAAATATTTTTTTCATCCTTAACTGTTTAAAAATATCGTTATAATTATCATATCTAACATCGATTCCAAATCTAAACGCCAATATCAAAGCTGAAATTTCATCTTTTGTAAACTTTTTGCCAATTGTATTTTTTGATAATTTAAATTGCGACGACTTAAACTCATCGATTAAACATACTCTGAGATACTTTCGATTCTGAAACATGAAGTAAATTTGCTTTACTAAATCATGAGTGATGTCAAGAACACCTCGCCCCAATTTGAAGTTTAATTTCATCAGAGTTGGATTATCTTCTTCAAATATGGCTATATACTTATGAACAATAGCAAAGAAATCACTACTTTCAAAACAACAGTATGAATCTAGATAATAATCATCTAAAAAAACCATTAAGCCTAGCTTTTTACCGGGATCGATAGAAAAAGTTAAATTAGAATAAAACTTCTTGTATCCTATTCTCACAGTAGCAATAACATGTAAGAAATAGTTACCAAAATCAATATTTTTTGAATAGACAAGATAATTAACACGATTTTTATTTCCAAGTTTTTGATAATCATTGGAAGTTGTAAGTATGATTGATGGAATATCGGGAATTTTAGAATCTAAATTTAGGATTTGAAAATGAATTTTATACTTATCTAACTCACTCTTTATTATATAGAAGAAATTTAAATCCTCTGTTAAGATATATAAAGGTTGATTTCTCAAATTAATTATATAAATTAAAGAAACAATTAAAAATTTTTAATTATGCAATTTCCCTTAACTAAAATAAATGAGTTCTTTAAATCTAATGGTGCCAAAAAGGGAATAACTTCATTATGGGGTGACTTTGGTGTTGGGAAAACTACATTATCACTTCAAACAGCTAATATATATGCGCTAAATAAAAAAAAAGTGCTTTATATATACACAAAACCAAATTTTCCATTCAAAAAAATTAGTGCTGTGTTTGAAAACAATTTAGAGGATGTTTTAGAACGTATTATATTTATTCATGCCACGAATTTTGATGATATATTCAATTTTATATTTAATTTGGAATTTGTCGTTCTAAATGATTTAAAAACTAAGAATGTGACATTTAATTTAATAATTATAGACTCTATAACGGATTTATATCGATTAGAATTAAATCATGAGAAAAAAGGAAAAAATGTTATTCTGAATTATCGACTAAATCAATTGTTAGCTAATTTGGTTAATTTAGAACAAAAATATGAGATTAGTATCTTGATTGTAAATGAAAATAGTAGAAGAACTCAAGAAGGGCAAACTTTCGAAGTGGAAAGCGGTGGTAATGTTATGCAATATTGGGTGACAAATTCTATCAAAATCGAACGAACAGATATAGCAAATAACCGAAGGTTTGTTTTAGATAGAGGAAATGATAATACACCGTTTATGCTAAATTCCATGTTAACTAAACGCGGTTTTGAATAAAAAATTATAAAAGATTATCAATTATAGCTCATTATTTTAATTCGAGAACTAACATTTAGAAATTATTTAATGAGTTGTTTTAATGAGCGAAAGAATAGAAAGTATTAAATTATCAAAATGGTTGGATAATGATATTCCACATTCATTTTCAGATAGGGACGAATTAATTGAGATTATTGAAACAATTGCTGATGCTACGATTCCCATTAGGGGTTTATTAGAAAGAGGAATAACATCACGCGAAATCGAACAAAGAATGGAAATTGAAAATGTAGAAAAGCATACAATCAATCTTTATGGGGAAGCCCAAATTCACGAGGATGTATTAACACATAGCATTATCCTGAAAGCACTCCAAGAAAGCGATGCCAATTTTCTATTTATTGCTTCTGAAGAAGCTGAACCTGTTCTAGGTAATGGAAAGTTTGGAATTACAATAGATCCCGTAGACGGTTCATCTAATGTTATAGTTAATAGAACCGTAGGGACGATTGTGGGAATATACAATGAAATGGGAACTCTTATTTGTAGTTTCTATGTTCTTTATGGGATTTATACTAACCTAGTTTTAGCTCTTAATGGTAAAGTTGCAGAATTCATTCTGGATACATCCCCATATAGTATGACTTTTTATCATTATATTTATCAAGAGTTAAAAAAATTACCTAATAATATGGAAGGAGGTATAAGGTGCCTTGGAGGAGATTCAACAAAGTGGTCCGATAAATGTAAAGCTTACGAACAAGCGTTAATTAATCGAAATTTCAAAGATCGCTATAGTGGAAGTTTTGTTGGGGATTTACATGCCATAATAACTTATGGTGGAATATATTCATATTTTCCTTCACCAAAAGCTAAAATACGCACTTATTATGAATGGCTTCCATTGGCATTTATCATTAAAACTCTAAAAGGAGTTTTTTTAATTATTGGTAGCACCGAAAACACAGATGAGGTTAAAAAAATGGATAATATTGAACCCTTAACTGTAGATAATGTTAATGAGATTCATATGAGAACTTCTGGCGGTTTGTTAGGAAGCGAAAAGCCAGTAACCCTCTTTTTATCAACAACCTAATTCACTAGTTAATAAGTAAAAGATAATATGAAAACTGAAAATCAAGATTCTGGTAAAAATAAATACATTACAAAACAAGAAGGTTCTGTGAAATTCTTTTTACACGAAACAGATAACAATGCTATCCCCTCTAAATCTATGAATGTCTTTTATAACGAAAGAATGGAGATAAACAGGGATATTTCAATCTTAGCTATTCTAGCATATAATAACACTATAAGCCAAACCCCGTTAGTAGTAGTAGATTCAATGGCGGCTTCGGGTATTGGTTTAATAAGATTGTTAAAAAATACAAAGAATGTTGAAAAAATATATTTAAACGACATAAATCCCATATCAATTGAGCTAATTAAACACAATTTAGAATTAAATAAAATTGATCCTGAACAAGCGGAAGTATTAAATAAAGACGCTAACCTATTATTTTCTGAAATTTCTCGAAATTCTGTCTTACCAGATGTTATTTCAATCGATCCCTTTGGCACTCCAAATTTTTTTATTGATTCTGCCTTTAAAGCAATAAAAAAAGATAACGGGTTGTTATGTATAACGGCGACAGATACAGCAGTGTTATTTGGAGTTAAACCAAAGGCTTGTATTAGAAAATATATGGCCAAACCGCTTCACACAGATTACTGCAAGGAAATTGGGGCGCGAATATTAATATCTTTTATCTCAAGAATTGCTAATATAAACAATTTAGGCATAATACCGCTTTTAACTTTCTATTCTAACCATTTCATAAGAATTTTTGCACTAAGTTTCAGAGGGAAGTCAAAGATATTAAAAAATTTACCAAAAAATTACGGGTATATTATTCATTGTAATAATTGTGGGGATCGTTCATTAATTATTGAGGATCTCTTAAAAGTTCCTCAAAAATGCCCAATATGCCTAAGTGGAAAGCATTTGTCATATTCTGGACCTTTATGGGTTGGTGAGTTGCATCAAGAATCATATTTAGAAGAGTTAAGTATTTTAAATGAGAAATTCAATTTTAAAAACAAAAATAGGATAAGAAAAATCCTTAAATTCGCACTCGCGGAAATAAATATGCCTGTTTCTTATTATAACATTCATAAAATATCGCAGCAATTAAAACTTTCATCTATCCCCAAACTTGAAGACATAATTAAGATAATTGAGGAGAAAGGTTATAAAGCCTCAAGGACTCACTTCGATTTTATTTCGATAAAAACAGACATGAAAATCGACGAATTAAAAAAAGTCTTAAAACAAAATAAAAAATTAAATTAGTATTAAAATCATGTCAAAAGATGCAGAAGAACATAGAAAAGATGCAGTTTATAAACAAGCTAAGCGGGAGGGGTACAGAGCCCGATCAGCTTTTAAATTACTGGATATTCAAAAAAGATATAATGTTTTTAAAAGAGCGTATTATATATTAGATTTAGGTAGTACTCCGGGTTCGTGGTTACAAGTAGCTAAAAAATATGCGGAATTAAATTTAACAAAACACAACGACAAATATTATCACCGCGATCATTACAAAATTATGGGAGTAGATCTCAAGAGATTATCCCCTATTGAAGACATAAAAATAGTTAAAATGGATTTTACATCTCCCGAGTTTCAAGTGGAAATTAATAATTATTTCAACGGAGAAAAACTTGATCTCATTCTTTCTGATGCTAGTATTAACAAATCAGGTAATAAGTTTAGTGATCAAGCAAGGCAAATTAAACTCTGTCTCAACATCCTTAAGCTTACTCAAAACCTCAAAATCAAAGGAAATTTCTTAATAAAAGTATTTCAAGGAGCTGATTTCGAGAATTTCTACAAAAAGATGAAACACCATTTTATGGTTGTAAGAAGCTTAAAACCAAAATCTTCTAATAAAAAGAGTAATGAAATTTATTTAATCGGTTTAAAGAAGAAGTATTAATAATTCATTTATCTTCAGTTTCCTCAAAATTTATGTTATAAATCTTCCCTTCCAGAGAAAATTGTATCCAATCTGATAACCAAGGGCAATGTATTGGATTATATTGATCAAGGTTAGTACTATTACATTTACTCGCAAAGGGGCAGATTAAACATGGCTGGCGTGAAAAAACATCTAAAATATAATCGTCTTTATTCTTGTCAATTTTCCGATCTTTTATTTCTACATCATACGATTCATTTAAGGTTATGTGTTTTGTCCACGAGGCTACCATTAGCTCTCGATCTATGTGTATTTTTGATTGAATTGATAAAGTATTTAGAATTCTATCGAGATCGATTCGTTCCTTCTTTGTTATCTCTAAAAGTTGTTCAAAATAAATATCCTTTTCTCGTGAGATAATATTGAGAACTATTCGTTCATCCTTTCTTAAACTACGACCCTCTTCTCTTTTCCTTTCCTCAATTCTTTCCAATCTTCGTTCAGTATCAGATTTTCCTTCTTCTTCCGTACCTTCAACTCTCTCCTTTACTTTGCACTTATGTCGACTAAGATACGCAAAACTGTTTCCACAATACGGACATACTTCCTTCTTTTTTTTTGCCATTTTTAGAGGATGAAAAAATTATTATCTAATTGTATAAAAACAAATGTTAAAATTAATATAAATAATAGTCAATATTTAATCAAAAATTAATTTTACGATTTAATACTTTATCAAAAATAAGCATTACCTAATTAAGTTTTTATTGTTTATTTAGAGATTTTTAATTATTATTTGCTGAGAATGTTAAGAGACCGACTTATTATGGGAGAGTTATTTGAATCTAATACAATCGATAAGAAAAAAATCATTAGTGAAATTGAAAGAACAAAACATAAAAAAACCTTAATTTCAACTGGTTCCAAGAATTTTAATAAAGTAATTGGCGGTGGATTCTTTTCAGGTAAAGGTTATGTCGTTTTTGGAGCTAACAAGACAGGAAAAACTCAGATATGTCATCAATTATCAGTACAGGCGTTTAATAATTCCTTTAAAGTTGTTTATTTAGACACAGAAAACACCTTTCGTCCCGAAAGAGTTCGAGAGTTAGCAGAATCCAACAAATATAACTCCGAAAAGACATTAAAGAATATTTATGTGTCAAAAATCATGAGTAACAATGCCCTTTTAATGAAACTTAATGAATTGGATTCTATAATCAAATCCAATAATGTAAAACTATTAATAATCGACTCTATTAACAATTTTTTCAGAATTGAGCGCAGCGATAAACATTTATCCTTTTTAAAAGCAAAAACCACATATTTTAAAATTTTAGAAAAAATAAATAATTTAACTCAGCGTTTTCAATTAATTACAATTTTAACAGCTCAAGTAGCTCCAAATTTTATTGAAGAAGCGGTTGTTAAAGAGTTTCCAGTTGGAATACAATATTTAAATCACTTTTTCTCAGAAGTATTGTATTTAAGCTATAAGGAAAAAGACATGATCTATATTCATATAGTAAACTCTCACTTTCTTCCTGAGAAAAAAGTATTATATTCTATTACTAAGCGGGGGATAGAAGATTATAAAATGTAAGTTCTTAAAATCTTTCTTTAAATGCTTCAAGAGTCAAATAATTTAATTTATCTGATATAGGTTTGGCGTTAATTAAATACATGGGTATTTTTACTTTTGGTATTAACCACTCGATTATCTGCAATGCATATTGTAATTTTTTTAACTTAATTGGATCAGCTACATAATTCTTTTCGCGATTTGGTTTGCTATAATTTCCCACAATATTGTCAAAATCCATGCCTATTAAATATAGTTCTTGTTGAGGTAATAAAAAAGAAATTATCAAAGCTAAAACCCTATCTCCATCTGTAAAGCCACCGGGATTAATTAGATTGTAAGTTGATTCTGCTTGAGTTGTTCCGATTATTTTTGTGAAGTTAATAATTGTGTTTTTAAAATGCTCTAAAAGAAGAATATTGTCTCCATGTGCATGAACGATCACAAATTTCGCCTTGAAGAAATCTCTTTTAGTGATTCCATCTAAATCAGTTATAATACCATCAACCTGTATCGTTCTCTCATTCAACAATCGAGCAGCTCCATCAGCAGCTAAATTTACACAGTTATTAAAAAAGTTTTTTCCTAAATTACTTAATATAAAATCAACTGATTCTTCTAATGAAGGACCACAACCATAAACACAGATTTGTTCTTTTTTTTGGATATTTTGCTTAAAAGAGAGCAAAATCTCCTCAAGGTTATACGAGTTGGTTTTTTTTTCTAAAATACGAGATAATAAATCTCTTGCTTCTCGATCTTTTTGAAGATCAAAATTAAAATCATTTACTATCTTACGATACCAATCTCTAAATTCAATATGAGATTCGACTTGAGCCTTAAGTGAATTTTTCATATATATCGGTATTTACTTTTAAAAAATATTTCTCAATAAATAAATTTTAAATCAATGATATAATTAACTTTATCATATCATTAAATTCGATATTATATAAAATATTAAAATTAGAGCTAAGAGTTGTATAAAGTATGGCAATTTGGTATACTAAAACCCATCAATGGTATAATGATGAAACTGGTGAAGTAGGACTTACTCCTTATGCCGCTGAGCAATTAGGAGAAATTTCGTTTGTGGATGTAGATGCCCTCGAGGGTGCTGAACTTTCTCAAGTAACAATGGATGGAGACGAACCTTCCTCAGATCCAATAGACGCTACAGTGGAATCAAGCAAAGCAGTTGGAGATGTTTATTGTCCCGTATCAGGTACAGTTAGTGCGGTAAATAGCGATTTAATGGATGAACCTGAAAAAATCAATGAAAATGCACTTACCGCTTGGTTATTTAAGATTGATGCTTCCAATTGGGATGCCGAGAAAGGAAATTTATTGGATGACGCCGCATATAAATCCCATATTGCATCCCTCAGTTAAATCAAATTTTAAAGATAGTTAACTAATTTTTATTTTTTTTCTTTCCCTAATTAAAAACAGAGAATTCTAAAATTATCAATAGTTATAGTTTAGAATTTTAACAAATTACAACCAATCCTCCCATAAATTCTTTGCTAATTCAAACTCTCCTAACTAGATGAATAGGAAGATTGTGCAACATGTAAATTTAAGTTAATTACACATTAAATAATCTTTGACCTAGTTTAATCGTTATCATTGCCTGTAATGTAATAAAGGACGCTAATATAAGAAGAATACCTACGGCTAAATATCTAGCTGCTACACTCTTATTATATACGAACTTTGATGCTTGGTATAATAAAATAAAGCCAATAGAACACATAAAAATAAAAATAGAAGCAACAATACCTTCAATTATGAATGACTCGTTTATATCAGGATATAGAAACATGGGACTACCATCTTGATTAGAACCCAAAGCAGGAACTTCTCTAAATACCAAATAAACTATTCCTGTCTGCAAAAGGAACAGAATAATGTAAACTCCTATTACTGCGATTGATTTACCTGGAAGAGGAATTCCCAATCTGCGTCTTTTTAAACTTGGAAACAAAATTTTTGGTTTTCTCAATGCTTTGCCAAAAATCCATGGCGTTCTACCTTTAATTTTTTCAAATACTGTCTCCGAACCTAAAACTTCATCTTTAGCTGCTTTTGTTTTATTTCTTCTTTCCTCTTGCATAGTAATCTCGAAATTTATTTGCTTTGATTTATAAATTTTTTTTAAATTAAAATTTTGTTATATAAGAATTTATTATTCGTTAAATTGAGCTAAATTTTTAAGCAAAGTTAATAGAAATTTCCATATTTTTGATACACTTCTTATGTTTAACCTCTCGTCGGGAGAATGACCACCGCGTACATCTGGACCTAAAGATATCATCTCCATATCTGGATAATAATGACTAAAAAAAGCACATTCCAATCCGGCATGAATCGCTTGGATAATTACTTCTTTATCAAAAAGATTTTTATATACTTGTTTAGATATTTCAGTTAGCTTTGAGTTAAAAACTGGTGGCCAACTTGGATAGATAGTAACTATCTCAATGTTTATTACTAATCCAGACGTTTTTAAGAGCGTCTTTAGCTTCTCAAATAAAGTATCTTTATCGTATTGTGCTAAACTTCTAGTACTAACTTTGAATTCGATTACATTTTCCAATGTGTGCACTACTGCAAAATTCAGTGATGTATGCACTAAGCCTACACTTGTAGGGTGCAAAGAAATAGGTCCGTTTGGTATCAAATAAAAGAGGTCAATTAATTTATTTTGGAAATCTTGTGAAAATGCTGTTTGATCAGTGAAATCTTTTAGGAGCTCTATTGAAATTACTAAGTTCGAGTCTGTTCCCTCATAAAGATCCTTAATATTAGGTGTTATTTTTTTTAAGAATGATTCAACTTCATTCCATTGGCTCTTTTCTAAAAAGAAAATAGCACAAGCTTCTCTAGTAATCGCATTAGTTAGGTTTCCTCCCTCTAAAGAATTAACTAAAATACTATATTTCGAATTTATTTTCCATATTATTTCAGTTAAAATTTTTAAAGCGTTCCCTCTATTTTTATTAATATCTGAACCTGAATGCCCACCAAGTAGTCCAGAAATGGAGATTTTTACTGCTCTTAAATTTGGGGTGCTTATTAATTCTTTCTCGTAATTGACTTCAGCTTTAAAGACCCTTCCTCCAGCACACCCAATAGTAAATCTATCATCTTCTTCTGAATCAAGGTTTAACAAATATTTTCCACTTATCAAATTTTTATCCATTTGACTAGCACCAGAAAGTCCTCTCTCCTCATCGACAGTGAATAATAAATCTAGATCAAGAGTATCAAAATCTAAGCTTCCATCATGTATTTTTTTCATAATAGCAAGCTGATATGCGATACCAACACCATTATCTGCACCCAATGTCGTACCTTCAGCAGTTAACCATTTTTCGTTATCAATTTCAATCGTTTTTAATTTTAAGGGATCACTTGAGAAATCGTGCTGTATATTTTTATTTTTTTCGCACACCATATCCATGTGGCTTTGTAGTACGACTCCTAATTTATTACCTTCAGAATCTCTGTTTGAAGGAATCCGTACAACCAAATTTTTTATTGCATCAACTTCAGTTTGAAACCCCAATTTCTCCGCTTCTTTTTTAATATATTCCCTAATCTTATCTTCATGAGTCGAGCATCGAGGAATTCTCGTAATTTCGTAAAAATATTCCCAAAATTCTAACGGCTCGCCAAAATCTTTTAAATCTTCCATAATTATCGCTTCCAATGCAAATATAAATGTGAATTATTTTTTATTACTTATACAAAATAATATTTAATTCCTTATAACAATTGTAATAATAGATATATTATGAGTAGCTGGAAGGATCTGTATTCTGAAGTTAAACGTCGCAAAATGGAAGCACTTGATAAAAAAGATGTTGTAAAAGCGGTTGAAAAGCATGGTAGAATCCTTGCGGTGGAAGGTCGCTATGAACACCCTAGAAAGGTGATAGATCACATGTATGCCGCAAAACATATAACTATTAAACCAAACGATATAATGAAACATAATTTAAGTGATTACGATGTTGTTTTAATCGGATGCCCTGGAGACAAAATTCCGCATTCAGCTTTCCCAAAAATCAACGAGTACGTGTCTCTAAAAGGAGGGTGGTTGATAACGACTGATTGGGCAATAAAATATATCGTTGAAACTATTTTTCCCGGTTATATTCGATGGAACGGACAAAAAACTGCTGATGCTGTCGTTCCGTGTCAAATTGTTGAACCAAATCATCCTTTCTTAGACGGCGTATTAAGCGAAATACAACAAGCTAAGTGGCAAAAAATGACAGCTAAAGACACAAAGAAAGCTGAATTTAAGTGGTGGCTTGAAAATAGGTCTTTTCCTATTCAAATTCTCAACCCAGCAGTTCGCGTCCTAATTCGGTCTAATCGTATACAAAAGAAATGGGGTGAGGATTCTGTTTTGTGTTATTTTGATCATGGAAACGCTGGGGGGCGCGTTATTCATTTAATTTCCCATACGCATTTACAAAAAGGAGGAGCAAAGGGTAAATATGCTTCAGCCTTAATTTTAACCAATATATTAGATGAAAAAGTATCTGCCAAAATGGGAATTGCAAAAAAACCTGCAAAAGGATATGTTTCAGATTGGGAACAGCCTCAAACTTACAACCAACCGCAACAGGAAACCTCTTATGCACAAAACAACCAATACTTAAATCCCTCTAATTCAAATACGGGTTTAACGGGCACTTCTCAAATAGTTGAAGTTGACGCAAATAGCGCTGACTTCTCATTTGGAGAGAAATGTAGTTATTGTGGATACGATTATGGCGAATATACAGGGAAAATTTATAAGTGCCAATCATGTGGGACCACTTATCACGAAAATTGCCTTAACATGCAAATTAACGAAGGTACATGTAAGAATTGTGGAAACATTTTACTCTGGTAAATTTTAAATACTAATTTCTAAAAATTTTATTCAAATCGTAACTTTTTCAAATAATAATATCAGAGGATATACCAGCATATAATCTAAATAAATTACTTTATTCGTGAAAGGCCGGTTTCACGATCTTATTCCTTAAAACATCATTGTAACATCAAAAAAAGAAATTTAAAAATAAGTTAAAAAAAAAAAATTCACTAAAATATCTAAGAGATTTTTTAAATATTTATTCTTCAATAATCTCAATTACTTCTTCAGGACACTGGGTTTCACATGCTCTGCAACCGACGCAATCATCTCTATTGTCTTCGATAACATTTACCTTTCCACCTTCTGGTTCCCCGAAACATTCACTTGGGCAGACTTCGTAACAAGTTCCACAACCAGTGCAACCATCTAAATCTAGCTTAATTTGAAAGCTCATTCGTTTTCGACTCCTTATCTATTTTTTTTCGTAATTAAGTAATTATCGAATTGATAAAATAATTACCTTGTTTATGAGAATTATGTAAAAGATTTAAATTTCGTTCTTATTTTACGAAATGATTAAAGATAATTTAGAGAAAATTTAGGAGATTTATTATAAATTTGCTGATTAAAAAAAAAAAGAATTATTTATTTCTTTCTTTTAAAAAGAATAGGATTGTATTAAGAAGACCACCTACTACGATTCCATAAAAACCTAATTCGGGCCACCAATCATAAGCGCCATAGGCTATTCCAAAAGAGGCAAGTCCAATAATAGCAAAGATCCAAGTTAAAATTGCTAAATACATGCCGTATTTGGTAACATCCAAAGGAATAAATTTTTTTGGTAGTAATTCGTTCAAAGCAATGACTACTTGAATCACGAGTAGTATTAGAATTATGTATTGAAGTATTAAATCAGCACCCGTACTATATTCACAATCCAAACACGAATATCTATAGTTACCCCCGCCTAGGTAGAAACCTGCGAAAGGACCTATTATCTCCGTTACAATTGCGATGATGCTAAGGACTAAAATCAATAACGAAAAAGGATCTATATTTCTTTCTTCTGACATATTATATCACTTTTAAACCGAAATTTAAGTAATTAAATAGAGATTAATTTATTTTTATTTATAATTATATCTTATTTATCATAATTGATTATATCGATATTGTAGAATAATTAAGCAATAATAGATTAGAAAGTATACAAATGATCGATTTAGAAGAAAAGTGGCAGTATCGAATTGATGAACCTATTCTACAAATTGAAATTGGAGATGTCAATAATAACGGTCGAAATGAAATTCTAGCAGCTTCAAAATCAGGAAGACTATTGATTCTTTCTTTAGCCGGAAAAGTTTTAGCGGATAAAAAAATAGCGGAAAAATCATCCATTTGGAAAGTGGAAGTAAGAGATATCGATAGTGACAATAAAAATGAAGTGATTTTGTGTGGATTAGACGGCCTATTAAGCGTCTTTAAATGTAATTCTTCCTACGAATTGGAAACCTTCTGGAAACATCAATTTGGGGCATCTATTAGCGGATTTTTTATATCTGATATAAATAATGATAATATGAATGAAATTATTGCATACTCTATAGATAAAAGTTTGAGGGTTTTAAATCCATTAGACGGATCCTTAATTTGGGGGCAATTGTTTGAAGATGGAATTGGGGACGCTATAGTTTGGCAAGATACTTCAGAACCCGCTCTGAAAGAAGTCATTGCTATCGGAAATGATGGGACAGTAAGAATTTTTAAAGGAATGAACGGCGAACTATCTTGGTTTAAGCGTTATACGGATAAAATTCGCTGCGTTTCCCTTTTCAAATCAAATAAAAAAGAATTTATTGTGTGTGGAGGAGACGATAAGATGCTTCACTTCATAGAGAAAAATTCTCACAATGAAACAAAAACAATTCAATACCAAGAGTACGTCTGGAAATGTTCTCAATTTGAATCTATGAAGAAATATAATCTACTTGTTAGTACCTATTCTTTTGATTTTTTTGATAGTCAGATAAACGTCGATGACCTCGAGTTTAACTCTAAATTGATGTGCTTTAATCAAGATTTGGATAGGACTTGGGAAATTGATAATATAAATGTAGAAAAAGTATTACATGTTACCTTAAAAGAACTTAAATTTTTTATCATTGGTACAACTAAGGGTAAAATACTACTCATTGAAGATAATACGGGTAAAATCCTAGCAGAAATTAAAAAGAAATCGTGTGTTAATGACGCAAAATTCGATTTAGACAAAAAAACTCTAATTACTTGTCACGACGACGGTTCTTTATTCGCGTACTTTTTAGGTAAGTCTTAATTTCCTTATTTAGATAAAAAACTTCTGATTGAGAAACTATGTGTCGCATGTTCTTCAAGTGCTCTCTTGAACCATTTCATATAAATTATGAAATTTTAAAACAATTTATTGCAACATGTCGAATGCGTTATTTTAGAAGGTATGACATATTTGGACACCATAGCTTAGGCTGGGGGTTTGCTTATCTCTCAGAAAATAATAAGGAACTCGTAATTAAGCGTGATATTAACCCAATTTACCACGCTGATTGGGAAAACCTTGCCAAGATTAAAACTCGATTTCTTTTAGTTCACGCAAGGAAAACACTCCCATGGAAGAGGAAATTTGATAATGTACACCCAATAAATATCGGTGAAAAGTATCTAATTACCCACAACGGCATAATCAAAAATTTTCCTGAAAAAAAACTACCTAACCCAAAATTGAATAGAATTTATAAGGAAACCGATTTAGATACTCGAAAGTATTTATGTTCAATAATTGACCAAATACAAGAAGGTAAAGATTTAAAGAGTGGTTTGGAACTTGTCTTTAAAGAAATTGAAATTGGCGCCGGTGCCAACGCGTTTCTCTTTAATTCACAGGTGTGTAATGTGATCACTAATCACAATACGAATTTTAACGGTCGCCACCATACTTTGTTTATAAGTCGAGATAACAACGAAGTTATCGTAAGCACAACCCCCCTTACTACTAGCGCTATAGAAATTCCTAATTATTCATTAATTCAAATTAATTTAGCAAATTTGGACATGAACTTTACGAATTTAAACTTTTAGAATCAGATCCTTAATTTTAAAATAAAAAAAATAAAAAATGTAAATAATTTTCTTTCTAGGCTCCGGATTCTTCTTCAGCAGCTAATTCCTCTTCCAATTCCTCGAGCGGAACAGGTGCTGGAGTGGTGAGCATGGAATATCCAATCCAAATAGCTATAATCGCTATTAGAAGAACCATAATCCAGAGTGGTAGGACGGTAAATAGTCTGTAATCGAGCCAATCGATACCAAATAATCTAAACGCTGCATCCCACCCTGGATTATCCCCTATGGTAGCAAACCATAAGTCAATAACACTTCCCATGGTGTAGATAATAGCGATTAAGATGCCAAGAACCATAACTATTGCTCCAATTATCTTATCTTTTGCCATATTAAACACTTTATGAATTTTTTTTAAAAATTTTCAAGCAAGGTTATCTTGCTTATTATTGTTTTTAAAATTATATTAAATTAAAACCATTCGTTAAGGATCATTTGGTTTTAATTGTGATGATCCATAATTTGATATTATAAAAGAAATTATGATTTAATGAATCGTTTTTATAAAAGGTAAACCATGTCAAATCTCGATCGCTACGTTCTTATCGTCGGTTCAAGCAATATGGATTTGAATATATACTCTGAAAGATTTCCTAATCCCGGAGAAACGGTAACTGGAGGCGTTTTTAAGCAATTCTTAGGAGGAAAGGGCGCGAATCAAGCAGTTGCTTCAGCTAGGTCCGGTTCCAAAACTATCTTTATTGGTAAAATTGGAACAGACGCATTTGGAGACCAAATGATTTCTCAATTAAAATCCGAGGGAATTAATATTGAACACATTATTAGGGATTCCAGCGAATTAAGCGGTGTTGCTTTTATTTTGATAGATAAAACTGGTGAAAATATGATTAGTGTGGCACCTGGAGCTAATTTCAATTTAACACCCAATGATGTTAAAGCAAACGATGAAATTATTAGAAACGCCAACTCTCTAGTTGTTCAGATGGAAATCCCATCAGCAACTATTGAAGAGATTTTTAAAATGGCAGCTCAAGGCAACTGTATAAAAATTCTTAATCCTGCGCCTTTAAGACCAATTACTCATTCAATCTTAAGAAATGTGGACATTCTAATCCCCAACGAGGGAGAACTATTACGTTTACATTCATTATTGAACTTTAAAGATCTGAAGGGTGAGAAAAAAGAACGGATAATTCAAGCGTCCAGAGATATATCAGAATATGGTGTGAACATAATTATAACAACACTTGGGAGCAAGGGGTCATTAATATATGATGCAAAAAAAGATAGAATCACAGATATCCCTGCCTTAAACGTTCAGACAGTTGATACCGTTGGCGCTGGCGATTGTTTTAATGGAGTAATAGCAAGTATGTTAAACCAAGGCGAGAATCTAATAACATCTGTAAAATACGCATCGGCTGCTGCTTCTATATCAGTCACTCGAAAAGGAGCGCAAGCATCATTACCGTATTTAAACGAAATTAAAGAGCAATTTAAAGAATATAGTCGAATATAAAAGTCAAAGGTTGGTTATATGAAGGAAGAAATCATTCAACCGGGTAGAGGAACAATCCTTAGAAAAAACGACCAGAAAGAACTTATGATAATCCTAGATTCTAATTATCTGGAAAACATCTTTCTAATAAATGGCAATAATTTTTACTCTCAAAATCTAAAAAAAACTAATTTGGTTATAAAACCAAACGATTGTTACATGTTGATTAATAAAACCGATGAGAAAATAGAAGTTAGTTATAGTAACGATTTTTCTAATCACAGAACGATTTATAACCCCTATAAATTTGAATTATCTGAAAAAGCAAAAATTGACCCCATAC
The DNA here is from genome assembly GCA_029856125.1 of Promethearchaeia archaeon. Lineage (GTDB taxonomy): Archaea > Asgardarchaeota > Lokiarchaeia > Sigyniarchaeales > SOKP01 > SOKP01. Next base: position 12,697 of record JAHQWJ010000041.1, on the reverse strand, counting down.
AATTCAGGAAGAAATTTGACGTTCCAAATGGGTTCCTTGAAGTACTAAATAAATGGTACAGCATCAAATTCACCTATCCAGACTACAGTTTAATATATATTAAACCGGGGATAGGTATTTCAATCCAGACACACAAATTCAGAACCGAAGTGTGGAGGATTTTAAAAGGTAAGCCAATCGTTATAAATGCGAACAGAGTTTATTATTTTGTGTTAGCAGGAACGAAATTCGTAAACGATAAAATGATGTATCATTCGATACTGAATCCTAATAACGATCCTGAGCAATTTGTTATTGTCGAAGAACGATGGAGTGGAAAATTTGATGAAGAAGATATTGTTAGAGTATATAATCCAAATAATTATTACTAAACAATCGTGAACGAAACGTGAAATTCTCACCTTAACTACATCGATAAAAATTGAGGTTTAGCGATATTACAATTTTCCTCGAAGGTCAAATCGCAACCTTTTAAGTTTTTGGTTTTTGGTTCTCTGGTTTTAATAAAATTCAAATTTGATAGATAACTAATTTCATTACACGTGTTACAACTAGCGTAAAAAATTAACATAATATATTGAATGGAACAACTAGGTTGGTGGAAAAATGGCTCCAAATGAAGAACAGAACGATGAAGAACAAAAAGAAACGACACCGGATGAAACTACTGAAAAACCTTCAGAAAAAATTGATGAAGAAACAAAAGAAAAGGAATTGGACTTAGCAAAAGATAAAGATTTAGACCTAGTGAAAGAAAGAGATAGACTCAAATTTCACTATAGAGGCCATACTTTAGAAGCCCTGAAGAAGATGAATATGGACGAATTTGTTAGTCTACTACCAGCGAGAGCGCGAAGATCGTTAAGAAGAGGGCTACCTCCCAGACAAAAAAAACTTCTTGAAAGGTTAAGAAGGTCGTATAGAGCTAAGAAAAGAGGAAAGGATATTCTTACCCGGACGCATGTTAGAGATATGATAATCTTCCCAGAGATGGTTGGTTTGCAAATTGGTGTCTATAACGGGAAATCCTACGAAATAGTAGAAGTAAAACCTGAAATGATTGGTCATTATCTAGGAGAATTCTCATTAACTAGAAGACATGTTCAACATGGGTCGCCAGGAATTGGAGCCACACGTTCTAGTAAGTATGTTCCATTAAAATAATTAAAATAATATAAAAGATGATAAAAATGCCTAACTGGGGTTATTCTTTCGTAGAGCAAAAATATGATGCAGACAGGTTAGCTAAAGCTTCGGGAAGAGACTTGCGAATAAAACCAAAACCTGCAAGAGAAGTTTGTGCTGTAATTAAAGGTATGAAGCTAGAGCAAGCCAAGAGGTATCTAGAGAAAGTTATTCAACTTAAACAATCCGTACCATTTAGAAGACATAAAAAGAAACAAGCTCACAGAAAAGACTTGAAACAATATAACTGGTATGCTGGTAGATATCCCCAAAAAACCGCTGCGAGAATTTATGAAATTCTTACTTCCGTAGAATCAAATGCAGAATTTAAAGGGTTAGATACTGAACAATGTAGAATTATTCACGCAGCAACTCACAGAGGAAGAATAATAAAGCGCTATATTCAACGAGCTCACGGTCGATCTTCTCCTAAGTTTGGGCATTTAAGTCACGTAGAAATTGTAGTGTACGAATTTCCAAGTTAAAATTAAAATTAATCAAAATTATCAAAAAAAGTAGTTATCATGAGCCCATTAGCGAAACACTTTATCGAACAAGGAATCAAGTTAATGCAAATAAACGAATATTTGAGATCTGAACTTGTTCGCGCAGGATTTGCAGGTGTTGATATACAGAAAACGCCTCTCGGTGTTAGAATCACTCTCCGCACATCTCGCCCAGGCCTTGTAATTGGTAAGGGTGGAAAACGTATTCAAGAGATAACAGATATTCTGCACGAAAAATTTGATCTAGAAATGCCTCAGATAGAAGTAGAAGAGGTTGAGAACCCGGATTTGAACGCACAGATTATGGCGGAGCGTTTAGCGTATTCGTTAGACCGGGGTAGGCATTACAGAAGAGCAGGCTATTATATATTACGTAAAATCATGGATTCTGGAGCGAAAGGTACAGAAATCATCGTTTCGGGTAAGGTAACTTCACAGAGAGCAAGAACGACCGTGTTTAGGGCCGGTACAATGAAAAAATCAGGTCAACCTGCTCAAGAAGGAGTAGATAAAGGAGTAGCTCAGTGTATTATGAAGTCTGGAACTTTAGGGATAATTGTGAAAATCATGCACGCTGACATAAGAATGGGTGATACAATAATAGTAAACTACGAAGCATTAGCTAAAGTTCAAGCAAAGAAAGAGGCCGAGTTAAGTAAAACAAAAGTGGAAAAAGACCTTGAGATAAGTGAGGAAGTAAGAGAACCAAGCGAAGAAGAAAAAGAACTGTTTGATGAAGTCGAAGAGGAAGAAATTTCTGAAATTTCTCTGGAACCAGAAGTAGATACAGATGCTGATGAAAATAGCGATGAATAATATAATATAATATAAAAATATGGATGATGACTAAAATATGGATATAATAACCGCTAATAAAATCAGGGAAATGGATGAGCGAGAAAGAGAAAGAAGTTTAATCACCCTAAGAGAAGAATTGATGATGTTATACAGCCAACAAACCGGTGGCGGTATCGCAGATAATCCCGCGAAGGCGAAATTACTGAGAAAACAAATTGCAAGGATTCTTACAGTAATAAATGAAGAAAAATAGTTGAAATTATAATGATAAGCCCTAAGTATTTGATATACCACGATTTGATAGGTTTTAGAGCGCAAGCTAAGCTTAAGTCTAAGCCAACTCATTCAAAATTTATGGATGTGGGTGTGGTAATTGATGATACTCAAAATATGTTAATATCAGAAAAAAATAATGAAGTAAAAAAATTCATCAAGAAAGATTATATTTTTAGATTTACACTTGATAATGGAATGTTAGAGGTTAATGGATCGAAAATCATTGGCATTCCAGAAAATAGGTTAAGAAGTTTAAAGAAAAAGAAGTGGTCGAGATATTAAAATGAGCGTTAGAAATATTGGCATTCCAGGAGTTAATCCTCCTTCAAATCGTGAATGTAATGATAAAGATTGTCCTTTTCATGGGAATACACGAATTAGAGGTAAAATCACTCAAGGTGTTGTCGTCAATAAGAAATCCAAAAATACAATAGTAATTAGACAGGATTATGTTCAATTCGTAAAGAAATATCAACGTTATGAAAGACGCAATTCGCGACTGGCGTGCCATCTTCCAGAATGTCTAACCAACGATATTGAAGTTGGTGATCTGGTACGCGTAGGAGAAAGTAGAAAACTATCAAAAACTAAAGCATTTATCGTCTTAGATAAAATAAAAGCAGGAGCTGCGAATTAAATGGGTACAAGAAGAAAGCTTGGAAGAAAAACCTTAGCAAAACCTAGAACCAGTTATGGTGTCCAAAATGGTACGAGAATTTTTATTACCGATAATTCTGGAGCAAAAATCGCTCAAATAATTAATGTTGACGGTTCCAAAACACGATTAAGAAGATTGCCAAAGGCATCAGTAGGAGATGTCTGTACAGTAACTGTTAAAAAGGGTCGACCAGATTTGCGGGGAAACATTGTAAAAGCTGTTATCGTAAGACAAAAAATGATTTATCGGAGAGTAGATGGCACGAGATTATGTTTTGAGGATAATGCTGGTGTAATAATAACTAAGGAAGGCGATCCCAAAGCAACCGAAATTCGTGGACCTATTGCAAGAGAAGCAGCAGAATTATTTCCAAGATTGGCATCAATTTCATCGTTAATCATTTAAAAATTAAAGATAAAGAGATAAGAGACATGAAAGTAAAATCAAAACAACCTCGAAAACAAAGAAAATCATTGTATAGATATAAAAACCATCAGAGGTCAAAATTATTAACGGTAAGAGTAGCTGATTTCGTACGAGAAGAGTACGGGATTAAAGCACTTCCTTTAAGAGTGGGAGATGGAGTCAGAATAATGAGAGGTGAATTCAAGGATTTTGAAGGAGAGGTCATCGAAATCACTAAAAGTCAGCGAGCAAAAATCAAAGAAGCTACTTTTGATAAAGCGGATGGGACTCAATTTCACCCCGCTATCCACATCTCAAAAATGGTTATAACAAAATTCCACAAAGAGAAAAAAATGGATCCATGGAGAGCGAGTATGATTGATAGAAAAGCGATCTTTGGATTCAGAGAAGAGGGTCTAACAGGTCCAAAAAAACAAAAAGAGGAGGAAGAAGATTAAATGACGAGACATGGAGGGTCAAGATCGCTAAAAAGATTGAACACACCTAAATTCTTACAAATAAAAAGAAAGCATGGTAAATTCTTTGTGACCCCTTCACCGGGACCTCATCCGAGTAGATCCTGCTTGCCTTTATTACATATCGTGAGAGATCTTTTTGAGATTGTTGATAACCACAGAGAAGCAAAAAAGCTAATAGGCTTAGGGAATTTTAAAGTGGATGGAAAAGTTGTGAAGGATAAAACATTTCCAGTAGGATTAATGGACGTGTTAAGTATCGTAAAAACGAATACACATTATCGAGTATTACCGGACTCACATCATGGATTAATTTTGCACGAAATTCCTGAAGCAGAAAGCACATTCAAACTTTGTAGAATAATCCAAAAAACTACTTTAAAAGGGGGAAACATACAATTAAACTTGCACGATGGGAGGAATATTTTTATCAGTGTTAAGGATCCGAAGAATCCAAAAGAAGACATCTATAAACGAATGGATGTTTTAAAAATAACAATTCCAGAACAAGAAATTCTAAAAGTGTTAAAATTTAAAGAAGGAAATCTAGCAGTTATAATATCCGGTAAAAATATCGGACAGATAGGAAAAGTTGTAACAATATTAAAGCGATTTGGTCCGAAAGCAAGTACAGTTTCTATACAACATAATTCAGAACATACAGAAACACTATACGATTATACTTTTATAATTGGAGAGGATCAATCGGAGATTAGTTTACCAAAATCAGAATAAAATTAAGAGAGGAACTAAATAATGTCAATGAGAGCAGCAAGAGAAATCAAGAAAAAAACTATCAAAGAGCAAGAGAAGACATTTGAAGAAATGTGGGCTAGCCCTATGAAAAAACCATATTTAGAAAAGGTTGTACTAAATATTGGAGTAGGTGCAGGTGGTGAAGAATTAGAAAGAGCCGCTACAGTGTTACAAACTATCTCTGGCAAAACCCCTGTGAAAACTCTTTCTAAAAAAAATGTTAAAGAGTTCAATTTGCGAATTGGTCGCCCAATAGGCACAATGGTAACTGTGCGGGAAGCAGCAGCAGAAAAATTACTAAAACGATTACTTGTAGTTAACAATGATAAGTTCCTTAGAAAAAGTTTTGATAATTACGGGAATTTCGGTTTTGGAATAACCGAACATATTACCATTCCCGGAGTTGAATACGATAATGTTATTGGTATTTGGGGTCTTGATGTTGTCGGGAGAATCGTAAGACCTGGAATGCGAGTAAAATACAGAAGAAAAAGTAAAGCGAAAGTTCCTAAACACCATTATGTGTCTCGAATAGAAGCACAATACTTCTTGAAAAAGAATTTTGGTGTCGAAATTGTAGACAAATTGGAGTTAGACTATATTTAAATAAACAAAAATGATGATTATGCCGCAAGGTAAGATAGGTAAAGGTCAAAGAGAATGTAGACGATGCCATACTCATAGAGGATTGATAAGAAGGTATGGTTTAAATATATGTCGTAGATGTTTTTACGAAATTGGAAAAGATATTGGATTTTATAGGTATGATTAAAACGATAATTTGGTATGAGGAGTAGAAAATGACGAATACATTAGCCGATATGTGTAATAATCTTAAGAACTCAGAAAAAGCGAGAAAAAAGGAAGTAACCATTAGTCCTGCATCAAAATTAAACCAAATGGTTCTTAGAATCTTCCAACAACACGCATATGTTGGAGAGTTTGAAAGATATGACGATGGCAGACAAGGTAAATTCAAAGTTGCGTTATTAAGTAAAATTAATCATTGTGCTGGTTTAATGAGGCTTAATTACAATGTTTCGCAATTCGAATCACTTGAAAGGAAACTACTTCCAGCGCCGGGTTTAGGAATAATCGTGTTAACTACAAACCAAGGTATTATGACCATGAAAGAAGCCGAAGAAAAACATATCGGCGGTATGACCTTGTGTTATGTCTATTAACACAAATAAAAAAAAAGAAAAATGGTAAAGATAAATGGTAAAAGTAGCATTTTTTAAAGAAGAACTGGAAATTCCACAGGGAGTCACTGTTACCCTTGACGGAAACCATCATATTACTGTAAGTGGACCTAACGGAAAGATAACAAAAGACTTTTCGCATATTAGAGGTATAAAGGTTACAATTGAAGACAACCTTATGACCTTCACTACTAACTTCCCAAAAAGTGGAACCCTTGCTTTAATAAAAACTATTATCAATCTAATTAAAAACTTAATAAATGGCGTTCAAACGAACTATAAGTACATTTGTAAAGTATGTTATAGTCATTTTCCATGCACGGTGGAAGTCAAACCTGATAAAATGGAAATTCATGTTGTTAACTTCCTTGGAGAGAGAGCTCCAAGAGTTACTAAATATCTGAAAAATGTCGATGTTAAAATTGACGGTGAGGATGTAATATTAACCGGACCCGATAAAGAAACATTAGGTCAGACTGCTGCGAACATAAAAAAAGCTTGCAGAATAAGAAAGAAAGACCCAAGAGTCTTTCAAGATGGCGTATACCTCTATAAAATTCAAAGCGGAGACAATATTACCTGGGAGGTAAAATAAAAAGAGGTAGAAAATATGGAACAAAAAAGACTAATAGAACTCAGGAAAAAAATGAATAAGAAGCGACCCTCCTTTAGGAGAGTTGAATCTTGGAGATATGTAAGAGTAAAAGATTCTTGGAGAAAAGCGAGAGGAATTGATTCACGAACTCGAATAAAATCTAAATCAGGAGTCAAATCACCTTCAACTGGGTATAGAGGCCCTAAGAAGATACGTGGATTACATCCATCAGGATATGAAGAGGTAAGAGTCGCAACCATTGATGAATTGGAAACCTTAAATAATAAAAAACACGCAATTAAAATTTCTACTACATTAGGCGTTAAAAAAAAAATACATTTGATTGATTATGCTCAAAAAAGAGGATTTAAAGTCCTTAATATAGGAATATCGCAAGGAGAAATGGAAAGTTTAGAGGCAGCCCTTAAATCTTCTATTGAAGATCTGGATGATGAAGATTTATTGGAAGAAGAGGACGAGGACGAATAAAATTCTCAAATTATATAATTTTATGTGATAAGATATGAGTTTAAAAGCCCAAAAAAGAATGGCAGCAGAAGTATTGAAATGTGGGGAGAACCGGGTTTATTTCGATCCATACTTAATAGATGAAATAAAAATGGCAATCACTCGAGAAGACATCCGCAATTTGGTAAAAGAAGGCATTATTATAAAAAAATATAAAAAAGGCAATTCAAAATATAGAAAGAACCTACTTCATGAACGCAAGAAAAAAGGTAGAGCTAGAGGCATAGGAAAACGAAAAGGAACAAAAAAAGCCCGATTTCCAAAGAAAAAAATGTGGATGAATCGAATTCGTCCTCAGAGGCGGGAGCTGAAAAAGTTAAGAGATCGAAAATTGATTACTACCGCAGTTTATAGAAAGCTATATAAAAACGCAAAAGGCGGAATGTTTGCTAGCGTTGCACAAATGAACCGTTACATTAAAGAAAAAGATTTAATTAGAAGAGGTCGATAAAAATGGCAAAGGGACCGAGATATCGAAGACCGTTCAGAAGGAGAGCAGAAGGAAAAACAAATTACCATAAAAGATTAAAATTATTAAAATCAAAAAAATTAAGAGCTGTAATTAGGGCTTCAAATAATCATATCACAGTACAGATTATTCAATCTAAGCTAGGAGGAGATAAGATTATCGTCTCTGCACATTCTAAAGAATTAACAACCAAATTTGGATGGAATGCAAATACTGGAAACATTCCCGCAGCATACTTAACAGGATTTCTAGCAGGAACAAGAGCAAAAAAGCAAAATGTTCAAGAAGCAATCCTTGATTTGGGAATATTTTATCATAGGAATCGGGTGTTGGCAGCATTTAAAGGAATTGTAAATTCTGGTTTAGAGATTCCTCATAACAAGGATTTTTTCCCAGAAAATATCGAAGAAACTATCAAAGGCTCTCACATTGAGAGATATGCAAATCTTCTAAAAAGCGAGGAACCCGAGAAATACGAGCAAGTTTTCTCAGGTTATTTAAAAAAAAATAATATAAATCCATTAAAAATTAATCAAGTTATTTCCAAGACAGTAAAACAAATTGAAGATAGTACTTAAAGGTGAATTAAATGAGTCAACGGAGAAATCAGAGAAAACCGAGACAACCAAGACCTATTAATGAAGGTTGGATTCCTAAGACTAAACTTGGGGAACTCGTACAAAGCGGATTAATCACTTTAGAAAAAATATTTGCGAATAATCTTATTGTAAAAGAAAAAGAAATAATTAATGTTCTTCTTCCTCAACTTAAAGAAAGCGTTGTAACTATAAATATGGTACAACAAATGACAGCTAGTGGCCAGCGCTCTAGATTTAAAGCGGTAGTTATCGTTGGAGCAGACGGTTTTATAGGTATAGGTTCTGCTAAATCACGAGAAGTTGGACCAGCAATTAGGAAAGCAATTGACAGAGCGAAGATTGCCGTGGTTCCTGTTCTTAGAGGGTGTGGTAGTAAAGAATGTGGTTGCGGCCATACTCATAGCGTACCTTTTAAAGTAGATGGAAAGTGTGGTTCTGTCAAAATACACTTAATTCCTGCTCCACAAGGAGTTGGATTAGTTTGTGCTGATAAGGTAAAACAAGTGTTAAAGTTGGCTGGGATAGAAGATGTATGGAGTAAATCCTTTGGAGATACAAGGACTAGCGAAAACCTAGTGAAGGCTACCTTTAATGCTCTTAAGAATGCTCATAAATTTAATTTCAATTTATAACTGATGAGTGGTGTAAATGATGGCTGAAAATAATGTAATTGTAAGAAAAAAATCAAAAACTAAAACCCCGAAACCCCCTGTGTTGTACTTTGCAATTCGTATAAGGGGCGCCCCAGGAATGAAACGCACAATATTAGATTCTTTAAAAATGCTAAGAATGCACAGAGTAAATCATGGAGTCCTTATATGGGGCGAAACGAGTTACCTAGGCATGCTTAAAAAGTGCAAAGATTATATTGCCTACGGCGAAATTGACGAAAAAACGCTCTTACGCTTGTTAAGAACCAGAGGAAAAGTTGAAGGAAATAAACCACTCACAGATGAACATATTAAAAATCTAACTAAATACAAAGATCTGAAAGAATTTTCAAAAGCGCTTATATCTGGAGAAATTAAGTATCGAACACAAGATGTGTATAAAATAAAACCAGTTTTTCGGTTACATCCCCCAAGAAAAGGACACCGTGGAACGATTAAAAGACATTACAATGAAGGTGGAACTCTGGGCTATGTAGATCAGTTCATAAATGTAATACTTCACAAAATGATGTAATAAGAGGGGTAAATAAAATGACGAGAAAATATCCTAAAAGAATACGAAAAATGAGAGGAACTCGAACTGTAGGCTATGGAAGAGTTGGTCAACACCGAAAAGCGGGCCAAAGGGCTGGAAAAGGAAAAACAACCGGATGGAAGAAAAGTAAAAAATCTTATTATCTAAAGCAAAAAGAATTGGGATTTCCCGATCCTGATTGGGATTTTGGAAAGAAAGGTTTTAAGAGACCACAAGATATTAGAAGGATTTACCGCGTAAACACCTTAAATATTAAAGACCTTGATTTAACAATTGAAGATCTAACTCAGAAAAACATTGCTACAAAAACAGGAACGACATATTCGATTAATATGAAAGACCTTAATGTTCAAAAAATCTTGGGTCGCGGTGAAATCAATAATAAAATCAATATAACCGTTAACAAGGCATCTAAACGTGCGATCGAGAAAATTGAATCCGCTGGTGGCAAAGTTACCCTTCTAGTAGCAGCAGAATAATAGTTTAACCTTTAATTTTAGCTTATTTCTTATTTATATTTCTGTAGGTCTAATCAACTAATTTCGTAATCACCTGAATTAATCCAGGCAGTAGGAATACAAAACCTAAAATATTTCCTATTAAGTGGACTGGAGTAAACATAGTCACTATTCCTAATAAATATGACGCTATAAAATAATCTATTGAAGTAGATACAGTAAATCCACCGAACAAAGTGCTCAAAATATCGAAAAGAAATGTAAGAATCCCTCCAATAACACCAAATATAACCATTACTTGGTATACGTACAAATCTTCTTTCGGTTTAAAGAACTTTCTATTTAACATAAAATTCTTTGCCAAACCACCAGATAATCCGGTTAAAGAATAATGTATCAGTTGATAAATAAAAAGCAGGGGCGGAGAAGATCCAAATGGGTTAAAGAAAGTAAAAATGGATGCGCTCAATAATCCAATTATTGCTCCTTCTTTTTTGCCCATAATAAAACCTGATAAGAAGATCATTAAAGTAAAAACCTCAATATTGGGGATGTATGCCATTGCATATCCCAAAACAATAGCTAAAGCCGTAAAAGTGGCGATAAGCGAAATTCGGAAGGATCTCCTTTCTAACCAAACTGAGCTATTCACTCTTTCAGAATTCAATATCTCTACATCATCGGTTTTAGAAAATTGAGAGTTTAAGGGATCTACGGTTGTTTTTTTTCGAATACTCATATTTTTAAGGTTTCAGCTAAATTATTTAAAACTCTAAAAGGTAAATATCATAATTTTTCACAATTTTTAAATATATAGGAAACTTAACCTATATAATTATAGGACAAGATACCTAATTAAAAAAAAGATAGATTCTATGAATAATAAGAAACTGTATTTTGGATTTTTTGTTGCGATGTTGATTTTCTGCACTTTTAATCTTTCAGCGACTTCCTCTCCTTTAACGCCCGATAATTATAATGATCAATTGGATCTCGACGAAATTTATGTATATAATGTTACATCATTTAATACTAGTAAATCACTTGAATGGAGAGAATTAAATTGGGTTGCTCCACCAAGAGGATTCGCCAATACAACTCCAGGAGGTCAAATTTTAGTTAATTTCACGGGATTTTACGATAAAGATCCTTATGATGATTATAATCTTTTCGAAAGCCCTATACCATACATGAATATAGAGTTCAAGGAAAACCAACTAGGCGTTCTTGTTACAAATACTACTTTTTACAATATTTCAAATGGAGAGGCTGATATGAATTTGGCTCTTGGATACAATTATTTTAAGTCGGGATTTTTAATTCCAAACAATAATTTTACTTTCTTAAAACAGCAAGCTTTAGCACAAGATGAACCTCCATGGTGGAATGCAACCGTTATCATTGAAGAGACTCAAAATAACATTTCATTTGATTTTCGCCAAGAAGTAGGATTCCTTCAGAAAACCAAATCTATTTATGATAAGATTTCAGGACTATTAATTTATACAAATATTTCTGTAGGAAATTATAACCTTGAGATGACATTAACTAATCTACCAACCTTAAACACTGAACCTCAAATAATTCCTTCATACACGCCAATAATAACATTCACTACTCTTAGTATTACAACAATACTCTTAATCCTTAATACAAAAAAAAAGCAAAAAAACAAAAAATAAATTACATAATAATTTTAAATTATTTTTATTTTGAAAGATGGAGAAAAGGAATAAATATATTTTATTGGCATTTCTTGGTGTTTCTTGCTTTAGTTTACTATTTTTTTTTAATTCACTCCTCCTCCATAATCCGCCATCTCCTATCAATCAAAACGAGGGAGAAAGAGATGTGAAACAATACAGTGTTGATAATATTACCTTATTTATCGATTATTCTGGAGTAAAAACGAATGAAAAATTTGAAAATATTAGTTTGACTAATTATCAAACTACAGTGTATCACCTTCTCCTAAATTGTTGCGAAATTATTATTCAAAATTTTGGTTCGGATATATATATAAAAGAAATTAATAGTGTTGCTAGTTGGATATACACAGTTAATAATAGTATTCCCCCAAGAATGGCTTCGAATCATTTCAATTTACTAGATAACGATACTGTTAAATGGAAGCATGTATAAAAAACAAGATTTCGCTAATTTCTAAACAAAATCACGATGTCTGCAATTCTTTCGTTTCAATTCTCTTAAGAGTGGGCTCCATTTCTCTAAAGGATTTACGGATTTTATGGAAATAATATCCTAGCTTATATCCTTTGGAGCAATTTGTAAATAGCATGAAATTGTTATCTGTATCGCCAACTAATATAATAGTGTAACCTTTTACTCCCCTAATCACGATTTCTCGTAGTTCTCCTTGACCCAAGCCGGTACTGATTTTTTCTCCTAATGAAATTAAAGTAGCAGGACTCGCACTATAAATGTCTGCTACAATATCAGCAGTTTCAGAGCTAGCTATTCTTAATCCCGTTTTTGAGACAATTGCGCTTCCCTCCAAGTCTGTAGAACTTTCTAATTGTTCTAAATTGCGCATTATCTCCGCTAATAATTCACGATCGA
>JAHQWJ010000042.1 GCA_029856125.1 Promethearchaeia archaeon | reverse complement strand
GCATAACTTTCAGTCATTTTTTTTTATCAACTCTTTTTTTATTTAATTTTTATTTTTAATCTATTAACAGTACATTTGAAAAATATACTCGTGAGTAAATTTTGATGCCTCATGAATTTGGGGGTATAAATAATTCATTTTTTATCACTCATTCTTTTTTCTATACCGAATCTAGTTAAAAAGCATAAATTCATTACCATGGAGATTCCTGTAAACAAGCCTTCAAGAAAATCAATTATAACATATTGTCCACCGAATCTACCTAATAAAATAGCTACTAAAAGGGAGAACATGCCTATAACAAGCATATTTTCTTTTTTCTTCTTAAGTCGCATTTTTTTTACGCCTCTAATTGATTTCTTAACTCTTCTTCTTTCCTTTCTGCTTCCTGCTTTTTACGGGCCATAAGTGGAACAAAAATTGCCACCCAACTTGGGAAGAAGATATAAAAAGGAAAACTAGTCTCACCAGAATCCGATCCCCCGCTTCCAGTTCCAATAAAAACAACTAAAACATAAATAAATGCTATAGAAACTCCTGCTATCAAAATTCCCATAGCAATTTTTTGGTATTTATCCATATTTTTCATCTCTTTTTTTATTTTTTTTAAACCTAAATTGAACTAATTGATTTTTTAATTTATGAATTAAAGCTTTTTTCTCTTACTATGTTTCACTTTGCTCTACAGAGTATACAATTAAATATAGAAAACATTAATATTTAAACTTTATGCAACAGAGTTTATTAAAAATCTCTCTTCACATTAAAAACGACACTTTATTATGCAAAGTTCAATATTTATAACCCAAGATAAAAAGAAGCTAAGATTTTAATCATATTCGAGATTCTGGAGCAGTTTAGTTCGCGTAAGAATTTCATTAACAACTCTTTCGATCGATTTATGTGTAGTATCAATAATAATTTCTGCTGCAGAATAATAATAAGGCTTCCTATAAAGCAAAACTTTTTCTATTTCTTTATATGGGTCTTCTTTATCTATAATAGGTCTATTTTCTTTCCCATCTTCTATAGCTCTACGATATATTTCTTCAGGTGAGGCAGTTAATAAAATTATTTGACATGTCTGCTTTAAAATTTCAATATTTTCTTTATTTAAAACAACTCCCCCACCGCAAGATATAATCGTTTTTTTTTGTTGAGCTGCTTGTTTACACGCCTCAAGCTCGTATTCTCTGAATAAAGCTTCGTCGTCTTCAGAAAATATTTTTGGGATTGATTTACCTGCCATCTTCACGATTAAGAGATCTGTTTCTATAAAAGTATAATTCTCTCCTAAATGATCCTTCAATGCTCTTCCTACGACAGATTTACCTGTAGCCATAAACCCGATTAAGGCAATAGAATCTTTAAACATCTATCCAATCACTATTCTAATTATATTAACTTCATTTAATCAAAAAAAAGATCATTATTAGTTATTTCATTGAAAAACCGTGCGTTTCCAAGATGCTATTCTCTAAACCGATATAATTTCCATTTATATAGGCAAAACAATTAAATTTTTCAGGATCCAAGTTATTATTTGTTAATAATTTCTCATCAGAATGAGTTGCTACCACTTCACCAAAGTAACACACATGAGAACCAAGCTCAACTCTTTTTATGACTTTGCATTCCATGTTCCATGGAAACTCTTTCACCATCGGGACTTTAACCACTGCTCCTTGTTCTTTGGTTAAGTTCAATTCATTCCATTTATTCATATCTCTTCCCGATCTCGTGCCACAGTAATCCATTTCTTTCAATTGGTCTTTAGTAGGGTAATTAATGACAAACTCTCCATGTTTTTCGATTAATCCATAGGAATGCCTCATAGGTCGCATTGATATTGCGATGATTGGAGGTTTTGCGCATACTTTACCTACATAAGCGAGAGTGATTAAGTTCGCTTCTTCACCAATTCCTACCGATATAACTGCTGCGGGCATTGGGAAGGCTGTTGTTCCAGTGTTAAGAGTAATCTTTTTCATTTTTTAAATCCATCCTTTTATAGTATTCTTCAGTTATCTGATTAATTATATATTAATTTTATTCTTAAACTTATTAATAGTTTTAAATTTAATAATTATTGTAATAATATGCTGAATAACCCGAATATAGGAGCACGTACTAATATTTTATGCGTAATTGGGCATCCAATCGAGCATAGTATGAGCCCGGTAATACATAATGCGGCACTTAATGATCTGGCTTTAGATTATGTTTATTTAGCTTTTGATGTACTTACTAATGATCTAGAAAAAGCAATATTAGGAATTAAAAAAGGTAATATCAAAGGTATAAACGTCACGATTCCTCATAAAGAAGCAATAATCCCTTATTTAGACGAACTTGATCCTCTTTCAAAACAAATTGGAGCAGTCAATACCATTAAAAATGAAGGAGGTGTACTTTTAGGCAGAAACACTGACGCACTTGGAGCTAAACAAGCTTTATTGGATGCTGGATTCAAAATCGAAGGAAAAAAAGCATTGATATTGGGCGCAGGTGGGGCTGCTAGGGCAATTAGTTTTGCTTTATCCGAAAAAAGTGACGAAATATTTATCAGTAATAGAACGGAAGAGAGAGCAATTAAGCTAGCTAAAGAATTACAAGAAAAGGCAAAGATAAAAGCTACAGGTAAGGACATGAGCGAAAAGACTTTAAGGACATTAGCCTATTCTGTTGACATACTCATAAACACAACTCCGATTGGAATGTATCCCAAGATTGATATATCGCCAATATCTAAAGATTTTCTTAATGAAAACTTATTTGTATTTGATATCATATACAACCCTCTCCAAACTCGATTACTAAAGGATGCGAAAGAAACTGGTTCTAAAATCCTAAACGGATTAGATATGTTTATTAATCAAGGAGCTTTAGCATTTGAATGGTGGACAGGTAAAAAACCGAATGTTAAATTAATGAAAGAAAAAATTATTGAACAATTAGGTAATAAATAATGTCGCAAAAAAAAATCACAATTATTGGTGGTTCAGGTGGTATGGGTAAGGTTTTTGGAAGATACTTTAAACAGCACGGGTTTGATGTAACAATATACGCTCGGAATAAAGAAAGATTAAAGGATGTAGCTACTGAAATGGGTGTAAATTATGAATTCTCCCTTGAAAAGAGCGTAAAAAAAGCCGATATTGTAATGGTAACTATTCCAATTAAATCTACTCCAGAAATGATTAAAAAAATTGGACCCTATTTGAAGGAAAATGCCTTAATCTTTGATATTACATCAATTAAGAAAGCAGTATTCGAAGCCTTAGAAGATCTAAAAAACACATTTCCCGTAAATTGCATTTCGTTACATCCCATGTTTGGTCCTGGGATTAAGGACATGAAAAATTATGTTATGTTAGTACTAAAAATAGGAGGAACTAACAAATACGAGATAATTATAAATGATCTCTTAGAATTATTTAGATCAGATGGATTGATCATAACCGAAACATCACCAGATATTCACGATAAAAGGGTAGCTCTTACATTGGGCGTGCCACATATGTTAAACATTCTTTTCTTAAATCTTCTTAAGAACGCAGATGAACCGCTGAACGAATTAACTAAATACACTGGAACGACTTTTTTGCTTCAAAAAGTATTTGCTGAGAGTATAATTCAGAGGGAAATGGAAATGTTTGGTGAGATTCAGATGGAAAATCAACAATTTCATGCAATTCTAGAAATGTTTGAAAAATTAGTAAAGAACTATAGAAAATCAATCGAAAATAAAGATTTGAAAGGTTTTAGCGAGATTTTTTCAGAAGGATTAGATTATTCCAAAGAAGATAATCATTTTAAGAATTCTTATAAGTATTTTTATGAATTTATGAAGATTTTAAAAGGAAAATAGAAAAAATAGAAAATATTTAGTTAATTTTAGTTCCACAGAAAGCACAAAATTTCAATCCTTCTCTCTCGCCGATTTTCACGCCACAATTAGAACAGAATTTCGATTCATCAGCAGTATTACCATTGTTTTCAATGATAGTTTCTACTTCTTGGTAATTATTAATCTGTGATGGTTTTGAATTAAGAACGCTACCATTTTGTATATTAGATATAGGCTGGCAAATCGATTTACAGTGAACACAACGATTTGGTTCTTTTTCGTAATAGATTGCGAGATAGATTAGGGGTCCTATGAATGCTGTAAAGATACCTAATATGATTAGCAAGCAGATATTGATATCCTCTCTTACTGTGAGAACATTCATTTTACAATTCGGACAATATTTTGATACCATATACATTACCTCTTTCAATTATTATATTATATTTTTGAATACTTAATTAAAACTTAAATTTGGTAAATTATAAAAAATCTGGAGTCCAGTTTTTAGACGACTGTTTTGGGATAGAAATATTTCGAAAATAAAATTCGTGGAGTTAAAAACATCCTAATCAAAAATTAATTATATGAATCTTGCTTTGAGGGTTCAACTACGGAAAATTTAACATCCTTTCAAGTTTATAGTACAGGAAATTTTGGAGTTCTTAATATCTTGGTAGATAAGATATGGGTAAACAATAACAGAATTTATTTTAGGGTAAGAGAAATAATAACAAGCAAAGAAACTTATTTAAAAAAGGAAAAACATCCCAATATTTATTCCATTCATCAAAAAGACGTATTTAGTATAAGATGTAGAGTATACCTCTAATTCTGTATTAGTTAAGCTTTTGATCCACAATGAGGACAAAACTTTGCGTTTTCATTTAGTATTTGTTCCCCACAAAATGAACAGTACTTATTTTTTGAAGTTTCTTCAGCTTTGACATTTGTAGCGGCATTTATATCACTAATATGAGATTTCTTATTTACAACTTGTAAATTTGTTGACGATTGAATACTCTTGTTTGGTTTCGGCGATATTAACGAGTGACAGTGGATACAACGACTTTCAGGTTTGTTATAATAGACTATTAAATAAATAATTAAACCAATTCCACCCGTAAAAATCAATAAAATTATCATTAGTGGCCAATTTAAAGCCTCTCTTACTAACAACACATTTTGTTTGCAATTAGGACAATACCCTACACGATTTCTTGTTGACATAATTTATTTTATATAGTTTGGCTTCAAATATTATAAGTGTATTAAGATAAAGTAAAAAATGTTCATTTTAAAATTTTTACTGATGAAATCTTTAAAATTTAAAAACTCGTTTAATTGCAAAATTTTAACAAAATAATTTGATAAAACTTCTTAATAACCTAAAACTTAGAATTGTTAGGGTTCATATTATATAATGGAAAATTGAACAATAATTATAATTAATTTTTATAGATTCAAATAATATTATAGTAAGGCAATAACCATGAGTAAGTCATTGTTCATAGCATTAGATGGTATAGATGGAGCAGGAACTACGACGCACAGCAAGTTATTAGCGGGATTTTTATCCTTAAAAGGTTTAAAAACTTATTTAACTCAAGAACCCTCAAGTAGTGAAATTGGGAAGTTATTAAGAATATATTTAAAAGACGAAAGAATTCCTGCATCTACTGATGCTCTACTATTTGCTGCTGATAGAGTTCTTCATTATAAAAAAGAAATAAAAAAAAAATTAGAAGAGGGTTATATAGTAATATCGGATAGATATATAGAATCCTCGATTGCTTACCAATCAAGTCAATCCGACGAAATTACCATCGAATGGGTAGAACATTTAAATTTATTTGCTGGCGAACCAGATATTACAATAATTTTGGATATAGATCCTAAAATTTCATTATCAAGAAAAAATCAAGAATTTTTAGAGAAATTCGAAGACACTTCATTACTAGATAAAGTAAGAGAAGTGTACCTTACTCGCGCTGAAAAATTAGGATATTCCGTAATAAATACCAACAATATTATCGAACTAGTCCAAACTGAGATTCAGAAAATCGTTCTGAATAAATTAAAAGAAAAGGGATTTTCTATTAAAAAATCAAGAAATTGATTGTGAAATGAAATGAGTTATACGATCGCAGAAAAGGTTTTAAGAGAGCATTCAAATCTAAAAGAAATTTCTCCTGGACAATTTGTAGACTGCGATATTGATCTGATAATGGTACACGAACAATTGGGTGGAAGAATTCATCTAGAATATAATAAACTAGGATTAGACTATATTTGGGATCCGGAAAAGGTTTTTTTTATATTAGATCATTGGGTGCCTCCTCCAACGATCTCCTCCGCTCAAATGCACCAAGACGCAAGAAAATTTGCTGAAAAATATAAAATCGCTCATAATTATGGATACCAGTTAGATAAAGGAATATGTCATCAAGTATTACCAGAAATGGGCTTTGCAAGACCTGGTATGTTAATTGTTGGTTCTGATAGTCATACGACAACCTATGGGGCTTTTAACTGCCTTTCGACAGGGATAGGCGCTACCGATGTTTCTGTGGTTTTTGCTACGGGTAAATTATGGTTCAAAGTTCCTGAATCAATCAAGATTAATTTACATGGACACTTTGAAAAAGGAATAATGGCTAAGGATTTTATTTTGTCTCTGATCGGAGATATTTCCACTAAGGGAGCACTTTATGAATCATTGGAATTTCATGGAGATGGCGCTAAAAATCTATCAATAGATTCAAGAATGACAATCACGAATATGGTTGTAGAAGCTGGAGCCAAATTTGGTATTTTTCTCCCCGACGATAAATTAAAAGAATGGCTAGCAAAGCGAACAAGTAAGCAATATAAAAATGTTGTTCCAGACGAAACAGCAGAATACCAACGAGAATTAAGTTACGATTTATCTGAAATTACTCCGACGGTTGCAAAACCCTCCAGCCCAGGAAATGTAGCTAAAATTGAAGAAGTAGAAGGAACTGAAATAGATCAAGC
>JAHQWJ010000040.1 GCA_029856125.1 Promethearchaeia archaeon | reverse complement strand
TCAGAACAGGGACTTGATAGAATTTATAACTATTACCACAAGTTTGTGGTAGGAAAGCAATTTTATCCCACGATTGAAGGAGATATCCTAATCTCAGATTGGGTTGGTGAATTTAAACCTCACAATATAAACGTAATCCCACTTGTTGAGGATAAGCAACACATGCTTTTTTCTCATTTACTATTAAAAGCCTACCTTAGCGATAAAGACTTTGAATACCAGAGGATTTTTTTCGCACGATCAGACCCAGCTTTAAATTATGGGCTATTATCCGCTGTGATAATAAATAAAATAGCTCATCAAAGAATTCATCAATTATCAGAAGAAATTAGTGTGGATATATATCCAATTATTGGAGTAGGTTCTGCGCCTTTTAGAGGAAATTTGCGACCAGACACAGTTGAGAGAGTAATAAAAGAATATCCTAGCGTACAGACTTTTACCCTTCAATCGGCCTTCAAGTATGATTATCCTCCAGACGTCGTTTCAAAAGCAATAAATCAACTTCATGAAACACCGAGAAGTAGACCACATTACATGGAAGAAGAACGATGCATTGAAATCGTAGAAAGATACGCCGAAGAATATGGAAAACATGTTATGAAATTAGCACCATTCATTAACAAAATTGCAAAATTTGTCCCGAAAAGAAGAAAGAGAAAACTTCACATTGGACTGTTTGGTTACGGTCGCTCAATGGGAGAACACCGTTTACCTCGCGCAATTGGTTTCACAGCAGCTCTATGTTCTATGGGTTTACCACCCGCATTACTTGGATTAAACGCATTAACTCAGAAGGATTATGATTTTATACTTACTCAATATATAAATTTTGAAGAAGATCTTCGCGATGCTCTGAAATATTTTAATCCTGAACAACCGTTTGCTCCCAAATCTATAAACACAAAGTTAAAGGAATTAGCAATAGACTATGAAACGAATGAGGAACACAAAAATATAACTGATTACATAGTAGATTCACTAAGACACAATAAAAATGAAGATTTGTCTGTAAAAATTCTAATGGCAGCAAATCAAAGGAGATACCTTGGATAGGAAATAGCAACTTTTTCTTTTTAATTTTTAATTGTGTCCTTCAATATCTCTTCAATTTCATTCAATTCTTCTGAATTAGGACTTAAAATACACGATTTAACGACTTTTCCTTGTTGCATTGTTATTACGCCTGACATTTTCACTCTATTTTTGATGTGACTTGCCTCATTTGCCATTGCTTTGTTAAAAATTGACGCAATTATGTTGTACTGCTGTTGAGTAATTTTTTTTTTCACGTGATCTCCTCCATCGTAAATCCCACTTGAACTAAATTTGGGCTTGATGGGATTAAATTCAATGCTATCTTGTTCAATAATGTATTGATTGCCATTTCCATCGCCGTAATCAATCATAATTTTCAACTCTTTTCTTCTTAGAAAGAAAATTGCGTTTGAAATTAGATTTTAGTTAATAAAGGATAATCCGTATAACCTTTTTCACCAGGAGTGTAAAAAGTATTCTTATCATATCGTGTTAGATCACCACTAAGCTCAAATCTCTTTGGAAGATCTGGGTTAGAAATAAAAAGCCTTCCAAACGCTACGAGATCGGCTAGATTCTCTTTTAGAACGCTATTCCCTTTTTCTTGGTTAAATTTATTATTTATCATTAAACACCCTTTATATAAGGGCCTAAAATGTTTTGCGATATTGGTTTCCGCAAATGGCACGTTAGTTACGTCGTTGAACGGTTCGGATAAATGTAAATAAGCCAAGTTGTAACTGTTCAGTTTTTCTACTATATATTCAAATGTAGGAATGGTTTCTTCGTCAACTGTAATCCCAAATATTTCGTTAAACGAAGGATTAAGCCTCGCTCCAATACGATTCTCTGGCATTACTCCTTTTATCGCATCAATGACCTCGAATAGAATTCTGGCTCGATTTTCAATTGAGCTTCCATACTCATCCGTTCTATTGTTAGAACATCTCGTAAAAAATTGATGGAATAAATACCCGTTTGAGGAGTGAATCTCAACGCCGTCAAATCCCGCTTTCATAGCGTTACTCGCTCCATTTTTGAAATCTTGAATTGTCTGCTTAATGTCATCGATAGTCATTGCCCTAGGAGTAACAGTATCTTTAAACCCTTCAAATGTGAATGTTTTCGATTTAGGGTTTATTGCAGATGGAGCCAGCGGTGGTTCGCCATTGTGAAGATCAGGATGCGACATTCTTCCTACATGCCACAATTGGATAAATATTTTTCCTTCACTTTTATGAACTGCGTCGGTCACTAACTTCCAACCTTCCACTTGCGCCTCTGAATAGATACCGGGAGTGTTTATGTAACCGACAGCATCTTTCGAGACTTGAGAACCACATGTGATTATTAGCCCCGCAGACGATCTCTGCTCATAATGTTTAGCTTGAAGCTTAGTGGGGCGATTTTCTGGGTTATCAGCCCTACTTCGAGTCATAGGAGCCATTACCATCCTATTTTTTAGGTGTAAGCCCCCCATCATTATTTCCTGTAAAAGAGGTTGTTCTTTAGACATATCCGATCCCTTTGAAATTGAATGTGCTTTTTAATTAGTTTTATAGTGAGCACTATTTAACGCTACTCTGTATAATATATAATTAGAAAAAATAATTTAAAATTACTCTCGTTAATCTACTTATAGTAGTAATTGAATTACTTTAATTAAAAATTATAACATAAAAGTAGATGCTAATTATATGGTAGTCCAAACGGTGTATCATTGTAATAACGAAATATTAGAGTGGAAATGGTCTTCAGATAACGAATTAATGCCACAACATATGTGGACTTCGACATTTCTAATTGATGGGTTGTTAATTGACGCAGGTGCTCCAGGAGGGGTGGACGATTTGCGAGATTTTATCAACTCTCTTGATTCCGAGAACACAGTGGAAAAGTGTGTAATCACACACAACCACGAAGATCATTGCGGGGGAGGTCTTATGCTTCAAAAAGAATTTAAGATTCCCGTATTTGCAAGTAAATTGGCTATTCCGTTATTGAGTAAAGAAAAAAATTATCCCGATTATCGTCAAATGACTTGGGGCGTAGATTATCACCCTTTTGAAGCTGAAGTGTTAAATAATTCAATTAGCTCTAAATCAGGAAAATATATTTTTGATATAATAGATACGCCTGGACACGCTCCTGAATTAATTACTTTAATTGAACGAAAACAACAGTGGGCATTTATCACCGACGCAGTAATGCCAAAATATCGAATGATATTTGGTAAACATACGGATATTCCAGAAGATATCTCCCTTATATTTCAATCAATTAAAAAATTGTATGATTTCACTAAGGGAATGGACAATTTACTTCTCTTTACTTCTGGGAAGGGCGTTTTTAAAGGCAGATCGTTTTTAAAAGATAGAATGGATGAGATTAATTCACTACATCTGAATGCCCATAGATTTCAAAACGAAGCTAAGCAAAAAGGACTTCTGGGTAAGCAACTTTTACGGTACGTCGTAAGAAAAATGTTCAGACGAGAAAATTTTTTAGGCGTACTTACTCGTGGAGGGTTATCTAATAAAAATTTAATAGCATCGCTACTCGAGTGGCCTATGGATTAAAACAAAAACACTAAAAAAAAAAGACAATTTCATCACGCAAGTAAAAAAAATTAAAATCCAATACGAAAACATAATAATAATAATAGGAAGCTATATAATTGTATTATAAGAGGAAAATTTATTGCAATCCATGAATAGAATAAGGGTATTCTCCTTTTTGGTAGGAACCTTAGCATTTCCCTTAATCTTCGTGATACTTATTTTAATTCCGACTAATTATTTCATAGTATTTACAACAATTATTATAGGATTTTGGATTCAAAATTCCGTTAACTTTATAAAGCAACTGTATGGCAAACAATATGGCATACTATATAGTTCTAATAAAGTAAAAAAGGTAGAATTCATTCTAACAGCAGTATTATACCTCTATATGATATTTGGGGCGGGGTTAGCAATATATTTAACTGCTCAAAATCCAAATGCTTTCAATAAAAACACTGCAGATTTAATACTCTCGTCTTATTTAATCCTATATGGAATAAGTAATTTGACAATCGCAAAAATCAACGAGGATAATTTTGCAATACACAGAGTATGGTTGGGGTTAGAAAGTATAACTTCTCTTCTTTTAGGAAGCATTGCTCTTATTATGACTTTATTCTATAACATTGAGGTACTATTTTTATATATCGTAGTTTTAATTTTAGCAGCAAGTTCTAATATGGTTTTCGCCATTAAAGGAAGAAAGCCTATAGTTGTTGGAAATGATGAATAAAAAAAGATAAAGGAAATGAAGAATATAAAAAAATTTGAATGATTAAACAGAAACTTAAAACTTAAATAAAAAAAAATAGAATTTCTATACTCCGAACTCTAAATTTTCCTAAATTATGAGGTTTTATCCAAATTTTAACAAATCCTACCATTTAAATAAAATATTAAACTATATTACAGAAATTCAATGAATAAAAACATAAAAATGTGATTTAAGATGCCAAAGTGCCCATATTGTAAAGAGGAGCTCGAAATAAAACTGGAGATTAACCCAGGACCTATCGATGACAAGTTTAAAAGTGATCTCCTAAAAACTTACGAGAATTTCATAGAAATTCAAGCTGAGGTTGTCCCTTTTGGAGGAAAAATGATGAAACGAATGGCGCAATATAGTCTAAAATTTGTTAAACGGTATTTAGATAAAATTGGAGCCGTACCGCTAATATTTCACTCGTGTTTAAAATGCGATTCCGTAATATCCTCCCAAACCATAGTTGATTTAATGTCTTCGGGAAGTTCAGGTTCGTCATAATACTTTTTTTTTTTTACTAACTTTATGAATTGCTAAAATTCTCATATTGTAAAGATGAGCTTGAATTAAACATCGAAATTACCTTTTTAAAAAGAAATACTTAAATATTCTTCCGACGAATTAAACTTTATTGTATATAGCTAAAAGTTTGATTAAAATTGAATTGAAAATTTAAATCTCCTTTTTTTTTTTTATTTTTTTATTCTTGTGAAGTGTTTCACGACCATTCTCTCGACTAGAAACAATCAGAAAAATTTTTTCAATTTTATCAATTGGGTTAATTGCTTTTTTTCTTCAGGATTTAAATAACCTCGTATTTTAAGAAAATTAGGAAATATATGGTGTATATATATTAACATGTTAGCGTTTTCTATGTACTTTAAGATACTAGGAAAATTCTGCTGGATTAATTGCTTTTGTTCTTCAGGATTTAAATAATCTATTATTTTAAAGATGTATGAAAACATGTCTGGATTAGACTTCCATAGATTTTCTATGTGTTGGAGTAATTGTATTTTTTCTTTAGGATTTAAATAATCTAATAATCTTTTCTTAAAGATATATGGAGAAATGTTAGCGTTTTCTATGTACTTTAAGATACTAGGAAAATTCTGCTGGATTAATTGTTTTTTTTCTTTAGGATTTAAATAATCTAGTACTCTTGCTTTAAAGAGGGAAATAAGTGTGTTCTGATATCCACTGTTGAAACATTTTGTAATCTCTTTTTTGAAAACCTTTTTTGCATCAGGATCCCCAGCATCAACCAAAGCTCCTAATAAAGGAAATGCTAAGTTACTGTGTAGTAATCGAGTATCATAATTATGTTCGTACCACCCCTGTAAATTGGAGCAATGCCCCCAAAATTCCTGTTCTGGAGTAATATCATGGCTCTGATCTCGAACAGGCACGACCATAGGCCCTTGCACGATTCTATTTTGATAAATGTAATTTTTATAAACCTTAGCCGCCTCATCTATAGAATTGATGTCATCGTATAACGGAATATCCTCTTTTTGAATATTTAAGATTAATTGAATACATTGAATGAACCTTTTACCATTAACATAAATATATGTTTTCCCATTTTCCAATTTCAATGATATATAATCATTTATTTTTTTCTCAAACAGAGCGGGAGCGGGTCGCATGTGAGCTGGTATATGAGGTAATGGTCTAGGGAGGTTACTTCTTAGTTTATCTCTGTTCTCAGCTACATTTCTATTTACTTGTTGTCTATTTGAAAATATTATAGAATCTAATAGTTTAGTAATAGTCGAAAAATCAAAAAGTTTTAAGATGTATCCATCCGCACCCGTTTCCTCAATTTTACTCTTTACTATCCATTCAGGTATATCTGTCTCATAGAAGACAGGTATGTGCTTTAAATTATTATTTTTTTTAATTTGCTTACATACTTCATAACCATCAATATCGGGCAACATTATATTTAGCAATACTACTTTTGGTATTGATTCTTTCAATTCATTTAATCCTGCTTGACCTGATATAGCAGTTTTATATGAATACCCATTCATTTTAAAAATTTCTTTGAAAAGACGGACAGTTGCTAGATCATCTTCAATCAATAAAACATCAATATTTTCATGCCCATCTTTCTTTATTAGCTTGTTATTCTTCTCTTTCATCATTTATTTTATTTGTATATTCTGATTTGATGATGCGATATTTTTTATCTAAATATTTACTAAATTAGTTAGTTTTGGGTTTGAATATATTCATCGATTAGTTTAGCAATATCATCATATTCAAATGGTTTAAGAATATAACCATCAGCCTTCGTATCCTCCATTCTCCCTTTAACTTTATCTTCTTGCATACAGGTCATATAGTAAACAGGGATATCCCTGAGGTTTTCATTATGTTTAATTGATCTACATAACTCAAATCCATTAATATCAGGTAACATAATATCCATAAGTATTATTTTTGGTTTTATTTTCTTTAATATCTCGAGGGCGATTTGACCATTCTTCGCTCCTTTGAAAGTGACTTCTTTTGCTTTAGAATACATTCTTAGAAGTTTCATTGTTCCTGGTGTATCTTCAATACAAAATAAATCTATATTCTCAGTGTCTTGAGTTTTATCTTCTATAGTTCTAATTTTT
>JAHQWJ010000039.1 GCA_029856125.1 Promethearchaeia archaeon | reverse complement strand
TCCTTTGAACATTAAGAGATTCCTAGTTAATAATAATAAATAGTTCTAAGATAGTGAAAAATGGAAGTTGAAATTTTAGTCATCGGGAACGAAATTCTTATTGGAAAAACTCAAGATACTAATTCAAATTGGTTAGCTAAAAGAATTGCTAAATATGGTCATAGACTAAAAAGGATCACTGCTATTGAAGACGATATTGAGATTATTTCAACAACTCTGCAAACTATTTTAGAACGCAAACCCAACATCATAATTACAACAGGTGGTCTTGGACCAACTTTTGATGATATGACATTAGCTGGAGTAGCCAAGAGTTTGAATCGAGAATTGGAACTTAATCAACACGCATATAAGTCTATAGAGAAAGCTTACGAACATGCTTACAAAAGAGGAATTCTGAAGCTTGAAGGGATGACGAAAGAAAGAGAGAAGATGAGTTATCTTCCTCAAGGTTCAATACCCTTACCAAATATTAGAGGAACTGCCCCGGGAGTTAAATTAACAGAAGGAGATGCTATTATTTTTATACTCCCCGGTGTTCCATCAGAGATGAAAGCAATCTTCCAAAATGTCGTTAAACCAATCTTAAAAGAAAAAAGAGGAAAATTTGTTGAGAAGGGCTTGTTTTTTATGGGTATTGGGGAGTCACAGATAGCTCCGTATGTTACTAAAACCGAGAATAAATACCCCCAGCTTTGGATTAAAACTCATCCGAGGATCGGACTCTCATTGGAAGTGGAACTTTCTATAACTGGCTTTAACCTTGAGAACGGAGAAGAATTAGCGGAAAAAGCGTTAGATGAAATGAAAGAAGTCATCGTAAGTTTAAATGGTAAGATAAGAGAGAGAAAATAGTATTATTAATGATTTTACGTTATGGATTCTATGGAATCGAAAAATTATGATTACATAAGTTTAGAGTTTAAGCGAGGCATTTGTGTTCTTAATTTCAATCGCCACGATAAAAAGAATGCTCTTAGTACGGATATGCGTTCAGAAATCATAGACGCGTTAAACAATCTTAAAGTGAATAAAAAAGTAAGAGCCGTAATATTTTATGGTGGGCAAGATTTTTTTTCTGCTGGTTTTGATAGAGACGAGGTTCAAAAAGTTGTACAAGGAGAAGGGGATTACGAAGCTTTTGTAGAGTCTAATCATCTTTTTCATCAAACTTTATTTGAATTTCCTAAAGTCTTGATAGCTGCTATAAATGGATACGCTCTTGCAGGTGCGTTTGATCTCGCAGTGATATGTCACCTTAGAATTGCATCGAAAGGTGCTTTATTTGGTCATCCTGAAATAAGGTTTGGTGCGTGTCCATTATTTTTCCCATACATGGGTCTTGTAGGTCGCGGTAAAGCGCTTGAAATCTGCTTAAATACGGGATCTAAAGAAACATTTCTTAAAGCAGAGGAAGCTTTGAAGTTAAACCTAATAAATAAAGTTGTTCATGCTGATCAAGTCCTTGATGAATCAATTAAAATGGCAAAGGAAATTAACAAGTCTCCTGAATTTGCAGTTTCACAACTACTTCAAGTGAATAAACTTAATTTCGATAGGGTTAAAGCTTTTGATAGCGAAATTGAATTAATACTAAAGAGTATGAAGTCATTATTAGGAAAATAAATTGATGGTAGATTTTCACAAGAATTAATTCAAATTAAGAGATAATTATATGACCTAATACATCATAGGCGACTATTTTTGCTTTAGCACAAGGAGATTTTAAGTATTCTTCACTCAACATTGACCAAATCATTGAATCTATTGGTTCTCCCTCAATATTTTCATTTCTGTTTCGTAAGGTGGCTTCATATACATATCCTAATTTTTTTGGAATGGCAGCACTTCTAATATTGTTTGGTTCACAGTGAATTTCTACTCGATTTACGTGTTCTATCTCAAATGCTACTTTGGTTAGAGCAGCAGAGATTTCTGTAGCATATCCTTTATTGAGATGATTCACATGAATCCAGTATCCGATTTCAAACGCGTTTGATCCGACCCGGGGATGAAGGCCAGTTCCCCCGACTAATTCTGATTCGTAAGGATCGAACACACCGTACACATAATTTTTACCTAAATCAAAATCGGCACGAAATAATCTAAGGCGTTCTATTTTTACCTTCAATTCTTCAGGTTCATCCTTTACCCACGACATCCACGGTCGAAGATGTTCAACACTTTCTTGAACTGCTTTTTGTAAATTAAGCGCATCTTTGGGATTGTAACACCTAATAACCAACCGCTCAGATTCGATGCGATATGCAGGTCCTAAATAAGTATGAGACATATTAAATGGATATTTTGATCCTTGATAAATTATTCAAAAAAAAAATACTATATTGCTAAACCTTGCTCAAATCCTCTTTAAAATAATAAAATTAATTTACAAAAATAATCAGTATAATAACAACTATAATAAATGCTATTATGCAAATATAGGTTTCATAATCAATCAAATTACTTTTTTGTTTTAAGCTAATTTCTGCTCCACATGAAGGACAATGAGCTGGAATGGGATGACTGAATGTTTTTTGAATTCGGTATAACCGTTTTCCACATTTTTCACATCGAGGTCTCATTTTTTTAAAAATCCCTTATTTTTTGTAATCTAAATATATTTATAAAAAAATGTTATATAAAGGTTCTATTCCTAATTGAAAAATATCAAGCCTTTCATCTCATTGACTTTAGATCAGAATAGATTTTTCTAAGAGTAAAGGAAGTGATTAAGTTAGAAAAAAATCATCAAAGCTTCAAAAACTATTTCGTGTTCAAATTGGGAGCGAGTTTATCATTTTAGAAAACGAGTCAGAAAATCTTAATAAAAATTACCATTTAACATTCTTAGAAAAAATGCTATATATACATTCCTTCAGGTGGAGGTTTTACTTTGGGAATTCTATTGTTGTTCGAGTAAATTTGCCTTAATATGTCTTTAAATCCCCTAAAATTATTTCGCCAGAACAAATCACTTAAATCTATATTTCTTGGATTATACCCTGCTTGATCGTAGATTTTTCTTCTTATTGGATTTATTAATGTGTCATAAGCTTCGTGTAGTTCTATAAATTTCTCTTTGGCTTTGGGATCGGTTTTATTAAGGTCAGGATGAAATTTTTTCGCTAATCTTCGATAAGCCAATTTAATTTCTTCTTCAGAAGCATCT
Organism: Promethearchaeia archaeon; assembly: GCA_029856125.1. Classification (GTDB taxonomy): domain Archaea; phylum Asgardarchaeota; class Lokiarchaeia; order Sigyniarchaeales; family SOKP01; genus SOKP01. The sequence continues at coordinate 3,849 of JAHQWJ010000039.1, read as the reverse complement.
TTTTTAATTTCGAGAATTTTATAGTAATCCTTATTCTTTGCCATTTTAGATATTTTTCTTTCTTTTGTAGTAAGAAGAAAATGAGGAAATATAAACTTAAGTACGAATTATTATAGAATTTTCATACTTTAAAACTAATTTGAATAGGTAAATTCAGTGTCTGATTTCAAAGGAATTTTAGTATAAATTTAGAATGTGGATATAAATCTTTCATAAGAATAATGAATATTGCATATTGAAAATCCTAACTTCTCATAGGCGTGAACAGCAGGAGCATTGGCCACCCTTACCATAATAAAACATTGTTCTTTTTCTCGAAATAAACCTTTTAAGGTCGACGAGATTAGGGAACTAGCATAACCTTGGTTCCAGTAATCTGGATGAGTCCCAACTACTGTTATATATCCTATATTTTGATATTTCCATAAACTCATTATACTTATCAACTCTTTTCTTTCCATTATACCATACCATGTATTATTTTCATCAATCAGTATATCATCTGACTGGCGTGAACCCCAATAAATAGGATCGGTAATTCTCATTAATGAAGCTATCTCTTCTCTATAAGATTCAGTTAGTTTTTGGAATGTGTATTTCTCAAAATCCTTTTGATCTCCTTTTTTCATACCCATTCGATACAAAGCAGTTTCCTTTTTATAATCTGGAAATAATTTCGAAATCAATTCTCGATGGTTATCAAATCCAGTAACAGATACCGGTTTATAATTCTTTCCATTTAATAAAAACTCAAGACTTACATTTGATCCTCTCAATTGAATTCTTCGATTCTCCCAGATTAAGACCATTCCTTGAATTTTTTCTTCATTATCTAACGCCATATATATTTCAGTACTTTCCGGATATTGAGCATAGTCAACATGAAAGAAAAAGTATTCTGCAAAGTTATTTTTAATATAATCATAAAAAAAAGCTTCATTATCATGCGTTACTCGAATTGACTTTAATCGATCATACTCCATGAATAACCTAAGTATTTAAAACAATAAAAATTTCGATCAAAAAATTGTTTGAAGTGAAATTTTATGAAAATTTTGATGGAAATGTAAATTCAAAGTCTGATTTCAATGGAAATTTCCTTTGAAAAAATTCAATTCTGTAGAACTGAGTTAAATTAATCCAAACTTTTTCTTTAAAATTGTTGAAATTCCAAATCTCTGAAGTCTAAATGATGTTTTTGCTTGGAAGAAAACTAACTCAAGTAGATCGCGTTTTAGTTTAGAATCATTATTGATCTTTTCATAAAAATACTTATGGTTTTCAATTATCAAATTATTAAAGGACTTTGCCGCCAGATTATCTATTTTAAATTTACGAATCATTTTCTTGATTTCAGGATTGAGTCTGTATTCCTTCAGTGTTTTTCTGGAAAAATCTTCTTTCTCAAAAGCATTAACGGCTACTTCAGCTGCACGCTTACCGGCTCTGACTGCAAAAGCAAGCCCTTCCCCATTTGCAGGACAAACCATTCCCGCGGCATCCCCAATAATCATAATATTATCGTCATATATCTTCTTAACCACTCCTGTTGCAGCTACGGGAAAAGCTTCGCACCATAATTGTTTATTTTTTGAATCTGGCAAAAAGTTGTCTTTAATGTATTTTTGTTGTTTAAATTTTTCAAACTCCACATTCAAGTTGAATTCTAAGTTATCTTTTCCAACAATGCCCATTCCTACATTTACGATGTCATTTCCCAGAGGGAAGACCCAACCATATCCTCTAGAGGACCTAAAAAATAAATCAATGCAATGATCATCAGCTAAATTTGTGGTTTTAAAAAGCGCACATTTGCACATACTTAGTTCGGAAATATTCCATTTTTTTCTCAAACCCGATCTTAGAGCTAATTTTGAACTCATTCCATCCGCAACAATAAAAACCTTGCCGTAATACTCTTTAGTACCTGAGGGCGTTCTTGTCTTTATACCAATTTTCTGTTGGTTCTTGATAATGAAATCGTAGGATACATTTTTGTCAAAAAGCTCGACTCCAGAATCTACAGCTAAATCCCTCAGATAATTATCAAATTCTAATCGATCAACGATTAACCCGAATTTATCCTCATCCCATTTTTCTTCAATTATGTCAAAAGCGGGAGAAAATATTTTTGCTCCATTTATTTTTTGAACAGTGATTTTTTTTAATAATTGTGGATAGTCGTCCAGTATACACTTATTTACACTGCCACCGCATGGTTTCCTCCACGATACATCTCTCTCTATTAACGCAACTTTAAATCCTTTTTGTGCTATAATATCGGCACATTTAGATCCCGAAGGTCCTGCCCCTGAAATGATTACATCATACAACTTGATGACCTATATTACTGTTTTTGAAATAAAAGTAGTAATTTTTTTTTTAGTTTATATTCTTAGGTTTTTTTCCATAGTTTATAAATTTAGACAATTATATCTAGAAATTTGTAACATTCCTGAAAGGTAAATTCAGCGTCTGATTTCAATGAAATTTCCTTTGAAAAAATCAAAGTTGGAAGATATAAAATGTGAACCGATATTGCTGAAATCTTTAAATTCTTACGAATTTTTGCGAAAATAAATAGAGAAATAGATAAAAGAAAGAAAGGTTTTTGTAATAAAATTGTAATATGATCAAAATTTTTATAAAATAACTAAACATAGAAGTGTTCGTTCAATTTATGAGTTCATTTACAAATGTGAATATTCTTCCTAATTTTTATCAAACATCTAGCTTTTTTCCTATGCCTGTAGTTCTTATTAGCACCATTTCTGAATCTGGACAAATTAACCTCGGACCATATTCGTTATGTTTTCCATATCTCGTTACTAGGGATTACTCAATGATATTAATTACAAGAAACAATAGCAACACTGCCGTAAATATTCAACATACAAAAACATGTGCTATTAATTTTATCCCCTTCAAAAAAAGATTTTTAAAAAATTGCGTAATGCTGGGCTATCCTGGTGAAACTACGGCTGAAAAAATGAATAATAGTATATTTACTCTGATTCCTTCTCAAAGAACCACAGAAGAAAGGAAAGCTGAATTAAAATACCCCGATATAGTCCAAGAAGCGATACAAGTATTTGAATGTACATTAAACAATAAATATCCAATAGAAATTAGCAAAGAAACTCCTGAAACTCGCTTTATCTTAAAAGTTGACAAAATTCTAATGAAAGAAAAATGGCAAGAGAACCTTTTCAAAGGAAAAGGATTTCCAAAATTGCCAGTTGATTTTGGTTTTCGTGATAATGTTAATTTTTGGTTCTGTAATCATACTGAACCTTATTGTGAACCGATCCCAAAAGAAAAAGCAGTTGACTTTACTTTTGTTAAATACGCAGCTCAACGCATAGATCCCGATTTCGAATGGACAGATGAAGCGTGCGAAAAATTGGTTAAAGTACCTAGAATTTTTTTAAAAAAAGCTATAAAGGGCTGCTTGGAAGAAGCAAAACAAAAGAATTTGACGATTATAACCCCTGAATTTTTAGACGAGATTAGAGCTAAAAGAGGAAAAGAAGGGTGAATTTTTAGATAAATAATAGATTTTGAATTAATTGAAGATTTTTATCTGCGATCAAAAATTTTTGGTCTTAATTATGTCAACATTTAAAGTTACTATCGAAATTTCCGATATTCTTGGCGAGGGGAAATGTCCTTTAGGTCATACAGTTGGGGAAACCTTCCATTATCCTGAAGATCGTGGGAATATTTGTGCTGCCGCATTTAACTCCATTTATCATTATATTCGTGTATTAGAATCAGGGGGGACCTATCCCTTTTTTGAAGATGATGGTAATACTCATAAAGCGTGCTGTCCTGATTATAAGCGACCTG
>JAHQWJ010000038.1 GCA_029856125.1 Promethearchaeia archaeon | reverse complement strand
ATTTTAGTTGTAAATTTCTCCTTATTTACCTACAACACATTTATATTGATTCCTAATATCGAGTTCATCGCTATATCTTTAGCAATTACGGTTTTTGGCGGGTCAACTCTTGTATTTAACAAATTTCGAATGATTTTACCTCTTAAAAAAATATTTCCGCTTTCAATTTTATCGATAGGAACATCGCTTACCTTATCATTTTTAGTTTATATTTTCCTGCCAGAATTTATCTTTTTAGCGTCTGCGATATTCGTATTTGTAAATTTAATTATTATTATGCCAGCATTATATGAATACCGTTTTATTGTACGGTATATATCTCCTCTAGCATTAACATTATTAACTTTACAATTTATAGTATTGATAGAATTATTTCAATCTCTCCACATCATACAATTTCTCTATTTCATAGTTTTACTTTCACTTTTAATTTACTCTGCTTATTTTTCGGTATCAAGAGTAGTATTTGTGAAGAAAATCGAAGAGCAAATGCCTGAAAAGGATTACGGTATGAAGAAATTTGATTCAATTCTGTCGCTATTATCGCATTTTGAACTTGGCTTGTTGAGTTTTGGATTGATTCAGGAGTTAATAGATATTAGCCTTTACTTTTATGGAGCTATATTGTTATCCGTTTTCATATTTTTCCTCTCTACTTTATTAGACATCCATGTTTTAAAAAGAACTATAGAAAAGATCACCTATTTGTTAAATATCATAGCATTTCTTGTAATTACGATTGGTGGATTAATTTACTTTGCCCAATTTACAGGAAATGATGCAACATTATTTGTTTTAAATTTAGTAATATTTTTGATATTACAGTTCTATACATTATATTACCTATCTTACTATATCGAGGGAATAACTAAATACGATGCTAGTAGAATAAAGGAAATTAGAAATCAATTGCAAGCAATTCTACTGAATATTATCTTTCTGGTGATTAGTTTTTACCTTTCTCTATTATTGACTGACTTTTTACTAGCCTACAACCCATTACTAATTGGAATTCCTTCATTGAGTTTCTTTCTTTCTGTCTTTTCATTGCTAATGTTCCTATTAAATGGTTTTTTAAATCGCACTATCGAAATTAAATATAAGAACATTATACTATTCTCTACTTTCATAGCGTTCCAAATGTTTTTTGGCATTTTCTGGTTCTCTCTTTTTGGAACATTCTCAATACTCGACTTTTTAAGAATTACTTTAGTTATTCTGTCTGAAACTATACTAACCGCTTATACAATATACTTATCGAAAGGTGTTATAAAAAGCGAGGAATGGGTTATAAAGACAAAGAAAATCTATTCAGGTTTAGTATTTATCGTTTACTTAGAGACTTCATTCGTGTTTCTCGGACTCTTTGGATTATTTTTTGGATTTTTCGAAAGTCTGCTATTTTCTCAGATTATTCTATTCTTAATCAGCATATTAGAAATTTACGGTATAAAGCGTTTAAAAGCAGGGTATATGGATATTGTCCACTGTTTAAGTTTTTTTAATAGCTCTTGGGTTCTTTCTCTGATTTTAATTTATTTATATGGTTTTTCAATAACTTCATTTTTCTATATAATTTTGATATTTTTATCACTGCAATTCTACACTAACATCTCGTATTTCAATATTAGGAGTAAATTGAATCCTGAAAAGCTTGAAATGTTTGGAAAATGGAAAACTAATAGGCAGAATTACTTAGGGATAGGTTTATATGTTTTTCTAATAGTCAGCATCTTTAATTCGTTGACCCCATTTGTAGAAATCCATATAGCTATTTTGATTTTAAGTATTCTAACCCATTTGTTTGGTTTGTTAGATAAGTTTTTGTTAAAGTTTTTAAAGAAAACCTCGAAGTTTTTTATCATCACTTCGTGGATCGTTATGATAGGTTTCTCGATCTTATTCTACATTGATTGGATTTCATTGTTTTTCCCACATCTAATACCTATCACTATAATACTTTTCATAATACAAATCGCATACTTATCTCGGTTAATATCAGAATGGGATTTTATCAGTTCCAACACATCAAGGATTAATAAAGGTCTAATTCTAATCGTCTACTTAGATTTAATCACATGGCCTTTATATTATATTAATCCAGATTATTATATTTCGTTTAACTTATTGATACTATCGTTTATTATCTTACTAATTTTAACCTTCGTTGACAAATATATTAAAGTTGTAAGTGATAAGACAAGAAATTTACTCAGGATTTCCAGTTTTATCTTTATTGAAACTCTTCTATCATTAGATATTTTTATTACATTAGAATTTATTATTAATCCGAATCTAATTTTAAACTTGTGCCTATCTCTATTCATTTTTATGATAATAAATTTAGCTCTATTCAAACCTTTTAAACGCAGCAAATTCCTTTCCTTCTTATATTCTGTATTAATGTTCTTGCTACTAAGCTTAATTACTCTTAATTTAACTTCAAATGGATGGAGTTTCTCTTGGATATTAGTAGGGGCGATGTTATACTTGTTTATTTTTATGCTAGAAGAATTGAAAAGATTCTTAGATAATATTATAGATAATTTACGATTTGCTCTTATTAAACTCAAAAATTTCCTTCTAAGTTTCTATTATTCTACTCTCAATTTCTTAAAAAAGCACTTTAAAATAATAGGAATTATTTTTTGCTTGATTGCAGGTATATTAGTAGGAGAGCTCTTCTCCAACATTGTTTTAGGTTTGTTAAGATGGGATCACGCGGCTCTCTCAGGTCTAGCGACTTCAGGAATTTTAATCTCTTTGCTCCCAACCAAGAAAACAGATGACCTAGATCAAGTTTTTAAACAAAGAATGCAGCGTTTTATCACACTTTGGATAAGTTTTACCGTATTCGTATTTGCTTTGATATTACCATATATAACTTCAATTATTTTTGGAATAATTCTGATAATATCTTCAATAATTATATTAGGAGCAATACTTGCAATATATATTTACAGAATTGAAAAAAAACAGAAGATTTCAATAAAGTGGAGGTTTTATACTACGATACTGTTAATAACTCTAACGATTATTTGGGTGGTATTACTTGTTGTTTTATACTTCACTGAGATTGTTACATAAGACTACTTCAGGATAAATTTTTCTCTTTCCATTCTTTTAGAAATTGTTTGTATTTACTAATTGGTATTCCAATTGAATTTAGTGTATCTAACTCCATCCTCACTTTTTTATCGGAATTATGAAATGATAATTCCCAATCAAAAGAAGAACTTGATCTTGACATTTTACATCGATTAAAATTGTACTTATTTGTAAAGGACATAAAAAAATATATTTAAATCCCTTTAGATTGTTAAGGATAATTCGTACCTATAGATCGAAATTGTTAAAAAAAGTCGAATTAAAATGTAAAATTGCAAAAATTGCTAATTTAAAGGAATTTTTAAAAGTTTCTGTTCTTCCATTTCTTTAGTTGTTGCTTAAAGTCATCATCACTCATTCCAATTGAATTTAAATTGGTTTTTTTCGTACTCTTTAATTTTGCTGAAGTGTTAAAACCAGATGTGGGAACCGGAGGATTTATTGAACGATCCCAATCAAAATAAGAAACAATTTTTGATGACATAATTTAATTTTAACGCGAAACAATAATAAACTAATACGGGCTGTTAGTTTTCTAAAAATAACATCTAAAAAGGATAGTAGAAAGCGAGAGATCATAATTTAATTTTTAACAATATAGTGAGAGAAAAAAGATGCTGATTTTTTTAGTGTTAATTAAATCATAACTAATTATTATGTACTTTCTATTGTAATTTCTGGTTTAGGTATTATAATACCTATGTTCTTAAGTTTTTCCATAATAATATCAACCACTTGATCAACTTTGGATGGATTTTCCAAATCGGTTATCATCAATTTACCATCAGAAAACATAAGAATTGTAGCGTTTGGTTTCTCAATTTTCATAATTAACCCCGGAAACTTCTCTGGATTGAACTCAGCATCTTGAATTCCTTGAGCAATTTCAGTTAGGTCTAATTTCTTTTCAATTTCCATTGAACCTCTGAATATAACCTTAGTAAACTTTTGACTGTCTAATTTTCTTATTTTTTTAAGTAATTCTTTTATTTTCGTACGCAGAATTCTACTGATTTTTTCTATATCCGATTGTTCTTCATCGGAAAATGAGTCTAAATCTTTATCATATAATGCTTTGTAGATATCTTTGATAGATGTTAAATCGGTTTCAAAATCGATACAAATCGAAAGAATTATGTCTTCAATTGATTTAGTGATTTTCGTATTGAGGATAACACTAATCATTAACATCTCCTTCTTCCCACGAGCCCAATCAGAGTGAATTTCAAAATAATAATTTAATGAAGATAGATTACTCGATTGGTGAATAAAGTATTTTTCATTAGATACTTGAACCATAATATCCATTATACTAGCCTTTTCTGTCGCATTTAAAGAATTCTCAGGATAATAATAGTAGATAAGAGGGCCGCTCCTTCTTTTAAAAAAAGTTAGTGAGACTATAGTTTGGTCAGCGATTTTGACTTCAGGTATCAAAATTAGAGTGTAGGAAATTTCCGGATCTAAGAGTTCGTCATCAATATATGCTTTGCTAATAGGAAATTTTGCCCCATTCTTATGCACCCTTAACTTTTGACGCCGTAGGCTTATACCTCCATATTTTTGTGATTCTAAAATCAATTTTTTTCTATCTTTTTCATTTATTATTTCCATTATTAGTCACCTTCTTATCATTAATATGAAATATTCATTTATAAATATATTGAATAATTTTCTGAACAATTAATTGAACAAATTCAAAAAAGTCAAGAAAACTACAATTAATTAACAATTTTTGATGAAAAAGAGAAATTTTATAATAATTATTTCAAAACATAAATTAAACATAAACAACATTCATATTGAGTAAGATGGAAGAAAATAGCCAAAACACTATTTTAAATGTAAGGGATTGGATAGTTCTTAGTACTACCATGATTGCTGCGACTCTAACTATTCTAGCGTTAATTTGGCAAGTACCTCCAACAAGAGGAATTGTTACTGTTACTTTCTTATTAATGGTCTCGTTTATTTTGTTTGTAAACTCTGTTTCTGCAAATTCAAGGGCGGCGTTTGAGTTAAAATTAGAAGATTTTGATGAAATCAAAGTAAATAGATTCGTGAGCTTCGCAGAATATACATTTGGTATGGGTTTTACTTTAGTTATAATCGCATTTTCAATCTTAGGGTACGTGTACTTATTAGACTTTATCGGACATCTATTATACGCACTATTACTCCCTATCGTTTTTTTGGTAGTTGCATGGATAATGATTATAATTTACAATACAATTAGTTATTCAGGGAAATCTTTTAAAGGATTAAGGAGCATAAAAAGAAATTTATGGGTTATAATGGAATTTATATGTTTAGTAGCAATCTTTTTAGACTTCTTTCTGATTCCTTATATTCTCTAATTTAACAAAAAAACAATTTTCTTTTTTTTTAATTTAATAAGAAAGTGAAAACATCATGCCGATTAAAATAGATTTCAAGAAATCTATGAAGGAAATTTACCAACCAAGTCCAAAGGAAGTAGTCCTAATAGATGTACCAGAAATGCAGTTCTTGATGATTGATGGAATGGGATCACCAGGCGATTCGAAAGAGTATCAAGACGCTCTAGCAGTACTCTATCCTATCGCTTTCAAAACAAAATTCTTAAGTAAGGCAATAGGGAAAGATTACGTCGTTCCTCCTTTAGAAGGACTATGGTGGGCTGACAACATGGAAGATTTCATAGACGGAAATCGTGATAAGTGGAAATGGACTATGATGATAATGCAACCAGATTGGATTACTCAAGATATGATAAATGAAGCAATATCAATAACTAAAAAGAAGAAGCCTGAACTTTCAGAATTGCTTCCTAAACTTAGACTTGAAAAATATAAAGAAGGTAAAGCGGCTCAAATTATGCATGTAGGTCCTTATTCGGAAGAAGGACCAACCGTTCAAAAAGTGCATGATTTCGTTCAGAAAGAAGGAGGCAAGCTTGACGGATTGAAAACCAAACACCATGAAATCTATTTAAGTGATCCAAGAAAAGCTAATCCTGCAACTATGAAAACTGTTATAAGACAACCTTTTAAATAATTAATTTTTCATAATCTTTTTTTTTGCAAATTAACAAGGCTAAGTAATAGAACTTGTAATTGTTTATTCGTTTCAAAAAAAAAGGTTCAAGAAGTTGCAATGAGTACCCGAAGGGTTTTTGCGTGGTATTGTGTCAATGTTATACAAGATCATTCAATAAGTTCGGAAACTAATCGTTTAATCCTTATCTGAAGATATATTCACACTTCCAAAGAAGTATGTTTTTCCAATTTCAATACCGTTAAGTATTTCAATTGGTAGCATGACATTGATTGCGATACCTTTTCCTATAATCACACAATCAGGCATGACCCGAAGGAATAAGCAATTAAATCCCCGGAGGAATTTGTTGCGAGATATTGCCATTCCTTACGATGTAAGGAAAGTCCTCATTCAATGCATTCAAACAATTGGTTGTAAAACCTCCTGTCAGAATCACTCCGGAGATTTAATCGAAATTGCTAGCATAGCTCGATTTACCGAAATGGTGTACCCGTTAGGATAACATTCGGTAGCATCTCATGAGGTTGCTATATCTTTTCCGATGATCATGAATTCAAGCATGATATGAGAAAATGCAAATATGCCCGAAGGCTCATTGCTAGTATTTCATTCTATATTTTCATATAAAATGTCTCAATGAGCAACTTTTTTAATCATTAATCCGAAAACCAATGAACCAAATCTATATCCGAAAATATAATCTTTCCGTTAAGGAAAGAAAGTTTTACCAATTTTTTATACCAGAGGTATTCGAATTGGTTATATCATTGAGAGTTAATACTACTTCTCGATATCCACACCGTAAGGTATGAATAATATATATTTTAAGCGGATCATATTTAAATGAGATTATTAAAGGATTATTAAATATTTATGTCGCTAGATTATGGTTAGATTTTTTTTAAGTCGGATTGTTTACTCAATAAAACTAAATAAATTCTTCTGATTAGATTTCCTCATGAGATCTGATTTTACTAATTCATCTAATTCAGGGAATTCGAAAGGAAAAATACTCTCAAAAGCTCTTTTAAGCAGTTCGACATATTTCTTTTGATCGTATTGATGTTTTTTATCGTCGTAGAGATCTGAGAGAATCACTTTCTTCTCAGGAAATTCCGGATCAGCTTCGGCATTGAGTATAATATACCGAACATTTTTACCAGGAGTTACCACAACACCCGATCGTTCTAGTTGTCTTGCCGCAACAGCTTGATACGAGTTAACTTTATATTGCGACGGTTTTCTTGAGATTCTTTGGCGTATTGTCAACTCGTCTCGCGAAACTTTACCTGTCTCTATCTTGTCAATGTAGTGGTAGAGCACGCTCTTGGCTTTTGAGATTCTTCGCTTAAATTCTTCAGTGGTCTTTGCACCTTGAAAAACATCTATAAAGGCATATTGAGCGTCTTTAACGATCTTCGGTATATCTCTACGCCGAACTTCTATCCCTCGTACCTTTGCTTCTCCGTCGCTTTTAATCCCCCAATAATGGCTTAGCGCAGGGATGTCTGGTTCTGCACATGAGGGAAGAAAAACGATTACATTGTAGCGCCCATCCCAACTCATTGGAATACCTACGCTTCTAGTTATCTCTTCGGCAATATCCTTCGTTATTTCTTCGAATTCTTCGGGGTTCCGATTTTTTGTGTCTTTTAACCATATTGAATCGACAATTCCATGTATAATTCTACATCCGTGTTCTTCAGCGATCTCAGCAGAACGCATGAGAAACTCGCGAGAAAAAGCACAAACTGTCTGATGTGCTTCTATCTTTCCAAATCGAGCATTTTTGAAGCCTAAATATCCAAAACTTACTACAAGCACCCATTTAAGAGCGATGTCAACGAAGTTATAGCGGACGCTTCCAGTTTTGCGCACATATGCTTTGTATTTCAATCTTTTTTTGAGTGGTAAGCTAATAGATTTTGATATAATACCTTCCCTTTTTGTGCAGATATGAAAATCCAATCCCGGAACCTTTATACCAGTGCCATCGTCTTTACAGCACTTACAATTTATAGTCTCTGATGAGATGTTAAAGGTGGCCATTAAAGAAGGATACATTGAGGAAAAATCTAGCTCTACTACTTGGTCAAACACTCCAATTATTGGTTCAAAGATGTGACCACCACGGTCGCTTTTTATTAAATCCATTCCAGTGCTGAAACCTTCAGGATTTTTCTTGAATGGAGGAATTAAATGGCCAAGCTTGTAAGCGTAATAATATTGTATTGATTGAAGCGCTCCCCCGATGGTTATACGACTTAATCTTTGAAGTGTAATTCTCGATATACGGGCAACTTCAATAACTCCGGGAATATTACCTTCAGAAAAGTGAAGACTGGCATAAGTGGTCGTGTCTAAGTGAAATCTACCACTTAAATACACTTGGGTTCTTGAACGCCGTCTAATGACACCATAGGACATATAGTGGTCTGAACCTCCCGAAAGATCGAAGATGCACTTTGCCAATGGTTTCTTATCTCGGGATAAGTAGAATTCCTTTGTTATTCGATTCTCCGAAGCTCGGGCAACCAAGTAAGGGAAGAGGAATTCGTCCCCATTTTGCGTAAGGATAATATCAGGATTAAGGCGTTCAATTACTTTGCTGATGGTCCTTAAAATTTCAGCTTCATTTCTCTTGTCAATTACTATTTTCTGTTTTTTGTACCCATCTGCTCGAGGAACATTGTCTTCGTCATTCTGAACTATACTGATCTCAGCGTAGGAAATAGGGTCGTTATAATATGGCTTAATTCCTTGGTAATTAATTTTTACATCTATCCAGACGGCTCTTAGAGGAGGTAAATCGTAGAAAAGTTCTTCATTATCGTCTTGTAAATCTATAGAAACAAGGCGCAAAAAGCTACTGTTCTTCCCGCCGCTATTTTCAACCTTAATCTTAAAGCAGCAAAAAGACATAGGGAAAAGGTCGTTGACATAGAAGTACATCTGAGTAATTGGGAGATCCGTATTAAATAGCGTAAATAATCCTATTTTATTGATTTCTTTAATAGTTTTCTTGAACACTGACGGTTTTTCAACAGTGACACCAAGAACTTTCGATTTTTCTTGGTCCTCTAGTTTCACATATTTTTCACAGATACGGACTTTCTTTACATTCTGATTTTGAGTAAGAATATATTGCATTCTCTTTAAGTCATTACCAACACCATCTTTAGGAACAGCGAAAAATTCGGGATTGAACTGGTGGTATATTCTTATTACTTTCTGTTCTTTTGCGGTTTTTACCCAGAGGATAACTCCTTCGCTATACGTGGATACATCGAGAAGCCACCCATTAAAAGTCGTTTGCGAATCCAACTTTACTCTTTTCCCTTTATAATTTCCTCTAATTCTTTGATTTTCTTCTCCAATTGCCCAATTTTCCTTTCTTGTTCAATTCCAAAAGAAATAAATAGAATTTCGGAGAGCATTGGGCGAGCTCCTAAGCTACCAGCATCAGCATGAATTCTCGCGTAATTCATCAATTTATTAAAAATTGTTCGATCTTCTGGCCTAAGTGCTCTTTTGAAGTCTTTCCAACTCTCTATTTCGTGTTCTAAAGCGGGTCTAAAAGCAGGTACAGTCCGTCCCATATTATACACATTCGGTATTATTTCAAGTATCTCGTTAGTAAGTCTTTAGGGAAATTTAAAGAAAAGTACCTCTGAAATTTTCTGATTTTTTTGGTATAGCTCAAATAATCGTTTCTCTTCTTCTTCTCTCTCAATATGTTTTTAAATGATTTTTCACATTTTTTTTTATGACTGAAGAATTAAAAAACTGGCACGCTCCTTGTGGAATTTACTGCAAAAGGTGTCCAGGTGTTCAGGCTTATAATTGTAAGGGTTGCCGAACGCTTGAGGGTCAAATATTAGACTTTCCGGTGTGCAAAACTTTTCAATGTATTACTGAAAAAGGACACGAATTCTGTTTCGAGTGTAATGATTTTCCATGTGAAAAGTTACAAACAATTGTAAATTTCGAGATTTTTGCGCCCCATAATTCTAAGATTTACAATTTACTGATGATTCAGAAATTAGGGGTCTCCAAATGGGATAAAATTTGTGAAGAAAAATCAGATCTTTATTATAAAGGTAAAAAGGTTAAGTATGGTGGAGATCCTTTAACTCTTGAAGAGAAAGATACTAACTTCTATAAGAAGAAAGAATAGAGTTAGAGCCAACAATCTATTGACATATTTTTTGTGGAATTTGCCAAATTTCTTTTAGGAATGCGCGGTTTCCATTTTAGAAGGCGATTTTCTGGCAAGTAAGGGTGTTGAACAAGAACGTATTCGGTATATCGCTCGTCTTCGTTTATCATTACTAATACGCTTCCGAAGTGGGAAAGAATTTTTCCGCCATTAGGCCTATAAAGAGAAAATTCGTGTAAAGGTGCAGTTAAAACGATTAATGGTCTTGTTTTAGAGAGAATTGCTTTAATCCCATTTATGGCTCTTAGTAAATCTTCAAACGTCTGTTTTTCGTAACTCTGGAACAAGGTAGTAATACCAGAAATTAAAACAACTTTTACCTGTTCAAGTTTGGAGAGTCTATTCTCTAGAAGCTCTACCATTTGATCCCAAGTAAACGCGCGGGCAATAACGATGTTTTCTAGCACTTTTTGAGGTGATAAATTTTGGGAAACAGCAAATTTACTTACATTATATGGATTAAAGCGATTATTTGCGTCAATATACACAACCTTAATTTTCTCTCCAAGACCGCCATTAGCGAAAGATTTTTGAGCAATAACAGAAGTGGTCAATAAAATGTTCGAAGTTTTTTTTTTATCTCCATAAAGAAGATAAACCAAGTCTTTATGAAAACCACCCTCTCCCAATAGCGCGTCCAGCTTTGAATCGCCGCTCGAAACTAAGGGAACGCTCTTGTTTTTCCGATACACTTTTAACCCCGATCTGAAAGACATTATCTAAGTGAAGTATCCTTCAAACTAAAATCGTGTAACTCCGACAATTTTCTAAAATTTGCTAGAAGCGTATATAAATTTCGTAAGATAATTACTCCGGCTAGAAAAGTAATTCTCTTTAAAAGTATCAGCGTTTCATGGAGACAGAGAGAGGAAAGTGGAAGTAAAAATAAAATAAGATTGGTAATTTCAAGCTTTTTATGTGCCGACAAAAATCATTACAGCAATTTAGTAGAATTTAAAATATCGAAATTCTACTTTTTCAAGTAAACATTCGAAATTAATGATCATAAATTTAAAACTTTATAACCAATATCGTCAGTATTAATTATTAACAAATTTAATTTAATCAAAAATGGATTAATGTGAGTATTAAAAATGTCAAGTCCATACGAAAGTAGATTTTGGCGAAAAAATTGGGACCCAGGTCTCACTGATCTCGATCCGAAAGAGTTTGAAACTACATATCCTGAAATGCTACAAAGTATATTCGATAAATATCCTGATAATATAGCTTTAATGTTTCAGGGTCTGGAAATTACTTATCGTGAAATAGATCGATATTCTAATCAATTTGCTAACATGTTGATTGAAAATGGATTTAAAAAGGGAGATGCAGTAGGGATAAATTTACCAAATTCTCCAGAATATATATATTCAGTTATAGGTACGCTTAAAGCAGGGTGCATTGTTTCAGGTGTTAGCCCTCTAATGTCTGATGTCCAAATGCACTATCAAATAGAAGATCTTGGAACAGGAGGGAAAAATGTTGCCTTAGTCACCCTTGACGCAATTTTTGAACATAGGTTAAAAAAAATTGCCGATAAATTACCTCAGCTTAAACTTGTAATAGGAACAAGCGTAATTGGGTCATTTTCTAAAGAAGATCAAGCAAAAATTAAGGCAGTAAAAGAAATCCCCTCGGGTGAAATCACACCGTTGGAAGGAAAAACCGTTCTCCACTTCCAAGACGATGTTTTGGCAAAATATTCTTCTGATCTGCCTACAGTTGATATATCTCCGGATGATATTGGTTGGATTCAATATACAGGTGGCACAACCGGACCTCCTAAAGGTGCAATGTTGAGTCATAGAAACTGTGCTTCATGTATGTTATGTATTAGAGCTTGGCTCCAATGGGAAGAAGGAAAAGGGATGTTATGCTCGGGATTTCCGATGTTTCATATTGCGGGTTTATTTGTGGCTGAATCGGCTCTTTATTTAGGTTGGTCCCAAATAATTATAGCTAATCCTCGGGATGCATTAGGGATCGTTAACGAAATGAAAAAATATAATCCAACAGTGTTAGTAAATGTTCCATCTCTCTACCAGATTTTAATTAATTTTCGTAAGTTTAAAAGGTTAGATCACTCAGCTATAGTTTCATGTATTTCAGCGGCAGCTCCATTTCCGAAAGAATCTCAAGAGGCTTTAGAAAGCATAGTAGGCCAAGGGAAATTATTAGAGCTATACGGCATGACTGAGCTTTCACCTGTAGCAACAATGAATCCTTCCATAGGGAATAAAAAATTGGGTAAAGTAGGAATGCCAATTTTAAACGTTGAACTAAAGCTTGTTGATCCCGAAACTGGCAAAGAGGTTCCATTAGGAGAGCCAGGGGAGATCTGCGTGAGAGGACCGATTGTAATGCAAGGTTATTATAACAAACCTGAAGAAACTAAAAAGGCAATTGATTCAGACGGATATATGCACAGCGGTGATGTTGGAATAATGGACGAAGATGGTTATGTCAAGATTGTCGATCGAACAAAAGATATGATAATCGTAGGGGGGTTTAAAGTCTTTTCAGCAAAAATAGAAGATGTGTTATCTAAACATCCCGCCATTGGAATGATTGCTCTAATTGGGTTGCCTAACCCTGATAGACCAGGCTCTGAAATTGTTAAAGCCCATATCCAATTGAACCCTGATTTTGAATATGATGGAAACGAGGAAGCATTAAAAGAGGATATTACAAAGTTTGCGAAAGAGAATTGTGCACCATATGAAGTTCCCAAAATTATTGAAATTGCTGAAGAACTCCCTCTCACTGTAATTGGCAAAATTGATAAAAAGGTATTAAGAAAGAGTTAAAATTATTTTTTTTTTTATTTTCTATATTTATAGATTTATTAAATTTCCAAAATCTTATTTCCTAATATTCTTAGAAACTCAAAGTGAAACTCAAAACTTTATATCGAAAAGAATCATTCCTATTTTTTAACACTTTTTTTAAATAACAATTCAAACAAAAAGAAATCGATGTAAAAAATGTCGTATAAAGATAAAATATGGACAAAATCTTGGGATAGTTATGTCAAAGATCTTGACCCTAAAGAGTTTGACATGACCTACCCCCAAGCTATTCGACGAACTATGGAAGAATTTCCAGAAAAAATGGCTTTTGATTATTTGGGGATACCTTTTACATACAAAGAATTAGACGAGGCTTCAAATCAGTTTGCCAATATGCTAATTGAAAACGGGTTTAAAACCGGTGATGTTGTGGGTATTAATTTACCAAATATGCCAGAATATTTAATGGGAATCATTGGTACTCTAAAAGCAGGCTGTATTGTTTCAGGCGTCTCACCTCTACTTTCAGATATTCAAATGCAATATCAACTGAACGATTTGGGAACTGGAGGGAATAAAGTCGCACTACTTACTTTAGATGCAATTTTTGCTGGTAGATTAACAAAAATCGCTTCAAAAATACCCCAGTTAAAATTAGCTATAGCTACTAGCGTAGGAGGATACCTTCCAAAAATAAAACAGGTGCTAGGAAAATTAATAGGTAAGATTCCTAAAGGAAAAGTTACTCCTTTAGAAGGAGTTACAGTAATGGATTTTCACAAAGACATCATAGCCACCTATTCTAAAGAGTTGCCAAAAATAGATATAAAACCTGATGATTTAGCATTCATTCAATACACTGGTGGAACCACAGGACCTCCAAAAGGAGCAATGTTAACCCATAAAAACATAGTTTCTGATATAGTTATCTTTCAGAAATGGCTTAATTGGGAAGCAGGTAAAGGAGTAGCTCTTTCAGGATTTCCATTCTTCCACATCGCAGGAACATTTACGACCTTGAACGTAATTTTTCTTGGCTGGAGTCAAGTTTTAATACCAAACCCAAGAGATTCAGACCACATTATTAAAGAAATGGCTAAATATGAACCATCAGTTTTAGCAAATGTGCCTTCACTGTATCAAATTTTGATGAAAAATCCAAAATTTAAAGAACTGGACCATTCGAAACTAAAATACGCCGTTTCTGCAGCTGCACCTTTTCCAGCAGAATCTCAAAGAGAATTCGAAGCTATTGTAGGTAAAGGTAAATTAATCGAAGCATATGGAATGACTGAAACATCCCCGCTTACAGCAAGTAATCCATCTGTGGGAGTCAAAAAGCTAGGTAGTATCGGTCTACCACTTAACAACGAGGAATTTAAGTTAGTGGATCCTAATACAGGTAAAGATGTGCCATTAGGAGAGGCCGGTGAAATTTGCGTAAAAGGCCCACAAGTTATGAAAGGATACTTCAATAAACCCGAAGAAACTAAAAAAGCAATTGATAGCGATGGTTTTATGCACACTGGAGATGTAGGAGTAATGGACGAAGAGGGATACGTTAAGATCGTAGATAGAACGAAAGATATGATAATTGTTGGCGGATTTAAGGTATTTTCCGCAAAATTAGAAGATACTTTAGTTAAACATCCAGCAATCGGGATGGTTGCTACTATAGGCGTTGATAACCCGGATAGACCAGGTTCTGAAATCGTTAAAGCAATTATACAATTAGACGCGGATTATAATTACGATGGAAACGAGGAAGCTTTAAAGAAGGATATTACTGCTTTTGCTAAAGAGAATTGTTCCCCGTATGAAGTCCCCAAGTTGTTAGAAATAACAGAAGAATTACCACTTACTGCTGTAGGTAAAGTTGATAAGAAAAGCCTGAGAAAATAAATTTCTGGATGACTTCCAGAGCTTAAATACCAAATTTTTTTTATTTATTACTCTTTATTTATGTTATTCGTGAGGAGATATATTTACAGCTATAAGTAATTAATGTCCTTCTTCAATTTCTTTTTTTACAATGTCAACGATAAGAGGGAAGACATCTCCAATCTTATCGTGAATAACCACATCCGTTGAAGTGTCTATATCAGTTTCTTGAATGTTAATAATAGCTAATTTCGCACCTAAAGAAAGTGCTTTTCTTGGATAAAAGGCGACGGGATATATTAATAATGAACTACCCAATACAATCAGTAAATCGCATCCCTCTATTAACCTGTCTGCCTGACGTAATGTTTCCGAACGTAAAGGTTCTCCAAAGAAAATTGCGTTTGGTTTCAATAAACCATTACAAGCTTCACATAATGGACCATATCTTCCGTTTCTAACCTGATCAATCATAAGTGTAATTGGGTAGATGTTACCACATCCCATACATATCGCTTCATATGCAGTTCCGTGTAACTCTACTACATTCTTGCTACGTGCTTTTTGATGTAATCCATCAATATTTTGAGTGAGAATTCCATTTAACTTATTAAGTCTTTGCAATTTAGTCAATGCTTTATGACCCTTATTAGGTTTAGCTTTAAATATAGCCATACCTAATTCAAGCATAAAGTCCAAGTTTTTCTTTGGGTCTGATACGTAAGAATGAATACTAGCAAATTCGTCGGGATTAACCTTTTCCCATAAACCCGTGCCCGGACTTCTAAAATCAGCAATTCCGCTCTCAGTCCCCATACCAGCCCCAGTTAAGGCTACAATGTTTTTAGCATCTAAGATTAATCGAGCGAAATTTTTAATTTTCGAATTTAACTCGTTCATCGTGGTAAATTCTCCTAATTTATTTTAAATTTCCGATGAAAATAGAAAAAATATTTAATATGATTATTTTTATTATTTGAATATAATATAATATTATAACTAATTGTAAAAGGAATAATATTTAATATGAATAATTTTATAATTCAGTTAGTTGTAATTGTATAATTATATTTTAGTTTGATTTGTAAATTAAATAATTGAAGCATTATGTCGTCAGATTACCCGAATCCATATTATCAGAAATCAGACCGCCCGAGTCCAAATTATCAGAAAATAGATCGCCCGAATCCAAATAGCCAGAGGCAAATTTACGCGAAATCGTTCATATATAAAATCTGCGTTGTAGGAAATGGTGGTGTCGGAAAGACTTCCATGGTTTTAAGATATTGCGAAAATTCTTTTAAAGAAAGTTATATGATGACAATTGGGTCAAATTTCAGCACAAAAACCGTAGAATTGGCAAATTACCCGCAACTACAAGTTAAACTTCAGCTTTGGGACCTCGCTGGCCAAAAGCATTTTTCATTTGTGAGACCTCCATTCTATCGTGGAGCTACTGGTATAATTTATGTGTTTGATCTTACGAGACGTTCGTCTTTCGCTGATTTAATAGAATGGCGAGAAGAAGTTGAAAAAGTTATTGGACAGAAACCGTGTTTAGTTGTTGGTAATAAACTCGATTTGGCAAGACAAGGTCAAAGAGAAGTAGCCGAACAGGATGGAGAAGCTGTAAAATATGAAATGCATGCTATGAAATATTTTGAAACAAGTGCTAAAGAGAGCGATTCTGTAGGTGATATTTTTGAGATGCTGACGCTCGAAATCCTTAAAACTTCTGGAAAAATTTAATTTTTAAGGTATAAACAATAAATTAAAATTGCTTATTTAATTTTTTAAGTACAAATATCAAATAAAATCTGGTTAAAATTATGTTTGGTGGAGGAGGTCGCACTTACGATCGTGCATTAACGGTTTTCA
The DNA here is from genome assembly GCA_029856125.1 of Promethearchaeia archaeon. GTDB lineage: Archaea > Asgardarchaeota > Lokiarchaeia > Sigyniarchaeales > SOKP01 > SOKP01. Next base: position 28,063 of record JAHQWJ010000038.1, on the reverse strand, counting down.
GCCCAGAAGGGCGTTTATTTCAAGTAGAGTATGCCTTAGAAGCTGTAAGACGAGGTACTTTAGCAGTAGCGGTAAAATCAAAAGATTGCGTTTGCTTAGCAGCTCAAATTAAAATCCCTTCGAAGTTAATTGATGCAGACTCAATTGACAAATTGTTTCAAGTGGATGAGCATATTGGTGTAGCTATTTCTGGATTGCACGCAGATTCAAGAACTTTAATTAATTTAGCGCGAGTTCAAGCTCAATCTTTTCGTTTAACTTACGATGAACCTGTCAGATTAAACATGTTGGTTAAAACTTTGGCTGATATTAAACAGCAGTACACACAGTTTGGAGGTATAAGACCTTTCGGATGTGCTCTATTCTTTATCGCGATTGATCCCGCAGGACCTCAGATTTACACGACATCTCCAAGTGGAATTTATCGATCGTTTAAAGCTTACGCTTTAGGTAGTGGAGAAGCTACAGCGAGAGACTACTTGAAAGAAAATTACAACGAAAACATGATGTTTGACGAGACAGTAAAATTTACTTTGAATGCGCTTAAAGAATCTATTAATGAGACGCCAACCAAAGAAAACATAAGGTTTGCTTATATAAAGTCCGAAGATAAGAAATTCCACATGTGCTCAAAAGACGAAGTAGAGAAATTCTTGACCGTCATAAAGGAAGAACCAAAAGCTTAAAAAAATAAAATTGAAAGGATTGAACTTCTTTTTTTGGAACTAAATAAAAAAAAATAGGACTATACACTTAAAGTATTTAGGATTTATTTATTATTAACATTATAATCTTCAACAATAAAGATGATCTCTAAAAAATCTGTTTCTCTTTTTTACATTAATTTTAAATTAGTTGTTCTTTAGGTACCTAATAATAAAAACAATTAAATTAGACATTTGCCCACCTGCAGACCATAATGACCGATGAGGATTTATTAAATGTTTTGATGAATTGTAGTGAAAATGACCTGGAAGATATGATAGATAGGGGTTTTTTAAAAAATATTAATGAAGAGCAATTAAAATCGCTATTAAGTAATCCAAATTTTGACATTAGTTTATTAGCACTAGAAGAATTATGTGATTGTCCATATACTTCTGGAGGTTCGATTAAAACTACTCAATATCAAAATGTATTTAATTTAATTAAGATATACCAACCCAACTCCATAGAATCTGCTCTTGAAGAATATTTTATTGACAATTAAACTTACGACTGTTTTGAATCAATTTTGTGGAGCAATTTATGGGAAAAAGAATCGATATTTTTATTGGACAATCCCAAATTAAACTTTATTGAAGATTTATTAAATACCATGTATATCTACTATGATAGTTTGGGAGCATTAATTCATTTCTACGAATGGTATAATTATAGATTCTCATCTGACATTTTTTTTAAAAGTGGCCGTTTTTTTAAATATCAAGATTTAATAATGAAAATCTTAAATGAATTAGAAAAAAACGATGAATCTGAAATAAGTTATATCGTTTCATTGAATTTATTAAAATTTATTGTATCAAATTTTTAAGGGATTTGTTAAATTCTCCAAAATCGAATCTATTTGAAACTCTTATAAAAATCTATATTATTCATGAAAAAGAAGGCATTTATGAAAATTTTGAATTATGTGAAGAATACATTTATCAGTTAGGAGATTACATAACGAAAAACTTGAAAGATAAAGTAATTCACATCTTGGAAGATGGAACAATTGATAGTCTAAATATGATATTTAAATTTCGATGGCTTGAATACTTTAATCAAAAGGACTTAATTGAGCTTACTAAGAATTCTAAAATTAACTTTCTAGAAAATTTTGGAAAGATAATATTCGGGGAAATTCTTGATGAGCATAACTACTATAGAGGAATGATCTTCAAATATCTTCCAAGAATACTCCTTAATGTAATTAAATTTATTGATGAGAATTTTCTTAAAAAAATTTTTGAAAGAGATGAACTTTATGCTCAAAATAAAGAAGATTTCATTTGGCTATTAAAAAATGCTTCTGATAATTCTGATGGGCAACAAGTTAAAGATATTAATCAAATCATAATTATTTTGAATCACAAAAAATAGTTTTTTGGTTTATCTTCTTTAATCCTTTTTTTACTATAATATTCAACATCGATTGGGTTAAATTATGAAATTATCATTTTCAACTTGAAAAAGCTATTTATTATTTCCTATAAAAGAAATTTTAGGTCGATGTTAAATTTAATATTTTTATATTGTTATTCTTTAATTTAAGGATTTTAAAAGATTGGATTAATAGTCAATTAACTTCAAGATTGAAATAAGGAAAAACAAATTTTTAATATAAAACTCGATTTCAAATCATAAAAAAAGATAAAAAAAAAAGGTATTAAAATACTAGTATTAGATTTTCCGGAGATTCGTAGATCATTACACCGTTTACAATTAAATTCCATCTATAGAAAATTATCACATTTCCCTTTGTAGTATTCAGAAATCCATTCAGAACCAATCCTTCTCCAAAATAGAAAGTTGTGTCGATGATTGTGAAATTAGTTCTCGTATTAGTTCCGTCTATATAAGTTGTATTTTGGAGCGTTAAGAGATATGGCGGTGGTAAAATTAGACTGTAACTAACATTTAAATCTGTAGATGTATAGATAGAAAGGTCTACTGATACATTCAAACCCGGAGCAGAAAAATTCGTATCTAAATTCTGTATATTTATTACAAAATTAGCCGGGTCTTCGGGATGATTCATCGAAGAATCCATCTCAAAATTATAGGATAGAGATAGATTAGACGGCGTTTCAATTCCTGTCAGGTTTAAGTTAACATAAGCCTCTTGAGCGTTATCTCCATATCCAACCTCGCGACTAAAAGCCTCAACGAATCCAGCGAGTTTTAATTGTTGTAGACTACCTGCGGTGCTATATGTAGGGATATAATAATAAATAGAACCACCAATTGGATAGAGCAATGTATTTCCATTACGAGCTCCAGAAATCAAGGAAATTTCTTGAGTTGCCTCAGAACTGTATGTTTCTCTGGCAGTTGTTGGGCCAATAAGACTTTCCCCAGAATCCCTGGTATAGTAAAAAATAGCTTCACCAAAATGAGTGCCATGCCTTATCACGTACATTCCAGCTAAAAGAGTGGCTGTTAGACCTTTGTATTCAACTAAATCTAAACCAACGTATTCAATTCCATCTCCTAAATCAGATTCGATGTAGAATAAATCACCGTCCTCAGGTCTTTCGTGGAAATCGTCTGCTCTTCTCCAAGATACTGAATTTTGCACATGATAAATATAATTTGCTTCGAGTTGTAATTCAAACAAGTCTTCAGGATATCGTAATTGTTCTTCTAGCCAAGAGGGAGTAGCTTGCCAATTATATTGATCGATATATATCTTCCAGAGAGGATATGTTGGATCATTTGAAGTGTCTAAAGTTGGATTTTCATAGAAAGACATTTCTCCGCTTAACACATCAACCAAGCTGATTCCTAAGAACCTTAATATTGGAGATTGAGCATAGGAACCAACAGTTATGTAAGTATATATCGAAACAGCGTAATACATTTTGCCCTGATCAAAATCAAAAACTAGATATGGATCGTTATCAATTCTTAATTGAGGAAGAAGGATATTGCTTACTCTAGATCTCACATTTCTATTAATTAGGTATTGATGTTCAGTCTCAAATGCGTATGCGAACAATCCGATATTTAATGTTTTCCAAAAGCCTTCTATGCCAGTTAAGGTCCCATCCGGAGCGCCTTCATATTGAAATTCGTTATTAGGAATTTGGTTTGACCATTCTGTATTAAGTAATATGTCAGAATCGTACGCTCCCAGTGATCCTTCTTCGAAGAATCCTAATGTCTGTTCAAGATACCTTTCACTTTCACTTTCCCCAAAAAATATTGGGTAATTCTCAGAAATATTGAATGTTAGTGTTACATTCACTAAATCACCAGTGAAAGTATCCATAGCTAGAAATCCTTCCACATGATCGTACAATTCTGTATTAGTCTGGACAGCGTCACCAGCAATTTCAGAAAATCTAACCGTTTTTGGTGCAACCCAGTATTCTTTATTATTAATATAAATGATGTCAGAATCAGCGAGCCCTTCAAAAGTGGAACCTATCGAAGCTGCAAGGTATTGGACAGCGAAATTTTGATCAAATTGTCTAACCTGAGAGACCATTAAAGCATCTGAAGTTGTGGATGACTCCGTAAAGTTTACAATTGGTCGTTCCTCGAACATATCTAATCCCGCAGCAAGTCTCGTCCATTCAACTTCTCTTTTATATTTTTTTGTCCATTGTTGTTCTGTCCACACAGCTGTGTTATTTAAGTTTAACAACGGTCCAATACTGAATATCAATGGTGAGATTGTAAAGACGACTACAATTGCCATAACAAGGATCAGCTTTTTTTGAGAATACGGCACAAATCTGTAGTTCTTAGAATCTTTTTTATATTGCATTTTTCCATATGCAAAAATAATGACACCTAAAGCGGTAACCGAGAAAAATCCGAAAATGAGCGAAAGGATTTGAATCACATTTACACCATCCAAAGAAAGCGTAGGAAGATATACGAACACTAATCCACATACTAAGCCGATAATAACTAGAACATTTCCCATTACTAAATAATCGTTTCTTCTTAGATATACGTACTTTACAATATTAAGAATTAATCGTAATATGATAACGCCCATTGTAAAGGTTATTATTGGCACAAGTAAGTTAGAGTAGATGTAAATCGTTACAAAATCTATGCTGTTTTGGTTGAAGATTATGTTGAATGCATCAAAGATTAGAGTGGGCGATAAAACTATTTCTCCATTTTCAATTAAATAAATTGTCCAGGAAAAACCTCCACTATTAAGGTTTAGGAGTAAACCCAAAAAATAGAACATTACAAATCCGATTGTCCACCAGAATAGTAAAGATTTCCATCTAGTTGGTTTTCCAAATCGTAATTTTGTCCCTATTAGTGTTAGTAGGTTTCTCTCAGGAGGTAGACTCATTATTGCGCTTCCTAGAAAAGCTCCGATTAAGGCAGTTTTGTTAAATAAGAAATTCGTTGACCAAAAGTTTAGGAAAAAGAAATTAAAGTAATCTAATCCACCTGCTTTATTGTTATATAATTGTGCATTAAGGCGTATATCCGCAAACCATGCAGGCCACAACCAGAACACTACTAACGCAATAACAATAGCAACAATTACAATTATAATGAGAATTAATTTTCGGTGACTCACTTTACCTTTAAAACGGCTGTATTTGAATCGTTTCTCAGTAAATTGATTTATTGCTTGACAATCTTCACAATAATAGTTAAATTTTTTATGTTTATCACAAGATTTTTTTGCCATATACTAAAATCATCAGTTTGCTTTTTTATACTTAAGATTAAAAAGATAAATTTTTTTTTAGATTATATAATGCTTTAATATAAAAGATAATCACTTATATAAAGGATTTTCTTTTTAGAAATAAAGGTGCTTTCATGGTTAACAAGAAAAAAATACGTGAAGAATTTAACGAAATGTTCGCAAGTGGTAATGAAAAGGGAATTAAGAAGATGTTAGACAAGTTTCCTTGGTTACTTGACGAGCAATCGATGAAAATGGAGGGTGCGATAGGAGAACAACAACAAATAATTGCAGCTCTGGGAGTGATGGAGGATGAACTTGGGCGTCCAGTTCCTTTGGATGAAATTATTTTTAGTTTAAGAATTGATTTCAACATACAAAAAATTGAAGAAGAAGTTCATGAGATTTTGAGAAGTTCAGAAGATCTGCGTTTGGTTAAAAAGGATTCAAATGGGTGGACTTTAACAGTAGAGGGAGAAAAAGTCTGCGACGATTATTTAAATAAAACTCTTGGTAAGATTGAACTTTGAAAAGCATTAGTCAATCCAAGTATGGTTTTAGAGAGTTGTTTTTGTTCATAAATGTTATTAAAATTGATCGTTAAATGTTTTATTTAATTTAAAAAAATTTATTTTTTGAATTTTGAAAAAAAAGGATTTTCTTAAGGTTGATGAAATATGGTAAATCGTGATGGAGAACGGGATGATAATCTAGATTTTAATGAAAACGATCCAGATCCGACAAAAGAAGCATTCTTCTCAGATATGGGGGATATTGAGAATGAAATAGCTTCTGAGGCGTTAGAACTAGTTAAACATGCGTTATCGTTATTAGATTCGCAATTCTATGACGACAGTATCGAAATTTTGCGTCAAGCAATTGGTTTGTATACTCAAATTAATAAAGTTTCAGAGGTCGAGGCTCTAAATGGGAAAATTTCAGAGATTTATTTATTAAGAGAAGAAAACTTTAAAAAACGCGAATTAGAGACTGAAGAGGTATTTGAAAACATCCAAGGAGAGATAATATCTGAGCAAGATGAGGAAAATTTGTATGACAAAGCAGATGCTCTTATAGTTGAAGCGATAGAGTTTGTTAACAACAGAAACTTTGATCAAGCCCTTGATACTTATGATGATGCCATTGGCATTCTAAAAAAATTAAATAAAAGGTTAGAAATAGAAAAAATAAATGAATTGATTGAAGATTGCTACAATAGGAAAGCAGACTACTTAAGAAAGCAAAAAGCTTCGCCTATTGAAGAGGATAATGGAGGCATTCAAGCTACTGAAAATTCCACACCTGAATTAGAGTTAAAAGCAAAAAGAATAAAAGCTTATCAGGATGCGAAAAGGAAAGAGAATGAATTGTCTAACCAAGCATATGAACTAATTGGAAAAGCTACAGAAATGAGAAAGATACGCCAATTTGATGAAGCATTAGGCTTATTTGAACAAAGTATTTCGTTATTCAAAGAAATAAATTGGCTAAATGAAGTAAAAAAAATCGAAAATATCAAAGAGCAAGTGGAAAGAGATAAAGAAAAATATATGCTGGAACGTCAACAAATCCGGGCAAGGGAAGAACACGAACTTGAAGACAAAAAAAAGCAAAAAGCTCAATTAATTGAACGCTCAACCATGGAAGAAAATCTAAAGCAAAAAGCTCAAGCAGCTAAAATACGAGAACAAATTGAGAGAAAACAGGAAGAGGAAATTTTTCAAAACAGCCTAACCGATATGATAGATTACGCAGAAAAGCTAGTGAGAGAATACGAACTAAATCTAAAAAAAGCCATTAACCAAGGAAGAATAGTTGAAGAGTGTGCTTATCCTCGCGTAATAAAGATTTACGAGGAAGTGAGGGATAAAGCAAAGGAAAGAGGATGGAAAGACCAAGTCTCAATTTACACTAACCAGATTAAGATTTATCAAGAAAAATGGGAGAAAGATAAGAAATTACGCCAAATGGAAGCTCAAAAAGTTCAAAAACAAAAATTTTTCGATGAAGGCTTAAAAACCAAAAGAGGACCAGCGGTTACCGAAATTGAACCCGAAAAACTAAAAATGTTAAAAGAACAGAAGAGAAAAGAGATAGAAATTGAGAAAATTAAAGAAAATCTTACTGAATCTGTAAAATTGGCAGATAAAATGGCGCGGGAATATGAAGTAGCGTTTAAAAAGGCTGTTAAAATGGGAAATTTGAATATTGTTTCAAAGTATCCCGAAATCCTTAAAATTTATACTGACACTAGAGATAAAGCGCTAGAAAAAGGATGGAAAGACGATGCAGCCATATATTCAAGCCAGATTAGGAAGTATACTGAATTAGCTGAGAGGGAGATCAAAATAAGAGAAATTGAAGCTAAGAAAAATCAAGATCAAAAAATATTTGAAGATTATCATAAAGCTCAGTCAATAAAGGAACCAACTGTATACGACGAAAAAAAATTAAGAAAAATTGAAGAATTAGCTAAGCAAAAACAGGAGGAACAATTATTCGAACAAGAAATAGATGAAATAGTAAATAATGCTGAAAAAGAAACTCGAGAATACGAACTTGCAATTATGAATGGACAATTTGATAAAAAATGTCCATATTTAAAAATTGCTGAGATTTATAAAAATTTAAGAAAAAAAGCATATGCTAAAGGTTGGAAAGACGAGGCAGAGATATATTCAAATCAAATTACTTTGTATCACGAGAAGAATCAAAAAGATGAACGATTGCGCAAATTAGAGATTCAAAAAGTCAAAAAACAGCAAAAATTTGAAGAATCTCTCAAAGCACCCACTGAAATAAAACAACTGAAATTAGTAGAACTAGAAGCTCTTGATAGTAAAAATAGAGAAACTGATGAAATTATGACACAAGCCATGAACCTAATTGACAAAGCTGAAAAAGCAGTTAGAAATTATGAAGTAAATCTTAAAAGGGATATTCTTTCCTATCAGAGCCCATACGAAGAAGTAATCAATATGTATGTAACGGCAAGAAAATTGCTACAGAAAATTGGATGGAGCGAAGAAGCAATAAAATTGAGCAATACAATAAGTTTTTACGAAAGCAAAAAACTAAAAGATGATAACCTACGAGCTTTTGAATTACAAAAAATAGAAGAATCTAAAACTACACCTATTCTGGTATCTAAAGATGACCACCTCATTCAAGAAAAGCGAATTGATGAATTAAAGAAATTAAAAGAAGTAAAATCTAAAGAATCTGAAGTTATTTTTAATAGGTTAACTCATGCTGAGAAGATGGCTAAAGACTACGAAATTAAGAAGAAGGAAGGAATTTTAAAAGCTGAATCTCCATACAAAGAAATTATCCAGATATACAAAACTGCAAAACTCGATTTTGAAAAAATTGGCTGGGTTGAACAAGCAGATCAATTAGTAAACTCAATTAATTATTATCAAAAAAAACTTGATGAAGTTAAGCGATTAAGAGCTTCAGAATTAGAACGGGCCGCTAAACAAGAAGAAGAAATTAAACACTTTGAAAAAGAAGTACAAGAGGCACAAAAGGTTAAAGAAGAACTCTCACAGTTAAGAATAAAGGAACTTGAAGAAAAAAGAAAAAGAGCAGCGAAATATGAATCTAAAAAAGAACGAGCTTTTAATTTTATGGACCTCGCTAAAAGAGAGTTGAAACAAAACAATTTTGACAAAGCTATTAAGTTTTACAAAGAAAGTCAACAAATATTTGATGAAATAAATTGGCAAGAAGGCAGTAAAATGACTAAAGAGTCCATTAACGCCATAAATCTGAAAAAGCAAAGACTTGAACGTGAGGAAAAATTACTAGCCCAGAAGAAACTTGAAAAAATTAGAAATGAAGCTCAGCTTGAAGAACAAATTACGAAAGCTAAAGATTTACACGATCTACAGCAAGAACAGAGAAGACGAGAACTATTGGCTATTCAAGAGGAAAAGGAAAGAGAGAAAGAAATTTCTGATAAAGCTTATTTGCTGTTAGAAGCAGGAACTAAATTAAAAGACGATAAAAGGTTCGAAGAAGCCTATGAGAAATATATAATGGGACGAGACTTGTTCAAAAAGATTGGATGGGAGCATGAGGTTAGCCGGATAAATAACGATCTTATGATTACGCTCAAAAAAGAAATGAAACAAACAGAAAAGCTAAAAGCATACCAGCAGAAGAAAGTAGAAGAGAAAAAAGAGCTTGAAGAGTTGTTAAAGGAAGCCGAAGAAAATCAAAAAGAACTTGATCACATAAGAAAAGAGGAAAAGAAGAAACAGAGGGAAAAATTAATCCAAAAAGAACGTGACAAAGCTAATCAGATTATTAAAAATTTAAAATACAACGAGGGAATATTAGCACTAAGGAAAGTCATCGAGAAAATAGAAAATACAGATCAAGATAAAATGATCAAAGAAATGAATAAGCAAATCGAAGTGTTGGAAAACGCTAGTCAGGTTCCAATTATCACTAAGGCTGATCTCGATAGAGATGAGAACTTCGATAAATTTAGGTTAGCATATCAGGCGTTAGATAAAGCTCAAATCTCATTGTCAAATAATTTATTTATGAAAGCTATAACAGAATTAAACGAAGCTTTATTTAACTTAACTGAAACGAAGATAGGAAAAAGATACATCCTTGAAATTGAAGATAAGATAAACATTTATAAGAGAGAATTAGACATTAAAAAGACTCCAGAACCAGAAGTGAAAAAAGTTTCTCCTAAATTAGACGAAGAGGATCTTAGAGCTAAAATTGCTAAAAGACGAGAAGAGAGAAGAAAAAGAATAAATGATTTGTAGATAAAAAATAAAAAAAAGAAGATGAAGATTATATAATTTCTTGAATTTCATTTTCAATATCAGATTGAATTAAACTAGGACTCATATTTCTTTTTACTGATTCCTCTATAAGATATTCTGTTCTTATTAAATCCCTAATTCCGACACGAATAGCTTCACTACGATTTGGGAACTTACCCTCCACAACAAGGATTTCAAGGACCTTAAGATAAGATTCTGGTAAATTTACTGAAATTAATTTTATTTTAATCACCACATATCTGAGTTAATTAGAAAAACTCTTGCTTTTTCTATAAAATTATATATACCGAGGTGATATTTAAGCATTTAGTGGAAATCGACCCCAAGTAATCCGACGAATTAAAATTAGACATCAATCCACGATTTTGATACAATTTTAGATTTTTGTCTGCTCGCTTTTAAGATTATCTAACAATATTTCGCTACCAAAAACTTTATATATGCCATATAGTATATATGTTATGTCTTATATGTAACACATAATAATTAAAAAAAATATAAAATAAAAGGATGATTGAATATGGCAGATATTGAAACTCAGTTAAAAGCCCACCTAAAAAATGGAGCTGATTGGGAAAAGATGGACACTCCTGTGCCTGGAGTTTCTGTAGTAAAGGTCCCTGCGACTAAAACTAGACCATCATTATTATTTCTTGAAATTAATCCATTAAAAGATGACGGTAAACCAATGAAAAGAAAAGGCTTATTTGTTGGTTCAAAAGAAATGCTGATAAAATTTGGAGAAGCATTGCAGGACGACAAAGTTTATCAATTAATTGTTGAACTGGAAAAAGTTAACCCTGAAGGGGCTACAACGGGAACAAATAAAAAACTAGAAATGTAAATTTGTTAGTTGTTTTCTTTTTTTTTATCATTTTCGAAGCAATTTTAAATGTGGAATACTTTATTTCTTTAAATATTCACTCTATTTATCTTACTATATAAGCAAAATCAAAAAAAGGTAAAAAAAATGGCTTCTGAATTTGATGGAAAACATTGTATTCAATGTGGTGGAGAGAGCTTTCGATTGGTTAACGATGACTGGATGTCGAGGACGTTTCGATTCGTTGAAAAAGGTCAATTAAAAATGTGCGATGGTTGTGGAGCTAAATATCTTGTATGTGGTAAGTGTGGATCACTTTTTACGAGGGTACATCCTGCTTTAGAAGCATGGGAAGTAAACCAAAAATGCGCAGTATGCGGGTATGAAGACCCTGAAGTCAAAGCGTGGGATGGAGTTTCAGCTCGTTAAGTTTCTAACTTTTTAAATTTAATTTTTGAACCTATTAGTAAATAACAATTGTTATTTGTTGATCAAGAAAATATAAATTTTGAGAAATTAATTTATAATTTATTATCAGACATTTAGTTGATTTTATATGAATAATATTAGAATTGAAAATGCGACTCCAGATCAAATTGATTCACTTGAGAGACTTATGAAATTATTAATATCAAGATTTGGCGATACATTCGATATGAAAAGGTTTGACTGGGGAATTCGAAGACGTCTCTACGACCCTTTACAGCGACACGGGATATTAATAGCGATAGACGAGGATAAAGATAATGAAGTCGTCGGGATGATCATCGCAGAGTTGAGAATTGACCCATTTGGCACTTCTGAGGGTTATATTAAGCAGGTATATCTAATGGAAGAATATCGAGGACAGGGGATAGGTGAATTACTGGTTAAAAAAGCTATTGAACACTTGCAGAAAATTAAAGTCGAAAAAATTAAGGTAAATATCAAAGAAAAAGCAAAAGAAGCGGCAAGTCTCTATGCTAGAATGAATTTTAAAAAAAAATACGAAGTTTTAGAGCTCGATATCTCTAAAGAAAACCTTGATGATTAAAAACATAATAGAATCATGGGTAAGCTTTTGATTGATTTAGAATCGCCATGGGTAGAGAAGTATCGCCCTCAGACATTTGAGGAAGTTGTAAGTCAAAACCTTGCTGTCGAAAACCTAAAGGAGTTTGTGTCAAAGGGGAACATGCCCCATATGATTTTTACGGGTCCCGCCGGTACTGGTAAAACGAGCACAGCCTTAATAATTGCTAAACATGCGATCAAAAAGGAAAACTATTTTTCTAATGTATTAGAATTAAACGCTTCAGATACAGTGAGAATGAACTATGTTCGAAGCGTTATAAAAAATTTTGTCTCACAGAATTTGGCTCTTGAGAGAAACGCATTGAAATTGATTATTCTAGACGAAGCGGATAATATCCCAAATCAAGTTCAGCAAGCATTACGGAGAATTATTGAGAAATCATCATTAAATGTTAAATTTATATTAATGTGCAATTATATCAATAGAATAATTGATCCTATTATATCAAGATGCGCAGTATTTAGATTTACTAACCTATCTAAGGATAAAGTCATAGAACGTTTAAGATTTATCGCAAAAAAAGAGAATCTTAACATCCCTCAAACAGAGGAAAATAAATTTTATGAGACTCTTTTTTTTATATCAGGTGGCGATTTAAGAAAAGCTATTAACGCTTTACAGATGTCGGTTGCTTTGGAATTATTGAAAAATCTAGATTCAAACGAAATTTTAAAGGTTTCGGGGTTTTTAGACAATTCAACTTTAAACGAATTATTGGAAAATATTAGATCAAAAAACTTAATTAGATCGAGAAAAACGCTAGAAACAGTTCAAACCTTGGATGCTAGAAACTTTTTAAGACAAATGATTGGAAGCCTAAATGAACTGGATATTCAACCAGGATATTTAAACAAGACATTATCGTACTTTGGAGATGTTGATTATAGAATAAGCCAGGGAGCAGATGAAAGAATCCAATTAATGTCGTTAATCAGTCATTTGATAAAAAGTAGTATCAAAGAAAAAGAATAATTTAAACGAGGATAAGAAGATTTTGCTTTCAGACAGCCCAATCTGGCGTATAAAATATCTGCCTAAATCATTAAACGAGATTTGTGGCCGAAATGACGTTAAAGAAAGGTTAAAGAACTTTATTGACGATAGGAACTTTCCTCACTTGTTATTCGTAGGTTCAAAAGGCATTGGTAAGACTACTGCAGCAGATTTGTTTTCGAAAGAATTCTTGGGGAAATTTTATGACGCTAATTCAAAAGTAGTATACGCTAATGTCCCTTTAACAAGCGAAGAGATGAAACAGGCTAGGTCTGAAGCATATGTGTCCACAAGCAAAATAGGAAGCATAGCTGGGAAAAAAATTACTACTCCAGCTCTTATTCGGATTAAGATTAAACCTTTTATACAGTTAAAAGTTTTAGGAGATGTCCCATTTAAAATTTTAATAGTAAAAGATTTCGACTCATTAGGTTCGAATCAGCAAGCATTTCGTAGATTAATGGAAATTTATGGAACGAATTGTAGAATGATTTTGATAACAACAAAGGTGTCAAAGATAATAGATCCTATTATGAGTAGATGTCAAGTTTTCTTTATATCGCAAGTTGACTTCCATTCGTTTGAGGAGCTAATATCAACTATAGCCGAGAAAGAAACTTTAAGAATCGATGAAGAAACAATTAGAACGCTTTATAAAATAACAGCAGGTAAATTATCAAATGCTATAGATTTGTTACAAATCTGTTCCATTAGTGGAAATGATATCGATGTTGACAAATTGTATGAAAATTTATCAAATTCCAAAAATGATATGATTAAAAGTCTTCTAATAATGTGTTTTAAAGGAGATTTTCGTAAAGCAAGAGAATTATCACGCAAAATTCAATCTAGTTATAAATTTTCTTCACAAGAAATGTTTCAAATAATGTTAACTGAGTTAGCGAAACTACCCTTGAGCACATACTCAAGAACAACATTGATAAATTTTATAGCTGAAGCAGATTTTAGAGCTATTGACGGGAGGGATACTGATATTCAGATTTCACATTTATTGGCAAAAATCTGTCAATTTTCAGAAGTATTATAGGTGAATTTTATGGTAGCACAAAAAACAGAGAAAATGCCATGGGTAGAAAAGTACAGGCCAAAATTCACTAGAGATATGGCATTTCCAACTGCAAAGGTGGGTCGTCAGAAAGTCGATCTAATTGAGGATTTAAGAAAATTTGTAATCTCATTTTTTAAAGAAAAAGAAAAAATCAATGAGATAAACCGACAAATTAGAACACACAATCGAACCCACGAAGAGAAAGAGCATAAAGACGAGAAGAAGCTGCCTCTTGATAAGGCCGCAGTTTTACTTGAGGGCCCTCCAGGAATTGGTAAAACAACTATAGCATATGCTTTAGCTAACGATTTAAATATGGAAGTAATAGAAACGAACGCTTCAGATACTCGAACTAAAGGAGCTTTAGAATCAAAATTGAGAGAAACTACCAAATCTCGTGGAATTATGGATTTTGTGGTGCAAAGCAAAAAGAAACTAATTTTGATTGATGAAATTGATGGATTATATGGAGTTACTGATAGAGGTGCCGTCCCTACGATATTAAGCTTAATTGAAACCACTCAATTTCCGATCATAATGTGTTCTAACGAATACAAACAATCTCTTAAATCGCTTTACAATAAAATTAAAAGATATGAAGTAAATTCATTACCGGATGATGAAGTAATGAAGATTACCCGAAAGATAATTGTCAAAGAACATATTTCGGGTATAAGTGAAAAAGAATTAGAATTAATTATCGAAAAAAACAAAGGAGACTTACGAGGCGTTATTAACGATTTACAAGGTATTAGCCAGGGCTCCTTAGATAAAAACACTAAAGAATTAATTTTAAATTTGAACAGAGATAGCACAGAAGAAATCTTTTCTCTAATTAAAATTTTGTTTCAAAATGTAAATACATTAAGAGAAGCTCGAGATGTAACCAATAAATCAGATGTAGATTACAATTTTTTATACAAGTGGATTAACGAAAACCTAACTTCTTATATAAGACTAAATAGCGAAATTGCCAACGCTTATGAAAATCTATCGTTGGCTGATGAAATTTTTGGAAGAATCCGCAAAAATCAATATTGGTCGTTATTACCGTATTTTTACGATCTTTTTGCTGGAGGCGTTGTTCTATCTAGAAAACATAGAACTCCTGATGAAAGATTTCATAGAATTTCGTTTCCAAGATTCACTTCGACTGGTTTTTTTTCATTGTCAGCAAATGAAAGGTTATTAGTAGAAAAAATTCAAAAAAAGTACAAAGTATCAGATATTGAAGTCGTCCAAGAATTTATTCCTTTTTTAAAATTATTAAGTGGAACTTCAAGAAAACAACTAAAGGAATTAAGCGATTGGTTTGAATTTGATGCGAGCGAGAAAAAACTATTGAAATGAAATTTGATTGGGGACAAATCTCCAAATTTGAGTAGGTATGTACTATAATTAACTGGAATTTTTAAGTTAGTATACTAAGAATGCTAAAGTTATCGCGTAATTCCAATAAATTATATTCACAATTCTTGTTAAGCGAGTCAATTTTAATCTAAAATGGAAATATGTCTCACGATCAGAAAAAAGACATTTAACCATTTGTTTAAATTTAATTTTATATTTACTTTTTCAATAAATACATTTTAAATTAATAATAAACGAGTAAGCAGATGTTAGAAGAAAAAGAATCTCATATGTCAAAATCGTCCCAATTCGTTTTACAAATTTCAGGAGCAGCATTATTCAGCGCTCTTTCCTTAATATTGTCGCTTTTTGTAGTTCCATACTTACCACGAACTCCAGAAGGATTTGCCTACTTCGACCCCGTATCAATCATCTGGGTGACATGCTTCTTAATATTTGGTCCCTTAGCTGGAGTATTGTGTTGCGGAATTGGGTCAGTAATTCTGATGCCCTTTGATCCTTTTGCTCCGATTGGCCCATTAATGAAGTTTTCAGCTACATTTTCGTTAATAATAATTCCCATTTTACTACTTAAATTTAGTAAACGTAAAGAAAGCATTCGAAAAAGTCAATCTTTGAAGAAGGTCAAGAATTACGTAATTTATGGTTTGTTTGGTACAGGTTTTAGGATAATTGTAATGGTTATTCTCAATATCATGGTATATCTAAGTTTTTATGGCGCTTCTGGTTTAGAATTATGGATAGTATTAGTAATCCTCCTAAATGCTTTAACTAGCCTTTGGGACCTATTAATTCCTTATTTAATTGTTTTTGGGGCTAAGTTAGACGCTAAATTTGAAATTTGGTAATGAATGTAATCAAATTTTTTCTTTTTTTTTTTATTACTGAGGTTGTGAGATTTCTTGGTAGATGGAATGATATTTATAGGTATAAAATACAAATTATTTTAAATAGAAATTAGTTTGAAACTATTTTTAAATAGGTAGTATTTATGGGACAACAAGAATTTAAGAGAGTCATTTTTAAAATCGAGGAAGGAATTGGTACTATTACCTTAAATCGTCCAAAACGACTAAACGCTCTAAACTTTCCCTTAATGATGGAAATAATACAGATATTAGAAACAAACTTCAAGAATAAATCGATTCGTGTTTTAGTTATTGAGGGTAATAATCAATCTTTTAGTTCTGGTGACGATCTAAAGAGTATGGGGCCTGAAGGCGTTAAGTTTAAACCCTTAGACGACGGTTCAAAACTACCACATCACCGAGTTATTCAATTAATTAGAGAAGTTCAAAAACCCGTTATCGCACTACTTCAAGGGTATTGTCTAGGAGCAGGGTTTGAATTGGCTTTATCTTGTGATTTTCGCTTAGCAGCAGATAATCTGAAAATTGGGGATCAAAGAGTTAAACGGGCTCATTGCGTAATGAGCGGAGCAAGTTGGCTACTCCCTAGGTTAATAGGCTTCGCTAGAGCAACAGAAATAATTTTAACCGGACGCCAACTCGATGCATTTGAAGCAGAAAAAATTGGTTTGGTTAACAAAGTTTATCCCCTTTCAGAATTTAAGAAAAAATCTAAGGAATTTATAGAATCTATAGCAAAATTGCCTACAAAATGTTTAGGATACAATAAAAATATGCTGAATTTTTCTCAGTATAACGAACTACCTTCTTCTTTGAACCACGAGTTTAGATTGTATTGTAAAAACATTGCTTCGTACGATTTTGGTGAGGGTATGAAGTCATTTAAAGAAAAAAGAGAACCGAAATTCAAGGGAAAATGAATAAATAAGTTATAATATTAAAAATAATTCTAGAATGTATTATAACTATAGAAGACGTGATTATTATGTTATCAGAAGAAATAAAGAAATTCTTGCACGAAGAGGCATTGAATAGGTTTCTTAGGTATGTTCAAATATGGACTACATCAGATGAGCATTCCAACTCTAACCCATCAACGGAAAATCAATTTGATTTAGGTAAAATTTTAGCATCAGAATTAATGGAATTGAACTTAGAAAATGTAGTACACGATGAATTTGGGTACGTTTACGGTAATTTACCTGCGAGTACCGGATTGGAAGATGTTAAAACGATTGGTTTGTTAGCTCATATCGATACATCCCCAGCAGTTAGCGGCAAAAATGTAAAACCTGTCATTCACAAAAATTATGACGGTGGTGTGATAGAATTTGCTAGTAATCCGGATATTAAACTCACATCAAAAGATTCTCCAAAACTAATGGAGTATATTGGTTTAGATATAATTACATCTGAAGGAGATACCTTGCTAGGTGCAGATGATAAAGCTGGGATCGCAGAAATTATGGCCACTTGTGCGGCGTGGAAAAGATTTCCAGAGTTAAAACACGGTCCTGTTATGATTTGTTTTACGCCTGATGAAGAAGTTGGAAAAGGAACTTCAAAAATAAACAAAGAAAGGTTACCTGATTTCTGTTACACATTAGATGGCTCAGAAATGGGAGAACTAGAATTTGAATGTTTTGATGCGTGGAAAGCGAAAATTAAATTTACAGGACTCAGTGTACATCCCGGTTATGCCAAAAATCTTCTAATTAATGCAATACACATAGCGAGTCGATATCTCAGTGAAATACCCGATTATGAGTCACCAGAACACACAGAAGAAAGAGAAGGTTTTTATTATTTATCAGAATTAAGTGGGAATGTAGAAGAAGCAAATGCTATACTAATAATTAGGGATTATGAAGAAAAAAATAATCAGAAGAGAATGGAATACCTACAAAAACTTGGAGAATTGTACGAATTTCAATATCCTGGTCTAAAAGTTAGTATAGAATTTCTACATCAATACAGGAATATGCTGCATTTTATTGAAGCTAAAAAAGAAGTTGTGGATTTAGCAAAAAAGGCTATAGAGATGGCAGGATTGGAGATTAAGATCCATGCGATTAGGGGAGGGACCGATGGTTCGAAATTAAGCGAAATGGGGAAACCCACCCCTAATATCTTCTCTGGAGGATCACTTTTTCACTCAAGGAAAGAGCATCTTCCAACGCTTGCTTTGCAGAAAGCTTCAGAAGTTTTAATCTACTTAGCGGAACTGTGGATATCCGCCTAAATACAATTTGAAAGAAGAAGTATTTTATGTTTCAACTTTTTTTTTTATTATTTTTGAAAAATCTGTTATTGTAAAAATAACAATACATACAGCTAATAAAATGGATATATAGATAAACGCCCAAGTATACGAAAAAACACTATATATAAATCCAAAAACTAAAGCTTCCACCATGCTTATAAATCCGACTGAAAAATAATAATATCCATAAGCACGGCCCCTTTTTTCTTTACCTGCTAAATCTGCGATATATGCTCTCGAAATCGGATCTACTGAAGCAAGATAAAAACCGTGCATGATATATATTATAATAATTAAAACTATTGAAAATGGCGAAACTTGAATGGGAAACGCTAATATTATACACGATATTAGTAGGATCGACAATCCCACAACAATTACAGGTTTTCTTCCAATCTTATCAGAGAGAGAACCATTTATAGGGGAAAAAATGGTATAGACTAAGTTTAAGATTAGATAAAAAATGGGTATAAGAAAAATTAAGTCTACAGGAACATAATCTGCCGCCCTAAGTATTAAAAACACGACATCTAAACTTGCGAATTCAATTACTCCTAGAATAACAATTAGTTTTATAAAATTTTTATCAATTTTTTCCATTCTTTCTTTTTTGCTTTTCATTCCTGACTTTTTGACTAATTCACGGGAAGAAATGTCCTTAACGGGGAGAATAAGAGCAATAGCAATTAATCCAGGAATTATCGAAAAGAATATTATTTGCGAGTAAGTCCATGCAAAATACAAGAGGATAAAAGCCAGTAGAGATCCGAAAACCGCACCTAAAGTATCCATAGCACGATGTAACCCAAACGCTCTTCCTTTTTTCTCAGCGTAATAAGAAATCAAAGTATCTCGCGAAGAGGTTCTTAGACCCTTACCTATACGATCTGTTGTTTTAAGACCTAATACCATTTCCCATGAGGGACTCAACCCAATTAATGGTTTCGAAAGATTTGACAAGGAATATCCTGCCACTATAAAGGGTTTTCTTCGATTAATTTTATCGCTCATCCATCCAGTTATCCCTTTGAGGATATTTGCTATAGCATTAGTGATTCCGGAGATTATTCCTAAAGCTAGAACACTTCCCCCAATCTCGAATATGAATAGTGGTAAAATACTTTGAATACTTTCGCTAGAAATATCGGTAAATAAGGAGACCAATCCCATTAAGAAAACAGGAATTGAAACGCCGAATATAAGTCTTTTTTTTTTTTTAGCTAAACTATTTGATCGCTCTTTCCCAGACATTTTGAAATCCGTTGTAATAAAGTTGATAGATTATTTATTTTAAAATTGTATAAAAATTGTTTTCTAGTAATTACTAATACTTAATTAAGGATTTGGTAATGAAACCCAAATGAAAAAAAAACAAAAATTTAATTTTTCCTTCTTTATAGTTGAACAAATAAGTGTAAAGCAGAACCGATACCTAAGGCGTTAGAGACTACGGCAGCGAAGAAAAGCTGAATTAAAGCAAAGGAGCTTATGATTACTGTGCTAAATCGTTGAGTATTTTCATAAATTAATGTATTCTGAATAGTTGCATATAGAAATATTAAGTACATAAATAAAACAGAGGGGAAGAATGCCCAAGTCCATGTCAACATCATCAAATTGATATTTACGAACAAAACTATAATTACCATCCACATTGTTTTTTTGCGTTCCTCTTTTAAAAAAGTAAGTTGTGGATATATAGCTTTTCTGTATAATAGTTCCAAAGAGAAATATACTGGGAAGGACACAGCAGCTGCTAGAACTGTGTTAAAAAAATTGGAAGGCCACATAAATGCAAATGGATAAAAATAGCTGAAGATTACATATATAGCTATAAAATAGAAATTACATAGAAGCACGTATAATAAATATTTTAACTGGAACTCTGATTTGATTAAAGTTTTAATCTGGTTTAGATCAAATTTTATTTCATCTTCCCTTAATTTTCGCAAGTAGAGTATTATCTTCACAGTAAAATATATTACAGTAATATTAAGCGAAGCTAAAAAAATACCAAAAAAACCAAATACTCTTTCAAAAATCTCCCAATTAAGAAGAAAAATAGTTGTATAGAACACGATTTTTAGGATTTGTTTAGTTGTTACTGCTTTGTCTTTAATTTTTGATAATGTCGTTACCTTTCTAACGAGTTCGATAGGAGGGCCTTCCTTTTTATATGGAATAAATTTGGAGGTGTAAGAAATCAGAGAAAGCACGATGAACACTAATAAAATTAGAGTGATAAATAGCACAATGTAATTTACAATAAAGGTTATGTTTATAGGTCCGTTGATTGAAATTGAATTAAAAAAATTTAATTCAAACCATTTGATTGATTCGACAATAACGACGTCTGAGAATAACTGATGTCTCCCTCCAAATAATGGTCCTGTTATATTAATTACTTCACAACCAGTTAAATTCTGGGCTACTAATGCTTGGTCTTCGAAACGTAATGCCTCGTCATCAACATGCATTATGACCAACAGATTATTCGTGTTAGTTTTATTTAGAAGATTAGCCGGGATATATTGTTCGTATCCTGGTTGAATGACAGGAAGACGGTTAGGATCGAAATTCACTAAAGGAGCCCAAGCAACTGTAACATTGAATCGAGGGTCTAACGCTTGATTCATAAGAACCACAAATCCTCCTAATGAATGTCCAATCAAGCCAATCTGAGAAGCATTTACACTTGAATAAAAGGGTAATGTCTCAAGTTTATTTAAAAGGTTTGTACAATCTTGAGCAAGAGCAGGTTTATTGGTGACTGGATCAATATTTAAGATATTTCCACCGCTCTCTCCGTGGCCTTGATAATCCAAAGCCGCTACATAAAAACCCCTTTTAGAAAACTCGATCGGAATCCTCAAATCAAAATCTCTCTGACTACCAATTCCGTGGCAATAAATTAATAATGGTCTTTCTTCTTGAAATTCCAAGCTCTTGGATGGAATGTATAAATTAGCGTACAAAGTCGCGCCTGAAGATTGAAAATCGATCCTTTCATATCGAGTATAACTTACGGATCTATCGTAAGCTAAATAGGAAAGAGAAATCACCAACAGAATGATCAATATGATCATTCTTTTATAGAACCGCAAATCTTTCTTGTCTACTATACTTTCCATGACTAATTACATTTCTTGTTTAAATTATCTTGAAATTGAACTTTTTTGAGGATAATTAGGAGTTTATTTTTTTATTATAGTATTTTATACTATATCTAAGTTATATATTTTAATTTGACTTATAATTATTAATTAAAATCATTATTGTGAAATCTAATGTCGGAAAAAAAAAGTGCTACAGAAATAATTGAAAGCTCCTTACGATCTGTTGAGGATAATTTCAAACAATTTATAGAAGTTTTAGAAACTGCTAAAACAGAACTTATCACACTAGAAAAAGATAGAGAGCAACTAAGTCAAGATAAAAAAACGCTTGAAATGGAAAAAGTTCAACTAGAGCAAGAAAAAGCGAAATTGGAGAAAGACAAACAGATTTTGGAACAAGAAACGCAAAAACTTGAATTAGAAAAACAAGAAAGAGATCAGAAAATTGGAACTATGACGGAAGAGCAAAAGCGTTTATTAAAAGAATATGAAAAAGTTAAGATCGAACTGGCAAAATTTGCTAAATTAGCTGAAGAGGCTGAGTCTCAAGATTTAGATTTCGAAAGGATAACAGCACTACTATCCATTTTTCGAGTTCTTGTGGAAAAGATTTGGCAGGGCCAACCCCACTACCAGGTTTTAAAAGTGCTCCATGGTGAAAGGAAGGTAATGACACGGGAAGAATTGAAAAACACAACAGGAATTGGAGGTGCTTATGTTTTAAGGGCAATACAGGAGTTAGCAAATGTAGATTTGGTAGAACATGATATTGATACTGGAACAGTCACTTTGAAACAAAGATTATATTCTAAAGAGGCAATGAATAAAAAATAAAAAATCAATTACTATTTTGGTACTTTCCATTTAGAAATCTAATTTGTTTAGTTTCTAGCAATTCTTCCACGAATTTAAGAAGAGAAAACTCTAAAGTCTTGTGCTCACTCTCTGAAAATACAATATGGAGATTTTTTATTCTATTATCAGAGGGATCAAAATTAATATGATGTATTATTATATCCGACTTTAAATATTCATAATCATCCAAGCACTTAATCGCAAGCATGGCAGTAGTATTGGATTTCAAATATTTTTCTATAATATACCGATGCTCGAATATCCATCCTTTGTTTCTTAAAGCTACAGGATTCAAATATCGTTCTGGTTTTATAAATACGCGCCCTTTTTCGTTGAGATATCTTTTAAAACCCCAATTCCTACCTCTTGAGACACCTAATCTATCACGCCATCCTCTTGCTTTATCTTTTGTAATTCCACATAAATCTCCTAGCCTGGAATCACTTAAATTAAACTTTAAATCGTTCACTATACGATCTAACCATCCTTTATGTCGGTATAAAGGATTTTTTTCTGAACAATCAGAGTATGGATCTAATTGGATATTTACATATGGTTTAAATTGGTTCTGTCTATATTTCACTGTCCAATTTGTAAACAAGTTTTTCCAGTCAATTTTTATTATTTCTGTTTTTACCGAATTGATTTCCTTATATAAATTCTCTCCTCTCGGTTTTAAAATCTCGTTTATCTCATTTCTAGAATATTTTTCTATATTGAAATTCTTTCTTAAAGAATATACACCATCCTCAAAAACTAATATAGACAATTTTATTAGATCACTAAAACATTTATACAAACTTTCAAGAGACTTGAAGTGTTCCTTCTGACCCTCAAAAATCCATAAGTTTTCTATTCTATTATCTAGTTTATTAAAATTTATATGATGAATCCGACACTCACTTTTAAGATATCTTCCATCTATCAAATATTTTTTTGAGATTTCTAACTGGGGATTTTTTGAAAGAAAATCTTCCATTATTATCTGATGTTTTTTTCGTATGAATCTTCCCTCTCCTCGATCAAGGGGTTTTAGTTCGGGGTGAAAGTACCCCTTGGGAGCGTAAACACGAGTATAACCGCGTGGGTCCACCCATTCTCTCCCTATATATTCTCGTTTGGGTATATTATGCTTTTTTGCCCAATAAATAATAGTCCCTTTATCCACGCCACAAATTTCTGCAATTTGTCTATAACTCAAGTCTTTCTCATTATAAAGATAACATAACCATTCTTTATGCCTGAATAAAGGATTTATATCCTTAGAGCAATTATTCTTCGGATTTAGTAATATTTTTCTTAATGGTTCAGAATGTCTAGCTTGGTATTCTATTATCCAATTTGAGGAAACCATTTCCCAGTCAATAGTTCGGATTTCTTCTTTTAACTTTTGAATGTTAGAAGATTTAGAATTTAAATTTTGTATTTTTGATTCTGCTTCATCTTTAGGAATAACAATTTCGCTATAGTCTAAGTTTTCGCATAATCCCGCATCGAGAAAATCACGATAAGCCATAAAAAGCTCGAATGCCGAAATTTTTATAGAAATATCGTTGGGAGATTTTCCTATTAATAGCACACAAGTTCTTGCTTGAAGTATTTGATCATATTCATTTTTTTTCATACTAAGTGTACAATTTTCTTTACATTCTTCAGCCGATTTTTCATTTTCACATTTTTTTGGAATAATAGTATTTAAGAAGTCCTCCAACCATTGTTGGATTAACAAATTTGCTTTTTGAGGAAATCGTTTTATTTCTTCTATATTATATGAACTTTCGGAAATATCATATATCTTCTTTAAGAATTCAATAAATTCCATTTCAATTTTTTTAAAGCCAAGAATAACCAGCTTATCTCTCTTTTTTGATGAAATATCACCTTGAATTGATTTTTGTTGTCTTTTGGTGAGTGATTTTATATAAGCTCTTGATAAGGAATCCATATATCTATGAACCTCATCAGCCCCTCTCCCCATAGGAGAACAATAGAGCCATCTATTGTAAAAAGATGAATAAATTTCAGGATTTGATAGTTTAATCATATTTAGTAAATTTTTTGGAGGTAAAGCTGTTTTATCAAACAAACAAGCATTTACCGATTTAAGGAAATCTCCGATAAATTCTTCTACAAAAACTAAGTACATTTTATGAATTTTACATTTAGGATATTTACGGATACTAAAAATCCCTAATTTCGCTGGTTTCAACTTTTCAACAGTATGACAGCCATATTTCGGACAAATTGCCACTCTATCTCCTTTTAATCCCTTTCGAGTTGCTCGATTTTCAGATTCTGTCAGGCTCTTACCATCACTTTTCTTTTTTTATTATTTTTATTGAATTCTTTGCTTTTTACTAAACTTAATTGTTCAAATTGTTGATCTAATTGTTCATAATTCAATTGAATTTGTCTAAAAAAATCGGGGATAATTTCGTTTAATTCTTTTTCATCATAACATAATTGAGTTAATGTTTTTATTACTAACTTTAATAATTGAGGTCTCTGATGAATCTCTAATCCAGAAAGAATGTGCAAAATTTGCCATAATCTTATTTTATTCCTCAAAAATTCTTTAAATAATTTAGTTTCTACACTATTTGGGGAGGATTTCGCGGTTTCTGCTAAACATAAAAATTTAAGTTTAAAATCTTCATTTGGTAGCAATTTTTTTTTCAAATAGCTCGTATAATCCCGAATTCGCAACTTCAGTTCCTCTTCCCATTTATGAATTGAATTTGTACTAGAGAGATTAGGAGAGTTTCCAAAATCACTACAAATTGCACGAATCGTTGCTTTTTTATTGTTTAAAAAAGTTTGTAACTGACGAGAAAGCTCAGTTATCCTGTTCTCAGTTATTTTAGTTATTTCCTCGCAATAGGTGGATTCTTCATCATAGTAATTCAATTGAATCATTCCTAAATCTTGATTTTTTTTACTATGAATTCTTTATTCAAGTATTTATATATAAATAAAAAATAGATCTTTATACTAGAATAATAAAATTAAGACAGAGATTATATGCAAAAAAAGCCTTAGACGAAAAATAATCTATTTTACAATTACCATCTCGTGTAAGGTATCTCCTTTTTCTTTATAGATTTTACCCTGGTGGAAATAATCGATTAAATATTCAGATTTCAACCTAAAATACCCTGGTTTAATTCTCAAGACATTTTTCGCTAGAAAACGAAGAATAGGGCTTAATTCAAATAATAAATTATCAGCATCGATAATTTTTTGAACATTTAGAGAAATAGATTGACGATCTGAGAGTTTGAATGTTATTGAATTTGTATATTTATTCCCTGCTTTTTCATTGTATGTAAATCCTTTTTGTATGAATTCAAATTCCCCTGTGCTATGAATGATTTCTTCACCTTTTGCAATCATTAGTATGTTTATTGGATAGTTGTCCATCTTCTTATTACACTTGATATAAGCATATATAATTGTAAAATTATCTGAATATATTCGTCCCCAATGCCAATATTCTACAACTCTAACTAAATTGAAGGTAATCCAATTATGATCATGATATCCAATACCTTTCACCTCTATTTCATTGTTGTCAATTTTTATTGTTCCATTTACATCAGCACGAGGAATTGCTACAGCCCAACCAAACTGTCCTAAGGTTCCAAACTCTGTAAATCCTTCACCAGGCATCCAACCTCTTAATTTAGGTGTGTAAAATAGATGAATCCCAAGATCACCTTCATCCAAAAAGATCTCATATGCTGGCAGTTTTTCATTAGTGTAATCAACCTTAATGTAATTCTTTCCTATATGTACGTTTGCGTTTTCTTTTGTTGCTACTAAGTCAGAACGTTCATAATCAAAAATTTTCTGTATTTTTTCACCATTTGGTTTATAAATTGTTATTTCTACTCCAGTTTTCCCTGTTCTTTCATGTTTTGCCCTGAAAAAACCCACTGCCATATATCCATTATCAAGACGAGCGTCAAAATACCACCACTCAAAATTTCCTCTTTTGTTCATGTCTATATGCAATCCATCATTTTCCGGTTTAAAATCACGAATGGTTCCGTCCTTTTTTCCAGGACCCAACCATACCTCTTTAATCTTATCTGTCACAATTTTTACCCTGTTAATATTTTTAATAGTTTTAATAATGCGAGAAGTTTAAAAATCCCTCTCATTTTTACTTTAGATCTGAGGATTTTGACTCCAAGTTTAATTAATGATAAATGTTTTGTTGCTAGACCCAAAAATATTTGCGTATCCATCGCAACATATCCATTCCACCCAGTTACTTCTTTTTTAAGGTTTGATTCTGGTTCGTTTCGAATGCCTTCGACTTTTAAAGAACCGTTATCAATGGTTAATAAAGCAGCGTAATGTAGGTTTGTAGCATTTATAAGAATTATACGTTTAGTGTTTTTAAAAACTTGTATAAATCTAGGATCCTTATTCAAAGGGTTCATAATGTTGGCTATAAGTCCCGCAAAACCTCTTGGTTCCTTTAACACTATATTAGAGTCACTCACGCTTTTCTAAGCCTCCTTCATTACCTGAAATATAAAATCCAGAGTCTGAAATTCCATTAGGATCGAAGGTTTCTTTGATTTTTCTTAGCCATTTATGATAATTCATCAAATGGGGTCCCCAATGATTATGCAATTTATCTCCTTCTATGAAGAATGGCACTCCTAAGTTTTTAATTAAATCCATTTGATTGCTTTCATCCATATATTCACCCATTCCTTTTACACTCTCCACATTCGTTTGATCAAAGAAAGTAGGGGCTTCCATATGGAAAAAATGTCCAGATTCATAAGATGTCATCCACGCTCCTTCTCCAAAATCGTTAGCTATTACTCCCTTTTCAATATATTTTTGCTTCAATGGTATATTTCTCATTTCTGCTCGTAAACACAAAGCAGCAGAATCACATTGACCTTTTGCTGATTGAAACCCACCTGTAGCAATAAATCCGTGGTATCCAAGGTTTGTCCGCAAACATTCTGCGTAAAAGAGTGATTCTGGTATGTATCTAGTCCCTATAATGTTGATTAGGTTAAGTTCTTCCATTACATAACTCATAACTTTCTGTTTATAATCAAATTCCCGTTTTGTACGAGCAGCAATTACAACTAATAAGGGACTTTTCATACTTCCAAACGCCATTTTATCAATTAAACTTTCGATAGTATAAGAGAAAATTGCCATAATAGCGTAACTAGACATATGACTACAAATGAAAGCGATTTCTTCTTCTTCAATTCTTAAAAGAGATTTTTCTAAATGTTTAAAATTTTTACAATCCATCACATATGCTCGAATAAAATTGGGAATCTTAAAATCATAGATTGGAGAATGACCCTTCAGAACATATTCGACATCGCACGGATATGGAAAGAGTTTTGTGGCAACTCTCGTAAATACTCCGAGTCCTGATTTTGTTCCAACCCATCCGCGCA
>JAHQWJ010000037.1 GCA_029856125.1 Promethearchaeia archaeon | reverse complement strand
TCTCTAACCTTATCAGGAGGAATATTTAATAACAAGAATTTACATTGAATGAACTGTTTTCCGTCTACATATATAGTAGTTGCTTTGTTTTCAAGTTTTAACGTGAGATAGTCATTAATTTGATATTCTTTTTTAGGACGTTCTATTTTTTTTATTAAATAATCGATAAGAAAAAAGGAGCTTACTTGTGGAATAACAACTAATAAGTAGTACACCAAAGAAAGTGGGATTTGTAAAATGTATCTACAGAATTCTAAAGAGATAATATCAAATAATCCTATAAGAATTATACTTTTTATTAGGTTTCCTTTATGTTTTGTTATAATCAATATTACTTACTTCTTTCTTTCCTGCTTAATTAAAAATTTTTTATTTTCATGCTTCTAATTATAATAGAAATTATCCAAATAATCTATAGGTGATGATTATCAACTTTGATTTGTTAGTGATTTTTGAATAAAATGCCTTTACTTAATATTCATAGGTTTAATAAAAATCATCAAATATAAACCTTATATTTATGGTAAAATATCTCTTAAATTAAGGATGAGTTTAAAAAAAAACTACTGCTTATAATTTTTCTTCAACATAACTATGCTTTTTTTATTCTTACAAGAATTAAAAGTTTTTATAGATTGGATAAGCTACCCGCCAGGGTCCATGATTTTCATTATTTTTGTGGCTATAACGACATCTCTTATTAGTACTGGAATAACGAAATGGTTAGTTGATACTGACGAGATAAATAGAAAACAAGTCATTAAGAAAGCGCACGACGAGGAGAAAGCTAAAATTATAGATATTGCTGAGACTGACCCAGAAAAATACAGGAAAATGAGATATCGTTGGGAACGGTTAGATAGTATGATCAAACAATCGCAATCAAAAATGGCGTTAAAGCGTATATTACCATCGTGCATTACTGTCATTACAATGGCCGTTATATTTTCTGTAGTAAGAGGTCTGTTCGGAAATGCCAACCCAGTTGCGTTATCACCAATGAATGGGAATGACCTACCACTTATTGGAAGCATGATGGCTGGATGGACGAGTGATAGTCCAGAATGGACTGCTCTTGCATATGGAGCGATCATATCTATTGGAGTAAGCGCGGGATGGATAAATTTTACTGCGTGGTATTTTCTCTGTAACTTTGGAATTAGCACCCTTATTCAGAGATTGTTAAAAATGCAAACCCAAGCACAGGGGGGGATGGAACAAATGATGGGTGGAAGTAAGGCTAAAGCAATGGAGTTTCCGGACGTTTAACCCGGAATTGCTTCTAAATATCATGAGAAATTTACCCCTAATTCAACTATTCACACCATGGAAAACATGTTAGGTTTAGAACTCGTAATATCTTGGCTAATCGAGGGTTTAAAAATAAGCGGATTTATTAAATAGTATTCTTGTACATATAAAACATCTAATAATAAAAAGGAGATAAAATGGGCCATCGGGGATTTGAACCCCGGCTCTCAGGCGTCTACTGACACGATCAATTTTATTTTTCTTGTCTGATCGTGGGTCACTTATAAGACCTGCGCTTGTTGGCCACGCTTGCTATAAATGCCGTTAACCAGGCTAAGCAAATGGCCCATGGAATTATTTTTTAATTACTTCAATTATAAAATCTAAAAGCACAAAAACATAAAAATTTTTTTATTGGTGTAATCTGTTATATTAATAATTAAAATCATAAAAAGAGAACTTTCAAAAAATTCTTTAAAACGAAATAGGTGCGTATAATGGCAGAAATGCTAACCGATTTATTAAATTCAATTTACACAAGAATAGCTCAACTTGGTCAAGCAATACAAGGATTGAAAACGTCTTTAGACGGGCTAAACCAAAACATTGAGCAGAAAATCTCCAATTTAAACGAAAAGTTAAAAGAATTCTCTGTTGAAATAGATACTACTAAAGGTAAGCACATTGATGTTTTAAGAGAAATTGGAGAAGGTACAAAACGAGAGTTGGTAAAGATTCAGGAAGGATTAGGATTAGACTCGCTTGCAACATTAATATCAAATCTGGAAGAGTTTGAAAAATTATCGGGAGAAGTACTTAACCAAGATACCGTTAATCTGTTACTTTCCGAAGCAATTAGTTCAGTAAAAAACATGAAAGAAGCAAACCAATCTAAAATATAATATAATACATAAGTAAATTTTTAAGAGTTGAAAATGTTATGGCAGAAAAATTGTTAGAAAACATGATTACTAAAATTAATCAAATTACCACATCGCTTGATGGAACCATTGCTCAGATCACTCAAATGAGCACTGCAATTCAAAATATGTCACAGCGATTCTCTGAGGAAACGATTTCTGTTAATGAAAACATCAGACTAATAGTGGAAGTCCTAAAACAATTTCGTATGAAGTCAAATGAGAACATACAAGAAATTTCAGACGATTTTAATGCGAAAATAAAAGAACTGTACGATAAAAAATCTATTGAACTTATAACTGAGGATGAAAAAAAAGCTATTGAAATGATAAAACAAGCTTCTAAAGCCGTCTCTAATAATCTTTATTATGCTCAGTTATTAAACGTAATTCAGTCCATAAGAGAAGAGACTAATAGGATCATCAGTAGTAAAGACCAGTAAAATACTTAATTTTTATGATTTCACTTGATTTATAATGAAATTAAATAATTCAAAAAGTTGATTAATTATGCCGATGGGTAGTTTTGTGGTAATGCTTCCTTTAGATGCCGATTACAAGATATTAGGTTATTATAATAAAGAAGGGAAATCTGAATTTGAAATCACAAACGATTTGTTTCTCAGACTCAATTTGGATCACTCAAAAGATGAATTTACCTTATTAAAACTAAAAGAACATAGAATCTTTTCATATTTATATAATTTCAAAGGAAAATTAGCACGAAAAGCCTCGGGAGTCATCATTGGATTATTACTTAATGAAAGCGAGAAACCAGAAAAGTTTCGTTCTGCTTTAAAAGAAGGAGCTGAGGCAGTTGAAGTTTTAGGATTAAAAGTTTTAACAATGGATCCTAAAGAGTTTGAACCGTTATTGAAAGATATCTACTTAGCTCATTTAGAGCCATTAGTTGATATCCTCAAGCCTGAAGCTTTAAAAGCGAGCATCATTGCAATAACGAAATTGATGTTAAGTGGGGGAAAACAAGAAAGAAAAATAGCACAAGATTTATTGAAAAAAGTTGAAGAAGGAGAACACAGCAAAATCACAGAAAACTTTAATAATGCGAATGACGCTCTGAAAATGTTAGAATATGAGAAAGCATCGAAACTATTTAAAAAGGCTGCTGAAACTGCTGAAGAATTATATATTATCGATATTGCAGAATCGTTAAGAGAGAAGTCTAATTTTTCGGGAGATGTCCCAAGTATGGCAAAAGCAAGAGATAAATTAGTTCAAGAAGCAAGAAATTTCCTAAGAGGAGAAGATTTTCATTCAGCGTATATATCTTACAAGAAGGCTAGCGAACTTTCTAAAAAACTCGTCGATTTTAGCAAAGAAGAAGAATTCAGATTAAAATCGAAAGCACTTGAAGAATTCTATAAAGTTGATGAAAAATATAAGAAAAAATAACATTACTCATTAAAACAAATACATTTATTTTAACACGATTTTTAAACACTTTTTAATAACATTTCAACGAGATGGAAAAATTAGATAACCAAATCATCGGTTTGATTACTGATTTTGGGGCTAGGGGGCAGCATTATGTAGCAAGCATGAAGGGAGTTATACTAAACATTAATCCCAAAGCAAATATTATTGATATCGCTCACAACATAACTCCTTTCTCAATCATAGAAGCTGCTTATATTATCAAATCTACGTACTCACTGTACCCTAAAAATACCCTCTTTATAATTGTAGTAGACCCGGGAGTAGGTAGTAGCCGAGAGATTATTTTAATAAGAACTAAATCAGGATATTTTTTTATTGGTCCAAATAATGGAATTTTTACGAATGTATTTGACTCTAGCGAACTTTCGAAATGTATTCATATTAAAAACGAACAATATTTTAACACCCCCATCTCAAAAACATTCCACGGAAGAGATATTATGGCTCCTATTGGAGCTTATTTATCTAAGGGTGTTAACATTGATAAATTCGGGTCAGAATTCCCTATTGCAAAACTGATCGACTTCCCGATTGAGCTTAAAAAAATTTCTGATACTGAGATTAGATGCACAATCCAATATATTGATGAATTTGGCAATTTAATTACAAATATTCAAGGTAATTCTCTCATTTTTAAGGAAGGTGCGGATATGGCAATAAGAACGGGAGAACAAAAAATAAGGGGAAATTTTGTAAAATTTTTCGAAGAAGTTTTTGTTAACTCACTATTATTTATTGTAGGATCGAGCGGATTCCTTGAAATATCGAAAAATCAAGGCAATGCTGCAAGCGATTTAGGGCTAAAGGTTGGAGATGTTATAACAATTGAACTATAGGAGGTAAAGGCATGGATGAAGAAATTATAGCTTGTATTTCTGATGAAAACATAAAATTTTTGCACTCGGGGCAAATAGAAAAGTATGTATTTCCTATGCATAGAGGGGATGCGCATAAAAAAGGAATAAACCATCTCATAATTCGCGTATTTGTAGTAACTGTAACTCCTAATAACCAAATCCATTATCTAGTTCAAAAACGAAGCAAAATGAAAAAAAGTTTTCCTGAATACTATACAGACTCTGCTTCGGGGCATGTTTTATTTAAAAAAAATCTTAAGTTATACGATATACAGCAGGAAGCAAAAAGAGAATTGACAGAAGAATTTGGAATACTCCCAAAACACCTTGAAAAATTGATTTTTTACGATTTAAACACAGAAGAAGATAAGGGGTCAACTGAAATTGCGTATGTTTTCTTAGGATTAGTTAATCACGATATAGAATTAAAACCTAATCCAAATGAATTAGAAGTCGGTAGTAGTCGTTTCTATAACAAATCTGAATTATCATTAATACTAAAGAACGAAAAATCGGTAGATTATTCTAGATTAATTTGGAATAAACTACTTTCGATAGATTTAAATGAATTTTTTAAGCATAATGCGAGTAACAATAAGGTAATTTCGTCAAAAAAAGATATCGCTTTATTTCTTGGGAGATTTCAACCATTACATCACGGTCATATTTATATGCTTAACAAAATATTAAAGGGGTATAAACGTATTAAAATTGGAGTAGGAAGCTCTCAATTTTCTAGAACAAAAATCAATCCTTTTACATATGAAGAGAGGGCCAATTTTATAACGTCTGCGTTAAACAAGAGAGGTATCACCTCACAAAGGTTTAGTTTATATCCCATTCCCGATATTTTCAATGCAAGTGAGTGGGTTAATCATGTTATTTCTATTGTAGGAAGCTTTGATACTATTTTTTCTAATAGCGATTGGGTTCGCCAACTTTTTCAGAATGAAGGCTATACCGTAGGTGAAAAAATAGGAATTTTTAAGAAAAAATATAAGGCATCGCAAGTAAGAAAACTAATAAGCAAGGATAACAGGAACTGGACGACTTTAGTCCCAAAAGAGGTGGCAAACTTAATTAAAGATTACAACGGAATTGAACGTATCAAAATTTTATTTAATAAAGTGGATTCAGCTTGAATAACAAGGATTATTTAGAGATAGACGGTTCTCTGGGAGAGGGAGGTGGCGCTATTTTACGCCTTAGCGCAGCTTATTCTATCTTATTTAAAAAACCTATAGCAATAAAAAATATCCGCGCTAATAGACCAAATCCTGGTTTAAGGCTACAACATCTTCTCGGTCTTAAAACGCTTGCTAATCTAACCAATAGTAAATTAAGCAACTGTAATGTTGGAACCGAAAAAATTACTTTTAGTCCTAATATTAAAAACGAAGTAAAGAGTAACATCAACTTAAATGTTAATACAGCAGCAAGTATTGGCTTGTTATTACAGCCCTTGCAAATTGCAAGCTTAGGGTTTAAAATGCCCGAAAAAATTGAGTTAAACATAAGAGGTGGTGGCACATTTGGCAAATGGGCGCCTGGTTTAAATTATCTAAAAGCAGTTTCGTATAAAATTTTTGAAGCATCAGGATTGAAATTCAAGATTGATATCCTTAAACATGGGTTCTATCCAAAAGGAGGAGCGCAAGTAAATTGTCACATCTATCCACCCCAAAAAACCTTGAAGCCTATAAATTTAACAGAATTGGGTAAAGTTGAAAGAATTCATGGAGATATAGTTATAACAAATCAATTAAGGAGGAATCGAGACGACATTGGGATCAGAATTAGAAAAACTATTCAACAGAGGTTGAAAAGAGCCTTAAATGTTGAAACGGACATCAAAGTAACATGGGTGGATTCAATTAGTTCTGGCGTTGGAGTATCATTATGGGCTCAATCAGACACGGGGGCAATCATTTCGTCAGGTACGAATTTAGGAGATAAAAAAACGTCATCCGAGAAGCTAGGTAATATAACAGCTCAAAAAATAATCTTTTACATACAAAATAAAATCCCCGTAGATAATTACCTTAGCGATCAATTAATTCCCTTAATGGCTTATACGGAAGAAAAATCATGCATAAAAGTATCAGAAATAACTAATCACACAAGAACGAATTTAGAGTTAACTAAACGCTTTACTAAAAAAGATTATAAAATTGTTAAGCATAACAACTTCTACAAAATTCATCTTTAAAAAGACTTTTATACAAAATGAATAGTTTTATATTTTCGAATCGAAATCTGTTCGAATTTAATTTAAAAATACCTTTAAATTTAAAAATAACCTACAGTGAAGAAATTTTTAAAGGATGATAATTATATGATTAGTATAAAAATTTAGAAGTGCTAAAAAACCATGCCTCGATGTCCTAGATGCGGTAACGATAACCGGATGGATTCGTACGTGTGTGCGTTCTGTGGTAAACGACTAAAAATTGAAAGGATAGAAAACTTTTCTATTTTTAAGCGTATCGAAGAAGATTTCACGTCTCCTGCTCGCTGGTACGTTACAATCCTGTGGTTATTTACTAAACCAAATAGAGCTTTCTGGAGCATCAACCACAAAAGGAAAAACGCACCGGGTAAGAAAATTCTGTTGTTTAATGCGTTGCTGTATGGATTAATGGGTTTAGCTTTTTTTTCACATATTAATATCACCTCGATACCACCCTTAACATTCGGGAGGTTTTTTATTGATTTGGCGGCTTTCATAGCGTTTTTTGCGTTTGGATTTTTGTA
>JAHQWJ010000036.1 GCA_029856125.1 Promethearchaeia archaeon | reverse complement strand
CATCAATATAATCCCCCATGGTGTCTTAAAAACATCCTCTATTTACGATAAATTTATAGAAAGTTCCAATAATCTAGCTATCATTAACACAGAAGTGGAAACCGAAATAATCTGGCTTTACCCGCGAAGCATGATCAGAAGCGAATTGAACTCTTTTTGCGTCTCTATGAAACAACTAGGAGAGATCGGAGGTTGGGAGGTGTTTTTAAGACCAGTTTTACCCGAATGGCTCCCAGATCTAGAATCTAAACTCTTAAGCTATGTAAAAACGGAATTTGAAGAAATATTGAAAAAGACAGTAAAAACTATAGTAATACATGGTGGTTTAGAAACGGGGATGCTAAGTACTAGAATAAGTGGGCTCCAGATGGTCTCCCTTGGTCCAACTGTAGATGGATTGCATTCTCCGAGCGAAAAATTAAAAATTGCGGATGTTGGAGTGCTATATACATTAATTAAGAAACTAATTGAGAATATAATGAAATTAAAACTTAAATAGAAATGCATCGAAAACTCTTATGCATCTTCTAAATTTATGACCATACTTAATTTTTCTTTAATTGTTGATTGCTTATCTTTTCCTAATTTACACACTGTAACTTTCCAATACCTATATTCATGATTCAAATACGCAGGACATTTGTTTCTCGTATCTTCAGGGCAATCTGCGAGTTGCCAGCACTGAAATATTTTTTTAGCATAATATTTATGGAATTTTTTAGGTAATTTCTCGAAGTCAAAATTGGTTTCTCTAAGATATGTATCTAAATCGTTCGAATTGTAGGTGTTCCAAAATAGAATTTTTTTTGATTTGTTTTCCTCTTTTTCCAGAAAATCTAGCATTGCTGCCATTGTCTTACCGGTATAAGTCGTTTCTAATTTGAAGTCTAATTTTTTCCCCTCTAGCTCGTAAACTAAATCTACCGCTTTTTGCCCCTTAACTGTTTTTACACCATAATTAGAACCTAAATATCCCTTAATCATATTAAAATCATCGTGATTAACTTGGACATCCGGTATAGATTTATCTCGTTTTCTTAGATATTTAATCGATTTATTTGCGATTTTAATTAGCCTTTTTGGGTTAACAACAATATCCCTAGAAACATTAACTGGGTAGACTTTAGTTTTTAATCCTAGGAGTTTGCAACCGGCTGTGAGACCTGCTGCTGTTCCGGTTGATCCTGCTGCCACAAAAATGATATCCGGTTCCGAAAGAATTCCTTCATTAATCTGGCTTTTTAATTCAAAAATTGCATTAATAAAGCCTATAGTTCCTAAATGTGTTCCAAATCCAAGGAGAGGTGAACCACCAACTGACATTAAATAATACTTCGGATGAAACATTCTAAACAACAAGCTTTTGAGAACACCAAATTCAAACATCTTAGTAAAATGTAATTTTGCCCCAAAATAATGATATAAAAGAAGAGAACGCTGAACATGCCAAGTCACTGGTTGAAGGGATAAAAACAACTCGCACTTTAAATCCAGTTCTTTCGCTATAATTGCACAAGCTGCTCCGTGATTTGTACCAATTCCTCCCAAAGTTATTATGCCCCTCTTTTTTTTCTTTAGAGCCTCCCCAAAAATAAATTCAAACTTTCTAAGTTTGTTGCCACCATATATTTTATGATCTTTGTCATCACGCTTAATATATAATTCGCCATCGTTTAATTTCAAGTAATTTTCTAATTGTGTTAACCTATCAACATTAGAAGGTATTCCCGTTAATATTGAGATCCATGGAACTTTTCCCTCTAAATTTGGATATACCTCGAACAAAATTGGCTTTTTACTTTCCATAAGGATCAAAATTTGTTATTACAAAAAAAAGCTTTTAAAAAAGGATATCCAATTTCTCTTTTTTTTTTAATTTAGAATATACCCCTTATTATTTTCAGATATTATTCCTTTTTTAATGAACTTTTCTAAGTGCTTTTCAATCATAATAAGTTCAGCGATTATTTCAAAATCCTTAAAGGCAGAATATTTTCGGTATATAATATTGCTACTTTTAAATTCATTTAGTTTAATTGGTCTACTTCTTTCTGAGAAGAAAGTGAGAATTCTCTCGCCGCGTTCATACAAGATTAACTTGTATTTTTCAATTTCCTCGTTAATTTTTTTCTTCCCTTCAATTATACCCTTATGTCCAGTAACCACAATATTTACGTCCAAACTTTTAATTTTAGCTATTGATTCCTCAAAATCAATTAAACTTGCATCAAGATTTCCATAATAAGGGTGTCTCGTAAGGTCAATATCGCCAAGAAAAGCTATTTTTGAGTTTTGTTCATAGAATGCACAATGTCCTGCTGTGTGACCTGGTGTAAAAAGGACTTTTAATTTCAACTGCTCCCCAATGTCAAAAATATCGTTATCTTCAAGTAAAGCATCTATTTTAATGTTTTGCATCCTTAAAAGTTTGATTAGGCTTATTAATTCGTCTTCAACAGGAGTATTTCTAACATTGTAGAGTGGAATCATTTTTTCGACATTTTCAATCGGGAGTACATCCTTGGAATGACAATAGAACTTCACGTTATTTAATAGATAATTTCCTGAAATATGATCTTCGTGCCAATGAGTGAACAACACGTGGTTTATTGGAAATGTTCTTTTTAATTTTCGAAGATGGTTGGGGGAGACTCCCGTATCGATGAGGTGATCTCCAATTAATAGTGAATTGGAATAAGGATACCTCGCATTATTTTTTCCTTTGATGAAAAAAATGTCAGAAAAATCCTCACTTAACGGTTGTATGAAATCATCCATGAAAAAACATATCCATTTTATAGTTGTAAATATGAATATCAAAAAATAATTAACGATTCTCTAATTGAAAAATTTTAAACTTATTCCAATTGGTTTTAAATACCAAAAATAACATCATAAATCTAAGAAAAGCTCTTAGATAAGCATGAAACATTTTCTATAAACAATATAATATAAAGTGATGAAATGAGAGAAGAAGATTTAATGAGATTGTTAGGGGGTTTAGGTGGAGCAATTACTTTAATTGAAACTATAATGAGTATTAACGAGAGGAATGTTGATACAACTAAAGTAATTTCAATTGTACTTTCAATTGTTCTATCTATAATTATCTTACTTAGCGTCATCAGACCTGGTGATCCTGTACCTATGAATTGGTTATTATTTGTAGGATTAGGGATAGTAATATTAATATTTAGTAGCCTAGCAGGAGGAATATTAATCTTAGTTGCTGGATTTATTGGATATACAGAAAGATAAAATAATAAATAAGTATTAGAAAAAAAGGTAGTTAGAAATTATTTTAATGCGTAATAACAACGTTTAGGAGAATACACTTTACCTTCTTCTCGAAGCTCCTTAATAAATTTCGAAACTTCCTTTGATTCTATTCCTGTTTCTTTAGCTATATCTCCCGGTCTTAATG
Source organism: Promethearchaeia archaeon (assembly GCA_029856125.1). Lineage (GTDB taxonomy): Archaea > Asgardarchaeota > Lokiarchaeia > Sigyniarchaeales > SOKP01 > SOKP01. The sequence goes on along the minus strand of JAHQWJ010000036.1, from coordinate 42,732 downwards.
GATTTTCTGAGAATTTAAACACATTTAATACTTTTTCTTTTTCCGACATTGTATAGCACCTTTATTAAATTGATTTTTTTTTTGACATTTAATAACTTTTTGCTAGATAAACAGTGCACGAAGCGGGTTTACCGCAAATTAAGCAAGTGGCGAACTCGTGTTTCTCTTCATCTACTCTTTTACCTCTTACTTCCGCACCAATATCTTTTTCAACAATTTCAGCGCAACGTTCACCATCTAAATCTATAGAACAAAAACCACAAGCCACTATTTTTCCGTTTTTTATTGCTTCAATTGCTGCGTCCTTCTCATAGGTCAATTCAATTTGCGATTCGAAGTCGATCATAGACTTTTCTTTAATTTCTCTAGTATAGTTTTGAGCAATTTCGTCTACAACTTTTTCTAGATCGGGATCTTTAACAAATATCTTCTTTCCATCGTGTCTTTTTACTAATACCATTTGGTTTTTTTCTAAGTCTCTTGGTCCGATTTCAATCCGAATCGGGACTCCTTTTAATTCCCAATTATAAAATTTACTTCCTGGTGACTCGTCAGAATCATCGATTTTAACCGTAAACTTGTTTTTTAACCTTTCAAATATTTCTTTTGCTTTAGTAAGAACGATATCCTCTTTCTCTTTGAAGAGTATTGGAATAATTACGATTTGGATTGGTGCTAAATCAAAGGGTAAAACTAACCCTTGGTCATCCCCAAGATAGGCAATCATAGCTCCATAATTTCTACTTTGAGCAGGACCATAACAAGTCTGATAACCGTATTTCTCTTCTCCATCTGTATCTACAAATTTTACATCAAATGGTTTTGAGAAATTCTGTCCTAACAAATGTGTGGAAGGTAACTGCAGAACTTTTCCAGATCCCATTAATGCATCAGCAGCATAAGTATGAACGGCTCCTGCAAATTTATCCCATTCTGGTCTTTGAAAAAAGATCATAGGAATACAACATTCATCCTGAAGAATTTGATATGTCGATTCCATATCTTCTTTAACCTGCTCCATCGCACCCTCCATTGTGGCAAAAACATTATGTGATTCAATCCAATGAAATTCTCTGCCTCTGAGAAATGGCCTTGTCATTTTTCCCTCGTATCTCCAGACTTGACATGAAAGATATCTTTTATAGGGTAAATCTTTATAACTTCTTATCCACATTGAATACATTTTGTATAGCGCAGTTTCACTAGTCGGACGTAACGCCAAACGTTCTGGTAATTTGCCAGAATTACCTGCTTCCGTTACCCAAAATAATTCTGGAGCAAAACCTTCAACATGTTCTGCTTCTAATAAGAAATTAGATTCTGGAATAAGAGATGGCATTGTCAGTGGGAGATGACCTTTTTCTTCTAACAAATCTTCGGTTTTTTTATACATTTTTCTAATCGTGATGGTTGCCCATTCTCGATAGACGACAAAACCCTTGATGTTATATCGAATATCAGCTAACTCTGCCTTGTTTATTAGCTCCGTATACCAACCGGAAAAATCATCTTCTTTAGAAATTGTGATTCCCGTTAAAGGAGCTTCCTTTTTCTTTTTAGCCATATACTATCATCAAAATAAATGCATTAAAAGTTAAATATTTTTTGAGCTCTTAAAAATATGATAAAATAGTTCATTATAATTACAAAAAGGTAAAAAATTTATAAGTAATATTATCCTAATTTTTTACTCAAATAATAAAATTAAGTTGAAAAAAATGGGAAACAGAAGTGGAATAATATTAGGACTTATTGCTGTAATGATTAGTGCTGGTGTAGGGGGATTTGTTTTATATGACAATTTTATTGCGGTCCCTCCTACAACTTCTACAGGTAATCAGTGGTACAAATTTGGCAGTTTTGTAGACTATATGTCTCCAGGTGAGGCTTGGGACACATCTAGCAATTTAGCTATAGATTTTACAGTAGGTTTAGGAGAAACAGTTTATTTTTCATATGTAGGGCATGTACTCTTGGATGATAGCTCAGGCAATTCCTATGTTATGATCGAATTCAGTGTAGATGATATTAGATTGAACTATCCTTATGTGAAAGTCTGGAGGTATAGTACAGCTACTCCTGGAGGTATTCAATTATCAGTCGCTTTACAATATTCTAGCCCTACAATATCCTCTGGAAATCATACGGTTACTATAGCTTTTAAAGGAGATAGCACAGCAGACGCTATATATTCGGCTCAGAGTCTGTTTGTTCAAACTTTTAATTAATTTTTTTTTTAAAAATTACTTATCAGGATTTAAATTCGCATTAGTAATAACCGAGCCTGTTAAATAATCGCGATCAGTTGAATAATCAGAGATCTCAAGAAGGAGAATAATCGCTTCGTATCCCTTGGAAACGAGATATCCTTTTAATTCTCTCCCAATCTTTTTCAATAATTCTTCATCCGTAGAATAAACTGAATAATGAATAATTGCTCTGGGATTGTTGATAAACTCAGACCTTTTTAACATTTCTTCGTTATCAATTATCGAAATCGAGTCCGCACCCACAATTCGGGCGATCTTTTTAAGTTCTGCTTCTAATGAGCCGAAAGTAAAAAATTGTTTGCTCCTAGATTCTATTTTCTCTATCAGAACTCGTTCTAAATCTTCACGCGTTTTTTTATCGTAAAAGACAGTTAACTCGTGAGTACTTATTTCTGTGTATTTACCTGATATTAAATCTTCTTTCTCCTCGATGAATTCTATAATAGTATCGTAATATTGATCGTCTAATTTTTGAAACTCTTCCACACATCTTATATAATGAGTCAACTTGTCAATCAAATCGTAGTAAAATTTCAACCTCGACTTAATTTTTAACTTATCGTCAATTTGTTTGATTTCTGGATAAAATTTCTTTAAAATAAGGTTCACATTTTTCGTACAGAGAGCGCATAGCTTTGCTATTTTATCTGAGAATTCGATTGATTTATTGGTAAAAAGTCGAAGAATATCCTGCTCTATTGCAGAAAGATCATCAAAAACTTCAGCAATTTTGGTATTATATTTTTTCTCAATATAAGACATTCCTATAGATAAGATAATCTATCCATATATAACAATTTTTATCAAATCTTACGGTTTGATTAACTTTAAAAGAAAAAAAAAATAAGATAAAAAATAATATTCTAGTCTATAAAACTCCGAATACTCGTGCTACAGTCATAATAGAACCACTAATTAAAGAAACTGTAAAATTATCGTTTAACTGAAATGAAAATAACTCTACCAACGGTGCGCTGATTCCTCCTATTATGAGGATAAATAATGGAATATTTAGAGTAGTATAGAGGATGTATCCACAAATAAACATGCATCCGAAATATGCTAATGTACCCTCAAGGGTTTTATGAAATATTTTATGTCTGCCAAATGCTAGCCCGAATATTTTACTGAAAATATCACCAAAAATTAGAAAAACTAACGCAGTGATAGCGATTGCCTTTTCAAATAATAGAATTGAAATGAACGTAGCTACCAAGAATATCGTCATAGACGAAAACTTTTTAACTTCATTTTTTCTAAAAATTGACTTAATCCTTACAGTAAACAGTTCGTTTGTTTGTTTGTGGAGAAATCTGGTAATATCAAGAGCAATAAAAATTATCGCAACAATGCCTATGATCATTAGAGCGACTGTTTGGGTGTAGATTATGTAAAAAATAATGAAAAGTAAAGCAAACGGCCTAGTAGCTACCCGCCACCAGTGAGAGTTAAAATTTTCGTCTTCAATTTTTATAACTTTCCCCTTTAGCATATCGTAGAAGGATATAGAAGCATCATAAGCGATCACAATCCAAAAGAAAAGATTATATGGATTTGTAGGATAATAAATGAAAGCAGCGTATCCAATTAAAGGCAGAACAAATATAACAACAATAATCCCTGTCCTCGTAATATAAACGAAAATCGCAATGACAAAGATAAGATAAAATAAGATAAAAAAAAGCATTTGGGGCCCAGTAAGGAGATAATTCAGTAAATAAGCAAGCAAGATTCCCGATGTACAGGCCATACCCTGACCTCCACGGAATTTGATGTAAAAAGGAAATATGTGCCCCACAATAGCGGCAAGACCACTTATTTGCGCAAAAACAAAATCCGCGCCTAAAATTAATGCTAAATATATTACTAATATCCCTTTGAAAAAATCAAACATACCTGTAGGTATTGCGTATTTAACGCCTAAATTATGGTAAGTGTTTACTGTCCCGGCTATACCATCTCCTTTATCTCTTATGTCAAAATTTTTGAATCTACCAAAAATATAAGCAGGGTTTATTGAACCAATGAAATATCCAATAATAATAACGAGTATATTTACTAGAATTGTAAGATCCTCCATATTCATTCACTTCATGATATTGAATTTAATAAAATTGTACGTGCCATCTCTATTATTATTAGCTTCTATATAAAAATATGTGCCAAATCCACCTACATAAGATACAAAACCGAAAATTAAGAGGATGCTCTGTTAAATCAATACTTCTAACGAATAAACCAGATTGTAAAAAAATAAAGATATTATTGATGGAGATACATAAAACGCTCCATATAATACAAAAATATTTGATTATAATGACCAGAAAAATAAAAATCGCTCGTGTGTCCTCCTAAAAGCATCCATATAATGGCACAGTTAACATTTCCCTTAGCTAGATAGGTAGCCCTGAAATTTCGACTAATACCAAAATAAGTTAGGACATCGTGCGTACCTTGAAAAATTAAACAAGGCGGGCTTTCAGATCCAATTAATTTTTCAGGATTTGTGAATTCTTCCCTCCCATCTATTCCAAAATAGACCATCTGACCGTTTGAAGGATAGAATGGGATTATTCCTTTTATTGTAATATTCTGACTAAAAAGATTTGAATAGTTTCCACTTGTTAAAGCTAATCCTACTGCACTAGCAAGATGTCCTCCAGATGAACTACCACTAATAAAGACGGAATCCACATTAGCGCCAAATAGATGCGCATTTTCAGTTAAATACTTCGTGAATTCACCGATGTGCCTAACCATATCATCGATATTAAAATCTCCTTTATTGTAGCTAGGCGTACTAAGGTCCATAGCAGCTATGGGCGAATCGTATAATCCGTATTGAATGTCAAATACGATATATCCTTGAGCTGCAAAATATTTATTCATTTGTGCCATGTTCGATCCACCCTTATCACCCGACACCCAACCACCACCATGAATTCGAATAAGTGTTGAATTCTGCCCTGGAAGGCCTTCACCTCTTTTCAATGGCATATATACATCAAAATACAATTTGATACTTTCGTTATCATAAAATAAGAGATTTTCTATAACAATACAATCTTTAGGAGGAACTCCTAAATAATATCCAGCTGTCGAAAACGAAGTTTGTAAGAAGTAATCATACGTTGTTGTAGGAATTTCTGATTGCCAATTTAGACCAAAAGCTTCTGTAAAATTGGCTTCAGCACTTATTGCATTAATATTACTTACAAAAAAGGGTGTGAGTAATGAAATTGAAATTAATAACCCTGTAAGCGAAACTCTACGAAACTTTTTTCTGTTCCATTTTCCTTTTTTTATCTTTAATAGAATGATAGTGTTCGCTAAAAAAATAAACGACAAAAACACTCCATATTGAGAGGAGAAAAAAGCAATTTGGGTAGTTACAAACTCAAACACACCAAAAAGTGTTATGAAAGCACAAAACGCACCAATGCATAAACCGATCCAACTTGTGATTATTATAATTTTCTTTACTATTTCCTTAAATCTTAAAATTTTTATGTATTTACTCCCATCTCTTCTAGTTTCTCTGCCCCAAAACTTTGGATTCTTTCTTGTTAGGAAATCAATCATAACCAAAGTAGTTCCAAATGTTAAAATTCCAAAGTAGGATATATGGTTCAATGCGTATCCTCCCATAAAAGAGTTAGAAATTGTAGTAGAGCTTAATAAATTGCCTTGCATCATTCCCCACATACCCAAAATAATAAAGACTAAAAAGATATAGCAGAATATATGGAGTCTATATCCAAATTTGCTCTTTTTATTTACTTTCACCAAATTAAGGTAAATTAACAGCAAATTTTCAAAAAGAGTAATTGTTAATACTATCCCAAATATGTCCCAAAGTGGCAAATATTCAGACCTGGCTAGATATAAAATACCAGATATAATACAAAACAAATTTAAAAAAAATAAGGAATAACTAACGCTCTTGATTGTAATAAATTCTTTAAATTTCCGTGCAATATACTTTATGTTCAATAAAACCGCTTTACCAACAACACGTTTTAGTTGCGACTCTTGTTCCGCTTAAACCAATCTTAAATTAATATCTAAAATTAATGATTTAAACCCTGTTGTTAAATAAGAAAAGAAATTACCGCAAATTAAGTGGAGCCAAAATTCTTCTAGTTTGTCGCAAATAGTAAAACAAAACAAAAACACTTAAATTTTTATATGATCAATAAAGCACTTTATCGCAGTTTGAGGCTTTTAACTAACAGACCTTACCGACGATAAAAGAGTTAGGATTGTTTGAAAAAAGAAATAAAAAATAGAAAATTAAAAAAAAATTAATCTGGCTGACCAGATTTACAAAATCTTTTTAGACCAGCTTCAGTCTAATCTGTTTGGAACGGCTTCGTAAAGTGACTTCTGTAACTTTGGCGACCGATGAGACTTCGGCTTGAGTCTTCCGGCAGTTACTTGATTTGGCCGCCATATAAATTACACTTGCCGCTAAACCTTTTGGGTCTTTTCCTGTTCTTAATAAACCGTTTTTTGAAGCTACTGAGAGCATGTCGATTGCTTTCTTTTGGACTTCCATCGGTAAACCTAAATCGTTGCCGAATCTAAAGACTAGCTGTTCTGCAGTAATCGGTTTATATCGTAAATTTAACTCGGGGAGCACTTCTTTTACAATCATTCCTAAGCTTCTGTGGACAGTTCTTCGTGGAGTCATGGATGCATCGCACACTTCTTCCAGTAAACGTGGAAACTCGTGAACTCTGATTGCTGCATAGAGTGATGCCGCAATAAATCCATCGATGGATCTACCCATAGTTAATTTTTTCCGAGCTACAACGCTATAAATTTTCCAGGCAGTTTCTTTAATATATTCTGGAATATTTAGCTTGGATGTAAGCATCTTTAATTTAGGTTTTGCTTCCCAAAAATTTCTTTCTATACTGGAAATTAAGGAATTCTGAATTTTAGAGAGTCGAGAGAACAGAGTCTTTCCTTTTGCGTTAATTAATCGACCTTTTGAATCAATTTTGGAATTTGGTAACATGGTTCTGGGTCCAAATTCTCGCCATCGAGGTTCGGTTCGTCTTCGTTTGTTTACTTCTTCTACGGTGTACGCTCTCCTTTCATTTCCGACCATATTTCTGCTTTGGATCATTCCGCAGTTTAAACAGACAACATCGCCATCTTTTGATTCGATTGAAGGATCTTCACAGCATTCTCCAACTGGGCTTTCCTCGTTTGAATCATCTTTCGCTGATCGTAAGCGGTTTCGGTATGACATTTACTTTCACTTTTTTTGATACAAATTTGTTTAATAATGATTACTCAATATTACTATAAACACAAATTTTTGAACTTAATCTTAATCCTTCTATATTATAAGTTTTTGTAAAAATTTTTGAAAATATTACTACAAATAATCTATTATTATTATATTAGTATACATAATGTAACGCCACTATTTAAAAATGTTTTTGTCTACGCTTGTTATATGTCCCAGAACAAAATTTCTCTAAGGTTTGCGGGCATATTATGGGAAAAAGTCAGTTTATTTTTTATAAGTTAATATTTTAGAATTTTGCTGTATGCTAAAGTTAGAGATCTCTTATAAGATATTATCACAAATTAGATTATCGCCTAATTTTATCGCCTACTTGGAAGAAATAATCTCCAAATTCTCTACAAATTTATTCTTCAATTATTAAAATATAGTAATTTTTTTGCTATTTTATGGAAAGCCATCTCTACATTATAACCAGTTAAAGCAGAGATTTCAAGATATTCAAGGTCTAAAGCGTATGAGAGCCTTTTCGCATCAATCTCGCTTACAATTCTTTTTTTAACCAAATCTTTCTTATTACCAATAAGATAACCCTTTAGTGCTTTATTATTTTTCATGTAATTTTTAATATCTTGGTGCCATTTTGAAACATTAGCAAAAGACATTGGATTCGTTAAATCAAAAATTACTAGTAGGATGCTCGCACCCTCGTAAAATTTCTTTCTTATGAGTTCAAACTTGGTTTGGCCTCCGATATCCCACAACACTAATTCTACAACGATAGAATCTATGTTAAAGATTTTTTGGGTAATATTTAGACCCATCGTTGGAATGTATGCCCTAAGAAATACACTATCAGTAAATCTTAGAATTGTAGATGTCTTACCTACCTTCGGGTCTCCTAAGACTACGACTTTAAATTTCTTTTTTCCTACCTGATTATCTTCAAAGATTTTTCGAGGTGATTCTTCTTTCTTTGCTACGTACTGGCTTTTAGAAGTCAAGTATGTTGTTACATCGCATAAAATCATATGCAATTTCACAATTTCTTCGTGTATTAAATCGTTTATAGTCCCATTTTTCTCTAAGGTGAGCATAATGCTCACAGTTTTACTAAAATATGAATCGATATAACTCATATATCGGTAATATATCTGATCATTTTCTTCAGCAAATAAAAAGATTATCGCGGACTTTGAAATTCCTTCTTCGTTAGTAGGATATTCTCTTTTAAAATATTTAATTAAAACTTTTATTTTTAGATGGGGAATAGGAAAAATTAAGAGAACTTCCGGGATGAAAGTTGGATCTCCAGATATAATCGAAACACACTCCTCAACGATAACTCTCTGGTATTTTTCTGGTAAATTATAAGGATACCAGAATTTAATCAATGGAGCATCGTTGTTTATATCAAGATAAATGATTGCGTTTGTTGAATCCATTTCAATCAACAATTCTTATATAGAATTACTAATTCATCGATTTAAATTATATGTTTATTAATGGAAGAATTTGTGGTCCATTAGGCAAAATAAGTATCTTCGCGTCTCTTCCATGTTTAATTAAAGATATTTTAATTGCATCCTCTATAGTGTCAGCATATTTTAAACCAATATTTCCGATTTCTTCTTCTTTCATATTAGATACAAGATATACCTTTGACTTCATTAATATCCGGGTTAATACTTGGATTTGCCATTGATCCGGTACAACTATTTCCTTCTTAAGAATTTTATTATAGATTTCTTCTGGACTCTTTTCAGAAAAGATTAGTTCTTTAAAATTGTCTTGTCCTACGCCAACTCCTTCGCGACACTCATTTACTGAAATTATGATACCTCCTTGTTTTACACACATTTCTCCAATTGCCATACTTTTTACCGCCTGATAAAGGTTGAGGTCTAAAGGATAACCTCCATTCCCGCAGACTACAATATCGAATGATTCTTGAATTTCTTTGAAAACATGTTTGTTTTGATAATCAACTAATCTTTTATGAACTAATTCTATATCACCAGCAGCTATTTGGATGATTTTATGATCAACATTAATACATACATTAATAGTGAAATCTACACCAACTATTTTTGCATTTCTAGAGGAATGTTTAGGTATTGGATTTTTTTCTTGGATTCCGAATCTCGCATGCGGAGAAGCTATATTTTCGGCGGAGTGATTTGCTAATATAGTTTCAGCCCCTGCTAAACCAGGAACAATTGATTTGTATCCTCCAGAAAAGCCGAAGAAGAAATGAGGTTCAACATATCCTGTTAAAATTTTTAGATCGCTTTCATAATAATATTTGTTGATATAAATAGGGTTCTCAAGATCGCCATTATGTAATGCTATGAGAGATTTCTTATCTGCTGCAACGTGATTAACAATTTTAACATCCCTTGTTGAAACTGTACCCAAAATTCTTTTAAGTTCTTCTCTGTTGGATGGACGATGCAACCCCGTAGCAATTAAGATTCGTATTTTTTTTTCTTGAATCCCGTAATCAAGTAATTCTCTCAAAAGACCCTCTAGAATAAGATGAGTAGGAACTGGACGCGTTGCGTCTGAAACTACAATACATACCGATTTGATCTTCTTTCTTTTTTTTATTATAGCCTTTAAAGAGAGATTTCCCACAGGATTTTTAATAGCATCCCTTATCGCTTTAATTGGATTTTCAATTGGAAGTTGCTTAACAGGTCGAATAATTTTCGTGTTCCAATTGGGATCAATCGTTAACTCAATTCCATCTTTTCCATAGTCTAATTTCATTAGTATTATGTGTAAGTTTATATTTTCAATATCTATTACAAAACTCGTAATCTTATTATATTTGTTTCATCAAATTTTATAATGTGTTAAATGTCGCACCCCTAAAACCCCAACTTCTTAGAATGTGCTCCGATTCGTTAATAATATTATCGATAAATGTTTGAAGTGGTAAAACTTCTTCAATGTGGCCAATAGCCATTGAAGCTATTGGTGAATCTTTCAATTCCAGATGAAATATCTTTTTATAATACTTTTCATTGAATATATCTTGGTTTAAAATCTGTTCTTTCCAATTTTTTGAAGCTGGGCTTTCTGTAGTTGCTATTATTGAACTTCCGAGACATACAGCGTCTGCACCCATGGCCATTGCCCCAAGAAAGCCTCTAACATCTCCAATACCTCCTGCTGCGATTATTGGAAGGGTCAATAATTTCCTAGCCATTGTTATGTTTACTAAAGTTGTGTTTTGTATGGGATTTTTGAAACCCGTTCCTTCTAGTCCAACAAGTGTAATAGCATCAGCACCCGCACTTTCAGCAGCTTTTGCGTGCTTCATAGTTACACATTTGTGAAACCAGTAACAGTCTGCTTCTTTGATTCGTGTTCCAAGTTTTGGAGCTCTGTAAGCGGAAGTCGTAAATACTTTAACTCCCATATCAATTGCTAAATCTAAAAAATCAAGATATGATTCTTGAGTTCTTCCTCTTCTTTTTTTTAAAAGATATGGTGGTGTTATCGTAAAGTTAATTCCAAACGGTTTATCCGTCAACAGAAGCATATGTTCAAGCTCAGCACGAAAATCTTCAATTTTAGGATAATTAATAGCAGTAATAATGCCTAATCCTCCAGCGTTAGAAAAGGCGCTTGCAAAGTCTGCGCTCCCTATTATTGCAAACGCACCCATAATTAAGGGGTATTTTACACCAGTCATTTGGGTTATTTTAGTTTCCCAATTCATAAACGATTAAACTCCGTTCTTAAAGTATTTTTTAAATAGGAGATAAAACAGAAATTTTTATTTTTTTTAATACTTTTACTGTAATACATTTAGTATAATTAACCAAAAAAGATTTTTTAAATATTTGAACCGCTCATTTAAACTAATGAGGGATAATAACTTTTAATAATATGTGGTACAATGCCTAGTATGCTAATAGATTTTTGGGTTTTAACAGACAACGGAATCGTTTTATACTCAAAAGTTTCAGATCAAAAGGTAAATCCACAGCTCTTTGGCGCTCTAATGAGTGCTTTAAATAAATTCGCAGAAAAGTTAACAGATGGCGGAATTTCGAACTTTGAAATGTCTGATCTTCGTTTCGTAATAATAAAACGAAGAAGATTTCTGTTCATTGGAAGTTCTTCTTATAAAACCAAAGAAAAGAAAGTAATTGATGATCTCTTGTTGATCTCAGACGAATTTTTTCGACTATATACCTCAGAGTTAATAGATTGGGATAGTAACATAGAGACCTTTTCTGATTTTGGTGATTATCTTGAGAAATTTTTAGGAAAATAACATTTTGAGACGTTTTATGAATGAAATTATATAAGAAGAGACGTTTTGAAAAAGAACCAAAAAAGATTTAAGAATGAAATGATATAAGAATAATGAAACAATGAAATTGGTTAACAATCAAATGGACGATAAGAATAAAAGTATTGAAAAGGAACCAAAAAAGGCTCATTTTATAAAAGATTACGAGGATGTTCTAAATAGTAATAAATTACGCTTTTTTCCTTCCAATGATTATAACAGACAGCTTAAAAACTTGAATAATCCTCGGTTCTTAGGATCTTATCACCTTAAAGAAGAAAACACTCCTAAATATAATTCAATTAAAGCGCTGATAAAAGGAGACCTAGAATTAAAATACGCAAAAGCTTTAAGAAGCACTCTAATTAACCCCGTAACTATCGCTCTTATCATTATCGCATTATTATTCAATATTTTGTGGTTCTTTTTTATCTAATTTTAAAATTGGAAAAATAGCGTTTTAATGTGTTTTTTCCTATTAATGAACATTATCAATTAGAAAACGTAAATGTTCCAAATAAATTTTAAAGAGATAACATGTTTTATTACTTAAGCTTTTTAATTTACTCTTTAAAATTAACGAGGTATACCCTTTGATCTACGATGTAATTATTATAGGTGGTGGGGTAACTGGTTGTTGTATCGCGAGAAATCTTTCAAAATACGATCTAAAGATAGCTTTACTGGAAAAAGAAGCTGATATAGCATCAGGTACTACTAAAGCAAATTCTGGTGTAGTTCACGCAGGTTTTGCTTCCCCAAGAGAATATGTAAAACGGGATTTATGTATCCAAGGAAATAAATTATATACTCAAGCCTTTGAGGAATTAAATTTTTCTTTTCAAAGAATTGGTTCTTTTGTAGTTGCTTTAGAAGATAGCCAAATTAAGAAACTAGAAGAACAGAGGAGACAAGGTACGCAAGATGGGGTTCCGGGGTTAGAAGTAATCTTAGACAAAAAAAAAATAAAATACATGGAACCAAATCTAACAGATGATGTAGTAGGCGTGCTACACGCCCCAACTGCGGGAATCGTAAGCCCTTATGGAATGACTTACGCGCTAGCTGAGAATGCTGCTATGAATGGCGTAAAATTCTTTCGAAATCAAAAAGTAAGACGAATAAAACACCAGAATTACACTTTTGTTATGAAAACTAAAGATAAAGAATTTAAAGCAACTAATGTGATTAACGCAGCGGGGGTTTATGGGGCGAAGATATCAAAAATGGTTGGTTTAGACTACTTCAATATAATGCCAAGAAAAGGCGAATATATTCTCTTTGATAGAAACGCTATGCATTTAAACAAAATATTATTTCCGACACCAACAAAAGTCTCTAAAGGTATTTTAGTTTGTCCCACTGTCAGCGGAAATACTTTTGTTGGACCTAACGCACAAAATATTACCGATAAGAAAGATATATCAACTACGGAAGCAGGGTTAAAAGAAATTTTAGAAGGTGGAAGAAATTTGGTACCAAATTTACCACTGAGAGCCTCTATTAGGAATTTTGCAGGCCTAAGAGCAGTTCCAGATACATACGATTTTATTATTGATAACACAGATGTTTTTGGATTTATTAATGTAGTTGGTATTTTATCTCCTGGATTAACTTCAAGTTATGCCATTGCAGAGCGAGTTGCCGAATATTTAGAATTGCTGGGAGCTAATATGACAGTTAAGAAGGATTACAATCCATTTCGACCAAAACCAGAGGAATTCAAAGATTTCAATAAAAAAGAATTAGACAATAAAATAAAAGAAGATCCCGCCTGGGGAAGAATTATCTGTCGTTGTGAGACAATTCCAGAAAAAGAAATATTAAACGCTATCCATTCTCCCGTTGGAGCAACAACATTAGACGGGATAAAATTTAGATGCCGACCTGGAATGGGAAGGTGTCAAGGTGGTTTTTGTAGACCAAGGTTAATCGAGATACTTTCAAGAGAATTGAATATTCCCTATGAAGATGTAGTGAAAACGGGCGAAGAAACTAATTTTCTTGTGGCAAAAACAAAAGAAATTGTTCTTCGAAGACTAGAAGGAGGTAATGAAGAGTGAAAAAATACAAATCCGATGTGGTTGTTATTGGTGCCGGAGCTGGTGGGCTAGCAGCAGCCATTGAGGTAAAAAAGGCTGGTCTTGAAGTTTTAATCATTGAAAGGGATAAAGAATTAGGTGGGATAACATTACAATGTATCCACAATGGATTTGGATTAAAAGAATTTGAAGAAGAATTAACTGGCCCTGAATATGCTCAACGATTTATAAACCAAGTAAAAGAATTGAAAATCCCTTATTTATTGGATTCTATGGTAATTGAAATTACAAAAGAAAAATTGGTCTATGCCGTTAATAGAAACGAAGGTCTAATTGAAGTCAAAGCAAAAGCGATTATTTTAGCTATGGGTTGTCGTGAAAAAACTAGAGGTGCGATAAATATACCTGGTTTTCGCCCTGCAGGCATCTATACTGCAGGACAGGCTCAAAGATTCGTAAATATTGAAGGGTATCTACCGGGAAATACATATGTAATCCTTGGAAGTGGAGATATTGGAATGATAATGGCTCGAAGATTGACATGGGAAGGATGTAAAGTAAAAGCCGTTGTTGAAATACAATCATATGTTAGCGGTCTGCTTCGAAATCAAGTTCAGTGTTTAGAAGATTACGATATCCCCCTTATCACTGGTTATACTGTTACCAAAATCCATGGACGCGAACGAATAAAAGGAGTAACCATCTCTAAAGTAAGTAGAAATTTCGATCGAATAATAGGCTCAGATAAATTTATTGAATGCGATACGCTACTATTATCTGTAGGTTTAATCCCCGAAAACGAACTAACACTAGATGCTGGAGCGAAAATATCGCAAAATGGTGGTCCGATTGTGGACGAAAATTTAGAAACTACTATAGAGGGAATATTTGCTTGCGGAAATGTTTTACAAGTTCACGATTTGGTGGATATGGTAACTGCTGAAGCTAAAAGAGCCGGTAAAAACGCAATTGAATATCTCGATACGAGATACGGCAAAGAACTGAAGAAGCAAAAAACATTTAAGTGCGTCTCTGGGGAAAATGTGGGTTATGTAAAGCCAGATGTAATAAATAAAGCGGATATATCAAAAGAGATACATTTTACTTTCAGAGTTAAGTATCCAGCGAGAAGAGTTTTAATAAATTTCAAAGACGATGAATTAAACGTAATTTATAGTAAAAAAAAGATATATGTAATTCCGAGTGAGATGATCGAATTGAACTTAAACTTAGAAGAAGCAAATGCGAATCCAAAAAGCAAATCTATCACAATAGAAGTTATTCCTCGACCAGAGGTATTAATAGAAGAGGATTAATTATCATAGGAGGAGAGAAGAATGAGTGAAAGTAGTGTGAGCGTAGTAAAAGTAATTAGATGTATAGTATGTCCTACTGGTTGCCAAATACAAGCCATACCAAAGGGTTCCGATATAGTATTTGAAGGATATACCTGTGAAAGAGGATTGGAATACGCAAAACAGGAATTTTATGAGCCCAAAAGGATTCTTACAACCACCGTTAGAGTTGAGGATGGATTTTTACCCTTGATTCCTGTAAGAACGGATAAGCCAATCCTTAAAGATAGATTAAGAGAAGCGCTAAACGAGATTGCTAAAACTGTGGTAAGAGCCCCAATAAAAATGGGAGATATCTTGATCGAAAATATCCTCGAATTAGATTCAAATCTTATTGCTAGTAGAGATTTAGCCAAACTATAATTAATCTAATCTTTTTTTATATTTAAAAATAGATAAGCTCAGAATTATTTTAATTTCATAAATAGGATTAAACTATATGGTAGAACTGGATCAAATATACAAGGTGCATGAAAACCTATACATAGGTGCGTATTGGCCAAGGTTGAACTTTGAGAAATTTAAAGAGATAGGTATTACTGCTATCGTGAATTTAATGGAAGAAAATTACTATGATCCTACAGATCAAGGATTTAATTACCTCTTTAAAGGATTCCCCGACGAATGGTACCCTCCGCATAGCAACATTACTGAGATTTTAGAATTTATAGATAATAACATTGAACATGGAAAGGTTTTAGTTCATTGCGCAATGGGTATTTCCCGAAGCGGAGGAATTATTGTAGCTTGGATGCTAAAAAATAATCCAAATTGGAGCTGGAGTGATGCGATGAATTATGTAAGTAAATCAAGATTGATATTTCCTGCTATCGAAATAAAAGAGTCGGTACTCGATTATTTCGAGTCAATACAAGGGTATAGAAGAGGTAAGTGAGATCTTTTAAAAACTAATTTAATTTTTTCAATAATACATTTTTCTACTTAGTTAATTGTTTTTCTCTTCGGTAAATTTTTATTCGCAATTTAAGATAATCAAGGTAATATTTAGCCAATCATTAGAATAATTATAGTTTTTCGAGTATTATATTATGCCACAATGGGATAAAATAAAAAACGAAAGAATATCAATGTATACCGATATAATTTTAGGAACCGGAATATCGATATTCTCGATCTTTTGCATTATTTTCACTTCTATAACGCAGGGTAATTATAATTTCACAATTTTCTATGTATTAGGACTAGGATTTTGGGTATTTTGGTTAGGATTTTCAATCTTTCTAATAGGACTAGGCATTAAATCCTACTACAACGAGAAACATTTCGAATTAACCGGTGAACATAAAAAACCAAGAAAATTAAAATCCCCAATTGCAAGCTAGAGCGTAAGATTAAAGTACTGATTCTAAACGACTTTGACAAATTCACCTTCTTAACTTTTTACATAAATATTTAATACCAGTCTTAGATCATTTAATAAAAATTATTTATCAATAGTGAAAAGAACGAGGAAAAATTAAAATGCCTGAGTTTGAAGAAAAAGTATTAACCTTGCTCAAAAAGCTAGACGAAAAACTTGATTTGCTACTTGATGCTAAAGGAGTTGAAACTGATTCGAAGCCTTCGGCAGCTCCATCTAACGATGAATATATTAAACCTTCTGCTGTTGTTGATAAACAAGAGGAAGAGGAAAAAGCGTTAATAAAACCACCCGTAGAAGGAAGAAGAGTTTGTCCTGCATGTGGGGGAACAGTATTCAACACGGAAGAAGATAAATCTCAAGTATTATTTCAGCAAGGTGGAATGAAGATTTACGCTAAATTGTATATTTGTAAAAATTGCGGAACGGAAGCTTAAATCAGAACAATATTTTTTTATAATACTCTACAAAATAAATTTTATAAATAAGATGGATTTCCAGCGATTAGGACATCATTGTAAATTATTTCTATCCAAAGATACATAGTAGGAATGCTAAAACAACTCAACAAAGTGTTCCCAGTTTTAACTAAGCAAATCCAATTGGAAATTGCTAATTACCAATAATAAAATTTAATTTTAATCTTACTTTTCTCTTTATAGTGATATATTATGGCTAACGAAGAAATTATTATCCAAATTATGTTTATTACTTTAGCAATGGTTGGATTAAGCGAGATTCTCAATAGGGTTATGGGTTTAAACATGGATGCTGCAAGAGAAATGAGAGAAAAATCAAAGAGCCTACAAGAACGAATGAAAACTGCCAGACTTACAGGAAACGCTCAAGAAATGTTTGAACTTCAACGAGAATCAATGGCATTAACGAAAGTAATGATGAAAAAGCAAATGATCCCCTCATGCGTAAGATGTATTATTTTTATGGGGATATTTGGGTTGATAGGCGTTATTTACGCACCATACTATCAAAATCTGCTTCCGTTTCCAATACTGATATTCGGTTCTGGTTGGTTTGCTGTATACTTCTTGTTCTCTATCAGTTTTAGTCTTATTATCTATGGAATAAAAAGACTTTATAGGAAACTAACTGGTAAAGAAGACGCGCGAAAAAAAGCAAAAGAAATTTTAGGTATGCTTTCCCCGGGTTCAGGATCTCAGCAAGGTAATCTCCAGTTAACAAGACCAATTCCTAATAGACTCCCGCCTGAGCAAGAGGATAGCGATGGGCAACCTAAGAACGATACATGGAAAGATCGAATTAAAAAATAGTACATAAATCCAAGTTCATCTGATTAAAAATGGCAGAAAAAAATGTTATTAAGAAACAGATGATCCTCTATTTTTTATTTGCGGCGTGTATGATCCTCTTAAATTACATAATACAAAAAATTAATGAACTTGCTATTTCTCCCTTTATCTGTTCTGTGTTCGGAGGAAATGATTTTATTCAAGCTTTGTATTGTTCCACAAGCCCTATAAACATGCCTGAACTAATAGGTTCTATCGTAGCAGTCGGAATAACGTATGTCATTAAGTTTTTCTTGGATAAATACTTGGTCTTCAAAAAAACCAGTCTAAAGGTCAAAGAGACTTCACAAGAGTTTTTCAAATACTTTGGATTTGCTATTTTAACTACGATTGAAAATATCGGCATCCAATTTATCTTTACAAACATTTTTAGTGCACCTTTAGAGGTTGGCTTTTTAATAGCTCTTTCTATTGGGTACATAACTAAATTCTTTTTAGACAGAAAATATGTATTCACCAAAGAATACTGAGTATATCAAAAAATAGGCTGGTAGGTTTAAAAATAGCATTATCTTACTCCATTAATTTTTAATACTAGTAATTTTTTATTTTTAATAGTATGTCTGATGAACAACGAGATCAAAAAGAAGAAGACACATCAATGGTCGATGCATTAAGTTCACTAGGATGGATTGAAGAGAAAGAGGAAGAACAAGAACTCCCAATTTCCGATGAAGAATCGTTAAAAGAACAGCTAAATCTCTTTAAAGAACAGAACAAAAAACTAACTGAAGAATTAACTGATCTTAAAGAAGAAAACGAAAGCCTCAAAGCATTAGCAGGTTCTTTTCAACACGATAAGGAAAAAACCATTCAATTGTCAAAAGAAAACAATGAGACGATTGATAATTTACTGCAAACAGTTGTTCAAAAAGACGAGTTAATAAAAGATCTCGAATCGAAAATTGATTTCTTAAATGAAACTCAAGTAAATGATTCAGAGATTAGCTTATCAATTCAAAATAAAGAAAAGGAAATCGAAACGCTAAAATCTCAGTTAGAAGATAAAAATAATAAAGTTTTAGAATTCCAAACTTCGAGTAAAGAGAAAGATCAACTGATTCAAAACCAAACTACAGAGCTTGAGAGATTAAATAATATAGTTGCAGATCAAACACAAAAAATTCACGCTGTATCATCTGACACAGAGAAATTAAGGTCAGAACAAGAAGCGAATAAAAAATTAGCTGAGAAAGTGGTTGAGAAAGAAAATAAGTTAAAAGAATTAATGGAACAAATTCAATATTTAGAGAACGACACAATCCAAAAATCAAAATTCGAGAAGCAACAGATATTACTTGAAAAAAAAGACGAGATTATCACTGAAAAAGAGAAAGAACTTTTCGATCTTGAAAACACACGACAAACAGCAACCCAATCAATAAAAGATTTACAGCAGAAGTTAGAAACTTTTAGCCTCGTAAAAAAAGATGTAGAAAAAAAAGAAGAACGCATCAAAAACTTGGTATTAGAAGTAGAGAAATTAACCCAAAAAAACTTAACGAACGATGAATTTATCAATCAAATTCAAGCTCGATTGGAAGAATCTCAAGAAAAATCTGGTAACATAACCGGAAAATTTGAATTAGAAATAATGAATTTAAGAAATGTCATTGATGAGCAAATCGTAGAAATCAAAGATATAAGAGAGAAAGAGAAAGTTCTGAAAAATAAAATAGACGAATCTGAACAAATTGAAGACCGAATACTAACTGAAATGCAAAATGTTAAGGATGAGAAACTCAAAATAGAATCTGCACTTGAAAACAAAGAGAAAGAACTAATCGAGTTAAAGAAAAAAATCAAAATTATGCGTAGAGATATTAAGAAATCGTAATAATCTTTAGTTTTAGCTTTATTTTAAAAAAAGATAAAAAATATTATTTTAATTCTTATTTTGGGGTTACTTCTCCCTCCATTCTATTCCACAGCTTCCACACTTGTATTTTTTGCCATAAACGCGTGGATAATCTAAGATTATATTGCTCTTATCAATAGTCTCGTGGATCATAGATTTACTTTCTTCGGCACACTTAGGACATCTTCTTCGACCTTCAGGTTTTTCGATAGTTAAGAGTGAGTCGTCTTTAGAACCGGGGATTCCTGGACCTGCACTTGAGGCACTTGATTCCTTAAGTTGAGCAATATCTGCTTTTATTTCGTCCACAGTTGCCTCTCCAACCTCTGATTTAAATTCAGGTTGTATATCTGCAGCTCTTTTATCTGCTTCAGTTTCAGGTTCTAACACAGATTCAGCTCTTAATTGAACTGCATCAGATTCCTTATAATCTTTGCCACGATCTATTGCTGCTAAGAATTCAGCGTCGTCTCCCTCTTCGAAAATCTTCTCGTTTTGAGACCCTGCTCTCTCTGTGTCAATATTACGCGCCCATTGACCGGCTTTGACTTTCTCTTTAACATTACAAGTTTTTCCTTGCCATATATATACCTTATTGCCTAAATCAGCAACGTAACAATCTTCAGAGTCTAACGAGTCTTTGGAAAAAGGAACTTGAACCATTTTCATGGAATTAATGCCATCAAATTCTTCGGCCGAAACACGGTAAAGAATGTTGCTCCACTCTTCAAATCCTGCCCAATCTCCTGTAGATACGTCTTTTAACAGTGTCTTTGCGTAATTCTTTTCAACAACCTTCATAGCGCCCATCGAACTAACAGCTTTCATGAAACCAGGGCTTTCTTGGTTTTCATCTACAGTAATAATTTTAGCAGCCCCACCTCTTTGCTGGTCTAAAGTTCGAGCTTGAGCAGCTCCCGCTGTCTTTTCGTCTACGCTACATTTACTTCCGATCCATACATAAATTGTGTTATCATTGTCAAGAACGTAAACGTCTCCCATAGAAAATATTGGTTTTGAAATTTCTGATAAGTTTCCTTGATCAACTAAAAATAATTTCATATAAATTTCACTCAAATAGATATTTTTTTTAGAAATTTTTATAATTAATATTTAGAAGATAAGAATTAGTCTTTTTAATTTCATGCAAAAACAAATAAAAGAAAAGGGATAATTTATAGGAAATAGAAGAATTAATTTAAAAATCTCTTAATGCTTGATCAATTCTACTTACGAACTCTGGAATCTTTCTTACGTCAATTGAGCAGTAAGCGATTCTAATCCCATTAATGTTATCATGTTGTTTTTCAATGGGGATCACGCCAACTTTGTATTTTTTTAATAAGTGATCCGCAAAGTGGTTAGCGCTAATGTTGTTTAAGTTAACAAATATAAAGAAACCCCCGGCGTTTGAATCTACCGATATGTTTTCATTTTTTATTTTCCTAAACTCAGCGTTGATTTTCTCATATCTTTCTTTAAGGAGATGTATAACTTTTTCTCGTTTTTCTATCACGCCGTCCATACCAATATCGTCAAAGAGTTTAAGGATTAGGCTTTGGTAAAAATGATTAGCGTTTGAGATCGTAGTCCTAAGCATGCCAGAAAGTTTGTTGTCAATTTCAGCTTTCAGAGTTGTTAATTCTTGCGAGTTTTTAACCCAGTGAGGTTTTAATCCAAATGTAATGAATCCAATGCGCCCCCCATAAAGTAATAGCTCTTTAGTAATTCCATCTAACTTAATTGGAATTATATCCTCCTCTAGCTCGTGCAATTCGTAGAAAATCGAGCGATTAATAACTTCCTTAGAATAAACATAAGGTTCGTACGCGTCGTCTACTAAAATTATAATCGGTTTAGAAATAGTTTTTTGAGCTTCTTTTAAAGCGTCTATTATCTCTTCCAATTCTTCCTGATTAGGGATATAACCCGTAGGATTATTAGGAAATCCCAGAATAATAATAATTTTTTCTTGAACCTTTGATATTTCGTAAATAGCGTTTTTCATTCCATTGACGTTAAATTTTTTATCTGAAAAGAAATCAAACGATTTAATTTTAGCCCCGATTAATTTCTCAACGATGTTATCGTAATTTCCCCATCTCTTGTTAGGTGATATAATAAAATCTCCCGGATTTAGGAGTAGTGAACAGCACAAGAATATCCCATTTGTTACTCCCGCTGTGACGACTGGTGTAGTAATAAAATTTTCAAGTTTATTTAGCTTCTCTTGTTCAGAATCTATTTTATAAATAGATTTTTTGAGTAACCACTTTATCCAAGATTTTCTTAAATCCTCCAAGCCAGAAATCTTGGAATACGGTACAATTTCGTTCACATTAAACTTGGTATAGTTTTTTATATCTTCTAAATACAACGGAACCCATTCGGGAGCTCCTCCCTCAATAAAATCTTCCTCGAAACCAAAGGCAGAACCGAGCGTACCCATAATTTCTGCTTCCTTTTTTGCCCTTCCAGACCAATGAAAAACTCCCTGAGGCAAATAAATACGTTTTCCTTGTTCTGATAAAGCATTATAGAGAGGGGTTTTTTTTATAATTTCAAACTCCATGATGTTTGATGTAATAATTCCTCGAATAAAAGTTTTTAAACTGAAAGCTATATGTTTTTATTAACCTTTTAAGAATTTAGAGTATTCTGGAATAATAATCTTAAAGAATCATCTAAATAGTGAATTTAAATAGAACTGAAGATATATATTCTAATATAAATAATCAAAATAGTATGAGTAGTCGTATCTAATAATGTCTGATAAAGAAAAATCTGAACAGAATAAGGTAAAAGAAAATATTGTTGTCAAAGGTTGGAACGAATTTGTTTCAAACATAACAAAGGGGTACAACAATTTCCAAAAAAGTATTGAAGAAAGCACTAAGAAAAATACAGAATTGTGGAATCAGAATCAAGTGAAGATTAATAAATTTTTTGAAAGTGCTAAGGAAAATTGGGATGCTACTATGAAAGAATGGGGAACCGAAATAGCAAAGACCCATAAAGAAAATGTGGATTTATGGGATGCTGATCTAGAAAAAATTAACGAGTTTTTTAAAAATAATCAACGCTCTTGGGAAATTAAACTAAAAGAATGGAATGCTGACTTTGAAAAAAGACAAACGGAAACTAAGGAACAATGGGAAGCAAGAAAGAAGAAGATTGGTGAAGATATAAAGAATTGGCAAGATAATACGAAACGAGATTGGGAAAAAGGATTGAAATCTTTCCGCCGTGAAATGATAAAGGGTTCGTATATGTTTTTAGTTTTTATGATTCCGATATTGGTTGTGGTGTTTGTTATTGTTGCGTTAATCACTCGATTATTTGATTATTAAACTTTTAGTTAAAACCTGTTTGAAATATGTTAGAGATCTTTATCTTTTCTTTTCTAGTTGCTCTTACTGGAGCGTTATCGCCAGGGCCACTATTGACATTTACAATTTATAAGTCACTAAAACAAAAGAGAGGGTATTTAGCAGCAATTTATATTCTTTTAGGACATGCTACAATAGAATTTGCATTAATAATCGCCTTACTTGCTGGAGCTTCCTTGATTTTCCAAAATATTATCTTTTTAACTTTAGTCGGATTTATAGGAGGAATGTTCTTGGTTATCTATGGAATTTTTGCAATAAGAGGGGTTTTAAAAACTGATTTTGAAACTAATTTCACACTCGAAGAAAACATAGTAAAAGGATATAAAGGGAATAGTTATGTAGGCGGGATTTTAGTTAGTTTGTCGAATCCTTTTTGGACGTTTTGGTGGGCTGTGATAGGGCTCTCACTGATGGTGAGTTTTGATATCACGCTTTTAATGCCTATAGAGATGCTAGTATTCTTTATAGGACACGAGTTAGGAGATATAGTCTGGTATTTACCTCTTTCTATATTCATTTATTACGGCGGAAAATCCTTGAATCCAAGAATATACAAATATGTTTTATTAGGATGTGGTGTTTTTATGATTGTTTTTGGTATTTACCTCACCTTTAATATAATTTTCAACCCGCCTACAATTTGAAAACCGTAGTTATTCATATTCACATTTAACAAGCAAAAATATCTAAGTAGTACATATATATAATAATTCTCTAGAATCTTCTTACTCATAGAATAATAAATTTCGAGATTTCTTGGAAACTGAAAAGTAAGAGCTCAAATAAATAAAGAATTTCCAAATTTAAAAGAAGCTGCTTTACTTACTATAGCTTTATGATGATTAATATTAAAATAATAACCATATCCACCGGATAATTATGAGCGATAAACAAATGATCAACTGTCCTGTGTGTAAGATGAAATTTATCCCAAGAACATTTTACCCAGATGAAGCTATATTTCCTACTCACGATGGAAAAAAACTATCAGGATTTAATGGGTACATTAGTTCGAAGACAATAAAACCTCCAGAAGTGATCGTAAGCTCTTGGGTAACTTACTGCCCCTCGTGTAATTACATTTTACGTTTTGTTAAAGAAATCGTAAGAAAAGAAAAAATCGTTCCTCAAAGCTCGAATCCATCGGATCTCAACGAAAAATATAACAGTTATTATTACGGATTCCCATACGGAGATTATTCACAACATTTAAAGGAAATAATAACAAAAGTAAAAGATAAAATAGAGAATGAACTGCAAGATTTGAATTTTAGCATTTGGGAAGATTTATACGCAATTGACGATAATTTTAAGTTCCTCGTGCGGTTTTTTGCTAGTTTAGAACACTATTGCGATGGGAAATTGGAAATGGGAAATGACAAAAACATGGCCAATAAAATAAAGAGGTTAAATTTACCAAAAGAAATAGAAATACCTATACTACAACTTAACAATATCAAAGATGGTATTGTGAAAGGAGATTATGAGTTGTCGAGTGATGATGAAGACAATATTAACAACATTTTAGTAGCGTTTGTTTTACATCTAATGAAAAAACATGTCCAACCACTCATCGATAAAAAGCAATTGGAAAAAGGATATGAATTCATAAAATTTGAAGACTTTGAACATCAAATCAAATCTTACTTACGCAACTACCTCTATACCAACTTCAATAACGATCCTAACTCGACTAAACAAATTCGCCTGTTTTTGAGCGATCTCTATAAGGAGATTACTGTTTAGAATCATCCAATTCCCGAAACACGTATTGATTTTATATGTTGATTCAGATATTTCAGTTCGAGATCTGGAAATATCTGATTTTATCAAGTTCGAAGAAAATTAGGGACATATCTAAGTATCGCATTTAAATTATTCAGTTTCGAAAAGTCCTATATTAGGATCTAAAAAAGTGTTTTGGCACATAGGACAAGAATTATACCTAGAAAGCCAGTCTGCTACGCACAAATAATGATAGGTTGAACTGCAAAAAGGGCATGTGATTAGCTTATCTTTAACAAAGTTTATATTTTTATGACAAACCGTACACTGAACATTAGATACTGAGACGCCTTGTCTCACTTTAGCTTTATTAGTTAAAATTTCTTCTAACTTCGAACGTTCGAGTTCATATAGGCCTAAACTTGACGTTATTTGATTTGTTTTTGAGGTAATCTCAGTTATTCGTTCTTTCAGTTCATCTTCTGATAATTTGTCGGCTAAAAAGGATGACAACGCAAAGTTAAAGGGTAATCCTTCGAAATTTTCAGTCTGCTTAGTTATCTCTGTTATTTCTGCAAATAAAATGGATTCTGTGTCTATTAAGTCCTTGAAACTTTTAAAAATTTTATTCATTAAAACTGTTAATAAAAAAGAAAGCTGATTTTTCTTGCGATTAAAGTTATCTTCCCAATGTTTTATAGTGGCATAAATATCAACGTTATTCTCTTTATACGCTTCTAATTTGTTGTATACTTCAGTTTTAATTTCGTCTATTTTAAATTTATAATCACTTAGAAGGTCTCTAATTTGTTTTAGTTCAGGTAATTCTTCTTTTATTATTAATGATGTTTCGTTTTCGTAAGAGGTGATCATTTTGTTTACCTCGGCAATCTTGGTGTCAACAAAACTTTTTACATCTACCCGAAAACTCTCGTCTTTAATGTTATTCAAATAATTTAAATACTCTTCTTTACGCCGAAATACTTCAGAAACGATATTCGCTAGCGTTTTCTTTAGATTAACGGTAATGTTTGTATAGGGTTTTATAATTGTATCAAACTTCATTATCCAAGTATCGATTTCGTCTATTTTTGTGGCGAAATCATCAACTTTCTTGTAATTTAAATTAATTATTTTTACAAATTCCGCTGGATCGCTTACATTATTTGTCCCTACTTGAAATTGTTTATCCAATCCCTTAAAATATAAATCGACTATTTTAGGGAGAAATTCACTGAATTTCTGAGATAATATACTCTCTAAATTTAATTTTCCAATTCCTTGACCGTTTAAATCGTATTTCTGATCTAGCTCTTCGATTTCTTTTAAAGTTTCTCCTAATAAATCTTTAACTAACTCGAGAATAACTGGACGCATTTTTTTTTTTAATTTCTCAACCGTTTCTTTCCTTTCCAAGACATTTACGAACTTGTCCCCCTCGAAATCTTCAAATACTCCATTAATATTTAATAGATATATGAAATCGTCATAAATTGTTGTCTTGTCGTCTGATTTACTTAAGAAAAAGCTTTGTAATTCGTTAAAATGAAAGGATAGCAAAACATCTTTACGAGATTTAATTTTTTTGTCCGATTTGGCTTCGATTAAGCTTCGTAAATATGCTTCCAGTTCTTGTAGTTCTTCCCATTGCCCTAAATTGCTTGGAATATTGTTTAATTTAAAGGACAAATCTTTAATTTTATTTGCTTCAACCCAACAGAGTGTATTGTTCTTGTAGAATTTATTTATTTTTTGAATTTTTTTTTCCAGAATGGGAGTAAATTCATTAATGTTAATTTGTAATTCTTTGCTAATTTGTAAAAAATTATCTAAAAATTTGTTATGCTTTATGATTCGTTTAATGTTCCTTCCATTAGAATTTAGATTTGTTAAATTACTTGAGACTAACTTCAACTCGTTTATGATTTCTTGTTTCAATGAGAAATATTCTTTATTTGAATCGGAAAATAAGTAAGATTCACTAAATAATTTAATCTCGTTGTAATACTCTGAATATAAATTAAAGACATCAATTTTAAATTCAGATTTAAGAAATTCATCTATTTCATCAGAGTCTTCTTGCTCAGATTTAATAGTTGTTAGTTTTTTTTTCACGTTTAAAATTTCGTCTTTACTGTATCCTTTTACCTCTCTGTAACCCTTAAAGTTATTGCTAAACAGACGCAAAGAAAATCACCTTAATTTTAGTCAATATAAAATAACAATTGGAAAAATATGCCATTGCATAAAATTTTTAGCAAAAATGAGAGTAAAAAGGAATCATTAAATTAGGTTTTACTCGCCTAATTCCTTAATTTCTATGCGTCTTTCTTCCGCACCTTCTTTCGTTATGATAAGCAAATCAATTCCATTCCCAGACATAGCGTCTCTTTTTATTGAATTTCTTATCGCTTTTTCAACAAGTTTTACTCCATCTTCGATAGACATATCAGGTTTGTAATCCGCTTCCAAAATTCCCATTGAAAGTAACATTCCTGTTCCTGTAGCTCCAAATTCTTCTGGAATCAAAGAACCCAGACCATCTAAGGTATAAACTTGAGGCCCATCCTTGTCTACTCCAGCGATTATTAAATTGGTGTATAAGGGTGCCATCTTTCGAGAATATAACATGTTAGAAAGCATTTTAGCAACGCTTTTTGTATTAATTTTGTCGTGAGCGTCTAATTCATATAGAGCAGCTTGAGCTTTCAATACTCTTGAAACAAATTGAAAATCTCCAATTAATCCATACGCAGCCATACCGACGTTATCAGTAATCTTGAATAGCTTTTGAGTGGTTTTATTAGTAACTGTGTAACCCCACGTCGCTCTGCGATCGTTTCCTAGCACTACTCCGTCTTTACACTTAATTCCTACTGCTGTTGCTCCTGGAACCATAATTTGTTGAGACATATTATTACCTTTTTCAAAAATATAAGTTTAAGATACAATTAATTGTTCTTTCTTATAATTATAGAAAAACTCAGAATTAATTAAAATTTTCGTTTTAAATTATAACATTTTATAGAAAATTACTAAAAATAAAGATTTATTATCCTTGAAATCATTTTATCGATTTTTCATATTAGGTTTAATCGTGTAATTTCTTATTTGGAACTAATTTTTATTAATTAGGTTGATTATGACTTAATTAGTATGATCATTGAAAATTTACCATGACATTCATTGGGGATGATGTGATTCAATTCAAAATTTTTTAGTAACTCAATCAAGAATAATAAAACCGATTTAAAACATTTTAGAGTCTATTTTGATATTTGAATTATTTTTATCCTAAAAAAGTTAATTCAAATTTTTCGACTGATCAACCATTGAATGATCACACAATCCAACAGTTATATTGAAACCAAGTTTTTTTGTCGTGATTTTTTATGCACTAAATTCTTGAAGTTCTTCTCATATTGCCAAAAGATTTAAATAACTCTTCGGATATATTACTATCTAAGAAACTTTAATTATAAACATAAAAAAAATTAAAAATCAAAACTTTAAAAATTTTAATAGTGGAGGAATAAAAAAATGGCTAAAAAGAAACATAGCTTTGCCTGGTCGCCTATCCGGAGATTAATGAAACAACAGGGCGCAAGCATCGTAGCAAGAAACGCAGTAGATCTTTTAATTGACCATCTCGAAAAGACTGCTACTGGTTTAACTGAACAAGCTCGAGCTTTCACCATGCACGCTAACAGGAAGAAAATCACGAAGAATGACCTATTATTATCAATTAAATACAAATAGAGAGCATTTTTCGCATTAGATTAAATATTTTTTTTATTTTTTTCTTACTTTTTTTAACAGTTTTTAATTGACACTAAGATAAATTCATCTTTTTTTTCCGAACGTATTAATTCAATCGAAATCTAAATCGTGTCGGATCATAGGATTTTTATCCATGCATTCTACTCCAAATTGACATAGCTCACAGCCCACAGGATAATTTTGTGCTTTGTATTTCCAATTAATTCGACGATTGTATTTTTTAAGAATTGGTTTAAGGCGAGGTACCATCTCTCTTGCGACTTTATTACGATATTTATTGCATTTTGTTTTATTATAGCCTTTTTCAGTAATCGCATTAGCAGGACAATTTTTTGCACATTCTCTACAAGTAGCCTTAGCATAATATAAGCAATTTGCATAAGGTTCATCACTTCTTCTAGGAGTAACTTTAAGTGGCGCATCTGTAATCACCGAAGCTAATCGAATGTTGCAACCTAGGTTGGTAATCAAGCCCTCATGTAATCCAAATGTCCCTAATCCTGCGGCAAAAGCAACATGGTTTTCAGACCATGTAGAATAGAAATCTTTTTTTGCAACTAAAGTATAAGCCTCGCTAAGTTTTCCAGAAATAGCGTTATACCCTTTATTATGTAAAAATTCAACTGTTTGCTCCATTATATAATTTCTAAAATCTTTAGCAAAATTCCTGGCAATAGAGTAAATCTCTGCGGGTAAAACCATTTTTGCTAATTTAATTGGAGTTACACTTTTCTTTCTAATCTCATCAGTAAACGGGTATACTATAGAGACAATATTAAGATTTGATGTGGGTAATTGTTTTTGGCCACTAGCTAACCACATTTCCAAGGGTGTATAATGTTCATATCCTACAATCTCTTTAAATTTTAAAAAAATAGGGTCATTACCTTGAGCAACACCAACTAAAGGTTGAGAGAAAATTTTTCCACCTCCATATTTCTCAGGAAGGCGGTTAAGTTCACTGCTCTCAAATTTTTCTTTTAAAAATTCCATTAATATATCTTTCAAGATTAATCTCAACGTTTATTTATGTTTACTATTGTACAATATCATCAAATTCTTATTTATTTTTTATTCTCTAGAAATAAAGTTATTTTTTAAAGAGTGATTTTTAGAGTGGAGAAAATTTATTTTAAAGATTTTATAAAAGAAATTTATTTAATTGTACATTAATAATTTGTTACAAACAAGTCTAAAAAGGTTTAGAAAAAATTGAGCTACAAGACTCTCTGTTTGTTATTTAGGGTTTCAAAATGAAACAATGTTTGAATATTTGTTGGAAATTGTAACTAAAAATAGGATAGTTTTAATTTACACCTTATCTCCCTCTCGTTATATAGAATATTAGAATTGGGTAGATTTACTATTATAATAACAAGTTTTATATACAAATCTAACCAACCATATTTGTCTCTTTTCTTTTAAGAAATGAGATACAAAAAATTTAAATAAAAAAAGGTGCTAAAAATAAATTTAAAAGAATTTAGAAAAAATAAAGCAGCTGTAGTTTTTTGTGTCTTGATTGTTGTAATTCTTTTTTCCGCAATTATGTCCAGCGCGTTTCAAAATAATTTTGGGACAATCGATGTAAGAATTATCAATATTAATGATAAAGATGGAGAAAGAATTGTTGGAAAACTATATCGACCGATCGGTGCGACTGCGGATAGTCCTGCTCCTGGAATTCTGGGTTTACATGGTTACAACAATGACAAAGATGTGCAACGTCCTGCAGCAATTGAATTGGCTAAAGCCGGATTTGTAGTTTTAGCTTTAGACCAATTAGGACACGGAGATTCTTCTGGAGGATATGATGTTGACGACATTCCTTATAGTTACTTCCTTGCGTATGAATACCTTATGGATTTACGATTCGTCGATGAGAACAATACTGGTATTTACGGACATTCTATGGGTGAAATTAGAGCTCGGCAAATAGCTGCAGCATATCCTCAACATAAAGCCCTTGCCCTTCAAGCTTTCACACCAAATTTCGTTGGTTTTCTCTTCGGAGATTACGGTGACCCAAAGTTTAATAACATACTTCATCTTTGGTCTTCCTACGAAGAATGGGGTGGGGACGGGAAAACGGTTGCCGAGAACCTTGCAGATAATTTAGCGGCATTGGATGTAACATATCACTTGGCTCCTGGAACCATGGCTGTTGATACTACTGTTGATCTATGGGGTGGACCTGTAGATTTTGTCAACGGTACAGCGAGACGAGAATCTTATGACATAGGAAGCCATCCGGCTATAACTATGAGCCCTAAACATACCTCAGAAATAGTTGCATGGATGCTACAAGCACTTCAAGGTATGAGTGAATCAGCAGCTTGGGTTATTGCAGATCCAGCAAAGCAAACTTGGTTAGGATCTGAAATTTTTGGGATGCTTGCCGCTTTTGCAACGCTTATCTCAATCCTACCTCTTGCCTACCTGTTAATGAATACTAAATATTTCAATGAAGTTCGGCAACCTATGCCAGAGAAAATAAATACGCCTAAAAAGTCAACATGGTGGATTGTTGCAACTGTTAACACTGCCATAGCAGGAATTACTTATTGGTTCTTTATACCAGGATATGGTCTCTCAGATAATTGGTTATTTGACACAAAAATTGGTGATTATACCGTATTCAATCATGGGATCGCTAACGGGTTTGAGCACTGGTACTTACTGAATGCAACTATAGGTATCATATTGTGGACTGTCTGGTATCTTTTGACTAAATGGAGGAAAGGTAGAGATAGTATTTCGCTTCATGATGTGGGGTTAACCTTCAGTACTAAAGAAGAATTAGCAGACTTATCTTTAGTAAAGAAAGCTACGAAAGCTTTTAATCCAAGGATAATAAGCAAAACAATCGTGATAGCAGCAATTTTATTCGGCTGGATGTATGGCTTAGTCTTCCTTTCACAAGCGTTTTTAAACGTCGAATTTCGAGGATTCTGGACGATGATGAAAACATTTAGCGACCTACAACGAGCAGTTGATTTCTGGCCTTACTTTGGAATAGTACTATTTTTCTCTTTAGTAAATGCCGGAATCTATATGTACGGACAACTTAGAATGAAAGAATACAAAAACACATATATAACTCATACGGTCTGGTTTTTCAAATATTGTTATCTGATGCTTGGTGGGCTAGTTGTTGTCATGCTAGTTCAATATGCTCCACAGTGGTTTGGAGGCGCACTTACATCGACAAATATGGTTGGATGGGGACTTAGTGATGTTAACCGGATGATGATTATCCAGTTAATGGGTGGCATTCCTTCGTTAGCTATAACTTATTTCATTTCGATTAACCTCTATCGTCAAACGGGAAGGATTTATCTTAGTGCAATAATGTTTGCTGCTATACAAGTATGGTTCCAGATGACTGCTTTAGTTGCTTACGTATAATTTTTTTTATAAACAAAACATAACTTAAATTATGAGGAAATAAAATGACAAGTTTAAAAGAAAAATTTGACCTTGAGGAACTAATTAGCATTCTTATTGGGATGTGTCTATCCGGAACAATTCTTATGTGGCTTTTTTATACAACATTCCCTGATCACACTGCAAACTTGTTTTACTTAATTCTAGCGATACTTTTTACAGTTGCAACTCCAGCCTTATTTGTATTATTGTGGTTCCGCAAAAAGAAAGCGTGAAGTAATCTATTATTTAACTTTTTTTTTTTTTTAATAAACTGCTTTGTAGCAATAGCTTATAATAACCTGAAATCAATTCCTTGATAGTAGGAATTTATAATATTTCAATTAAAAATATTATTAACCAAAATGTATTTTTTAAATCTCAACTTAATTAACATATACTCAAAATAAAAGATTTTTGATTTGATATGGCTGATAAAGTTAGTAGTGAACAGAAGCTTAATGGAAAAGAAAGAGAGATTTTATTTCAATCTATGGATGTGATACTTGGAAACCTTCGAGACAACATGGAACATTTAAGCAAAACTAAACATTTTTCACATACTAAGAAATTTATCGACATGGTCTACGATGGGTTAGTAAAGAAGAGAAAATTCTTCCTATTAGCAAGTGGGCGCTCTGCTTTTATTTTACAATGCTTTGCGACAAGGCTGGTCCACCTAGGAGCAGATGTTTATATGGTTACTAATTTAGGGTCAATACCTGCGCTAACAAACGAGGATGTTTTAATAGTTTTGTCTGGATCGGGAACAACCTCGATCGTGGTAAGTCTTCTCAAAAATTATGTGAATACAGCTAAACCATCTGGTATAATTTCAATTACTTCCCATCCCGAGACTATTATAGGGAGAGTTGCTGATATTACTATAAAGCTGAAGGGTCGTACTAAAAGAGATAAGGTCGATCTTCACGACGATACCGCAATTCTTACTCCTGAAGGAACTATGTTCGAGATAGCTGCTTTCGTATATTTGGATGCCATAATCGCTGAGCTCGCAATTAAAATGGGAAAAACGAACGAAGATATGTTAAGAAAACACTCAGAGACTATTTAAACTACCTTTCCTATACATTCTTTGTGCCCATTATAGTGTATTTACGAGAGTAGTTTTAGGACTAAAAATCGATGAGTAAATATCTCCCATGGGCACGCTTTATCTTAAGCCTAATTATTTCTTCTTAACTAAATTGATTTAAATATGAATATTCTTTCTTTATCAGTATTCTAAATTTTAAAGGGTTAAAAAAATAATGAAAAAAAAATCTTCGATAATATATGTTTTAATATTTCTATTTTTCTTCTGTGGAATCTTAGCAGTTGCATTAAATCCTACAATAGCTTCTTCTAGCACTTATAATAATTACGATCTTAAATCAAGTGCGGTGGATTTTTCTAACGCTACTGTGGTTTCTGATGGGTTTAATAGTAGTTACTGGAACGATGGAAGTAGTTTCGATCCCGCAATAGCTGTTGATAGTAGCGATAAAGTTCACGCAGTTTGGGAAGATGTTACTGACGGTGTGTGGGGATTTGATACCGAAATCATGTATGCTACATATACAGCCGCAACAGGATGGTCTAATGCCACCGTAATCTCGGATGGTTATAATGGCAGTTACTGGAACGATGGACATAGTTATAACCCCGCAATCGCTGTTGATAGTAGTGATCAAGTTCATGTAGTATGGTACGATGGAACTGACGGTGACTGGGGGGCAGATTACGAAATATGGTACGCTACATATACAGCCGCAACAGGATGGTCTAATGCCACCTTAATTTCAGATGGTTATGATAGTAGTTACTGGAACGTTGGAAATAGTTATCACCCCGTAATCGCTACTGATAGTAACGACAAAGTTTACGTAGTATGGTACGATTATACTTACGGTATGTGGGGGACAGATGGCGAAATATTGTACGCTACATATACAACCGCAACAGGTTGGTCTAATGCTACTTTAATTTCAGACGGCTATAGTGGTGTTTACTGGAACGATGACAATAGTTTCTATCCCACAATCGCTATTGACAGTAACAACGCTGTTCATGTAGCATGGCGTGATGATACTAATGGTGTGTGGGGGACAGATACCGAAATAATGTATGCTAAATACACAACCGCAACAGGATGGTCTAATGCCACCGTAATCTCGGATGGTTATAATGGCAGTTACTGGAACGATGGAAGTAGTTACGATCCCGCAATAGCTGTTGATAGTAGCGATAATGTCCACATAGTTTGGGAAGATTATACTGACGGGTTGTGGGGTATAGATACAGAAATAATGTATGCTTATTTTACGTCTGATTTAGGATGGTCTAATGCCACCGTAATCTCTGACGGATATAATAGCAGTTATTGGAATGATGAATTTAGTTGGAACCCCGCAATCGCTGTTGATAGTAGCGACTCAGTTCATATAGTATGGTACGATGAAACTGACGGTGTATGGGGCATAGATACCGAAATAATGTATGTCAATTTCACAAAGATAAACAAGTGGTCAAATATAACTATACTCTCAGACGGTTTTAGTGGTGTCTACTGGAACGATGATTCTAGCAGCGACCCCGCGATCGCTAGTAGTACAAACCAAGTTCACGTGGTCTGGGAAGATGCTACTAATGGTGTGTGGGGTACAGATTATGAAATAATGCATACAAACTTTGCTATACCTGTTCCTCCTGTTGTTAGTGGCCCTGGAGGGATTCCTTTCGGGAATTTTTACCTATTGTTTATAGCTGTTAGTATAATCGGACTTGTAGCATATAAGAAGCGAAAATTATAATTAATACTTTTTTTTTTTAATTTCTACTTTTACTAAAATAACCTTACTTAGTTGAATCTTCTTATTGTTAAATTAGCATAAATCTTAAAATATAGCGTATTTATTGAGAGCTCATAATATTAGAGCTCCTATAGCCCCACAATATTCTGAATTTTTTAAAAAAATAGCTTTTTTCCTTTTAATTTTACAGAGTAGTGATAAAATCTGTTTTAACGGTTTATTCTCTAGTAGAAACCCTCCGCAAAAAACGATTTTTTCTAGGTTATAATTTTCAGCCATAAGAGTAGCAATCGTTCCAACATTTTCTCCAATAATTCCAATTAAGGAGCTAATAAAATCTTCTTTTTTTAGCGATTTAGTATCAAAATCTTTTTTAATCTTACCTAAAGAGGCTGCAGTAAATTCTCTAAATAATTTATCAACTCTGGTATCTTCAATATCGTAAATGTCAGCTACTTTTAAATCAATGTTAAATCGATTCCCCTTTCGAACTAATTCGATTGCATCAAAATATTTATCCATATTAAATATTAGTTTAATTAGTCCCATAAAAAAACCTCCTCCCATAGCGGATCCACCCAAGTGTTCAATAATGTCTCTCTTTAGGACTAATGAAGTCCCTGTACCTAATGTGACAATAAGAGATGGTGGTAATGTTTTCTTCTTGTAAGATTCATAAAGAAATTCTATCCCTCTTATGTTTGCCTCAAATTCGTTGATTAGGTTAGTACTAATATTGTTTGAATATTTTTTATAAAGCTTATAAGCTTTTCCGCCGGTAAAATTAATTTTATTAAATTTACTTGTATTTTCATCAAGAAATTCCTCTATTTCCTTAAAATTGGTCTCTCCTATTTTAAGGATAATTTCGTTATCTTTTAGATAAGAAATCTTCGCGAGACTTTGCCCAATATCAATACCGATTGTGTCGGAGGGGATATTAAATTGCGTTTGTTCTAAGAGTATTTTTGTAGTGTTTTGTTCCATATTTTAAAACAACTCCTAATATTTTAATAAAGATTTATTTGATTATTTAATTTTAATATTTTGTAATGAAACAGAACTCTAAAGTTAATAGTACTGATGTTGCTATAACCAAAAACGATAGTCCGACTAAGGCTATAAACACCGGGATCGAATTACTCGGTGGGATTTCAAGTTTTATTGGAAAAGAAGATATTGTTTTTATCAAGATTAATTTAAGAGCACATAGTGGCTTTCCTGTTAATGTTAACATGGATTCTCTTAGATCTTTAATTGTATTATGCAAGGATGCTGGAGCAAAAGAAATATATGTTGGAGGCTTTCCAGATTACGGTTTAAAAACCAGCGCGATTAATGACAACTTAGGGCTCAAATCTTATTTAGAAAACCTTGGAGCAGAATTAATATCCTTAGATGATCCGGTATCGTCTCACTTTGATAGTATCGAAGTAAACGGAAAAAATATCGAATATTCAATAAGAGTGCTTGAATCTGATAAATTGATTATACTCAATCAAGTAAGCGTTGACCCCTTATTCAAATGTACGCTTTCTTTACTGAATTGTTATTATTTAGTGTCTTCTAAATCTCAGAAAATTGACAAAGTAATTAGAAGTGGGAAAGATTATTTGTTATTAGACCAATACAAGCAAGATTTAATATCAAACATTCTTGATGTTCTCAGTATTAAAAAACCCTGTTTAGTTATAAACGATATGTTTTATTTCTTAGAAGGCGCCGGCCCCTTTATTTACAAGGATTCAAACTTAATTCGTACGGGTTTAGTAGTTAGTGGATCTGATGCGGTAGCAGTTGACTTAATTACATTAAATCTATTAAAAATTGATTTATTAGATAGTGATATCCTTTTAGAGGCAAGAAATCGAAAGTTAGGAATAACAAATGTTTCTGAAATTAATTTAAAAGGTGAAAACTTTGATGCTAACAAGATAGTAGTTAATTTCTCAGTTGATAAATTAAATGAAATTACGATTAATAACACTTATCTACAAACGGGAAGAATATGTTCAGCATGTTTTAAAGAGGCGTATCATCTATTGAATTTCATGAAAACCCAGATGACAAAAGATTTAAAGTACATACAAAACCAGTCAATGTTGATTGGTGAGAATCCTCTTGAACCAGAGACAGTAGAAAATATTATCGTTTTTGGAGACTGTGCGGTAAAAACTACAAAGAATCGTGATTTTCGATATATTCAAGTGCCAACAAAAGATAATATCATTAAAACCGTAGGAGATAAAGTAAAGAAAGGAAATTCTTCCCAAAAAAAACCTATCGTAAAAGAGAAAATAAACAAATCTATATGTGAACTTCCGGGGTGTCCACCAGACATGCATACAAGCTTAAATACTATCCTTAAATATTATGGAAAAACACAAGTTCCAAATCTCTCCTTCTATTATGCTCTATTAAATCAAGATATCAATAAAGAATCGAAAAAACCAATAAAAAAAAAAGGAGTCACCGGCGATGTTTAACGAAGATTTACGGAAAAACTGGCTTGATATTTTAAAGTTTAATTCAAAGGTAAGCATAGTTGAAAACCCGAGAATATTAGAAGAGAAAGTCAGAATTCCTTTAACTCCTATTCAGATTGACGCCTTTTTATTGTATAATTTGTTTGCAATCCTTTACCCCCAGTTTATAAATGAGCAACACAATATTCTTGATATCATTGTGTCAGATTTCGATATTGACAATATTGTGTTTGGTGTATATTTATATAAGACAAATAAACCAGGAGTTCATGAAACAGTCGAACTATTACCAAATGACTTAGTTGGAATTAAACAAGAGAATTTGGAGGATATAAATGCGATTTTCAATAAATTTCAGTCATCGATTTTAAAAGATCACGGTGTTAAGGTTAATAGTATTAGAATAATAAAAAAAAGGGGTTTGGATTTAATAAATAGTCATTATGAAAAATTTAGTAATTCTACCAATTTAGATATATTCCGAAGTTTTTTGGATTTAATACAAACATCTCTTACTGGCAAGTTAATAGCCATGTATCCTGAGCCAAACATTTTAAAATTTTTAAGAGATAATTTAGGTCTTCTTGAAGACATCAGATTGTCATCAATCTTCGCTTTTATTGAAGATTTAATTCCGTCGTTTAATGTCTTGGTGGCAGCGGCATCTAATCAGCTATCGTTTGGCATGAATCTGAAGAAAATCGAAAGCAATAAGATTAATTCTGATATTGAAGTTAAAATATTCCCGATAGAAAGGGAAGATTACGATTTAAATTCTTATGGGCTACTTACAGATATTAAGTTAGCTCAACAGACCTTCATGGTGGAAAATATATACAATATTAACCTCAACGTAATTTTAAAATTTTTTTCAGAATTATTTGAGAATGATATCCCATTTGATAAGGGGATTTTAAGATTATTCTTTCAAAAGTTTTTGTATGGAATTAGGGGACATGACTTACATTGGAAAATGTACCCCAAACCTAAAACCTTTAATCCGTTAATTAGATTTTTAATAAGACTTTTAGGTATTGATTTGAACTTACAAAAACTTTCACACTGGGCTATTCCTGATTATATTTTCGGGTTATTCGATACATTTGTGGGATTAAACGCAAAAATTTTACTAATTATTACTTCCGATAAAAAAAATAACGATAATAATAGCCAAACACCAATTACTATACTGCTTGAAATAGAAAATGGATCTCTCACGAAAGTGAAAAATATACCTGATAATCAACAGCTTTCTGGTGTTGATCATGAATCTTTGGATTCAATAAGGTTTGCTTATTCAGAGAGATTTGGATTTATAACAAATATTTTAATCCTTAACAAAAACCTTATAGAAACGATTTTAAATACATTTATCTTTAAGTTCCATAAAATTTCTTTATTTTCCATCTTGAAAGTTCTGAAAATGTTGAAAAAACCTCAAATTTTTCAAATTTACCCTGAAATACCTCCATATTCTCTACTGAAGAGGAAAAATAGTTTCGTATTTTTGAAGGATTTTCTCAAGATTGCGATTGATAAGCACAACTTTTAATCTAAATTTATTTTATGAATCCTTTAGCTTTCAATAATTCTGCATTTAATATTGCTCCACCTGCTGCACCTCTGATTGTATTGTGGCTTAGCGCAATAAATTTATAATCGAAAATGGTGTCCTTCCTTAATCGACCAACCGTAACCGCCATGCCTTTGTCGTTATCTCTGTCTTTTTTGGGTTGAGGTCTATTTAGATTATCCAAATATATAATTGGTTGTTTTGGAGCAAAGGGTAGATTAAGCTCTTGAGGGACCGATTTGAACTCCTTCCAAATTTTAATTATGTCTTCTTTGCTTGGAATTTGATTTTTAAATTTAATATTGACGCTAGCAGTATGTCCATCCGTAACAGGTACTCTGGTGCAAGTTGCGCTTATTTGAATCGAATCATCGTTAATTATTCCATTTTCGCCAATATGTCCTAAAATTTTGAGTGGTTCCTTCTCAGACTTTTCTTCTTCTCCTCCGATGTAAGGAACAATGTTATCCAACATATCAAGTGAGGGAACTCCAGGATAACCTGCTCCAGAAACAGCTTGAAGAGTCGTTACTATCAATTTTTCAACTTTATATCCTTTTCTTTCCAGAGCATAAATAGGGGCCATGTAGCTTTGAATAGAACAATTTGGTTTAACGGTCACAAATCCTCGCGACAAGTTTCTATTTTTCTGCTGGATGGGGATTACATTTATGTGATCATAGTTGATTTCTGGTATGATCATCGGTACGTCAGGAGTCCATCTGTTCGCTGAGCTATTACTTATAACAGGAATGCCCTTTTTTGCGTATTTAAACTCAATTTCTTTTGTTTCTTCCTTTTTAGGTAAATCCATTGCTGAAAACACAAAACTAACCTCAGATTTAAGAGAATTAAAATCTTGGACGTCCCGGACCATTAAATTTCTAATTTCCGTGGGAATATCCATAGGCATTTGCCACTTTCCTTTAACCGCTTCTTTATATAGCTTTCCTGCCGATCTGGGTGATGCTGCAACATCTACGATTTCAAACCATGGATGTCCAATCAATAGTTTAATATAATTTTGACCAACGATCCCGGTAGCTCCTAAAATCCCAATTTTAATTTTTTCAGAAGACATATTAATTTGAGTTTATATTATATTTTTAACCTCTTCAATGAGCGTTGATTGAATAATTTTATTAAATTTTTTTTGTTATTTTATTATAGTAAGGAAAAACCTAACGATAAAAGATGTTAAATAGAGAAACAGATTTATTAAAGGAAGCAGAAGAGTTGGAAAACCAGTCGAAAATTGCTGAGAGGGATAAAAATTACGAATTAGCGATTACAGCTTTGATGCAAGCAAAAGATAATTACACTAAATTGGGATTAAATGGGCAAGTTTCAATAATTATTAAAGAAATAGTTAGGTTGAGACGGTTAAAAGGAGATGAAAAAGGGTCCATACAAAGGTATGAAGGAAATCAAGAAAAGATTGAACCTAAATCTCAGTTAAAATCAAGCTTAGAAAGATTAGAAGAAGCAAAATCCGAGAACACTCAAATATCGGAAGCAAATGGTAATATTATTCTAGAAAAAGCTCGAAATTTAGCGCTTGAAGATAAATATGAAGACTCATTAAAATTATATAACGAAGCTTATAGCGCATTTAAGCATCTCGAACATGATTATGAGTGTAAACAAATTTTATGGCAAATAAATGAGATAAAAGATTATCAACGCATGGCAGAATTTCGAAAATCTAAAGGAGTTCCTATAAAATTAAAAGATATTGTGTCTCTAGCTTCCGCTGAGAGAAGGAGGCAAAGAATACAACAGGGTTTAGGGGCTAACTCTCGACCAGTTGAGATCGAAGAATACAAAAGTACAATAAGAAATAAATCAAATACAACTCGCCCTAAAGGTTCTAAATTACTTGAACAGATGAAAATAACTGAGAAAAGAAACAGAGACCTTGAAAAAACATCACTATCTAATGTGAAAGACCAACAAGAGAATTTTGAGAGCAAATGGAAAGAAAAACAGAATAAATTACATACTTTGCGAGAGGAAAAAAAACAAAAGGACGAACTGATTGCTAAAGGACAAGAACTATTAGAAAAAGGAAACCAGAAACTTAAACAAAAAGAGTACGACGAAGCAAAAATCTTTTATAATGAAGCAATTGAATTATTTACTCAACTTGGCTGGCACAATCAGATAGGTATTTTAGAGAAAGAACTCAAAAATATTGATTTGCATAAAAAAGAAGAAGAAAAGAAAGGAGAAATCGCAAGATTAAATAAAGTAAAACAAGAACAAGAATTTCAAAAAAGAGTTTCAACAGTGATGAGTGAGAAACAAAGATACAGCGAGAAACTACAACAACGGCATACCGCTCTATCGCCTGATATTAGGAGTAAGATTGAAAAGATAAAGTTGGTTCAAAAGAAGGCTGAAAAAGAAGAAAATTCAAATAATTTTTCAAGAGCCTTGTCAAGATATCAGTACATCCTTGAATTATACCTATCAATTCCTAAAGAAAGCATTGATTTATCAAATAAAGTCTCAGATGTAGAGCAGAAGATTATGGATTTAAAAGCGAAATCGTAATATTTTTGGCTTAGGCTTCTTTTATGTAACTAATAAAATTTAAGTTTGAACTTCAATGAAGAATCCTTTTTTAGAATTTTTTCACGTCCCTAATTCAAAAGAGCTCTTAGATATAGCTTTCAGTAGAGCTATGAAAAGTAGCGCTCAAGTCTCTAAAAATGCCCCTATTCTCCTTAAGGCGAAAAAAAAAGAATCTAAACGGATTAAAGTAGCCATTGAAGAATTGCTAGATCGGATTTTAACTATTATTAAGAGAGTTCCGATGATTGATGAATTACCCGATTTCTACAAAGAGCTAGCTTCACTTTTAGTTGATGTTGACGAATTAAGACTAACTCTGGGAAAATTAAACGGAATTTTACCATTGTTGAGAAAACTACAAAGGTTATTCTCAAAGAAATTAAGTCAAATTGAAACTCCTAAAGATGCCGATCAAATACGAAGGGCTGCGTTTGGTAGAATATCTTCAATTATCAATAAACAGAATCCTAATCTGGAATATTTAAATAAAATTAGGGGGCGTTTAAAAGAAATTCCCTCACTCGATTATACATTGCGCAGCATAGTTGTTGCAGGTTACCCTAATGTAGGCAAAAGTAGTTTTGTTAAGCAGATATCCACAAACAAGAGAATTGAAGTGCAAGAATACCCTTTTACTACAAAAAAACTAATAATGGGGCATTTTGATATCGAAAAACGGTATAGTCAAATCAAGTTACAATTTTTAGACACACCAGGAATTTTAGATCGCCCTATGTCGAAAAGAAACAACATTGAACTCCAAGCAATTCTAGCTCTGCGATTAATATCAGATTTAATTATTTTTATATTTGATCCCACACCCTCATGTGGCTATTCAATTGATTCGCAATTAGATTTATACCATGAAATTAAAAATAATTTTACAAAAGAAGGAGAAATCGAAATAGTAATTGTATTCAATAAAATGGATTTAGCCAGCGCAGAAGAAATTAAATCTCTTAGAAAAATGTTAAATGTGGAAGAAAAAGATTGCTTTTTAATTAACGCCTTATCTGGAGAAAATTTAGATTTGTTAAAAGAATTGTTAATAAAGCGTTATAGTAGTAATGAATGAAAATCAAGCTTTTTGTTATCTTTAGGATACTGAATTTAATCAATACTAACTTTATTTATTATTTTACAAGATAGTTCTATTA
>JAHQWJ010000035.1 GCA_029856125.1 Promethearchaeia archaeon | reverse complement strand
AAGATGTTTGGATTAAAGTATCCAATTTTTAGTGCACCTATGGGGCCTTTTTTTACTCGAGAGTTGGCATTGGCTGTAAGTGAAGCTGGTGGTTTGGGTGTTTTATCAAATGTTAACATAGTGGGAACTGACCCAGTTAAAGAACATATAGAAAGTATAGAATATATGATTGAACACACTGATAAACCATTTGGGCTTAACATTCTCACTTCGCGTAACAACCGTGGAGTGAAAGAAATGGTCACTGATATACCTAAAATCATTATGGATAATCCTAAAATGAGAGAACAATGCGTTTATTTCTTAACTTCTGCGGGATCTTCAAAATTACTTCCTGCTTCTAAATCTTTTCAAGAGCTTAGAGAGAAAACGGAAGTTAAACATTTTCACGTGGCTCCAGCACTCTGGCTAGCCCAAAAATGTGTAGGGGCAGGAGTGGATGGGATCGTCTGTACTGGCACTGAAGGAGGGGGTCATCAATCATATGAAAGAGTTACAACACTCGTGTTACTTCAACAACTAAACGAAGCCCTTCCCGATTTGCCAAAAATAGCTTGTGGTGGATTCGCTACTGGAGAATCCTTAGCTGCTGCTTTATCTCTTGGTGCAGGAGCGATAGCAATGGGATCAAGGTTTATAGCATCTAACCAGAGCGAATTTCACGATTCATACAAGGCGTTAGTACCCCCTGGAACACCACAAGATACTGGGCTTTTTACGGGAGCATTTGGTCCAATTCGATTATATAGAAATGAATATGCTTTATCACACCCCGCGCCTGCCTCAAAAGAGGAATTAATAGCCTACGAGAAGTCGATAACCCTTGAACAAATGGAAAAAGATTCGAAAGCCTACGACCTAGTATATGATGGTGATGTTAACAAAGGGGCTGTTTTATTGGGACAATCAATTGGAATTATTGATAGTATAGACGATGCCAATGATATCATTGAAAGAATAATGAAGGACGCAGAAACAGCAATTAGAAAGAATTATTCTTTTCTAAAATAAGAAATCGAATAATTTAAAATTTATTTTTTTATTTTTTTTATCTCATTGAGCAATAATGGACAAAAATTTAAATATACGACATAAATTAATTAGAATAATATGATTACATCTTTTTTAGAAATATGATAATCAATTCTAAGTTGGAATAATTTAAATGAATTCAGAACAAAACAATAAGAAAACTCGCAGTCGATCACCTAAAAAGAAAGCTCAGCAATTTGAACGAATTTTAGAGGCTGGAAAGCAACTATTTCTTGATAAGGGAAGAGAGGGGTTTAGTTTACGCAGCTTGGCTAAAATGCTTGATATGAACCAAAATAACCTTTATAATTATGTTGATAGTAAGCGAGAACTCTGGATAGCTATTCGGAATAAATTTTTTAAACAATATAAAGATGAGAATCTCGAGATTATAGAATCTCATAAAGAATCTAATATAGATTTGTTGCTTAAAATATTTGATCATTTTTTTGAGTTTGCCGAGAATGA
Organism: Promethearchaeia archaeon; assembly: GCA_029856125.1. GTDB lineage: Archaea > Asgardarchaeota > Lokiarchaeia > Sigyniarchaeales > SOKP01 > SOKP01. Next base: position 5,966 of record JAHQWJ010000035.1, on the reverse strand, counting down.
CCAGGCAGCATTCAGTATGATGCATATTATAACTTCTCCTCCCTCTGACAAGGTAGGGAAATTTGAAAAAGAATATAAGGCTTTCAATTTTTTGGACGGAACAACGAGAAAAATACAGCAAGCCATAATTAAAGGAGAGATCAAAGAAGATAACAGTGCAATTCTTTCCTTCTTTCTATACAGTTTAATTTTAGGGGCTACAATTGTAGAAAATACAATGAGAGAACTTGAAGATATTAACAATTATGAGAAAACAAACGCAGAGGAAACTACTCAATATGGAACTCAATCTTTTTCAAGTAGCGAATTTAGGAAATATGTATTAAAGAAGATAGAATTGGGTTTAACAGATCCAAATTTAATTGTGAAAGAATCAGATTATAAGGAATAGAAAGACCTGTTATTTTTTTCACATTATTATTTTTCTTATTTAATTTAGGCTTAGTTTAGGCTTAGTTTAGACTTAGTTTAGATATAAGTGAAGAAAAATCCCTATCTTAAAGACTAAAATAAAAATATTTTAAATATACATTTATCATTAAGAAACATATATCAAAAAAAAATAAAAGTGAAAAATAAATGGGAATGTTGGAAGGAAAGGTTGCCATTGTAACTGGCGCAGGACGTGGTTTGGGAAGAGAAGAAGCGTTAGCTATGGCTAAAGAAGGATGTAATTTGGTTATCAATGATGTTAGTGGTGCAGATGAAGTAGCCAAGGAATGTGAAAAGCTTGGGGCCGAAGTCATCCCTAATTATGACTCAGTAACTGATTATAAAAAAACTGCAGAAATGATTGATCAAGCAATTTCAAAATTTGGTAAATTAGACATTGTAGTGAATAATGCTGGAATTATTAGAGATAGAATGATCTTTAATATGACGGAAAAAGAATTTGACGATGTTGTTGCCGTTAGCTTAAAGGGTACCTTTAATCTAACACGCCACGCTGCTGTTTATTTTCGAAAGATGGGTAAGGAGGATGCTAGCCTAAAGAATTTTGGGCGTATTATCAATACAGCTTCTGATTCGGGGTTGTATGGGAATGTTGGCCAGTCTAATTACGGTGCGGCTAAATCAGGTCTCGCCACTTTCACGTTAATAGTATCTCGAGAACTCAGTAAGTATGCTACTGTTAATTGCGTTGTACCAAGTGCGAGAACACCAATGACTACTGATGAAACTCCAAAATTGGTAGAGTGGATGAATACTAAAACGCAAGGGGGATTTGATATATTTCACCCAGCACACTTTGCCCCCTTAGTTGTGTTTTTAGCCTCAGATAAAGCTAGAAAAATCAATGGGGAGGTTTTTAGAGCAATAGGCGATAAAGTTTGGGTGTATCGTGGATGGCGAGCGGTAAAAATGATAGAGAACGGAGGTAAACCATATACAGCTGAACTCTTAGCTGAACAAGTCAAAAATGAATTGATGAAGGACTTACCTTCTAAAATGGAAGGCGTGGCTACACCAGATATATTGTTTGGTAAATAAATTATAACAATCTAAAATTGTGAGAAGGTTATTATGACAAAAGTAAAAAATATTGTTATGCTTGGATTTGGAGACATGGGTAAGGGAATTGCTCAAGTATGCTTAATGGCAGGATACACCGTTATTGCGGTTGATGTGAGCGACGAAATCATTGAAAAAGGTTTAGAATATAATAAAACCGGTTTTGAAAAGCTCGAGGCCAAGGGGAAATTGCCGGAAGGCGTGAAGGCATTGGATTTATTCGCAAATTTGAGCGTGAATAAAGATCTAGCTAATGCAGTTAAAAATGCAGATTTAGTTATAGAAGCCGTAGTTGAAAAATTAGACCTGAAGCAAAAACTTTGTAGAACAGTTATTGACAATTCACCAGATCATTGTATTTTTGCGTCGAATACCTCATCAATGAGTATTACTGAAATTGCTCAAGGGTGTAAGAAACCGCAAAATGTCATTGGAATCCATTTTTTCAACCCCGCTCCTTTGATGCGATTAATAGAAGTGATAAAAGGTGATAAGAGCTCTGAGGAAGCAATGGATGTCGGAGTTGAAGTTTCAGAGTCATTACCGTGTTTAAGAGGTGAGCGTTTCGTTGCACGCGTTCTAAAAGATCGTCCCGGATTTATCGTTAACCGAGTTTTATCACCCAGTAGTTTGTATTCAAACTACATAGTTGATCTTGCTTACGAGAAAGGGATTCCATGGGAACAAGTAGACGCTGATTTATCCGGTCCTAATGCTCCAATGACATCGCTTACATTATCCGATTTTGTAGGTAGGGATATTGCTTATCATACTCAATTATATTACGCTGAGAAGCTTTCTTCTGATTATAAACCGGGTAAGGTTTTAACGATGCAAAACAATAAAGGGACGTTGGGAAAAAAAACAGGTCAAGGTTTCTACGATTGGTCTAAAGGACGACCACAACCAGATCTTTCTAAAAAAGCTGGTTTGGTGAACCGGTTAGTATTCGCAGCTATTAATGCTAATGAAGGTTGTAGAATATTGGAAGAAGGAGTTGTTGATAGTTGGAAAGTTATAGATGAGGCGATTTTAGCAGGAATGAACTTTCCTGGACCAATGAAATATGCAACTGAACACTATGAAGAATTATCTAAACTTTTAGAAGAATATTCTGAGAAGTTGGATAAACCATATTTAAAACCATGTGAATTATTAAAATCTGGAAAGTTTGTTGACATGATTTGAAATATATAAAAAAGAAAAAAAATAATTATTTTTTTTTTTACTTATTTACCAGTAAATTTAGGCTCTCTTTTTTGTAAAAAGGCTGTCACTCCTTCGACAAGATCTTTAGATTGCGAATTAATGGCATAACCCAAATGTTCAAATTGAAGCCCTACATTTAGTGGTACTTGAGCTCCATAGTCAATTGCTTTTTTTATGACAAATAGGCTTTTTGTGGCTGCGTTTCCTAACCATGTTGCTTTTTCATGCACAACTTCTTCGAACTTATCATTATCGACCAAATATGATATCAATCCCCAATCATACATTACATCAGCCGAATAATGCTCACCGAAATAGATCATGGTTTTAGTTCTTACTTTCCCTAAAGCTCTAATTAATCTCTGTGTTCCTCCATTGAAGGGAGAGATTCCTCGTTTTATTTCTGGAAAACCAAATGTAGATCGTTTTGATGCAATCACAATATCACATACTAATACTAATTCAAATCCACCACCTAAAGCATAACCATCTACAGCTGCTATGATAGGTTTTGGAAACTTCTCTATTAAATCATAGTATTTATGTCTAATATACATCATATGGCTCTGGTCCATCAAATTTGTTGAGTCAATTTTAGGACCCCCTCTACCTGATAAATCAGCACCAGCAGAAAAAGCTGGTTTTTTAATGACATCTTTAGTACCTCTCAGAACTACGCATCTAACAGATTTATCTAATTCCATCGATTCCAGAGCGTCTGCAATCTCTTTTAAAGTTTTATTTTGCAAAGCATTTAGTTTCGCAGGACGATTAATTGATATTATTGCGTAATTTCCTTCTTCTACTCTATTGATTTTAATATGATCAAATTTTTGTTCTGACAATTCAAATCTCACCTATATTATTCTTGTAAATAAAAATAAGGATAATTAAAAAAAAAATCTTTTTAAAAATAGAGGAGATTCTGTTTTTACATCTTCTCTTTTTCTATATTTCTCTCCTTTTATAATAGCTCCCAAAAAGATAACCTAACATTGCCCCAACTGCTACGTAAAATATCCCATAATACACGAATAAGAATAATAGATATTCAAAAAAGAGTAAAAAATCTAATCCAAATTCTAATGAATACAAAATCCAATCAAATATACCTATCAATAATAGTGATAAAACTGAACCAGTTAGTCCTACAATTATACCTGTTTTAATGTGTGTTTGCGATTCTTTTATATTTCTAAATGTGAAATAGAGTCCAATACCACATCCTACAATTAAAAAAATATCTGCCATAAAGAAAATTCCAGCAGGCATAAAAAAGAACAAGACACTTGTTGTAAAGGCACAAATTAGAACTCCGATCATCATATTATTTCTTTGGGCAAATCCAGAATAAGACTCAACAGTCATTTATTTTGTCACTTCTTTCTTCTAAAAGTATTATAGAAAATAATCTATTAAATAAAGAATTTTTTATAAATAATTAGAAGTGTTGATAAAAGGGAAAAAATATAGATCCAATTTCTCCACTCTCTATATGTCCACGATTTATAATGAAATATTTCAACTACAAAATATAAATAGGATACGAGAATAATTAATAAATATACAATTTACATTTAAAAAAATTTTAATTCTTATAAAATTTCGGATACTGAATTAAAGCTTAAGCTAAGATTCTAAACCATTCCAAAATAATAAAAATGACAAGTCAAATTTTAACTAAAATAGAAAATCAAGTTATCCATGTAATTTTAAATCGACCTGAGAAAAAGAACGCGTTAACAAAGGCAATGTATGCAGGACTAGCTAATGCGATAGAACAAGGAGAAAAAGATAAAGATGTAAGAGTAATATTAATCTATGGCTATGGAGATAGCTTCTGTGCTGGCAATGATCTAAAAGATTTTCAAAACATTGATCATTTTAAGTCCTCTGAAGAGCGACCAACTGCGAAATTAAAGTATGAATTAATAAATGCTAACAAACCAATAATAGGTGCTATACAAGGTTATGCCATCGGTGTTGGAAGCACAATGTTATTACACTTTGATTTGCTATATGCTGCACCAGACGCAAAATTTCAATTTCCTTTCACCAAATTAGGGTTAGTCCCCGAATTTGGATCCTCGTTTAATCTTCCAGAGTTAGTTGGTAAATTCCGAGCTGCAGAACTATTGTTTTTCGGAGATTTCTTTACAGGGGAAGAAGCGCGTTCTATTGGAATGGTGAATAAAGTATTTGCCAAAGAAGAATTGATTGAAAAAGTTACGATGCTAGCGGAACAACTTGCTGAAAAACCACTAACAGCTCTGAGAGCTACGAAGAAATTAATAAAGAAATTCCATAAAAGTATTTTGGAAAAATCAATACCTGATGAAGACGTAGAATTTGTAAGAAGGCAGGTGTCCCCAGAAGCCCAAGAAGCTTTTACAGCATTTTTTGAGCGGAGAAAACCCGATTTTAAGAAATTTAAATGATAAAACTCAAAATTTAAGTATAAAAATTGCATAAAAAAAGTATTGATATAAAATAGGTGGAGAAAATATTATGGAAAATCAAGAAGAAATAGATGATAGCGAAATAAAAATTATACGGACGACATCTGCTTTTGATTGTGGTGGCCGTTGTCCTTTAAGATTCCATGTAAAGGATGGGAAAATCATACGAGTAGAAGGTGATGACACAGCAAATGACGACAATCAACTTAGAGCTTGTTTACGCTGTCGATCAATAAGAGGATATCTCTACCATCCAGAGAGATTAAAATATCCCCTGAAAAGAGCAGGTCCCAAAGGTTCTGGCAAATTTGAACGCATTTCATGGGATGAAGCTCTTGATACAGTTGCTGCTAAAATTAAAGAAGTTATAGAAAAATATGGAAACCAGAGTCTTTTGGTAGTGTCTAATGGGGGATATTTAGGTTCGCTGCATATGCCTAGTGTAGCATATCAAAGATTATTTAATTTACTAGGAGGATTTTCTACTACATATGGAAATATTTCATCTCAGGGAGCGATATTTGGAACCCAAGCTTCTTACGGTTTTGGCCAAATATTTGTCGGACACAGTAGGGAAGATTGGCTAAACACAAAATTAATAATCCTCTGGGGTTTTGATCCTGCACGCATGATTGGGGGGACAAATACGCTGTGGTGGCTTATTAAAGCAAAAGAAAAGGGCATAAAAGTTATTGTAATTGATCCTAGATATACAGATACCGCCTTAACAGTAGCAGATCAATGGATTCCAATAATTCCTGGAACAGATGTTGCGATGATGGCTGC
>JAHQWJ010000034.1 GCA_029856125.1 Promethearchaeia archaeon | reverse complement strand
TATACTCTGAGCACGGTGGCCTGCGCAATCTTCATCTTTTTAAAATATTTGCATTCATTTGAAGAGTGTATTTTCCAATTAGCCACCGCTGGCGGTGATAGTGATACTGTGGGGGCTATAGGAGGTAGTTTAGCAGGGGCTTACTTCGGTAAAGGAAATATACCCGGTGATTTGACACAATTAGTAAGAGGTTACAAGGATATCCTAAAAATTAGCGAAGAACTATGGTTAAAATTCAAAGAGAGATATATAACAAAGTCTACTCTGAATTATCTATAAAGATGTCAATTCTATAAGCACAATCTTCACAAAATTTAGGCGGTTTTCTATCGGTATCTACTAAAGAGTTTGAAGCCCTCATCACACACAGATTTTCGCAATGTTTTAAGCCAAAAGTGTGACCAAGCTCGTGAATTGCTTCTTTGAGGACTCTTTGCTCAAATATAGCTGAGTTTTCCGTCAATCTATAAAATTCTTCTCTTAAGCGAATAACTGAAATTAATGCCCCCCCAAAAGACTTATTTTTAGGCAGATCAGCAACACCATATAAAAACTTAGAAGCTTTGGTCAAAATATCAATATTCGTAACCCCCAGAATGCGATAATAATTTTTATTCTTACCATGAGTGACTAACCTTTTTTTAACTTGTATCGCATCGTATTTTCTCTCTTCGGAGTCATGCTCGGAATCCAATATTGGAAGCTGATCAGGAAGGATAACAACTTTGATGTTATATTTTTTAAAGAACCTCTTCAAATTTTTTTTTAATACAATTAATATCCCGGGATCAACATCTCCAATTCTCTGTATGTAAATTATTTTCTTCATTTCAAAACTAAGTGTAAGAGATTTCCTAAGGAATTTAAATATAAACTACTTTATATGATTTAACAAAAACTACTAATAGATGGAACAAAGAAATAAAAAAATTAAAAATCGAAAAAATATTTGTATCTTTATTATTGATATTTTATGATCTTATTTATCATTACGAAAACATAAATTATCAATTTCCTCTACAGATTTAACGGGAGGGTGGTCTAGCTTGGTATGATTCCTGGTTTGGGACCAGGTGGCCGGGGGTTCAAATCCCCCCTCTCCCATTTTTACGATTTCTCTTACTTGGATTAGTTAAGCTAAAATAACATTAAAAAAATAGTTAAATGTCTCATAAAAGAAAGAAAGTTAAATTTGGGTATATTCTTCAACATCAACAGATTGATTACTATTGAAATAAATATCTGGAATTAATTCTTGAACTGTTGTAAGAAGAGATAACATTATTGCGGGATTATCTGAAGTAATTTTGTAATAAACATGGCGCCCAATCCTCTTTTTTACTTGAATCTGATCTTTAAAGAACTGTATTAACTGCTGGACATCTTCTTTAAACGCTTTATTCTTTTCAATCCAAACAAAAATTTGCTTCTTTTTTGTTTTGTTATTTGATTTTATTTTTAATTTTAGTATCATGTTAATTGACCGGAAATTTATTTCTATTTTCTTTTATGAATTAACCATACATCTAACTCTAATTATAAAAACGAGGATATTTTTAATTTCAATAAAAAACCTTCAAATTTTAATAAGAAGGGCAAAAAAGAACGGAATTTATTTGCTAAAAAACGGTTTTAAGTGAAATTTTTCACATAAGGCTTGGATAGCAATATCAAATCTCTCAGAAATGTTTAAATAATGATTACTTCATCCACTTGACAGTGATATTTCTTGAAAATCTGATGTGGGTGCAAAAAGAAGGATAAGGTCTTTAACTTTTGAAAAATCTCTGAGTTTTAATTTTTGGATGTGAGCATCTATTTCAATAATCAATTCATCTTTACTATCAAATATTGACCAAGAAATGTCGGTTCTTGGTTCTAGAACTAACTTTTTAACTGTTTCCAGTATTTCAATTATAACTGTTTCATTATTATCGATGTTTTCCAATCCATTTTCACTCAGGTATTTATCAAAACTGTCTCTGAACTTAACATCGCTAAATCTTTACCTAACCCTTTTTAATTCGATTTTCACAACATTAAAACGATCCGGACATTCTAATTCAACTATATCCGGATCTTGTGACCAAGGAAAGGTACCACCAAATTGTAATGTTATAATAGAGGGAAAAATGTCGTGATAAAAAAACCCACATAATCCTCCAGAATCGTGACCGCTCAATTCGATCACATCTCCTTTTTTATGCTTTGCGTTACATTGACCTTTAACGTCTTTTATGGTACCTACTATTTTATACACTTTTCTCTCTTTTTCACTCATGATTAAGCACATTAATTATTTTTGGATTTTTTTTTTTAATTCTTTGAGAATGTTATCTACTTTTTTATCCTTAATCCAATATCTTATTTTGGAGGATTGAAGTAGAGATTGAATTTTATCATTAAGCTCGTTTAATTTTATTTTATCCTCTTCAGATAGTTGAGGAACTTCTTCAATTTTTGACTTACTGATCTTTTTTACATGATCTTCTATAGATGGAATTTCTATTTGCTCCTTTCCTTCAATAAGAGCTTTTCTTAATACTTCTTCAATATTCTTAACCCAACCTTCTATCCAAGGATAAGGTTCGCTTTTTTTCGGATCTTTAATTTGAATCTTTTTCCTTTTTACGACAATTAAATCGTCAGGACAAGAGTTTTCACACGCTCCACAATAAAAACATTCTTTTTCGTTGCACGCAATCTTTCCATATTTTAGGACGTCTTCAGCTTTCTCAGGGATGTAAAAAGATTCAACGGGGCAGATATTAACGCAAGCTTTACAACCTTGCGGATCGCATTTATGTAACATGTTTTTCTTAATAATAACTTCTCCTTCGATTGGAGTAGTGATAGAAAAACAATCAGCGGGGCATTCTTTTGAAATTTTAAAATATTCTTGGATGTGATTCCTATCTCTTACTGTTAAGCATAATCGGCAAATTTCATTTTTCTTATCTTCAGTACATTTATCATAATCAATTTCATAGAATTTCTCTATAGTAGGAAACTCATCCATAACAATTTGTCCTTCTGGCTCAATGTTTTCGTGGAACGCATCGGTGGGGCAAACAACGACACAAAGCATACAATAACAACATTTATCGTGATCAATAAAGAGTTTAGGGTTTGAATCGTCCAATATATTTTGAGCAATTTCTGGGATTGGACCAAGTTCTATAGCGTCAACCGGGCAAACAAGTTTACATAAACTGCACCCGATACATTTTTTAATATCGTAAGTTAGTTTCTTCTTAACTTCCTTATATTGCCAATTTAAAACTAACTGATCTCCAGCTATATCTAGAGTTTTTTCTATCTCTTCCTCTTTTTCTTGATCTGAAACATCTTGATCTGAAGATTCAGTAATTTTGATTCTCCCGAGAACTTTAATATAAATTTCTAATTAAAATAAATTACGCTGATTAAATAATTTTAACTCTTAAACAAAAATAGCAATAAAAGTTAAGAAAAATAGGACTGACTCTCTCTATCGAAACCACTTACAAATTCTATTGGCATGCCATCCGGTCTTCGTTCAGGAGGTACAAAAATTATTTTCAAATCTGGTATAAATACACCGATTCCATTTCTTGCGAGAATCAATGCTGGATGGTTAGTGTCCTTGAAGATTTCTTCACTAATATTGAGGGCAATCGTTCTGCACTTTTGCTCATCAATAACTCCTAACGAATGAATGTATTCGTGTAATAAAATGTGATAAGTATATGCCCAAATTATTTCATACGGTTGTGATTCCAATATGATTTTTAACGGAGATGTGTTTATAACAATTTCCGTACCAGGATGAAAATGCATTCCGCCTATGAAACCACCTCGAAACATACCCATTTCGGCTAATCCTAAGCTCAAACCCGCCCGGTGACGACCCATTATCTTTTTCACATCTTTTTTAACATGTTCGAAAATTTCGGGCATCTGTTGTTTTAATTCTTGTAGGTTCATTTAGCACCTCGAAATAATACTTTTTTTTATTTTTAAATAAAAACAAATAGCGTTACTAATCCGGTTTTAAAAATCAAAGAACCAATCATCATCATCCTCCCAAAGAAAATCCATAAAGGAGGACATATCTTTCAGTAGGGTTTTAACATTTGTTACTTTAGATTCTCTCGTAAAATTATCTAAATTAGAGAAAAATAAATTATCTATAAGTTTGTCAATGCTAATTCTTTTGCGAAATTGTGCTGGATTATAAAATAAAGTGTAGAAAATTTCCCGTTCTAGATTTTCGACTTCCGATTTTGATTTTAGGAAATGTTTTTGGTATGTTTGATTAATGATATTTTTAAGTTCGATGATAAAGCACTCTTTATTTTGTAGTAATTTACTTCTTTCTCCTTCTAAGATCTTAAGATTTTTCTCACTATCTCTAATCTGTTGCCCTAAATATCTTATTTTGTCATCAGGAGATTTAATGCTTTCAAATTTGGTAGAACATCCAATGTCTTTAAGATTAATAGATTTTGCTTCGTTGTCGATTTGAGACATGGTATATTTGATTTTATAATAATCTGGTGTTATATCAATCCTTATAGAAAGATTGCTTTTTATTCTGTATTTCCCTCCGCGCTTTTCATCCCCTATTCTCTCAAGAACCTCATTAGAGCTTAAAATCTCTAACTGACTGTGTACTGCTTGTCTCGAAATGCCTAAAATTTTAGATAATTCCGAAGTGGAGTGTGGAACTTTTGCTAATTTAGACAATATAATCCGTCTAGTCGGATTACCTAAAATTTCTAATAGATTATCTAAACTTATGAATTGTTTGTTTTGATCATTTTTTTCTATTTCCATCTACATCACTTCATTCTCGTTTATTACCTTATATTATCTATACATATCGTCTGACTCTTTTGAATATTGATCGTGGACTTTTTTCGCCCTATCAGCTCCTCTTATAATTTTATCGATCGCTTCATTGAATTCTTCATGTTTAATTTCGATTTTAGCTACTATTTCTGATTGAGCTTTATCGATTCTATTTTCTACCTCCTGAATAGCAGTCTCATTGCCTTTTTCTGATTGCAATTGTTCCAGATGATCCTTGAGCTCTTGTAACTCTACTTTCTTCTTATTAAAGGTGGGAATTGCCTTTCGAATTGTTAATAAAGTAGCTTCCTCAGCAATTGCTTGGATATCAGCCCCCGTATAATCTTCTAAAGCTTCAGCGAGTTTATCAAAATTCACATCCTCTGCCAAGGGTTTATTCTTGAGGTGAATCTTGAATATTTCCTTTCGCGTTTCGAAATCTGGAATGCTAATCTCGACGTGCCTACCAAACCTACCGGATCGAAGTAGAGCAGGGTCTAGCATATCGGGTCTGTTAGTAGCTGCAAGTAAAATAACTCCTTTTAAATCCTCTAAACCATCCATTTCGGTTAATAATTGAGAAATCACTTGATCAGTAACCTCGGAGCTTCCAGATCTACCCCTCTTTCCAGCTATTGCGTCAATTTCATCAAAAAATATGATACAAGGAGACGCAGCTCTTGCTTTCCTAAAGGTTTCTCTTACAGCTTTTTCGCTCTCCCCAACCCATTTGGAAAGAAATTCGGGTCCCTTCACTGAGATAAAGTTAACTTCGCTTTCATGGGCTAGTGCTTTAGCTAATAATGTCTTACCCGTTCCAGGGGGTCCATATAGTAAAATTCCACTTGGTGGTTTTGAATTTAAATGCGTGTATAGTTCAGGATACTTTAAAGGCCACTCGATTATTTCTCTTAATTGTAATTTAGCGTCTTCCAAGCCACCTACATCTTCCCATGTTTCTTTAGGTTGAGAAATTACTACTTCTCTTAATGCTGAAGGTTCTATATTATGTAATGCAGAAGTAAAGTTTTCCATTATAATTTTTATAGAATTTAAAACTTCAAAGGGAATCGGTTTATCTAAATCGATATTTGGAAGTATCTCTCTTATAGCTAACAGTGCTGCTTCTTTAGCTAAAGCTTCAACATCAGCACCAACAAAACCATGGGTCCTCTCTGCTAATGTTCTTAAATCAACATCTTTAGATAATGGCATACCTCGAGTATGAATTTGCAAGATTTCGTAACGTCCATCAGTATCTGGTACCCCTATTTCGATTTCTTTATCAAATCTACCGGGTCTTCTCAACGCAATATCTATATCATTAACCCGGTTCGTAGCGCCTATGACGATAATTTCCCCTCTCCCTTCTAATCCATCGAGTAAAGATAATAACTGAGCTACAACTCTTCTTTCTACCTCTCCAGTTACTTCACCTCTTTTTGGTGCAATAGAATCTAATTCGTCAATAAAAATGATTGAAGGCGCGTTTTTTTTAGCGTCATCGAAGATGTCTCTTAAATTTTGTTCGCTTTGTCCATAAAATTTACTCATGATTTCAGGACCGCTAATTGTTATAAAATGGGCTTCAGTTTCAAATGCAACTGCTCTGGCTAATAGAGTTTTCCCTGTTCCAGGAGGACCGTGTAATAAAACACCTTTAGGGGGGTCGATTCCTATTCTTTTGAATAATTCTGGATGTTTTATTGGTAATTCGATCATCTCACGAATTCTCTGAATTTCATTTGCTAATCCACCAATATCCTCATAACTTACTCTAGCTTTTTCTCTCTCTATTAATTCTTTATGTGTTTTTTCACTTAACCTAATTTCTGTTTTTAGATGGATTCTCACTGCATCCGTTCTTGGTTGGAAATCAACTACGATCATATCGTATTTCTTGTTATAATTTGCATAAAAACTCAAGATGTCGTTTTTAGTAACAACTCTGTTTTCTAATAGTTTATTTAATTGTCGAGGACTGATTATAACTGATTCTGATAAGCTGGCAAAGACGACCTTTTCTGCTAGAGCAGCTTTAATTTTACGAACTTCTACATAATCATCAATCGTAGCGTCGATGTTTCTTCTTAAAAAAGGATCAAGTCTAATAATACCAGTTCCGTTATCTTCAGGTTTACTTGGAAATAATAATGCTGCAGTTGTTGATTTTGAAATGGGGTTAGATATCTCTATTGCATCACCATTTTTTAGTTTCAACTTTTTTACGACTTCAGCGTCAATCCTAATTCTGCCTTGTCCAGAATCGTCCTTGAAAGCGTCTTTTACTCTAAGTTTATTATCTTTTCCTTCTATACCACTTGAAATTTCACTCATTTTGTAATCACACTCAAACTTTCTTCTTTTGCATTATAACCGTTACTATTCCGTTATTAACTTCTAAAATGTGGTCGTCCATTGTAGACTCAAAAGGTAATAATATCTCTCTTTTAATATTAATGAAATTGATTTCAATTGATACTCTAAGAGTTCTCCCATCCTCGCTTAAACTTAGTAAAATATGCCCTTTTTCAATTCCTGGTGCTTCGATAATAATTTCAGCAGAATCTTCATGAAAATTTATCTCAAAATAAGAATCTTTTGTTAATGAATCTTCTTTTTTGGAATTAGGTTGTAAAGAAAGCGTACCTACATCAATAGCTTGCCTATTACTTGAAGGATTTAACCGTTTAATTTGTGGATGTTTAGATAGATCAAATGTCTTTAAATATTCCTGAAGCTTTTTTTTGTCAATATTACCTTCAACTTTTATTTCTGGTTTATCCATTCCAGATTCGAAATGATAAGTGACTTTAAAGCCTTGAAACTTATCATCATTACGATTTGTCTTTGGATCAAAATTCGGTTCAGGTAAAAATAAGAAATCCACATCAAAAGCTCCTTGGTCTAAATTAAAATATTTCTTGATACGCTCTAAAAAATCCGTATACTCATCATCATACTCATCTGACACAAATATCACCTTTTTTGATTTTTATGGTTTTGTCAACAATCGGTTGACAACACTCAATTGTAATATGTCAAAAAGGCTATAAAAACTTATTGTTTTTTAAAAATAAGCAGTGTAGACTTAAAAATTGAGTTTCAATCATTTTATTTATTCAATAATAATTTAAAAATCAGAAATAAGATTTTGAAATAAGTAACCCTTAGATTAATAAATCGGATTTATTTTAAGACTGATAAGCCACTTAATCGAAAATTGATACAATTTGGGATTTGTATATTTTTTTCAACATAAGTTCGATAAGCTCTTCAAAAGTTTCTACAACGCCATATCCATGAAGAGCTACTGTCTTCTTCGTTTTAAAGTTCTTAAGTTTGAAAGAATTGATATTTTCTAAGAAATCGGTTGAATTAAACTTTTCGTGCAAATCCTGTTTATTAAAAGCTAAAATTTTTGGTAGTTTAATGAAATATTCTTCGAAGTAGTTGTACAATTCATTCCACGATGTTAAATTTCGATAATAAGCGGATTGCTGAGAGTCAGCAACGAAAACGATTCCATCTATCCCTTGTAGCGTTACAGGTCGGGTGATTATGTAGAAATCTTGACCAGTTGTTGAATAGATATGAATTTTAAGCCGCCATTGCTTATTTTCGAATGAAATTGTACCATAGTCAAAGAATAGAGTTCTTCTTATACTACTTTCAATACTTAATACGCTATCCTCTTTTCCAAAGTGTTTGAATAAGGATTTAAGAGTCGTCGTCTTCCCACTTAACGCGGGCCCAAAATAACATATTTTTAATTGAATAGTTTGGTTCAAATGATCTATTATCATTTTTTATTATATTGTATTGGTTTTTGTTTTATATTTTGATTAGAAGTATATTAATTTCTATTTTTTTTTTCCAAAAAAGTTATAAATATAATAAGAGGGATACTCAAGAAATTAAGTATAACTGAATTTTACATCATTAATTAGATTATCTATAATTTACAACACAGAAATCGCAAATAAATAGTTTTAATCAATCTATATCACGTTTCTAACATCCTTAATGACTTTATAAGTTCTTCTTAGTAATTCGTAAGCAACTTGAGGTGGGTTCCATCCTTTGAGTCCACAATCGGGGCCTACAAATTTAACTCTATCGTCATAATGTTTAAGAGCAAAAAGCAGATTTTTTTTGATGAATTTTTCTGAATCAATTAAGCTCATAGTGCCTTCAAACGTTTTAAATTCATCAAGTGAGGCCCCCGCATCCAATTTCTCTGCCATTATGCTGTTGATATTCGTTCTCGTGATACCAACACGTATGAATTTATCATACTTTTCTAATTCATTTTTTGGAATGATATTAGAATGATCAGAGGCATATTCACATGTGATTACGTCAATACTTTTTGTTTGAATAGGAATTGTGAATTTATTTAAAGTGTGAAGGTGGATTTGGATAAGGTCGTCTATGCCTTCCACAGTTTTATCAAATGCTTTAATCAAGTCATCTTCTTCAATATTAAACATGTCAACATACCCAAATGAAGGTTCATCAATCGAGATTATTGAATGTTGAATATATTTAGTGTTCTTTATTGATTTTTTCAATATGCTGTTTAAAGACTTTGCAAAATTGAACACAATATCTGGATATAAAGTAAAACCGTGTTTTTTTATGTATAATTCTATGGGTCCAGTAATACATACTTTTATTTTTAGAGCATTTCCAGTTCTTTCATAATAATCTTTCGCAAAAGAGTCTAATATAAAGAGTTCAGGAATAATTCCTTTTTTGGGGTCAATCAAAGAGGGCTCAATTGCATAATCTTCGATAGGTTTTAAAAATTGGGTATACATATCCATATGTTGGGGGTAGTTGATTACCTCTACCCCCGCATTTAATTTTAGCTGAAACGATTGGAGAAACGGATGGATGAAAAAATTATAAATCCCCCTATTCTCAAAAATATTGGCGTTATTTACAATTCCCTTGTAAGCAACCCAATAAAACTGCGTGAACTTGTCAAAGTCGATGTAGTCTGGTAAAGGAAAACTGCCTACATCGTCAAATTGGGGAAATCCATCCATTAAAAATCAATTAACTAAAAGCACTAATTTCGTTAATCATAAATAATCCTTTATAACAGATATATTTATGGAACAAGAGTTAATTAATAAACAAATTAAAAGAAAGAAAAAACAGCAAATTGCCGAATTAGCGCTAGCTGCAAAAACTGCTAAGGAGAAGAATGGAAAGCCATTTATATTTCACTTTCTAACAACCTTAAAGTGTAATTGCGATTGTGAAACTTGTCTTTGGAAAAACAATATGAAAAAAGATGAACTAACTCTTGAGGAAATTAAGCGTATTTATTCGGAAGCAAAGGAAGCAGGATTTGTAGTAACTATTCTATGGGGTGGAGAACCCCTCATTAGAAAAGATATTACTGAGATTATTAAATTTGTAAAAAGGGATCTAAAGTTTACAATTGTTGGGATAGTGACGAATGGTTGGTTCCTTCCAGATAAAATCAAAGAATTTGGAGACGATATAAATTTTATTCTTATCTCTCTGGACTCCCCTAGAGCGGAAGAACATGATCAGATTAGAAGGTTACCTGGATTGTATGATAAAATAATGAATTCTGTTCCGATCATTAAAGAAAGCTATCCATTGATTTCACTTCAATTTAGCTTTACAATTAGTAAATATAATATAAATCGTGTTGAGGAAATGATAATTTTATCAGATAAAATTGGAATTCCTGTAGCTTTTAATGTAATTAATACTATCCGACATTATTCACACGGTGATGTAGATGAGAAAGGGATGCTTTATGCGAGTGATAAAGATATTAGTAAAGCATTTGAAAGAATTTTAGACGCTAAAAAGAACGGTTCAAAAATACTAAATTCAGAAATGTATCTAAACCACTTTATTGGTGGTAAAAAACAATACATATGCCATACGAAAAAAGTTTTCATGTTTGTAAACTATAATGGAGACATTGAAAATTGTCTTCAGATCGATAAACCTTTAGCTAATTTGCGACAATCTTCTGTCAGTGAAGTGTTGCAACTTCCTCAATTTGTTAGATTCATTAAAGAGAGTGAGAAATGTTATAGCTGTAATTCTCCCACAATGATCGACACAAGTTATTTATGGGATGATTTGAGATTGTTAACAAAATCAGGAGGTATATCATTCGGTTAGCTTCTTATTCTCTCTTCTAGTAGTATTTCTCTATCAAAAGATCTATATCCTCCTCCGCTAAACCAAATAGTTTAAAAAGTAAGATATCTATTATCCTTCGGGGATATTTTTCATTTCGGATTTGAGAAAAAGTATTAGGAGATATTTCTCTTAATTTATATAATATGGTTTCATCTATGGAAACTATATTTTGAGTTACATTTGAAGTGAAATATCGAATTAAATCAATTAATTCTAGTTGATATTTAGAGTTAAATAGAGAGGTGTTAGGGATTGGAATTTCTTCTTCCAATTTAGTCTTGCTCCTCTTTATCATTATATTTTTTGCTAAAAATAAAAATTTCATAATTTTCGAGTTAAGATAAGCAAGAAGAAATAAGTAATCTATGTCGTTCTTCCCTTCCCTTCCCCATAAGAAATAAGTATCAGAGGTAGCATAATACGAATCTTTAGTATATCCAAATGAATTTGAATTGGAAATGTAACTAAAAAATATCTTAGGTTCCTTATCATAGTAAGGTTCGAGATTAACTAATTTTCTTCTATCTTCAATATCATACTGAGTAATTAAGCTTCCTCTTCGTGGAAAATAAATGTCTTTAATATTTTCTTTGGCATTCCTCAGTATATTTTCAAGGTCTCCTTTGTATTGATTTAAATATGTTGTTAGATTAGGATATTTCTCCTTTATTAGTTCATTTCGTATTGTTAAGTTTTGATTTTTAAATTCATTCTTATCAAAATAGATTAGATAACCTGAAAAATCACTCTTGTCATAAGAGAACGGCCGTATGACTTTACTCTTAAATATTTTTTTTAGTTTTTGTTTTTCCTCATCGCTTAGTTTTACGAAAGTTTTGTCAATCTTGATAAACATGTCCGTATCGACAATTTTGAGGCTCTCATTCTCCTTTAATATGAAAATTTCATCTTTAATCAGAATTAGCCCATTTCGAATGACAAAAAAATCAGTTAGATGTGATGTGCTCCCATTAAACCTACAATGCTTCTCAATCTGTTCAACAACATTCTTTACATCAAGAGGATACTTTAAAATCCAGCTGTTTTTTTTAGATAAATCTTTATTTGTCATTGCTGAGGTGTAGTTTAACAAATATGGGGAATTTTGGTTGTTTAATATATCTGTAAAGAGTTTTCCATTTGACTTTTCATTAAAATGGTTAGTTCGCTGTTTTAATTGAATTACATCAATAATTTTATCGATTTTCTTATGTTTTTCATTCGCGTACTTTTTTTGAAGTACAAAAATACAATTATGCTGACCTTTAGCGTCTTTAAAAACTTTAATCTTTGATAAATCAATATAATGTATCATGAAGCAATCGTTTGTAATGTGAGGCTTAAGAAACTTTATCCCAGTCTTTTTTGATTTAGTTAGCCAGTAATTAGTTGTGATAAATGATAATAATCCTCCCGGTTTTAATTTATCTATTCCTAAATGAATGAAAAAATAAAATAAATCCATATTTCCAACGAAATATTTTTTACAAATCGAATAGTTCTTTACAAGCTCTTGAAAAATTTGAGCGTTGTAGTTTTGTCCTAAATAAGGCGGATTTCCTATAATGATATCAAATTTTTCGTTAACATCTGATCCTAAGAAATTCTCAAATTTAAACTCGATATCCGGATAACTTTTTAAAAGAGGTATTTTTAAATTTTGATCTAATTCATAGGCAGTAATATTAGTAAATCCTTCGCTTAATAAATATTTAAGAAAGATTCCCTTACCTGCACTAGGTTCGAGAACCTTAATCTTATCAATGGTAGACCCATTACGTGATGAAAAATAATGTTGCTTAATGTTTTTAACCATGAACTCCGCTATATAATCAGGTGTAAAAATTTGGCTTAATCGATTTTTATGCAAATCCATTATTTTCTAAATTGTTGAAAGAAGCTAAATATTTGAAGTTTTTACTTAGATTTAATTTTCGTCATAAAAGGAATGATAAAAAAAAAAGGAAGGGTTTTTTTTAATGCTCGTGTTGATGTTCGTGTCCTTGGGATTTAATATTTACTGGCCGCATTTTACCAATTGCCCAACCAGCCACCTCATTAAGAGAGGGATGGATTACCATCGATTTATAAACCGGCATAAAAGAACCAGCCTCAGGACAAGCTCTACCTAACTTATTAGGCCCCGTTCTTCCGGGAAAATCGGGAGAATCACAAGTATATCCAGCATTCATTAAATATACAAAGGGTTGAACAAGTATCGCAGCGTGAGGTCCGACCACATGTGCACCTAATAATTTATATGATTTATCGATGATCAATTTAACAAAACCATTATCTACATCGTCATTTTCATAACCCATAGCAAACCCTTTCGCTACTCCAGAGTAATGATTTACGGCAACGAATATCTCGTGACCTTTCTCTATAGCTTCTTTTTGAGTCATACCCACGTGTCCTATTTGAGGTGACGTAAAAATAGCCCAAGGTATTACTGAATAATCAGCACTCTGTTTTTCGCTTTCAGGACCAAAAATGTTGTTAGCACAAATATCTGCTTCATAGTTTGCTTTATGTCTGAATTGATAAAGACCGTTAGCGTCTCCAAAGCACCAAATGTTCGGTTTTGCAGTTTCTAAGAATAAATTGGTTTTAATCCAACCTCTTTCGTCAGTTTCAACCCCAGTCTTCTCAACCGCTAATAAATCAGCATTAGAACGACGCCCCGTAGCAATTAAAATTTCTTCGGCTTGTAATTCAATTTCTTTTCCACTATCAACATCTTGGACGGTTACTATTTTCAGATTTTTTTTTGCACCAACTTTAATAGCCTTATGGTTTACTAACACAGTCATATGTTTCTTAAAATTACGCTCCAAGAATTCGCTTATTTCTGGTTCCTCAGTCATGACTAAGCGAGGTAACATCTCAACAATAGTTACTTTTGTACCAAAAGCAGAAAAAATATGGGCAAATTCAGCTGCAATAACTCCCCCCCCAATAATAATTAGACTTTCCCACGGCTTCTTAGGAAATTTATCACCAAAGAAATTCTCGTTTGTGATGTATTCGATTTCGTCTAATCCTTGTATAGGAGGAATAAAGGAACGCGCACCAGAAGCTAAGATAAATTTTTCTCCTTTAAAGTGACCGATAATTTTATCAGACCCAACAGATTTAACCTGCATTTCATAATCTCCAATAAATTCACCTACTCCCTTATAAAGTTTTAAATTTGATACATGCGATAGCCCCTCTTCCATTTCTTTGCTTTCATCTATTTGACTCCACATTCTTTTAGCAATTAAGCCCCAATCAATACCTTCGACTTTAAATTTTATCCCTACCTTAGCGGCATGCTCTGATTCTCTTATTAAGTCTGCAGGGTGAACCAATACTTTTGATGGAATACAACCACGCGTTAAACAGGTTGCCCCAAGTTTCGCGTTTTCAACTAGAGCGCACTTTAATCCGATTTGAAGTCCATAATTAAGGACATTTAGCCCCGCTCCAGATCCAACAACTACTAAATCAAATTTCTCCATAAGTTCAATTCTACCTCTATCATTTTTAAAGTTTTTACTAATGAGTTAAAGATTATAGAAAAACGAGATCGATTGAGATATCTGCTATCTGCTTCCATTTGAATATTCGTTAATTAATTAACGTGCATTAAAAATTCTATAGAATTACTTTCGCATATGAATAAAACCGCCAGATTTCATTAACTTACAAGGTTTAAGGTATTTTTTATCACTTATTTCCACGAAGTCTTCTAACAATTTAGACCACTTTTCGTAATTTCTTTTTCCAGGGCCAAAAGGGCCAGGCATACTCGTTCCAGCTAACATCACATCGTCTATAATTTTATATCCAGAAACTATTTTCTCTTCTAACAGCTTACATCCCTCGTTTAACATAATAGCCATTGTCATTTCTGGGTTTAAAATTCCTGCTTTTTTATTTAAATTTATTTTTGGTCTCCCCGCCGTCCAGTCGTAAAAACCTCGCCCTGATTTTCTTCCTAAATATCCTTTCATCACAAGATTTGTAAGAACTTTTCCGGGGGCAAAATCAGGAGAAAACATCATTTCGTAACTCTTCAAGACATTGTAAGACGTATCTACACCAAGATAGTCAGTTAATTCGCAGGGTCCCATTGGAATCAATTTTCGTGCTTCGGCATCAGCATCGATTTGTTCCCATGGAATGCCTTTCTCGAAAGCTATATCAAAAATCCAGCTAAGATAAATAATTGGAGGCATAAGTAATCTATTCGCAATAAATCCAGGGCTTTCTTTCTCAATTCGGACTGAGAGTCGTTTTCCTTTAAGACAGGGTAACCTTTTTCCAATTTCAACACCAATATCTAAAGCTCGATCAGATGTTTTTTCACCCTTCATTACTTCAACACAGCATTGAAGGACAACGGGGAGAAAAAAATGCATTCCAATAACATTTTCTGGCCTAATTGAATCTTCAGCGATGTCTGTTATTCTAAAAGTAGAAGTGTTTGAAGCAAAAATGCAGTGAGGGGATGAATTTTCCATAACTAAATTACAAATTTGTTTTTTAATGTCTAATTTTTCTACGACTGCTTCAAATACGAAATCGCTCTCTTTAACTGCAGATGATAAATCAATTGATTTTCTGCATCTTGACATTATATTAGAAACGGAAGCTCCTTCTTCTAGCTTACCTTTTATCTGAGCTTTTTTTAAACCCTCTTCAATTTTAGTAAAACCATTTGTAACAATATTGTTTTTTACATCTACTAAAGTTACATTATATCCAGCCATTAAAGCAACTTGAGCTATTCCATAACCCATAACTCCTGCTCCTACAACTGTAATATTTTTAATCTCGCTAATATCCACCATTTTACATGCAAACTCTTAAAAATTAATTTATCTATTGCTAATATTTCTTATTCTAAATATATCTTATGTGAATTTTTTCTTAATTTAAAAATTAATCAGTAAGTTAAAAACATTAAAGCTGGCAATATTTTTGTGCATTAAAAAAAAAAGAATAAAAATGTGTAGATTCTTTAGATTTATCCGTTGATAATACTGTCTAATTTTGGAAAAATTCGAGGGTAATGCACTGCCATACAATGGACTCCGTCGAGTAGATTTTTTTTCCGCAATTCAGATATGAAGGGTTTAAAGAAATCGTAATTATATTGATCGTATAATGCTTTCCGCTCCTTTTTATCGGTAATTTCTTTCTTTACGCTCTTCCACTTAGCTAAAATCTCTTTAGGGACGCTTACGCCGGGCACAAACGTGTCAAAACCTTTCGCAATTCCATACGACTTCATAGGAAAGATTCCAAGTAATATCGGCACTTTATACTTCCTAATTTCTGTTAAAAACTCTATAGTACGATCGAGGTCGTAAACAACTTGAGTTTGTATAAATTCGCAACCCGCTTCTGCTTTTCTACCGATTTTTAATATTTCTGCACCCATTGGTTCAGCATTAGGATTGGCAGCCCCACCGACGTGTAATGTTGGAGGTGCTTCGATTTCATTGCCGTTAATAGCACCACTATCAACCATGTCTCTCACTAACTTTATAAGAGTTGCAGAGTCAAGATCAAAAACTGGCTTGGATTCGGGCATATCGCCTAAGGCTGTGTGGTCTCCTGTAAGGGCAAGTACGTTGCGTATCCCTAGAGCGTGTGCACCCATTATCATTCCAGCAATTCCTAACTTATTAACATCCCTCACAGTCATTTGCCAAACGCATTCTAAACCGGTTGCTTTTTGGATTAAATGCGTCGCAGCCATAGAATTAATTGTTACAATTCCTAAAGGACTATCTGTCACATTTGCGGCAATAACATATGGAGCCATCTCTTTGGCTTCTTGGATCGTGTGGGAAAGATCTGTTGTCTTTTCAGGTTCAAGTTCTCCAGTTAATACAAATTCACCCTTTGCGATAGCTTCACCTAATTTGGAATATGTTTTTATTTCTGTCATTTTCATCTCTACCTCCAAACGACTTCTCTTTGATGACCAATATCACTCCAATCTAAGGGGTCTCTTAATTTTGCGAACAAATCCAAACGTCCTAATTCTTTCAAACGATTATAAATCAATACCCATCCACAATCTTTCTCGTAGTTACCCACTTCACACTTACTATCAACCATTCCACCGCAAGGACCATTCATAAGCGCTTTCGCGCAAGTTGTTACAGGACAAATTCCACCAGTTTCGTTTAATAAACAGTCTCCACACCCTTGACAGCGCATATAAAAGCGTCCGATGCGCTCTGTCATACCTATAAACTCAGTGTTATTAGCCGTAAAAACAGGTATTTCTGGATGATTTTTTGAAAGAACTTGAATAATTGATTGTACTCCTAAACCGCAGGCTAGCGTTAAAATAGCGTCAGATTTTTTAACATCCTCATCAATCTTGCGTAAATCTTTTTTCATCACGCGGTTATCGCAAACATCTTCGCTCACAATTGCATTGGTAACATTAAAACCTCTTTCTTTTAGTTTTTCCGACCATTCTTCAGCCCCTTCACTCCCTCCTGTTTGACAGAGAGCCGCACAAACTCCACAGCTCACAACTAATACATTTTTTACTTGATAATTATTAAGAGCTTCAAAAACTTCTTCCTCTGGTTTTTTTGTAGTTATTACAACCATGACTTTTATCTCATCTTTTTTGATTTTAATAGATTTTAAATTTTAATCTTATAATATTTAGAAAAAATTAATGAATCCATTTTAACTTGATCTTTACAATAAATTAACAATAAAATGTATAAAAATGATAATTTTATCGAATTATGAAAACTAGCTGATCGAAAACCTTGCAAATCATAGCGCATGATAAAATAAATTAGAAAATAATCTAAACTTCATTCTTATTTTGATTATAATCCATTGTATCTTTTGAAATAATTCGTTTATGACGATAGCGAGATATAATTTTAAGACACAAATTAATAAAAAAATAAAAAAAAATTATTGTATTAAAGTGGGAAGGATTTTTGCTAATGGAACGGCCAACCCACCAAGTAAGGAGCCAATAGAAGTCAGTTTTTTCAGGTAAGTCTTCATGTCTTTGGTAACTTTTATCGTTCTTGTTTTCCCTTCTATAATAGTTCCATCAGAAGACATCAAGAAAATTTGAATCGTCTGTTCTCCCGTCTCTCTTGGTTCTAAAGTTAACCAAGTTGTATCCCCGTTTTCTAGCATTGTTGATAATACACTGGCAATATCAGTACTTTCAGAAGAAATTAGGGGAATGGGTTTATTTGGAATTAAAAAGCTTCCTCTTCCTTCGACTTTGATATCTAACTTCAATTTGCTAGGTTCAAATCCAGGGGCAACTACTTTTATAGTATAGTTTTTATCGTCTGGGGCATTATTATATAGAAAGATCAAAATATTTAGTTCCGCATTCAAAAATACTACTTCTTGGGCTGAGGAATCCATATATATTGGATCTTTCGATAACCTTTCGATATTGTCAGCTAATTCTAGTTGAAGCCTATCAATGATGTTAAAAAAGCCAGGATTGTATTTTTTAATGTAATTGAATAATTTATAGATATCAGAAGTAGAGAAATACCACATACCATCAATTAACAACCCCCTTTTAATATCAAAAGAAGCAGAATCTACATTAATTACTTCTTTTAATTCACGAGTAAATTGTTCATCTGATAAAACGCCTTGATATTGTAAGTAGTATAAGAATAATATTGATTCAATTCCAAAAGTTATTGGTAGTTCATCTTCCTCGGTTTCTTTTACCTTTTGAATAAAAGTTGGCGTTAAAAGTTTATCTATCCCTGCTAAGTATTCGTCCCATTTAAGATATGTAATAGGATCTAAATGATCAGAAAATATTTCTCCAAAGAAATTGTCTAGAAAAATCTGATGAGTTGTAGGTTTATAAAAATCTTGTAACCCATTGACATCGTGAATGTTGAGATTTAAACTGCGAATGATAATCGCTAATCCTAACCCAATTAGCGCAAATCCTGCTGCTGCGAATCCTAAGTTAAGGTCTCCAAGTAACAACATTACTAAGAATAAAATAAGTGCTACAAAACATATTGTGGCAATAATTTTTAGCAAGTTAACAACTCTTTTAACGCTAGAAAACAGCATTTCAAAACCATCAAGGCTGTCTATTGGTCTTCCTCTTTTTCTTTCAACTTTTAATCGTAATTTAAGAGAAGAATTTGTAGAATTTGCTCCTAGAAATAGCATTATTGAATTGAAGGCATATAATCCTAAGATTACGAAGAATACAATTTTTAACGTGAAGTCCAATACTGATATAAAAGCTAGAATGGTTACTATTAATAGAAGAATAGGAAGTACAAATAATAGAATTTTACCAATTCCAGAGACATATTTGACCATGTTGCCTTGAAACCGTTCTTTTTTAATTATTTTAGATAAGTCTTTTTCTAATTCTTTTTTCATTTTATAATTCATCCGTTCAATTTCTGTAAAATTTAATAAAGATATAGTTAGAATAATAGAAATCGTGATTTAAAATTTTAATGAAAACATTCCGTTTGATTTCCGATTAAAAACTAAACAAGAAAACCTTAAAATTGGAACGAAAACATTTACTGAATTGATTTAATTTCATTCAATAATATATGAGTTATTATTAGATTTTCCCTTACATTTTTGGAGCAAATAATTCCTTTTTTCTTACATTTTTTCAAATAAGGTGAGAAAAAAGTCAAAAAAAGTATGATTTTCATCATTTTTCGATCTTTTTTTTGTGTATAACGAATTTTAGAGGGATTATTTTCCCCAAAAATGACAAATTCCTTTTTCAATCAAAATATAGTCAGAATTAGTAAGATTCTTAAAAATTCGCCCAATCTCGTAAATTGGGTAAAGGAAAAACTCCCAAAGCATTTAAATACTAAAATTGGTTAAAATGTATTTAGTTATAAAAACAAATTAATAAAAAAAAAGGAGTGATAGAAAATATGGAATTATTAGAACTTCAAGAAAAAATGTTAAGCTTATCAGATGATAAATTGAGCAGTATTTATTCTTACGCAAGTAGAGTAACTCAAGAAAGTATTGATGAGTTAGCTCCGATCTTGTTAGATATTTGTTTAGAAGCCGATTCAGGTGTTTTAAAAAACGAATTAGGCAGAGTGATATTTCATTTACAGAAAACCGAAAGATTGAATACCAGAATTGGTTTTGAAAAACTACTACATGGGTCTCTAAAAGTGAATATTAAAGAAGTGTTTACTCTTCTCGAATCTGGTGCTTCAGATGCAAGAGCATTAGTTGAAAGAATTAAATCTATTTTATAAGGAAAAAGTTTTATTTTACTTCTATTTTTATTATAGTAATGGCTAATCAAGAAACTAACTCTGATTTAGAAAAGGCTTGGGCACATTATGAAAAAATCCGCGATTCTCTCAACGGATTGTATGAAATTTTGAACATGAATTTGGATGAGGAGAACATATTTTATCAATGCGCGGTTGATAACTTAGAGACTTTGAAAGACACAATAATTGATTTGCTAAAAAAGGATTATAATCCTACTGAAATTAAAATTAAAATGCGTGAGTTAGAATTTGACATGAAGAAGACTCTTTTTTTTGAGAAGAAGGAGAAGCAAACATAAATTCTTACTCGAGCTCAATCTACTTATATAAATTCTGTTGTATTTATTCTTTAATTTTACTTGATTAACAATCAAATATCTTATCATTTATAAAGAGGATCGAGCTAGTTTATATTAGAGTTTTGTTATTAATTTTATGATTAGTTTTATGAAAAATAAAAAAGAAGAGTGATTATGTTATGTTAATATTAAATGAATTTGGTTGGATAGATGGGATTACTGCTTCTGGAGTTGTTATTTTTGGGTTCATTTTTGGATTTTTCTTCTTATATAAAGCGCGTAAGTCTGGTGCTAAGATTTTAACTATTTTAGGATTTGTAAATATTTTAGCGGGGCTTATGTATTTAGGGGTTTTTACAGATTTTTTAGTAGTTCTAGCAACAGAAACTAATCTGGATAATTCTTACGGTTTAGTTGGAATCTTAAGTTACATCTGGTTCGCTCCAGTAATGATACTTGCTCTATATATCGGTGCTGAACTCTTATTACCCAAAAGAAAGTGGTATCTTATGTCTATAATCATCATTATTTGTATAGTATTTGTAATTCTTTTCTTCATGGATCCTATGGGTACGTTTAATTTTATCCCTCCATTAGTTCCAGGAGAATCGTTAATTGATTATAACGTCAATTTATTTGAGCCAGCGGGAATAATAATGGCAATCTTATTGCTCGCTGTCTTAATTGTTCTTGGGTTTGGTTTTTTAATAAAGAGTTTTCAGTCTACAGGCGTACTAAGGAAGAAATTCTTTTTCTTATCAATGGGTTCTATATGCTTTTGTATATTTGGGTTACTAGAGGGTTTAACTGCTCCAGGAGATATATTGATGGTGATTATTGTTAGGATCGGCTATTTAATTAGTTTTTGGCTGATGTACTACGGTCTAAAAGATTAAAATTACATTACAAATCTTTTTTTTCATTTTGTTCTTTCAAAAGGCAAATTAAAAATTGCTTTCTTTATTTTTTCATTTAAGGATTAAATATTGAAGGTTAGGTACTTTTTTTGTTTAAATTTAAATCTGAGATTAATAAAATTGATGATGTATATCAAATTAAAATTGATGTCCCGTTTCAGGTAAAATATGTCTGTATATATCTTTTTAAATTAGAAGATAAAAATATTATAATCGATGCGGGTTTCAATAGCCCAGCATGGAAGA
Source organism: Promethearchaeia archaeon (assembly GCA_029856125.1). Classification (GTDB taxonomy): domain Archaea; phylum Asgardarchaeota; class Lokiarchaeia; order Sigyniarchaeales; family SOKP01; genus SOKP01. The sequence goes on along the minus strand of JAHQWJ010000034.1, from coordinate 25,328 downwards.
AGAAATTTCTACATGAAATTAACACGATTGGATTGGGTATTGAGGATATCGATGTTTGTATAATAACGCATAACCATTTAGACCATATTGGATTAATTCAAGAATTTAAACAGAAGAACCCGAACTTAAAGATTGTAATGCATAATATAACTAATAAAATCTTAGAGTGGGAAACAGATAAGTCAAATAAGGAGGAAATTGAAAAAGAGGCTCTTAAGATTTCTTTTGAAATGAAGAAATATGGATTAACCGAAGAAGAGAGGTTAAGAATTGTACAGTTCTTCACATACTGGCCAAAATTAAGGAAATATCAAACACCTGATAAGATTCTATATGATAATGATAAATTTTTAAATGATTTAGAAATAATTTGGACACCCGGCCACAGCTTTGGGCATATCTGTATTTTTGACGCTAAAAGGAAATATCTCTTCAGTGGAGATCACATTCTAAGTCGCATTACACCTCATATAGGTAATTTTATTATACCTGATTTTCTCGTTGATGAATATGCGGACTATGATTTCAAGAATGTACTTGATCAATACCTTCAGTCATTAGATAGAATTGACAAATTGAATCCAAAAATTATTTTTCCAGGCCATCAAGAGATAATCTACAATCCCCATGAGAGAATTAATGCCATTAAGGATCATCACGCAAATAGGCTTAATGATATATCCAAAGTAATAAAAAATAATCCTCTAACCCCAAGAAAAATATCTCAAATTCACTTTGGTGAAGATTTAGACGAAATTAACTCGTTTATGGCATTAAGTGAAATTTTAGGACACTTACTTTTTCTCGAAAATCAAGGAAAAGTACAGAAATTTGAAAAGAACGGAAAATTTTTTTATTCAAGTTAAGAATTATCATACTGAAATTAGATGAAGGGGTATTCCTTAATTTAAGAGTTTAGTTTGAAAATCGAATAGATGTAAGTTTTTTAAATTAACAGTTTCTCATTTTGAGAGACAGTCTTAATTGGTTTTAACACAACACAAACTCGTTCTACGCCTTTGACATCACTTCTACCTCTAAAACTTTCGATAACTGCATCCAGTTCATTTATTTCTGGAACATTTACTTTGACGAGAATTCCACATTCTCCAGCTAGAAAATAAACCTCTTCACACTGAGGAAGAACTTGAGTCTCGCGTAATAATAACTTTAATTCAGATTGACTTCTCGGGATTAATGTGATAAATGCTATAATGCAACGCTCGTCCTCTCTACATACCTTAATCGTGAATTTTTCAATTACTTTCTCTTCTTGTAATTTAATTACTCGCTTTCTTATTGTTGATTCGGACAATCCTACTTCGTCAGCTATCTCTCTGTATGGACGTCGTGAATCAGCTATAAGCATTTCTAATATACATTTATCCTTTTCATCTAAATTTTTCATTTACATTTCACCTTTTTTTGTGGATAAAATTTTTTAAATAATTTTATCACGATTTTGTTTTACTCATCATTTATTTTTAGAAGTTCTTTAATAAAGGCTCAAATAATCTTTCGTAATGCACAGCCATGCAATGTATACCTGCAGCCTTAGTGGTTTTCTGAATTTCCTTGATAAATGGTTCAAAAAAGTCAATATTAATCTTATCGATAACTTCATTCCGCTTTTTTTTATCTTCTTTGTACTCTTTCTTTGCAGTCTTTAATGCTTTCAGGAGATCCTTTGGAACTGAAACACCAGGAATATATTCGTTAAAATACCAAGCAATTCCGTAATTTTTTATAGGAAATAACCCTAGTAAAACAGGAATATTGAATCTTTCTAATTCTTTAAGGAATTCTTTGGCATCATCTATGTCAAAAGATGTTTGAGTTTGAATGAAATCGGCACCAACTTCTACCTTTCTTCCTACTTTTAAGATTTCTGGTTCTCTTGGGTTTGAATTTGGATTAGCGGCGCATCCCACATTCATTTCAATTTTCCCGCCTTCAATTTCTTTTCCCTCTAAATCAGTACCATCATCTACCATTTTAGAAACGAGATCAATTAACTGTGTAGAGTCTAAATCGTATACAGCTCTCGCATTTTGATGATCTCCAAGAGCAGAATGATCTCCCGTTAAAGCAAGCATATTTTTTAAGCCAAGTATCGCTCCACCCAATATATCGCCAAATAAGGCAATTCGATTTCTATCTCGAACGGTCATCTGCCAAATTGATTCTAAACCAACTTTTTCTTGAACTAAGTAGCAAGGAACCATGGAACAAGTATAAGCATCTCCTTGTGGTCCATCTGTTACATTAGCAGCAACTATTTTTCCCGTTTTCTTCATTTCTTCGGCAGAATGCAGAATAGAAGACAAATCAACCATTTTTTTTGGCTCTAATTCACCAGTAAATAAAAATTTACCTTCCCTCATAGTTTTTACTAAATTACTATATGCCGGTCTTTTTGCCATTCTTTACTTCTCCTCCTTTATTGGTTCTTCTTCGTTTGTATAAGTTTTATTAATATCAATAAACCGTGGACTTGACCAAATTTTATAGTTTCTTGGCGGACGGTATTTAGTAAAAAGATCCATTCTATTAAATTTTTTAAGGCGTTCGTATATTTTAATCCAAGCACACTCGTGTACATATCCACCAACTTCGCATTTACCGTTAACTGTTCCACCACATGGCCCGTTACTCAAATTTTTAGCACATCCTGCCATAGGACACACTCCACCAGTAACGCCAAGTAAACACTCTCCGCAAGTTTCACAGTATTCAGCAAAAGTATTTTCTGCATTATTTTCTGCTCCTCCAAACATGCTATTTTGAGCAGGGTAGGTAAGAATATTTTCAAATATTCGGTTCATCATGACGACGCCTAATCCACAGGACAACGATACTATCGCATCATATTGCTCAATAAAAGGTCGAACGGTAGTTGCTGCGATTCTATCGTCACATTGCCTAAGTACTGTTATAGCTTTCCATTTTAGTTCCTTTCCTTCGCTTCGAGCCTTTAATTCTAGCATCTGGGCTAGCACTTTAGCCTCGTTGATCGAGCGCGGAGGCTGACAGCAACCATCACACCCGGTAACTAAAATTTTTGAATATTGTTTTACCATATTGTATATTTCTTCAATATTTTTTTGTTGCGTAATTATCATTTCTCATAACTCCTTTATTTTAAACATAATTTATTATTTCGCAATTATTGTTGTTGATTTTTTTTTGAGGTCCGATTCAAGAGGACCCAATTTTTTTATTTTCCCAACAAATTCTGTCATCGTATTTGAGAAGATTTTACCTTCGCTCGCAGATACCCACTTACGCATAAATCTATCTGGATTTATTCCTATTGATTCAAGTTCCGATTCAATTTCAAGTGTCCTTCTTAAGGCGTCATGATTTCCGGCAATATAATGACAATCTCCAATATGACACCCCCCTACAAAAACTCCATCCGCTCCTTCTAAAAATGCTTGTAAGATAAAGCTTTTGGAGATTCCGCCAGAACACATTACTCTTATAGTTCTTACGTTTGGAGGATATTGATACCTACTTACTCCCGCTAAGTCTGCTCCCGCATAACTACACCAATTGCAGAGAAAAGCAATAATTCTTGGGCGACCATTATCGAATTCAACGCGAGCTGCTTCAGCTATCATTGGCTCAATTTGGGTGTTTCCGAAATGGCTCATCGTAATTGCCCCAGCAGGGCATTCAGCAGCACAATCTCCGCAACCCTTACATAATAAGGGATTAACTTCGGAGATCATCAATCCTTGTTCGTACTTAACACCAACAGCTCCATAACTACATACATCGGCACACTTATTACAGCCAATACATAATGCGGGATCGACTTTTGAAATTACACCTTCTGTAACCAAAATGTCTTTTGATAATATTGTAGTAGCTCTCGATGCTGCCGATAATGCTTGTGCAATACTTTCACTAATCGTAGCGCTTCCTCTGGCGGTCCCGCATAAAAAAATTCCGTCAGTTGCGAAATCTGAAGGTCTTAATTTTACGTGAGCCTCTAAAAAGAATTTCTCATTGTTAGTGGGTACCTTTAACATCTTTGCTAAAGTTTCGTTTCCTTCGCCACCAGAAACAATGCCAGCGCTTAATACCACTAAATCTGCATTGATAGTAATTTTATCCCCTCTAGATGCAACAACATCTATGCTCAATTCCGTTTCCTTTTGAACGATTTCAGGGAGAAAATCATTATCAAATCGAAGAAAAACGATTCCCTTTTCTCTCGCTATGTTGTAATATTTCTCCTTAAAACCATATGTCCTTATATCTCTGAATAAAACGATAACATTTAATTTTGAATTAATTTCCTTTGCTTTTATTGCGTTTTTTATTGCTTCTGAACAACACATTCTACTACAATAGGGATTTTCTTCATTTCTAGATCCAACACATTGTATCATTACTATTGTTTTTAAACCCTTGATTTGTTCTGAATCGGTAAAAAGCACTTTTTCAAGGTCAGATTGCAGTATTACATTATCTGTTTTGCCATAAAGAAATTCTCCATCCTTTGGTTTATACTCGTAAGCACCAGTAGCGACAATTATAATACCGTGTTGAAATTCCTTTTTTTCTTTATTTTTTCCAAAATCTATATTAGTTGTGAAATTACAAACATATCCCCCAATTGAATTGATTTTAGCATTAAGGAAAACGTTGATAAGTTTATGATCGTTAACTTTTTTTATTAAACCTGCAATAAGTTCTTGAACGTCATAATTTTCAATAGTTTGATAGATATTAGTTGAAAACCCACCTAATCTATCACTTTTCTCGACAAGAAACACTTCAAACCCTTGATTTGCTAAATTCAAGGCTGCTGTCATTCCTGAAACACCTCCGCCAATCACCATTCCTTTATGTATTACTGGAACTTGTTGTTCTTGTAATGGTACTAAATTACGAGCTTTGGCAATTGCCATTCTTACTAAGTCTTTAGATTTTTCTGTGGCTTCTTTGGGCTCATGCATGTGTACCCATGAACATTGATCTCGAATATTGGCCAAATCAAATAAATACTTGTTCAATCCCGCTTCCCTAATGGTTGCTTGAAATAACGGTTCGTGCGTCCTAGGTGTACATGAAGCAACTATTACTCGATTTAACTTATACTCCTTAATTTTTTCTTTTATAGTTGTTTGGGTGTCGGCTGAGCAAGTATATAAATTTCTTTCAGCATAAATTACATTTGGTAATTTACTCGCATAGTCTACAACATCAGCAACATCAACAACACCTGCAATATTGATCCCACAATGACACACAAAAACTCCAATTCGAGGGGGCTCTCCAATATTATCAATCTCTTTCGGAAGCTTTTTTTCGGTGATTAATGTATTTCTAACTTCATACAATAAAACATTGACAGCTCCAGCAGCGGCACTGGCTTCAACCACAGTTTCTGGAATATCTTTTGGTTCTGAAAACATTCCACAAACATAAATTCCTTCTCGAGATGTTTCTACTGGAGAGAAAGGTTTTGTCTTGCAGAATAAATCGTCATTCAAATCGATCTTTAGTGTTTTCGCTAACTCTTTATTACTTCCATTTGGCATCGCCCCTACTGCTAGAACTACTAAGTTAAAAACATCGTCAATTATCTTCCCATCTTCAGATTCATAGTTAAGAATTAAATCGTTTGATTCGGGAATCTCTTTTACTGTTGAAATTCTACTTCGGATATATTTTACTCCATATTCTTCTTGAGCACGATCAATATATTTATCAAAATCTTTTCCACAAGCCCTTATATCCATTGAAAATATGGTTGGTTGAACGATTGGCATATGTTCTTTGGCAATAACTGCTTCCTTAGCAGAGTACATGCAGCAAACTGAAGAACAATATTCACCACCGTGCTTTTTATCTCTAGAGCCTACGCATTGTAAGAATGCGATCTTTTTTGGTATTATCCCGTCTGATGGTCTAAGAATGAGTCCTGAGTGAGGGCCACTCGCGCTTAATATACGTTCAAATTGAATGCTAGTAACTACATTAGGATATTTCCCGTATCCATAATGTTGCGTTGGAGAAGGATCATATTCGTCAAATCCAGGAGCTAAAACTATAGCACCTACATTAAGCGTGGTTGTTTTATCTTCAAGCGTGTAATCTATAGCCTTAGCTTTACATACACCTTCGCAAAACCCACACCCTATACATAAATCTTGATCAATTGAAAAAACTAAAGGGACTGCTTGGGGGAATTTTACGGATATCGCAGCTCTTTTAGCTAATCCTTCGTTAAAAAAGTCCACTGCTTCTACAGGACATTCTTGAGCGCAAACACCACAACCAGTACATGTTTCTTGGTCTAAAAACAATGATTTTTGTTTTAAATTTACTGTAAAATTACCAGGATTTCCTGAAACTTTTTTGAGAGTTGAATTAATTAAGAGAGTTATATTTTCGTGACGCCCTGCGGCTACTAATTTAGGAGCGAGAATGCAAATAGCACAATCATTAGTCGGAAATGTTTTATCCAACTGGGACATCACACCTCCAATGCTCATCGTTGATTCTACTAGATATACTTTGTATCCAGAATCAGCCATATCCATAGAAGCTTGTATACCCGCAATTCCGCCTCCAACAACGAGAACTGAACCTATCTTTTTCATTCTTTTCCCTCCTGAATTGAAATAAATGTTGGAATTTCCTCGTTAATTTCATAAACATCCACTAAGCCTCGCGATCTTAAAACAACGATATGCTCCAAGACTTCCTTAGCTTTAATGCCAAGTTCATTTGCTATATCCGGAACGGATTTACCAATTTCTTTTATTTTTATAACTATTTTATGGCGAAAAAATTCGTTATTGATGGCATCATTAAGAAGATTTTCAAACTTTTCGGCTGTTATTTGATTCCCATATACATTTTTTTCAGTAACTAAATCCCTTTGGCGAGCGGTTAAACCTCGAAGTCGTGTACTCTCTAAAACGCTTTTAACAGCTTCGAGATCATCAATAATTTGAGTTTTATTTTTACTTTCTTTTATTGGAGATGGCCCTAATTCTTGTATATGTTTTGTAAAGTCCGATACTATTTGGGCAAATCGGTTTCCTTCTGCAGCAGAAACCCAATCAAGGCGCATTCTATCAGAAAACTTCACAATACTTAATAACCTACTTAGCGTACTCATTTTTATTTCAGCTTCGTAATTGCCAGTTATGTAGTGACAATCCCCTAAATGGCAACCTAGTACAAGCACTCCATCAATTCCATGCAGGAAAGCATCAGCAACGAATGTTGGATCAACCCTACCTGAACACATTACTCGAATAATCCTAATATTGGTAGGATACTGAATTCGACTCACCCCTGCTAGATCAGCACCAGCATACGAACACCAATTACATAAAAATCCCAAAATTTTAGGTTCGAATGGTATTTATATTTCACCTCCGTATGTGAAAATTTCTGCTCGTATTTGGTCGCTTGTAAAATGATGAATAATTATTGCATTTTTAGGACAACTTGCACCACATAATCCGCATCCTTTACACATTACTTTGTTCACAATAGCTGTATCTGTTTCTTCATCTTTTGTGATTGCGTTGTAGGGACAGATTCTAATACAAGCTTCGCACCCAATACATAATTCTGTTTCAACTTCTGCTGTTGACCCTTCTACTTCCAAATGATCTCTCCATAAAATTGTAGAAGCTCGCGAAGCGGCAGCATTTGCTTGACTCGTACTTTCAGCAATATCTGCTGGCCAATGTGCTGACCCACAAACATAAACACCATCAGTAGAAAAATCGACTGGTCTTAATTTCACATGAGCTTCCAAATAGAACTTATTTTCTCCTAATGGTACTTTTAACATTTTCGCAAGTACTTCCGAATCCTCGTTTGCAATCAGTGGAGTTGATAAAACTACGAGATCTTGCGGTATTTTAATATCTTGATTCAATAAGTCACTATACACATCTACTACATCTTTTTTAATAACTGGTGGCTTTTCAGGCAGATAATTTATAAAAAGAATACCCAATTCTCTGGCTTTTCTATAATAATTTTCATATACTGTCCCAGGTGTTTGTATATCTCGAAACAATATTGTAATATGAGCATTCGAATTTTTCTCGATTATTAACATCGCATTTTTAATAGCGTTCATACAACAGATATTTGAGCAATATCCTCTCTCCTCATTTCTGCATCCAACGCACAATATCATAGTAATATTGTTAGCTTTAACTTGATCATTTTTTAGGAGACTTTCTAAATCCAGCTGGCTTATAATATTTTTATTATCGTATCCAAAATAGCCCTCCGGAGATAAAGGAATAGCTCCAGTCGCAACGATAATTACCCCAGCATCTATATCAATGTTTTTCTTATTCTGTTTTATAATAACTTTATAATTTCCAACAAATCCAGTAATATTTTCTATAATTGATGATTTGTAAACATATATATTATCGTGAGATTCAATTATTTCTCTACTCTCCAATAATTTTGACGCATCCTCATTGGATGGAAATACTTTATTTAAAGACTTAAGGAGCCCTCCTAATTCTGGTTCCTTTTCGATTAAATATATTTTAAAACCTTGATTTCCCAAATTTAACGCAGCTGTCATCCCGGAAATTCCACCACCTATTATGACAGCTGAGTGCGTAATTGCAACTTTTACTCTTTCTAATGGTTCAAGTAAAGCTGCTTTATGGACGCTCATTCTAATAAGGTCCTTCGCTTTTTCCGTTCCTTTTTCTGGTTCTTTCATGTGAACCCAAGAATCCTGATCTCTTATATTAACCATTTCGAATAAGTATGGATTTATACCAGCCTCTTGACAAATAGATCTAAATAAAGGTTCATGAGTTCTAGGAGAGCATGAAGCTACGATAACTCTGTTTAACTTGTGCTCTTTTATATTTTCCTTAATGTCAGTTAATCCTACTTCAGAACAAGTATAAAGATTATCAGCTGAATAAGTTACATTCGGTAAAGTTCTTGCATAATCTGCTAACGAAGGAACATCTAATATACCCCCAATATTAGTTCCACAATGACATACAAATACACCAATTCTTATATCGTCATTTGTCATTTACCTATACCCTCATCACTATTTCAGCTGCTTTAGCTGCAGCTCCACTTGCATCAACTACTGAGTTTGGAATATCCATTGGCGCTCTACAAGTGCCACAGAGGAAGATACCCTCTTTAGAGGATTTTTGCGGATGGTAGGTCATACTCTTGAAAAAATTACAATCATCTACATTTATACCTAAAATTTCTGACATTCTTACAGCGTCTTTTTTAGGGACCATACTCGTTGCTAAGACAACTAAGTCAAATTTTGGCTGTTTTACCTCAAATGTGTCTGTATCTTCATAAAAAACAATTGGATTTCTTTGTTCGTCCTGCAAAATTTTTGCTACTTTTCCTTTAATGTAAGTAATTGCATAATCGTCGCATCCTCTTTGAATATAATCTCGAAAGCCCTTACCACCAGCTCTAAGATCAATATAAAATATCGAAGTTCGAATGTTACTATTATGTTCATAAGCAATCATAGCTTCTTTGGTTGTATACATACAACAACAAGAAGAACAATAAGGATTATTTTTTATATCCCTAGAACCAACGCAGTTAATAAAAGCTAGATTTTTCGGTTCTTTTTGATCAAAAGGTCGCGTTAAATGCCCTCCAAGAGGTCCTGAAGCGCTAATCATCCGCTCAAACTCTAAAGAAGTTACAACATTTGGGAGCCGTCCATATCCTAAATAACTAATTGCTGTAGGGTCAAAAACATCATAGCCTGTGGCAACAATGATAGATGCAATATTCAATTCTATTTCCTTATCTTCTTGTTCGAAGTCTATGGCTTCTCTCTCACAAACTTTCTCACAGATTCGACAGGCTGATTTTGTAAACCATAGGCATTTTTCTTTATCAATAGACATAATTGCTGGGACACCTTGAACATAATCAATATAGATTGCCCTACGTTTTCTTAATTGCATATCAAAATCGTCTTCTACTCTCATTGGACATTTTTCAACGCAGATTCCGCAATTAATACACTCATCTTCTTTAACATATCGGGCGTGTTTTAAGACTTTTACAGTAAAATTTCCAGCAGAACCCTCAACACTTTGAACTTCAGAGAGCACATGCAGAGTTATGTTGGGATGTCGAGAACACTCTGCAAGTTTTGGAGCTAAAATACAAATCGAGCAATCATTCGTCGGAAATGTTTTGTCTAGTTGAGCCATTCTTCCTCCTATACACGCATTCTTCTCAACTAACTCAACTTTTATGCCTCTTTCAGCTAAATCTAATGAGGCTTGGATCCCGGCAATACCTGCCCCAACTACCATAACACTTTTAATTTTATTGGTCAAATGATTACACCAAATGCGAACAAAGATAATTTTTAAAAAGTGTGGAATTTCTTACGACATTTAAGTTAATAACGCTTCTTTCTGACGTTTTTAATTATATTTTTTAATGAAATAATAATAACCGATCATAATATATATAATTATTATTAAATTAAATAAAAAAGTGTGAATTTATGATTATAATCATTAAAAAAATACTGAAAAATGTATTCTATTAAAATAAATACACCAAATCAAGTAAAAATTATATATTTTTCATTGAATAAAATAATTTTGATGGGTAATCTTATAACTGATAACCTTATTTTTATTTATAGCAATTAGAAGTTTAACTTGCAGTTTTGAATCTTACGAAATAAATAATAATTAATAAGTGAAAAAGATACTACGAGTGTTCCGAGATTTGACAGAAGAACGATTCTATAAAGAAAATGAAGTAAAACCTAAATCGTTTAAAGATCTTATTAAAGAAGTTCATGAAAAGGGAATATGTGGAGAATGCGGAGGATGTGTCAGTTTTTGTTCAGCTGCGGAAATAGGAGCCATTGATATCTCGGCAAGTGGGTTACCTTATTATTCCAATGAAGATAATTGCCTACATTGTGGTATTTGCTATTTAATCTGCCCCGAAATTCACGAATTAGACAAAGAATTAAACGAGAAATTTAATTTCAAACCCCCAATAGGTAACTGGACTAAAATAGCCACAGCTCAAGCTAGCGATCCTCAGATACAACAGTTTGCTACTGATGGAGGAGTGGTTACAGCAATATTAATTGCCTTATTAGAAAACAATTTAATTGATGCAGCGATTGTATCAAAAAAAGTAGGTCCCTTTCAAAGAACTCCTTTCTTTGCTAAAAATAAGCAAGATATTATAGATGCGATAGGAACGAACTATAACATAGAAGGTCCTGTTTCAGAGTTAGGAAAATATAACACTTTCGTTCCTACAATTACAGAGTTAAAAAGGGTGGTTCAGACAGACAAGATCAAAATTGCTGTAGTTGGGGTTCCTTGTCAAATTCACTCCATAAGAAAAATGCAAGAATTAAAAATAATACCGGCTCATGTAGTTGAGTACACCTTAGGTCTTTTTTGTTATGAAAATTTTAAATTTGACGAAGTTGTTCGAGCGAAAATCGAAGAAAGGTTTCACATTTCTTTTAACGATATTGAAAAGATGAATATTAAGGAAAACTTAATTATAAATCTCAAAAATAGGGATAAGCCGCTGACAATAGAATTTTCAGAGCTACAAGATGTTATGAGAAATGCATGTAGGGTATGTGAAAACTTTACTAATTATTACTCAGATATTTCTTTTGGGGGCATAGCCTCTAAACAAGGATTAACAACAACATTAATTCGCACTGAGGCTGGAGAGAAAATATATAACCTTGCTTTAAATAAAGGATATATTAGGGAACCTGTTGAATTAAATACGTCTGTCGAAAAATCTAAAATGATTGCTCAAATTATTAGTTTTAGCAACAGAAAATCAAGAAGAGCAGAAGAATATAGATAGGTTTTAAAATCAATCTCAGAGTTTTTTGTTTACTAGATTTTACTAACATAAAACAGAACAAAACCAATTTTTTGGCTACTTAAAATCCATTCTTTATAACCTATGAGTGATTTTTATCTGCTAAATTATTTTTTCTATAGCATAGAATTATATTATCTATATATTAATGCTAAATAAAAGCTAATTAAATTAATAATCAAGTAATAAAAACTATTTCAATTGTAATCCGGCAAGAGCTTCATTTGGTAAAGTTTGTTTAAATACAGAGCTAACAATCATGAAAATTACAGTATCAGGCCCAACCCAAAGCGGTAAATCGAGTTTTATTAAATATTTTGATGATAAGGCGCTAAATGTGGAAGCTAAAGCCAGAGATAATAAATATTATACCGTTGGAATGGACTTAGGAAGCGTAAAATTAAATGGATTTGATGTCTTTTTATTTGGCACCCCTGGTTTATTAAGATTTAACGTTATGAGAGATGTAATAGTCCGAGGTTCTGATGGCCTTGTTTTTTTATTTGATGCGGCTCACCCAGAAAGAGATGAAGACGCAATAATTATTCTAAATTCTCTTCGAAAATCTATAGGGCTTGACACACCTATAGTTTATTTGGCAAATAAACAAGATATGGCCGGATCTAGACATGACGAAGTAGTAAGATCCCAAAATTATTTAAGAGACGACGCAGTGATTTTTCCAACAAGTACCCGAACGGGAGAAAATTTGAACGAAGCTCTCAAATATCTTGTAAATCAAATATTTGATCATTACTCTTCTCTGCTTACGGTGCTTCGCTCATATGAAACTGATATCGAGGGTTTATCAGCAAAACTAAATAAAAATCCTGTTGAAATGAGGGACTTATTAAATAATCTTGAGATAAAACGATTTATTGAATTAGATAGATTAAAACGGACTTACAAAGTAAAACATGGATTAAAACTCTTGATATAGGGTTTTCCGCTATTTATTTCAGAATTTTACATATACTTTGATAATAGTCAGATTAAATCAAAGGGATTAATTTCTTCTTTACCAGTTTTTTTTAACAAACCATTCAATCTTGATCGTTGCAAATAAAGAATATTCCAGAAAAACTTAGGAATTTCTTTTTCTGCTTTATACATTTTCTCAATGCGGTTTAGTTTTTCGAGTAAAAAATTAATTTTTAGCGTAAATTGCTCAATATATTCTTCTTTGGTATAATCTTTATTTAGCTCTATTCTGAATAATGTCTTAAGGTCTTCATATTTAGGTAAATAACCAATTGGAGTTTCTATAGCATCAAAATCACCCCTAGTACGCCCTTCCGACCACATAACCCAAACTTTTTTGTCTAAAATAGCATTTAAATATTTCCCATCTTTACCTTTTAGAAAGTAGTTAGTAGAGAATACTTGTGGGCAATGTTTCAATTTTTTTCCAAAAATATTGTGATTATTTAAATATTTCCCGAGAGGAACTACTAAGAAATCGAGGTTTGCCATTGGGCTTGCTTTTCTAACGCCAGTTGCCCCAAGAGTTGCTGAAGTCGTTTCAGACTCTATAATAGCGCCTAAAAAAATCCCTTGTTCCCAGTTTAAGCTTTCTAGAATTGGAGGCATTGTGTCAGAATCTCTTCCACCATAAAATATTCCATGTATAGGTACACCATTAGGATCATTTAATTTTGGATCACAATTTGATAGATCGGTAAGATTAATTGTATAGCGAGCATTTGGATGAGCAAGAGGTACTATATTTCCTTTTTCATCAGAAATTCCATCGATCCATTGTCCATAATGATTGAAACCATCTTTAGGATGCTCAATACCCATACCAAGCCAGTAGGGTTTCCCATCTTTTACGAGAACATTAGAAAAAATTAATTCTCTTGGGGTTGTGAGAGCTTCATAAATTACAGGATCGTTTTTCGCATTCACATCTTTTATAATTCCAAAAATTCCTTTCTCAATATTAACAGCATGTGCAAATCCATCCTCCCAAGCTCGTAAATATGCGATATCATCTCCAACAATTAGTTGTCCAGGAAGCATTGCGGTAGAAGTTTTTCCACATGCACTTGGGAAAGCCCCAGTAAAATATGTCTCCCTGTTTTTACCTTTCGGGCGAACTCCTAAAATAAAGTAGTGTTCGGTCAACCAACCTTCGTTACTTGCCTTACATATTGCTAATCTTAAAGCTAACTTTTTTAACCCAAGAGAATTACCCGCGTATTGATTATTGACAGATAGAACCCGTGATTCTTGCAGATCTACATATATTCGCCTTTTTTCAATGTTTTTAGTAACTGGAGGATTACCAACAAGCTCTCCAGCAGAGTGTATAAAATGAAAGAAGTTATTAGACCCATTTAAATCTTTGAATTCCTCGTATCCTTTTCTGTACAAAATATCTTCAGAATGAGCAACATAGAATGAATCCGTAAGTTGTAGAGCACCTATAGTAAATTTAGATTTAATAGGTCCAAGGCAAAAAAATCTTACTAAACATTCTTTCCCTTTCATACACCCATCCATAATTTCTAATATTTCTTCAAGCCCTTCATCTCTATCCATCGTATTAATCCAAGGACTCCGATATTCTCCTTTTGGGATTAAAACTTTAGTGTTTCCTTTATCCCTTGCTTGATCATAGAAGCTATCGTAATGAACTGTGTGCCCTTTTACATTGAGTTTACTTTCTTCTCCAATAGAAAGTGTTTTCTGGACTACATATTTAATATCCTCATCAGAGTCAGAAATTACGGTTAACTTACTAGGTTTACACAAATCTACGAATTGCTTGATAATTTTTAAAACGTGATCATTCTTTAAAGCAAATAATTTTTCGATATCTTGTTGAGATATTAAGTCTGTACCAATAGCTACTGCAAATTCTTCATTTAAATCCATTTCAAATCATGAATAAATATGTCAATTCAAATTTTTTATTATAGAAAATAACATAAATCAATAGGTATTAAAAGTCTTTCTAAATCCAAGAAATACCAATAAATAATCACAAATAATAAGTTTTGATTAATAAAAATAAAAAAAATTGGAATATTCAATCAAATTATTATAATCCCGGAGGTCTACTGCCTTTAGCACTGATAATTCTATCTACTCTTAAAATCAGATTTGCTAATTCGCTTCCTGCTTTTATAACATGATTAACTAATGCTGCTGGTTCAATTATACCTTTCTCGAAATTATCTCCTATCTCGTTGGTTATAGTATCAATCCCTTTCCATTTATCGCTTTCAGTTTTGTGAGCTGCCCGTAGTTCTGTCATATTTTCGATTTCATCTAATCCTGCATTTTTAATCAATGTTTTAGGAATTTCTTCTAAAGCAATTGCAAAAGCATTTACAGCGAGTTGTTCTTTACCGCTAATATTGTTAGCAAATTCCCTTAACCTTTTTGCTAATTCAATGTAAATTGCGCCACCACCAGCTACGACCTCTTTAGTATCCATAACTTTGGCAACAACTGAAAGAACATCGTGTAACGTAATTTCTGCAGAGCTTAAAATTTTATCTAGCCCCCCTTTAAGCAGTATTGACACAGATTTAGGATTTTTGCATCCAGTAAAGAGGATATACTCATCTTTAGCGATTTTTTCGAACTTGACATTTTCAGCAAAACCTAGATCTTCCTCAGATAAGGAATGAAGATCATCAACTGTATTAGCATCAATAGCTTTCGTTACAGCTTTCATATCAGAATCGCTAAGGTTTTTAACTGCAGCAATTCCTTCTCTAGCCAAATAAGCTCCAAATTTGTCAGAAATGTCTTTGTTGTTGACAATAACAGTAACGCCTAAATCTTTAAAGATCTTCAAGTAGTCTACTAGAATCTTATCTTCTTGATCGAGGAACTTCTGTATATCTGCAGGGTTAGAGATTTTTATCTGCGCATCAAACTCCGTCTTTACAATGTCTAATTTTCTCCTAATAACTGCAATTTTCGCGTTTTTAATTACATCTGGCATTGTTGAATTGACTTTTTCTTTTTGAATATAGACGCCATTAATTAACTCCGTTTCTTTTAATGATTTCCCAGGTGTTTTGACAATTTTAACATTGCCTACTTTCGAAAATGTATTACCATCATCTCCACTTATGTGTTTGACGGCTTTTACTGTTAATTCCGCAAAATAGTCTTTTACACCTACTATATCTTTAGAATTCATAGCAGTTCTCGCTGCATCCATGAGTATTTTGTCATCGTCAGGAGAAATTTTCTCCGCAATGTCACCTATTATCTTTAATGCCTTATCTGCTGCTAGTTTGTAACCATGAGTAATCGGTTTTGGATGAATACCTTGTTCAATCAACTCAAGAGCATTTTCTAATAAGGATGCTGAGAAGATGACAGCAGTTGTGGTGCCATCACCAATATCTTCATCTATAGATTTGGCAATATTAACCATCATATTTGCAGCAACATTATCTATATCAAGCAATTTAAGTATTTCAGCACCATCATTAGTAATTGTAACATCTCCTACAGAATCCACCAACATTTTATTCATGCCTTTTGGCCCAAGAGTAGATTTCACTGTTTGGGTAATTGCTTTGATTGCATTAATATTTTGCATGCGAGCTTCTCTTTCTTTTGTTTCTTCCGTTCCTTCTTTGAGAATTATAATCGGTACAGACATATTTTTACCTTTTTTTTGTTTTTAAAAATTTTTAATTCTTGAATTTTTTAATGACTCAATTTATAAGAATTTTGTGATTTGGAGATCATTTAAAAATAAAAAATGTGGATTTCAAAAATTATAAATAAATTTCAAATATTTTTAGTAATGTTGAACAAATGAACAAAATTTAAAGATTAAGATACTTTTCTGGGTTATTAAAAATGAAAAAAGAAACTTTGGATGAAATTGACGAAGAAATTATTAAAATTTTACAAGAAAACGCTAAGACGTCTTATCGAGAAATTAAGGATAAACTGAATATTTCGATTGGAACCATTCATAATAGAATTTCGAAATTAGAGGAAAACAAGATAATCGAAGGATATACACTTAAACTTAATAACGAGAAATTGGGCTATAAGCTAACATTTTTAATAAGAATTAATATTGATGGTAAACACACGCAAGAAATCTTAGACGAAATATCGCACAAACCAGAAATTTGTTCCGTGTTTCACACAACAGGAGAACAATCTGCGGCGTTGATTTGTCGGTTTAAAGAAGCTCAGGATGTACATAACTTTATCCGAGAATTAAACGAGAAAGAATTTATAACCAAAACTAACTCTAACATGGTTTTAAAAGAATATAAAAATTCCTCGATTGTTATATTGTAAAAAATTAGTTGGTCCTCTACTTTTCGTCCTTATTTTTAGGTGTAAAATCTAATGATATCGAGTTAATACAGTATCGTAGACCCATTGGTTTAGGACCGTCCTTAAACACATGTCCTAAATGTCCTCCGCATTTTTCGCATAAAACTTCCGTTCTTCTCATATTGAAATTAATATCGGTTTCTTCTTTAATTTTAGAATCTTTAATGGGATTAGAAAAGCTTGGCCACCCACATCCTGATTCAAATTTCGAGCTTGAGTCAAATAATGGAGTCCCACAACCAGCACAGTAGTAAATGCCTTTTTGTTTATTGTTCCAATATTTGCCGGTAAAAGGGCGTTCAGTCCCCTTTAGTCTTAAAACGCGATATTGTTCTTCCGTTAGTTTTTCCTTCCATTCCTCTTCTTGTAGCGTATCGTTTTCAGTCATCTTAATATTAACAAGGTTAAAAGAATTATTATATGTTGACCTTATATCCTTTCAAGTAAAACCAAATACCGTTAACAAATAGAAGTTAAAAAATAACATTAATGCTTAAATTATTATTCAACCAATTATATAGCCTCAATCTGAACCCAAATTTTTAATTGGGATATTACTTTATATTGATCAATTAAATTGTACCTACGATATAAACGAGTTAATTATAAAAAATGCTTGATCCTTGGGGTTCCTCTAATCCTGTAGAAGATGAGGATTACGAGAGAATAAAGAAAGAATTTGGAATCGAAGATATAAGCGAAAATTTGAGACAAAAATTGTTAAATAATCGATTTTTCAGAAGGAAAATCATTTTTGGTCATAGAGATTTAGGATTAGTGTTTAAAGCAATTGAAGAAAATCAACCATGGGCTGTGATGAGCGGTATAAAACCTTCTGGACCTTACCACTTAGGAACGTCAACAACTGCTTTAGAAATTGTTGAGTTTCAAAAAATGGGAGGTAAAGTATATTATGGTATCGCAGATATAGAATCCTGGGAAGATAATGGGATACCTTATGACAAAGCAGAACCAAATGCGATAGATAATGTAGCAGATATTTTAGCGTTTGGTTTAGACCCTTCTCCTGACAAGGCTTATATTTGGAGGCAATCTAAAGAGCCCTTGGTTAAAGATATATGCTTTAAAGTAAGTAGATTAGTAACCCAAAACATGTTGAATGCAATCTATGGGGAGAAAACATTCGGACTCTATTTAGCAGCACTCGTTCAAGTAGGAGATATAGTACTCCCCCAAGTTAGAGAAGGGCCTCGACCTACGGTAGTTCCCGTCGGAATAGATCAAGATCCACATATAAGACTTACAAGAGACCTCACACGAAGGTATTACAAAAACTTTTTCTTACCTGGTGCTACTTATCACTATCTATTACCGGGGATTGATGGATCAGATAAAATGGCTAAAAGAAATCCGAATAGTTCGTTTACTTTCAACGAATCTTTAGACTCTATCGAGAAAAAAGTAAAAGGGGCTCTAACAGGCGGGCGGAAGAACAAGAAAGAACAGCAAGAACTTGGTGGTGAACCTCAAAAGTGTATGGTTTATAAAATGCTAATGTATCATTTTGAAGAGAATGATGAAATTCTAGCAGATGAATTCGAAAGATGTGTTAAGGGAGAATTACTTTGTGGGGAACATAAAGCTCAATGTGCGGAAAAAGTATTAAAATTTATAAAAAAACATCAGGAAAAGAAGGAGAAACTAGTTGATAAAGCTCGAGAACTACTTGGTATCGTTTAGAAAAAATTTATTTTCCTTTAATTAAGGGCTCTATCAACTCTATTAATTCAAGCGTAAATTCTGAGAACTTTTCTAGAAGTAAATCCTTTAATTTTTCTTTAATTATTACAGACACGAATATGGATTCGTTATTGATTTCAATTCGATGCAAATAAGATATCAATTCATCTCCTATCGACGAAAACGCATAATCTGTTTCGTGAGATTCTTCTTGCATCCTTTTCAGTAAAAATAGGTGCTCTTTTATTGATTCTATAAGTTCTACATAAATCTCTGGCTCAACGATTTCCCTATAATACTCGCTTATGATAATCCCATTTTTGTCAAATAAGATTAAAGACTCGCTATCGAATTCCTTGAGAGATTTCTCTAACAGTTCGGATAAATCAAAAAAATTTTCATCAAACACTGATAATCCGTATGATATGAGCTGCACTATTGATATAATATCGTAAATTGAGGTTTGTTGAAATAAAATTCTAAAGGAGGGGTATAGTTTAAGTATATGCTTCCTCAAAGCTTCTATCTGCTCAACCATTTGTTCATTTCCTATGAATTCTGGGTCGAATTTATGAAAGGCTATTATAAGCGGAACATCCATCTTATGCTTCTTAAAATTCTTCAAAATCATATCCAAATAAGCCATAGAAGTTTCAAATCTTTCAGAATCCTGAATATCAACGACGTATACTAATAAATCTGTTCCAGAAAAATAAAGATCTTGCTTTTTTTGATATAATTTTCTATATTTTTCTTGACCACCCATATCCCAAAAAACTACGCGATTTTTTAGAAATTCTGTCGCTTGGTATTCAACTCGAATAGTTGGCGTAAGGGATATTATATCTTTATGGAAATTGTATTTTTTGTTCAAAGCAGTTAAGATGGAGGTTTTCCCTGCGTTATCCAAACCTGCAATGATAACTTTAATAAATTGTTGCATAATATCGATACTATCTTAATTAATGATAATCTAAAATTTAAAAAAAAAAACTTTTATTGCTTTTAAACTTAATTTAATGTATTTTTTATATTGTAAGTGAAGTTCATTATTTTTAATTTTTTGTTCTTTTTCTACTATACATCCAAATATCTAAATCCTCCGATATTATTTGAAAAATACATACATGACACTACTATTTTTTATAGATTATTATTTCAATCTGGTAAATATACTAATCTAAAAAAGAGGATTTAATTGAAAGAAGAAGAAAGCAATTTTTTGGAATATCTAAACTATCAAATTATCCAAAAAAATAAATTTGATGATGTGGTTCGTAAGATTCCCATTTTTAAAAGTATGATACAAGACCGACACAAAACAATCCTAAAAATGATTGATAAGTTCGAAAATGTTCGCCGTAGAGAAGTTTATAACTTGTTAGTCAATGAATTTAATAAATTTTCCGAAAGAATCTAAATTTTTTACTCCTTTTCTTTTTAAAATAAGGATAAAATAGTTATAATCTATTTCGACAATTTCAAATAGCTTAGTTTGATTCGGACAGATAAAGAAAAAATTGCATTATTCCCCTATTAATGTTACATAAATTGTACGATGTCTAGGTTTTTCGTCGTTTTCAATGAAAATGATATTTTGCCAACTCCCAAGGATTAACTTCTTATCGTGAAAGGGGAATGTTTGTGAGGTTTTAATGAGAAAGCTTCTTAAGTGCCCCGCACCGTTGTAATCGTGCCAGGTTTTGTGGTGAGCATAATTTTCTTTATAAGGGATAATTTTTTCTAAAAAATCTTCAATATCGTGTTGGACTAAACCTGGTTCGTATTCAACAGTAGATATTGCTCCTGTGGAACCTGCGACATGAACATTTACGATGCCGTTTTTCAACCCACTTCTTTCGAGCGCATTTTGAACTTGAGGTGTAATATCTTTTGCTTCGTAATAAGCTTTAGTTTTTATTTCAAATGTTTCCAATAAAACTGTCATAATTTTTACTTCCAATTCATAATTTTTAGTAATAAATTTATTTAATTATCCAACCTTTTTAAAGTAAAATGAGTGAAAAGTTAAAGGAATTCTTAAAGAAGATTCACGATCCTAAAAATAACCTCCCAATTTATGCAACGATCATCGTACGACCGGGAAAGAAAGTAGTGGATATTAAGATAAAAAAAGAGGAAGCGAATATTTTACGAGTAATTGTTCACGAAGAGAAAAGTAGTGGATGGTTTGTACATTCCTTTCATATACCAATAAAAAATATTGGTCTAACCCCTAATGCCAAAAACAAGGAGATTCTAGCAAACCTCTCAAATCCGAATAAAATTCCAAATAAAACGACAAAAATTTTCGTTGAGGATATACTAAGGAAGTATATTAACATTTTACCAGATAAAAAAAAGCATTATTTTATGACCGAAAGGTATAAGAAAAAGAAGGTAATGCAAACTGGCGTTAAGTTAAAAGGATTCTAATTACCTTATAATACTTCCAGGAGGGATATTTTTACCGTTTCTTTCATCTATTTTTAGCAAGAACGGTTCGCTGTTTAAATCTGCCGCTAAAAGCATCCCTTGACTTTCTAATCCCATAATTCTTTTTGGTTTAAGATTTACTAGAACAACAACTTTCCTATTAACCAGTTCCTCTGGCGAATAAAATTGTGAAATGCCAGTAATAATCTGTCTTTTTTCTTTCTCTCCGCAATTAATCATTAGCTTGAAAAGATTTTTAGATTTTGGCACTTTTTCACATTGTTTTATTAAACCAACCCTCATATCTAATTTTGCAAAATCACTGTATTCTATCATTACAAATTCTCACCACTTAAAGGCATTCCATTCAGCTTCACATATTCCTTCTGTTTTGGTTTCCGCGCTCTGTAAGGATTTTTAACATCTTGAATCTTTCGTGCAAAAGTCATATAACCTGTATGACCAATCATTCTTACTTCTGGATGAGTCGCGTTACTTTTCACCTGATATTTCCTTTTTATTAATTCGTAAGTATTTATCTCGTAAAAGTCGTTCTCCCTCAGCGCAAAAGTTGTTTTTTTCACTTGCTCTATCGCGGGCGAAAACGATACCAAAGTTCCACTAAGTTTGAGATATTGTTTGACTTTCTCAATCGCCATCCACGGTTGTGGCATATCTAAAACAACTGAGTCAACATTTTCATGTCCTAAGTCGTCATTTACAATGTCGCCGTATTGAATCGATACGAATTCACTTAACCCCGCCTTAAGAACATTGTTTTTTGCCTTTTTTAAACTTTGTTTTCTTACATCGTACGAAAAAATGTACCCATTCGGTCTAACATAGTTTCCTAAAATACATGTTAATGCCCCAGAACCACATCCAGCTTCAATGACTACGCTACCAGGGCTAATCCCAGTATAGATCAAAATTAATCCTGCATCTTCTGGATATATTATTTGAGTTTTACGACTCATATAAATTACATAATCAGACGGTAACGGCTTAAGAAGATAGAACTTATATCCTTGAGATTCGTAAGGCTGAGAAAATATTACAGAACCGAATGGTTTACCTATAACATCATCAAATTTCACTGTTCCTTTATGAGTTTGGAATTCTCTTCCTTCTTCTACTTTTACTAACCATTTTCTTCTTGCATCAAGGATTAAATAAATTAAATCGTTCGGTTTTATTAAATCATCTTTCATTTCCATCAATTCTAATAAATCTGTATTTTTTATTTAGCATTTATATTAAACCAAATAAATTTGCAAGGATAATTTTACAAAATTGTAATTTTTTTCACGCGTTAAGACAAACGCATCAAGCGGTTTTAATAAAATATAAAATAAATGATATATTGAAATACTCAATCATTGTTTATGCAACCTTTTTTATAAATACTCGTTAATGAATTAATCTATGAGTAAAGCGAACGCTAATATCCCCCAGACTTCAAAAAATTCTTTTAAAGAATTGCAACTTCAAATTGAAGAATTTAGACAAAAGCGGGATGATTTAAATGCAAAAACTAAGGACTTTATTAACAAATTACAAACTATTGATACCGAAATTGACAATCACTTAAACCTTGCCAAACAGGACTATAAAAAAAAAAGGGATTATTGGAATAACAAGGTTAAAAAGCTAAAAGACAAAAAAAATGAGTATAAAGAGATTTTAGATAAATTTCTTGAAGAAAAAAAAAAAATTAATCAAAAGAGTAAAAAAGGCAGAGATACTAAAGATTTCATATCCGTCCGACAGATAGAGAAGAAGATCGATAATCTCGAAAGGAGGATTGAAATCGAAAATTTAGATATTTTAGAAGAAAATGCTATGGTCGATCAAATTAGAGACTTAGCGCAGATTAAAATAGATTTTTTAGCTGAACAACAAAATAGCGATTCATTTAAAATTGACCGTAAGATTCAAATTGTTAAAATTAACTTAAACAAAATCTATGAACAGTTAAATAAATGGTCAACCAAATCCCAAGATTATCACGCTAAAATGCTTGAAATTTATCAAACCGTGAACGAGTTAAGAGAGGAAAAGAAAGCTCTTGAAGAAAATTTGATTGAAAACAAAAAAGCGGCTGATGCTTACCATGAAAAATTCCTTCGCGTTATGAATAAGAGGAAAAAAGAATCTAAAGGAAGACAATCTAAATATTCTTCCAAAAAACCGAGAACCTCCAAAAGACCGTCCACACATAGAAATTTTGAGTTGGAAAAATTGAAACAAGAAAAACTCGCTGTTGCTCTTGAAAAACAAAAGGCAGGTAGAAAATTAAACTTGTATGAAGCTAGATTAATCCTTGAGAGCTCTAAGGGTTACAACGCATAACCACAAGTTTTGATTATTAAATTGTTTTTAAAAATTTTGAGGGAAAATAAGGCTTTATTACACTAATTGTATCGCTTCTATGCGAATTATAAAATAAAGATCACCATTTCCTCTAAAACATTCCAATTAAATAACGTTAAATTTTACCTACTCCGCTTCTGGCAACCTAGGGATTTGTCAAAAGGTTTAAAACCATTGGAATTTTATTTCTTTTTAAGAATTGAATTTAAAATAGAGAATGTGTTGATTTTTTTTGAATAAGAGAGTAGAAGAAATTAGGAATATACTCATCGAACATAATGAATTGTTTAGTAAATCAATCCCACTTATTGCGTCAGAGAATATTACCAGCCCTGCCGTAGATGAAGCTTGTAATAGCGATTTTTCTCACAGATACGCAGAAGGATGGGTCGGACAACGGGTTTATGCGGGATGTAAGTATATTGATTTAGTTGAAGATATATGTATGGAGCTTGCAAAAGAGTATTTTAATTGCGTCCACGCAGATGTACGACCCATTTCTGGAGTTGTAGCAAATTTAGCAATGTATAATGCGTTTACATCAGCAAATAATGGAAAAATGCTAATAATGCCCATACCAAAAGGAGGACACATTTCTCACGCACCTAAATTCACAAAAAGTGGTATGGCGATTTATGGAACTGCTGGAACCGTACGTGGGTTGAATATCGAATACATGGCATTTAATAATGACGAGATGAACATCGATCCGGATGCTACAGCAAAAATTATAAGGGAGTTCAAACCGGAATTAATTTTATTTGGAGGTTCCGTATTTCTCTTTCCTCACCCTGTTAAAGAACTAAGTGAAGTAGCAAAAGATGTAGGGGCGAATGTGGGTTATGACGCTGCACATGTGGCCGGGTTAATAGGATCTGGTTATTTTCAAGACCCTTTAAGAGAAGGAGCAGATGTAATGACACTCAGCACTCATAAAACGCTTCCAGGACCCCAACATGGAACACTTTTATCAGATAGGGAGGATTTAATTGATACCTTACGACCTAACGTGTTTCCAGCTTTGTTATCTAACCATCACTTACATAATGTTGCAGGTTTGGCCGTTACATACGCTGAAATGTTAGAATTTGGGAAAGATTATCACAAAAAAGTGATTGATAACGCTAAAGCGTTAGGCCAAGCTCTTTACGAAAGGGGCATAAATGCTCTTATGGAACACAAAAATTTTACGGAATCTCACCAGATTGTTATTGATATTACAAATTTCGAAAAAACCATCGGCCTAGGAGGGGATATTGAAAGATTAGTAGAGGAAGCGAATATCATTATAAACAGAAACCTTCTACCATGGGATATTAGTCAGGGAAGACACTATATGAACCCTGGTGGTTTACGATTAGGAACTTCCGAAATCACCCGCCTTGGAATGGGAAAAAGTGAAATGGTTGATATTGCAGAATTTTTTAAAGAATTACTAATCAACAAAAAAGATCCTCAAAAAGTTAAACAAGAGGTCGCTGAATTTAAAAAGGATTTTCAAGAGATTAAATACTGTTTCCAAACTTCTAATAAAGCGTATGAATATTTGAAGTTTTATTAAATCCTTTTTCTAATAATTT
>JAHQWJ010000033.1 GCA_029856125.1 Promethearchaeia archaeon | reverse complement strand
TGTATGGATTAATGGGTTTAGCTTTTTTTTCACATATTAATATCACCTCGATACCACCCTTAACATTCGGGAGGTTTTTTATTGATTTGGCGGCTTTCATAGCGTTTTTTGCGTTTGGATTTTTGTATTATTTCATTTTTGCTTTTATTCTTATTTGGATTTTTTCCAGAGGAGCAAACATTGCCGTAGATTTTTCAGAACGATTAGAAGCTCGTTTCGGAGATAAGGAAGATGAAGCCGAGAAATACAGCGAGGCTGAAATGAGCGTTTTTAGCATCTATAAAGGAGGAACATTACATCAACAACAAGCTTCAAAATTCAATATGATGCTAACCGCGTTTGCCCCCTATTTATTGATAAACGCAATTGAGATTTTAATTATTCTAATAGGATTCCCTACCATCGATATACCAGACATACCTTCTTTTGTAACTTTAAGTGCTCCGTTGTTTGCTTCACCCGTATGGACTGTTCTACACCTAATTGAAGCTTTAACAATTGCTATCTGGATCCCCATTCTAATTTCTCTTTCTATTAGAGAATTATCCAACTCATCTACATTCCGAGTGTTATTATCATCATTAATAATAGGGATAATTGTTGCCGTAATCTTTTATTTCTTGCGCCCTACTTTTATTTTTTAGTACAAGATTGAAAAGCCCTGGATAATGAAAAATCACAGAAAAAATGATTTAGAAGTAAAATCTAAACTAGAATCCGAAATATACGCTGTAATTAAAACAATATTAAATTTAGATCATAAATACCAGAGTGGTAGTTTAAAAGATAATTTTTTTCAGAAATCGATAAAAAATGCAACGAATAATTTACTTACAATTAATATCTCATTAAGTAAACATAATTTAATACTTTCAGAAATGTTGAAAAGTATGAATTACGCAGACGAATACTACCGAGCAATTGATATCATTAATAAAATATCCCCGCTTGAATTTCCTGCTGAAATATACTCGAAATCGGTTAGTTCTTCTTTTCTCGAAATTCCTAAACTTGCTTCTGAAATAACTTCTTCGTTTATAACGCTCATGGACGCGTTAAAATTGAACGCTTTTTATGACGAAGATTTAATCTTCGGTCTTTTTGCTGACTTGAAGAATCAATTTGGCAATTTTCCTGGTTTGGAATTAAGTAAAGTAAAGCTTCAAAAAGTCTATCAAGAATATAAGCATAACCCTCAAAAAATTAGCACAAATAAAAACTATAGAGATTTAATCGCAGACGAATTATACGCACTGTTTAATGATTTTAAAAGAAAGTTGAATCTGGAGCTTTAATTAAAATGAAAAAATTAATTAACTTTTCATGCTTTAACAGTATAGAAACTAAAGTTTCGAATTTAACTAATTAACACAATAAAGGTAATCTACTTGTGCCAAGACCAGGTTTAAGATCGAAAGCTCAGCACCGAAAGAAGTTGAAAACTCCCGGAAATGTTAATGTTACTCATTATTGGAGAAAAAAACCTAGTAAAGCAGAGTGTGCTATCTGTAAAAAACCACTTCAAGCCGTACCAAGATTAAGACCCGCCAAAATGACGAAAACAAATCGCGTGTCAAGAAGGGCAAATCGGCCCGAGAGTGGAAGGTATTGTGCTAACTGTTTACAAACTCTTCTCAAAGAAGCAGTTTGGCAATCTTCAGAATAATCCACTCTGGAAATTTCATTAATATTAAATATTTTCTAGTTATTATTTCATATAATAGCCTCAGTCAGTTTCGTTACTAAGAAAAATGATAATTACACTATCAGGTCTTCATGGAACAGGGAAATCTACAATTGCCAAATTGTTAGCAGAAAACCTTGGTATACTCTATTATTCAACGGGCAAGGCGTTTCGGGATTTAGCAGAAGAAAACGGTATGACGTTGGAGGAGTATACTAATTATGTTGAGAAGAATCCAGAGATCGACAAAAGCTTAGATACAAAGGTAGTGGACGTGGCAAAAAAGGGCAATATTATTCTCGATAGTCAATTAAGTGGATATTTGCTAAAATCCATTGCGGATTTCAAGATACACTTAACCTGTCCATTAAACATTCGCGTAAAAAGAATGACGGCCCGAGATCAGAGCTCCTACGATGCAAAATTAAAGGAAACGACTTTAAGGGAAGAATCTGAATTAAAACGCTTTAACAAACTCTATAATATTGATTTAAGTGATAACAACTTTATCCAAAATTTCTTTGATTTAATTATTGACACAGAACATTTGTCAATTGAAGAAGTGCTGAAAATAATCCTCAAAGAGTTAGAAAAAATAAAATCAAACGATTTCTAACAAAAATCGTAAAAAATTTATTATTAAAATTATTCCTAAATTTACTAAAAATAGTATATCTTTTCTGATTTTTTAGTTGTTAGAAAAGATAAAGCTAATAAAATTAATTTGGTGACGAATTAAATGAGTGTATATGACATAGGACGCGTTTGCGTTAAAACAACTGGAAGGGAAGCTGGAAAGTATTGCGTTGTGGTTGATATTATCGATAAAAATTATGTAATAATTGATGGGCTGAACGTTCGGAGACGTCGAACTAATTACAAACACCTCGAACCCATATCCGAAACGATCGATATAAAAAAAGGAGCCTCACACGACAAGATAGAAGAAGCTATTAAAAAGGCTAAACTCGAGAAGAAATTAAAGGAAACTGTTTCCATTCCTATAAAATAAAAAAAATTTAATAAACAGAATAAGATAGTTAGTATAAGTGCACGCCGCTAAAAAGCGACGTTATCTTTTTTTTTGCAGATATAGCCAAGCGGTACGGCGCTGGCTTGGAGTGGTAACCTTAACCAGAAAGCCAGTGTGTGAAAACACTCGAGGGTTCGAGTCCCTCTATCTGCGTTTTGATTTTGCTTGATTAAAAGCTAATTAAACGTCCGGAAACTCCATTCCTTTAGCTTTACTTCCACCCATCATTTGTTCCATCCCTCCCTGTGCTTGGGTTTGCAGTTTTAACAATCTCTGAATGAGGGTGTTAATTCCAAAGCTACAGAGAAAATACCACCCAGTAAAGTTTATCCATCCTGCGTCTACACCAATAGTTCTGACATATCCATATACAAGAGCAGTCCATTCTGGAGTCTCACTCGTCCAACCAGCCATCATGCTTCCAATAAGTGGTAGGTCGTTTGCATTCATTGGTGATAACGCAACTGGATTGGACGTTCCAAACAGGCCTCTTACTACAGAAAATATTACTATCATTGGAACGAAGGTAATGCACGAAGGCAACATACGCTTTAACGACATTTTTTGTTGCGAAGTTTTGATCATACTATCTAACCGTTCCCAACGTTTTCTCATTTTTCTGTATTTTTCGGGGTCAGTCTCAGCTAATTCTATAATTTTGGCTTTCTCCTCGTCGTGCGCTTTCTTAATAACTTGTTTTCTATTTATCTCGCCAGTATCAACTAACCATTTCGTTAAACCAGTACTAATAAGAGCCGTTGTTGTAGCCATTAAAATAATGAATATCATGGAACCCGGCGGGTAGCTTATCCAATCTAGAAAAGTACTTGATTCTTGTATTAATAACGAAAGCATAGTTATATTGAAGAAATTTTAATAATTTAATAAAGTTTTTAGCAAAAAAATGAGTACTAGAAATTTTTATCTAATCCATACCCAAGAACGAACGCATGCCCGGATATTGCATGGCTGCCATTTCTTTGGCCAAACTCTCGCTGTACTGATGCACGATTCCTATAGCTATTAGAAGTCCCGTACCTGAAGTCAGTGCACCTAGAGAATCGGCGAAGAAACTCATCACTGCAATTATTATTCCGTTCAGTATCACTAGCGTTGGGATGTATCTCTTCAAGATTCTCTCAATGATTTTATCCGAACTTCTAAACCCTGGAATTTGCATTCCAGAATCGATAATTTGCTGGGCTATGTCACGGGGGGCTAAACCTGACACATCGACCCATACACGGCCGAGCATCACACAAAGAAAAATGAAGAAAATCAGGTATATGATAGCTCTTAATGGATCGGCTATTAATTGATCCAAACCTTGAGGTGGGGTGAGGAAATAAAGCAAGCCATAATTTGGAACCAAATAGTTACCTGCTGCTCCTCCCGCTGGTATATCATCGAAACGGCCGATGAGATCTATCAAAAAATCGAAACCTTGTCCTCTAAGGGCAGAGTTAGGTCCTGCGAGCATCTGTCCAAAAAACAGAAAATTAGCATACAATGCATTAACCAAAATGACTGGGATATTTGAGACATAGAGTAATTTCATTGGATATTTACCCTTGAAACCTCGATACCCCTTGTATGCCAAGGGGATTTCGACCCGGGTGGACTCGAACCATATTACAATAAGAAATATAATTAAGGTAGTAATACCTCCAAAAAGAGACGGTAGCCTATTGCCTCTGAATATAAAATCTGCAACGTTATAACTTGGATCTCCTAAGGCTTGGAAAAATCCTACTACAACACCTCTAGCGAGACCATCTTCAGCCGCGATAAAGCTAAACAAATTCCAAAAGATTTGACCCGCAACTCCAGCAGCAATAAACAAAGAAACTCCGCTACCGATCCCCCATCCTTTTTGCAGTAATTCATCTAGTAAGATAATAACAATTCCTGCAAGAAACAACTGTAAAAATACAAATGTTCCATTAGTAACATTCAGATCTCCAAAAGCTCCTCCAAGAATATAAGCAACTATATTGAATATTGTAAGAAACATTGCGAACACTTTTTGAGAACCGCTAAACATCGATCTATCGTAGGGATCGCTCATATCAACTTTAATAATTTTAGAACCAAGTAATAGCTGCATAATTAATCCAGCTGTTACTATTGGACCAATTCCTAATTCTGTAAGCGTTCCTCGCTGACTTGCTAATATAACTCTTAACCAGTAATAATAATCTGTTGACTCTGTAACATCCACCCCGAAAAGAGGAATGTTTGACATAATCAAATAAATTACTAATGCCACTACAGTCCACAATAATTTTTCTTTGAAACTTACTTCTCTCTGTGGCGCTTTAATTTCAGGCATTACTCGCACGAATGGAGTAAAGAATTTTATGAATTTTCCAGTCATGGTTCATCAGTTTATATCTTTAACAGCTATTTTTCTGTAAATAAAATTAAATTTTCTCGAATGAGAAATGTAATTAAACTAAAAAGTGAATTTTAAAAAAACTTTTTGATTTCATTAAGTATTTCCCTTGAATAACTGATTTCTTAGCAAATAGATAGGTGCTAAAATAAATAAAATGTAGAAAAAAAAATAATAGAAAAAAATAATTTAGTTTATTACAAAATTAAATATAACTCAATTTCTTTATATGCCTTAGCGCTTTGGAATTAGAATAAGGATCCAATACCAGTGGGTTCCTCTTCCTCCTCTTCCTCTTCTTCTTTCTTTGCCTTCTTTGGTGCTCCTTTTGTGGGTTTTGCAGAAGCTGCGGGGGCGGCCATTACGGGAGTCGCTGCAGCAGAACTAAGAATTGTTTCAATATCAGCCTCTTTAAGTCCAGCTACAACCTTCGTAAGTTGCGCTTTATCAACATTTACATCGGCAGCTTTTAATATTTTTTCAATATTGGTCTCGGTGATATCTTTTTGTGCTTTATGCAATATTAAGGCAGCATATATGGTTTCCATTTTTTTAACCTCTTTTTTATTTTATACAATTAATTTTAAAATTTATGTTAGTTTACTTCATCAAAAAATCTATTTAATTATCCAAATAATCCTCCGATTCCGACTTCTTCATCTTCCTCGCTTTCTTCATCTTTGGATTCGTCTTTTTTACTCTCTTTTTTTTTTCCCGTTTCAGGAACAGGGAGATCTCCGCCAAGAACCATAGCGTTTATAGCGTTAGCATTTGAGATAGCCTTTCGAATGTATTCATCCCGTAGGTCTTCAAAATATACGGGTAATTTGAATAATAATCCAAGAGCTCCTCGGTGTGCTTTTTGAATCATAGGTTTTATGGTTTCTTTGTCTACAATACCTAATTCTAAAGCTAAATTCTGAGCAGAGAAATATGCTGAAGTTAAGTCCTTTTGGAACTGTTTCATGTCCATATATAGTATTTCTTCCGGAATAATTTCACCATCGCTCCAAGCGTAATGAATCTTTATAAGAGATTCAATTGGATTTACTCCTAACTTCTTTAACACAGCAGCTTGTTTGACATCAACAATATCCCCTGCATGATGCGTTTGAGTATCTTCTCTAATCCAAATAGTATCATTTTGAATACTCGTTGGAAGCCGCAACGTCATGTTTAATTCGCTAATAACTTGTCCAGTAGGTAAACCTGTATCGCCGGCGCTTACCCAAATATCAACGGGTGTAATTTCATCAGGTTTAGCAGGAACCATCCATTCACTTTGATTAAAAATCTTTTTTATCTCAAAGATATTCAGATTTGTAAAACAGAATGCGGCTTGTCCAGGAATTCTCTCAATAAATTCATCTAAATTTTCTTTTTTAGATTCTCGTCTATATTTATCGATCGCTCTAAGTTGAAGGCTCTTTTTTGACATCCTAATGATTGCTTTTCCTCTTAAAATTTTGCGCATTTCTTGAATTTGCCTATCGTTAAGTTTTGCCACCTCTATTACAGCAACATTACTATATTCTTTAAACAAACCCACTAAATGCTCAACTTCATCCAACTTCCATTGAGGTATTTTATGTTTTCCTATCACTGTTTCACACCTCTATACTCTTTAAAAATTGTTCGTCAATCTTAATGGGATGTCCCATGGTTGTTTTCAAAAACATAGATTTTATATTGTTGTATCTATGGGGCATTTGATCCGCTATATAATCCACTACAGCTTTTAAATTTTCGAAGACCCTATCTTCCTCCATTGATTTTTTGCCTATTTTTACTTGGATAAGAAGCTGTTTTTTCAGCTGAATTCTGATTATTTTTAGGTATCGTTCTATCGCTATTTTAAGATCATCTGGACTTGAGATAATACCATAACCGCTTGGAAATGGTTTTGGCATCTTCCCTAATGGTCCAAGAAATCTAGCTAAATAACGCGCTACGCTTGGCATCATTTTATCTTCGACTATAAAGAAATTGTATTTCTTCACGAATTTCTTCTTTACTTTTTTCTCCTCGTTATTCAATTGTACTAATCCATCGTTATCAATCGTTTCAAGTCCTAAGTTTCGTGCTTCTAATAGAATTTCATCTGAAGCTATTACACATACATTAGGTTTATCACTTGTTATATTATTGTTCGGAAGTAAGATTTCCTTGTCTATCCTTTGTTTAGGGTCGTTTAAATTAAGATCTTTCAGATTAATAATTAAATCAATTGATTCGTCAAATTTCCTAACCTTATCTTTAAAACCTTCCTTTTTGATAACAGAGTGTTCTATAGCTGCGTTAATCGATTTTTTTAACAATTTATCGTCGACTTTCATGTTTTACATCTCCTCCTGGATTTTATCGTCATATTCTCCGGCGTCAATTCTTTTTTGTATCTCTTTTGGATCACTACCCTCAACTGTTGCACCAATAGAAAGAGCTGTGCCTATAACTGTTTTTACAGCGTTTTTGAAAGTTTTAGCTAAGAAGATGTCCTTTTTAGCGTTTGCTACGGTAATCACCTGTTCAAGAGTTAAATCGCCAGATTTCTGCTCAGAGCTATTTAT
>JAHQWJ010000032.1 GCA_029856125.1 Promethearchaeia archaeon | reverse complement strand
ATTTTAGCAAGTCTTTGGTAATATTCTCGGGAAACTTTACAAAAGATGATTTCCCATCAAGATTGGCTCCTTTTTCTTCACATATCTTACGAGTTTTTTCATCATCTATTTTAATACCGATTGTTTCAAGGATTCTTAGAGCTGAACTAGTAATTATCTCAATTTCTTCTTTAGAAAGAACTTCCAACTTTTTTAACTTCATAGTATTCTCTTCTCTCAGATTATTCTCAGATTATTCTGAAATATTTAACAATTTCTTTACTAAAGTAATCGTTTCAATCGCATCATCAGCCCACCCATCAGCGTCAATTTGAGCAGCCCAATCTTCTGACGTAGGAGATCCACCAACGATTACTTTATATTTATCTCTTAATCCTCTCTCCTTAAGCTCATCTATAACCTGTTTCTGAAAGTCCATCGACATTGTTAAAAGAGATGATAACCCGATAATATCTGCACCTACTTCTTCTGCTTTCGATATAAACTGATCAGCTGTTACCTCGACACCTATGTTAAACACTTCAAATCCATTCGAAAATAAAAATGAACCTACTAAATCCTTTCCAATGCTATGTACATCACTTTCTACCGTTCCTATAACAACCTTTCCCATCGTCTCCTTTTCCTCTCCAGCAGCCCTAATCGCAGGATCTAAAACGTCATTTATTGTTACTTTTACAGTTTCAGCAGAGCCAATGAGTTCTGGAAGAAAAATTTCTTCTTGTTCAAATTGATCTCCTACAAATTTCATAATATCTCCTATGATTTTCAACAAACTAGAAGCCGTTGCTTCGTTGTTTTTTAGGATTGATTGACAATATTCTTTTAATTCCTCTGTTTCCCATTCAACAACGAGTTGTTTTATTTTATCTTTAATTGACACTTTCTTTGCAACAGGTAAATTATATTTTTGTATTATATTATAATCATTTAGAAAAAAAGTTTTTCATAAATGCTTCAAAAACAATAAATATATTTGAGGAATGAATAATGACAGACAAAAACGATCAGAAAACAATGGATGAAAAAAATAAAGAACTACGAGAAAAATGGGATAAATTACATTTTGATTCGCAACAAGGAAGAGCTGGTGAAGACCCTTACCCTACAACATCTGAAAGCTTGAGAATCCCTATATACGCAACAAAATCATATGCTTATTCTTCTTTAGCAGAATTATTAAAAAACCACTATTTTTACTCGAGAACAGAAAATCCAACATTATATGCTTTAGATCAGAAGCTTGCCACGCTTCACGGTGGTGAATCAGCTGTTTCTGTAGCTTCTGGCATGGCTGCAGTACACCTCGCGTGCTCGAGTGTATTACAGCAACGCGTAGATAGAGCAAGACCAAAAAAATTAAAAGCGTTACTACCTCAAACCAATCCCGATTATATTCCAAACGTTATTATACACAATAATCAATACACAGGGGTGTATCGATTGTTAACAAAAATCTATTCTCAAATCGGA
This sequence comes from Promethearchaeia archaeon, assembly GCA_029856125.1. Taxonomy (GTDB): domain Archaea; phylum Asgardarchaeota; class Lokiarchaeia; order Sigyniarchaeales; family SOKP01; genus SOKP01. The sequence continues at coordinate 46,824 of JAHQWJ010000032.1, read as the reverse complement.
GTAATGACTAAAATCGTTGATCTAAGAAATCTGTCAGATTTAAAAAACGCAATTGATGAAAACACAAAATTGGTTTTTGTAGAAACACCATCTAATCCAAATTTAGACGTATTAGACATTCAAGGATGCGCGGATTTAATTCACGAAGTAAATGGAAAATGTATCGTTGATAATACATTTGCATCTCCAGCGCTAACGAAGCCACTGAATTTAGGAGCTGATTTAGTAGTAGAAAGTTTAACGAAATATGTCAATGGACATGGCGATACTTTAGGAGGTGTAATTATTGGTCCAAAAATAGAATTGCAAAACATTAGATATTTTTGGTTAGAAACGCAAGGAGCCGTGATGAATCCCTTTAGTGCCTGGCTTATTTTGAGGGGTTGTAGAACGCTTAGTTTAAGGATGGATCGCCACTGTTCAAACGCAATGAAAGTTGCACAATTTTTAGAGTCACACCCAAAAGTAGCAAAAGTAATTTATCCCGGCTTAGAATCGCATCCAAATCATTCATTAGCTAAAAAGCAGATGAAAGGATTCGGAGGTATGATTGGTTTTGAATTAGGAACAATCGAGGAATGCTATAAATTCATAGATCTTCTGAAACTAATTAAGGTTGGGGTTTCTCTGGGAGATACTACCTCATTAATCGAATACACATCAGTAATGACGGGAATTGATCTTGCTTCTTGGGAAAAGCGTAGAATGAATATGTCAGATACACATTTCAGATTTTCAATAGGTTTAGAACACCCAGATGACATCATTAAAGATTTAGAACGAGCGTTACAACAAATATAAAAAAAAAGAAATTTTTTAAAAATATTTTATTCTACTTTACCCATTTTACTTTCGTGTAATTCTGTAAGTTTTTCTTTCATTTCTTGCACATACGATTTTGAATATGGAAAGAAATACAAACATATTAGAGAGATTCCTAAAGCAATTCCAGGTATAACTATAAATAATAATCTAAGGCCAAAAGTTACATCAACAAGGGGATCGTATATTTCCCATCCAGTTTGAACAAAGACGATACCAATTGTGACTATAGAGAGAATCATTGAAAGGCGCATGAAAAAATTGGTTATTCCAAAGAAAGCACCTTCTCGTCTAACACCTGTTTTTAATTCATCTTCGTCAATTACATCAGCAATAATTAGGTAGATAAAATAAAGCATTCCTCCAAATCCAATTCCCATAAATACTGCTATTACTACTGCAATCAGATAAACATCTACAAACATGAGAGGTAAGGAGGCAAAGAAATATGCGACTATTGCAATTGCATATCCTTTCTTGCTCCCAATTTTAACATCTAACCATCTCCATAATGCAACAGAAGCTAAACCGACTATATACATAATCCCCATTATTATAGAGGTTTCGAACGGGGAAGCATCTAAGAGTTCTCTACCAAAAATTTGAACTATTGTTGCAAGTAGCAGTAGCACATATTCATAAAGGAAAAACATGATGGTATAAAGCACAAATCCCTTATTTTTCATTGAGTATTTAAGGCTTTCAAAGAACTTAGGTTGTTGCTGATAGTCTAGCTTAAATTCCTTACGTTCTTTTACACCCCATTTCAGTGATATTAGCAATGAAATCCCGATTATTACTGCTGTTATAATACCATTTAATAAATAAGAAGACATTTGTTCCTCTAATGGAGCTAATTCACCTGCCACAACTATTCCAGGTACCAATGCTGCGGCAAGTAATCCTACAACTGATAGAACTTGTCTAATAGTATTAACTTGAGATCTTTCCTTGACACTCGTATATAATTCTGGGAACAAACTATCGTACGGGAGAGCAACCATAGTATAAAATGTATCGTATAGTATTAGCATTAAGAGGAGATATAGAAAAGTGAAAATCTCATTACCTCCAGCTGGTAGTGGGGGTAACCAAATTATTATATATAGTATAAGAATCGGAATTGTACCTAACATTATAAATGGTTTTCTACGACCCCATCTAGTATTTGCTCGATCTGAAAGATATCCAATTAATGGATCATTAAAAGCATTCCAAATCGTCCATAATACTGCCGCAAGCATATACCACCTAACATCTAAACCAATCACGGTGAAATAGTATGTAAAAACCCAGATATTGAATGCGCTGTTTATGAACCACTGGGCAAAAGAACCCATTCCAAAACTCCATTTTTGACCTGTACCAAATTCTGTACTCATATGAAACAACTTTTTTTAAAATAAAATTAATAGTGAATCTAATTTTCAGTACTATTTTAAATTGATTATATTACTGACTAAAAAGAGTTATTTCTTGATCGGTAAAACTCAAAATGGTTAAAGAATTACGCTCGAGAATATTTCTCTACGATGTAGTTTTGTAAAGACCACGTATATTTTTCAAGATTTAAGAGTAACACTTTTTGTTGAATCTCTCTTAAATACGGCACATCTAAATCCTCAAATAAATGTTCTAGGTGTTCAATAGTATCAAAAATATTTACGATAGTTTTCCAATCTCTTTCCCAATCCTTATCTTGTAGTTCTAATTGATTCATTTTAGGAGCTAATAAATTTTTTATTATTATTATGGTTTCTTTATCAATTCAATAAGAACTTAGATATAAAAATGTTTAGATATCTCGGATTTAGTAATTTAAATAGTAATATTGATTAAGTATACAGTCGAAAATGTTTTTCGATTAATTCTTTTATATCGATAAATTCAGAAATATTGATTAAACGGTTTAAATCTTGGATATCTAATAGTTTATTTTTGTATTTACTATTGAAGTCGTTTGAGAAACCTAACATAAGATCTTCAACAATATCATTTTTTTGATTAGTAATAACCACTAAAGCATACCCGTAATCGTTTTCATACCTAACAACAATATCTGTTTTCTTTGTTTGGATCACATCGATTTTATCAGTCTTATCTATGAACTCACTAAGTATATGGTTTAAGCCTATAAGAATGGTGCCCCATCTTGCTGATTCGATTTTGTTATCAGTTGTATTATCGAAACTATATGAATAAAGCACGATCCCAGATTTATGATATATATTTACTGAATAAATTCTGTTTGGTAAAATGAAAAACATCTCTGGTTTCCTAATAAGCATAATATCAAGAGCAAATGATGATATCCACGATATTATAATATACAATTCTCTATAAAGAGTTTCTTGAAGCGTTATGTAAAGCACCAGCATCATCATGGAAATAGAAAAAACCAGTGTATTTAACAAAAGCGGTGAGCTTTCCTCTTTATGTTTTGTTTTGTTGTGAATTATGGCCGCGCTATAGAGAAAATAAATCGTAAGAAACAATTCGAATAGAATCGCTACAATACTGGTGACTAAATTAAATTTGAAATTTACGTTCGAAGGATTCATTAGTGAAAACACGGGTGGTGGACCAGTTAATGATAATGTTATTGAATCAGGAGTCCCCAAAGCGCCAACTAATAGCCCAAAAAGAAGCGTAAAATAAAGGAAGGGAAAAATTTTAATTTTTTTGTATTCATTGAAAAAAGAGAAAATTATGGAAATAACTAATCTGATAACAAAAACAAAAACTAATGATAATTTCCACAGTAAGATATTGATGTCGTAAGATATAAAAATCACTACTGAAAACATAAAAAGTGTTGAGTATAAAATTCCTGCTATAATTATATTTGCGACATTTAAGAATGCGATTAACTCTGTGCCATATTTTTTACGATGTCGAAAAATATGAATTATAGTATAAGTACTTAAGATTAAGATGAGGATATAACCAATTATTAAAGAAGTTGAGATTGTGTAATTCATATTATAAAGTGTAAAAAATATATTCCTATCCTATTAACTTATTGAAATGCGAAAATCTGTGAGATTTTGAAGAGGCATAGAATAATAATATACCTATTTAAATAAAGAAGAAACATTCATTTTTAAGAATTACTCAAGAACCATTCAAAGAAAAGAAAAAAAGAATAGTAAATATTTCAATGATAAAACAGTCTTTTTACACGTTCAAAGTACTATTCCGATATATTTATTCTACTCTGCTATATCTTAGTTAGAATATTTAAGCCTCTGTTAAATAGTGGCTAAAGTTTTTAATGACAAGTTTATGAGCATTTTTAAACTTAGAAACATCAATTAAACGGTTTAAGTTTTGTAAGTTTTCTTCATTAGTTTTGGAAAAGTCTTGCATAAATTTCTCTACAGCAGATTCCAGAATTTTATTTCTATGTTTTGCGATTAATAAGGCAGCGTATCCTAATTGTCTATTAAAATTAAAAACTACAGCGCGATCTTTCATTTTTATATGAGTTACTTGAGCTTCTACATTAGAGAGGTTAGCCAAAATATGACTTATTCCAATAAGAATACTTCCTTTTAATAGACTCTCATCAACTTCTTCTCTTGTTTGAAAGTTAAAAGAATAAAGTAAAATCCCTGATTGATGGAAAATAATTAAATCATATATCTTATTTGTAAAAACCGCAAATAGATTAGGTTTTTTAATGATAACAAAGACAAAATATCCAATAGTAATAAGATACACTATCGAATGAAGTAATTTAAAGTAGATATATAGGGTAATAAGATATAAACTGTAAAGAAAAATGTTTAAGCTAAAAAGAAGCATAAAGAGAGAATAAAATTTACCTAATTTTTTGTCAGCAAAATTATGATATCCTTTTATTTGTATAATCCAAGAAAACAATATAATACAAAAATGGAATAGGATGATTGAGGTTAGTAATCCAATGTTATTAAAGAAGTAAAAATATTCAAAATCTTTCTGAATAACTGTAAAAGAATCGGGAACGAAGAGTAAACTCAAAAAAATTCCTCCTATAAAAATATAAATCAGAGCGGGTAAAAATCTTACTTTACTATCTTTATTTAACTCGAGGTTATGAATTGAAGCAAACATGCCTACTGAAAAATTTCTTGTAATAATTGAAATATACCAAATTACCAATGCTAAGGGGATATTGAAAAAATTTTCTGCTGATAAATTAAACGAAATAAAGTAGGTGATTTCGTTTATGAAGTATATAATAAGTATAACAAGAAATCTTGCTTCAGTTTCATATTTCCCTCTATTTAATAATACATAAAATGTAACAAATACGAAGATTATAACAAAAGTACTAATAAATATGGTCGCAATCATCTATTCTATTAGAAATCTTTAGTAAAGAATTTCGTTTACTTTTTTTGTGAAAATAGATTGACTAAAGTATTATATAAGAATATATTGGTCTAGCAAGTTATAAGAAGTTTTACATGATAAGCAATATAAAAAGGATCAATTAATTCTTCTCTGTTGATTTCCATATTCTTGAAGAACTTGTAATTAAATATAAAACTTTATTCTGGTTAATTAGAAATATAATTTGATAAAAAATAATTTGATTTATAATATCTAATACCGAACTTTATGAGCGATTTTCAAAAATTCCTAAAAGATAAGGGAATACTTTCAAACTTAATAACTCATTATGGATTAAATTTAAAAGATAATAAAATAAACGATTTTATCCATAATACGGTCGAACATTTAGCTAAGATTGATTCAAAAGAAATTTATCATAATAAAGAAAGGGACGATCAAAAATATGATCTGGATTTTATAGCAAAGTACTACGAAAAAACTGTCCCTCACAGCCAAAGAAAAATAAAGGGCGAATTTTTTACTCCCATTCAAATAGTAGATTACATATTAAAAAGCGTAGGATATACAGACCAGCACGATATACAAGATAAGAAATTAATAGATTTGAGTTGTGGTTCAGGGAGTTTTATAATTCGAGCAGTTAATATTTTAGCAAAGAAATTAATAAAACTTGCCAATTCAAAAGAAACTTCAGAGTTATTTCCCAAACAGGTGAAACAAATTATAAATAAAGTTAAAGATAAGATATACGGTATTGACATAAATCCCACTGCCTGTGTTTTGTGCCAAATCAACATTTACTTTACTCTCTTTAAACTCATTAAAATTATTATAAAAAATAATAAGGATTACGAAGTGCCAAAATTTAATATTTTCAACAAAGATGCGATCCAACTTAATTATAATACTAAATATGACTATGTAGTCGGAAACCCTCCATATTTATTCATTCGAGCCATTCCGCAAGAACGTAGAAATTTCATTGAAAAACTCCCCTTGGAGACAAACAAGGGCCAATATGATTATTATCAGATCTTTACAGAAATAGGAATCAAATTATTAAAAAACAACGGGTTGCTTGGGTATATTATCCCGGATTCTTTACTCGCGTTATCAAATCGTAGAATTCTAAGAAAATATATTTATGACTCAACTAAGATAATGGAAATTTATTATAGCGGACCTCAATTCGATACACCTGTTGTTTCAAATATCATTCTAACATTAGAAAAAGAATCAGATGAAATAAAAAGGAAAAAAAATCAAATTATAATAAAATTGCCATTAGACCAATCTCAACCGGATAATAAGATTCTTCAAAATCTCATTGAACATTGGGACTATGAGTTTTTAATAAATTTGAATCAAAGAGACATAGAAATCTTAGATCAGTTGAATTCGAATTTTCCAAAACTATCAGATTTAATGAATGACACTCGATTCAGTATATCGCTGAAACGAGGCGTAGAAATAGGCAAGAAAGGTTATGTTATTTACTGTGAGACATGTCAAATATACCAACCTCTTCCAAATAAACATTTAGTTTGTAAAACCTGTGGATCTCCTTTAAATAAAAATTTTATAGATAAAATTATATTAGAAAGCATTCCAGAAGGATTAGAAGAGGAATTTCAACATTTTTTATATTCAACAAATAGGTATTCCGCAAAAGAATTTAAATATATTAGGCTTGGGATGGAAGGAATAAATTACAAAGGCGAAGATACTTTTAAAAAACGAATCGTAATTAGGCAATTAAGTCAGGAAAATCTTATATGTGCTACTTATAATGAAAATGCTTGGACATCTCAATCAATTTATAATCTTGAAATAATAAGAACTCCAGTTTTGGAATTTAGTCACTATTACCTTCTTGGCCTTATAAACTCCCATTTACTCTCATACTACTTTCTTAAATCGTTTGGATCTTATAAAATCTTTTTTCCAAGAATTCTAATTGAAAAACTTAAAAATTTACCAATTAAAGTTCCACAAAGTATTGTTGAAAAAGAATTAGCAAAAGATATCCATGAAAAAGTTCTCAAAATTCTTCAAATTATTCAAAAGAATAGTTTAGAAGCAAAAAACTTAGCGAATCAAGTTGAAATTATTGTTCAAAAACTATATAAAATTCCTCAAGCTGATTTTCAATATATAATGAAATCAACAACGGAATTAATTAGTAAAAATCAATAATTAGACGTTATTAAAATTATGTCTCTAAGAACGAAGGATTGCTCAATTCTTTTTTACCAGCATACATTTTTAAGATCGTATCCCATTTTTCTGCCAAATCTTTTAAACCCGTTTTTTCAAAAAGGTTTACAGCTCTAAACAAGATATCTTCTATTTGATTCTCTTCAGCCGTAGTTTCTCTTAAAGATGAATTATCTAACATAAAATAATGAAGATATTATTTGAATAAAAAGAGGAATAATATGGTTATGATACAACAAAAAATTTGATTTTAATTTCTTTGAGGACCCGCTTTCTACTTCAAAAAAAAAGATTGTATGATTAACCAGAAGAGACAGTTATTTCTGTTTCTTTTATAGCTATATTTATATTCTTTTAAAACAACAATATTTGTAGAAGAAGACTAACGAAGTTGAGATCTATGGAAGGTTTACCCAATATTGATTTGCTTGAATCGTTATTAGAAAACTACATGTTCGATATCGACGGTGCTATTGCAGTGGCAATTTGCGATAGAGATGGTTTTATTATCGCTTCGGATAGCAAAGAAAAAGCCGGAACAGAGTCGGATTCTGTAATGGGCGCTATTTCTGCATTCCTTGACATTTATATCGATCGTATAAAAAACGAATTCCAAACGCAGAGTAACTTTTTCAATATAACATCGATGCAGGATAAGAAATTTGCGTATTGCTCGATGGGTTCACGCTCAATATTGACAACTATAGCAGATCCTACAACATCTGATTTAGAACTGCGAATATATTCTGAATATATAGCGGGGAAAGTAGAACTTGTTCTTGAGGGAATTGATAACGTTTCTACAGAGATACCGGAAATAATTCGCGTTTTATCGAAAAGAAGGGAAGGAAAATTACCGAAAGGTCAATTCACATCAAAATTGATTTTAACGGGCGATTTTAGAGTAGGAAAAACATCCTTAATTAAAAGATTTGTTGAAAATTTGTTTTCAGAAAGTTATATCTCAACAATAGGAGTTGAAATTTCAAAAAAAACCGTAGTAATGGACGAAGACACGAAAATAAATTTTGTTTTGTGGGATATCGGAGGACAAATCAGCTCAATGGCACCATATAGACACAGGTTTTACGAAGGGTCGAGTGCGGCGTTTATTGTAATAGACAGAACCCGTCCAAATAATCTAGAAAGTGTAAAAACATGGTATGATGATATTAAAAAATCCGTTTTACGTGATATACCAGTTGTGATAGTTGGTAATAAATCAGATTTACAGGATAAATTAGTAATTACCGAAGAAGAAATAAAAATTGTTGCTAAAGAACTTGGTTTTCACTACATTCTAACATCAGCACTCACTGGGGAAAATGTCAACGAAGCGTTCCTTTATATTGCTTATCGATTTATTGAAAAAGCTTAATGTCAAATATACGAATGTTTTAAATTACTTACTTATTCTTAATTTATTGAGATTATTTCAAATTATAATGTAATTATCTTAAATTCAATTCAAGGAGGTTATTAAAAAATAGTATTAAAAGTTATATTCAACGAGATTTTAGCTGCTTGAAACCAATCTGGCTATTTAATGGGGTTTTCCATTAAAGAATTAATGTTTAAAGGGAAATATCTTATAGCACTGACAGAACAAGTGTATGCTGGTCCGTGGTTTAGCTTTAAACTTAAAAACAAGAGTTTAGAGCCTATTGGTGTACTCCTAAAAAATGTCGAATCAACTCCGATCTATAAAATGGTTAATAGTCGTATTGGAACCACGATTAATCGTATTACACTTGATTTTGATATAAAGGAATACTTAAAAAAATTAATCGCACAGAAAAAGATCAAACCGATTGTTCTTAGTGAACAGAATTCTCTGATTCGGTTGTACATTGATGTATTTAATCGCCCCAATGTTCCCTATGTTAACGCATTCTTTACGATAAAAAACATATCAGATTATGATTTATTAGACTTCTCTCTATATTTCGTCTTTGATTTTGATATCAATGGGTTAGACGGTTTTGATAACGATTTATCAGGATATGACGAAGAGAACGATGTTATTTATCAATATGATGACACTGGTTTATTTGGAGGATTTTCTCCAATATCTAGATCAACATTTTATGAAACTTGTTTAACTAAAAATTTTAATATTAGCAGTGATAAACTAAATCTATCTAATACGCTATACGGCCAACCAGGAGAGATTCTATCTGCTTTACAAATTGAATTTAAAACATTAAAACCGGATCAGTCGTTTCAGACAGCTCTAACAATTTCTGGAGCATTAAGTAAGGAGGAACTTATAAAAAGCATCAATGAAGGTAAAATCAAAGCAATGAAGTTTTTGTCTCAAGTAAACAGATCGATTAAATCGAGCCAGAGAAATGAACAAGAAGAAGCCTTCATTAAACTTAATCTCAAGGAATCCGTTGATTGCAATGATTAAACCAAATATAATGATTCAAATAAAAAAATCCGCAATGGAAAGTTATTTGATGAATACTCTGCGAGAGGTGGGTTTATCATAACTCTTGTTTACATTTTATAGGAAAAATAGCGATGAATTGAGATCATCTGAGAGAAAATCATCCATTGTAATAATCTTAATTTTATCAATTAGATTTGCTTTGCTCAGGTACGCTTTTAAAAATTGTTTCAACTTTATTTCTTTATCAAATTTAGAATTAATTAAAATTACGTAACTTTTTATCTTTTTATCGATTAAAATCCCTTCTAGATATCTAAGTACAGTATTTTCTTTTAGTTTTGTTTCTATCTCTGTTTTAATTTTAACTTGATTAAAGATTTCCTCTTCGATTAAGAGATAATCTAATATAACTTCTACTTTTTCTGCGTTTTTAAGGAAAACTACCCCCTTCTGTTTCTGTTTTTCAATTTGAATCTCAATTTTTTCGTTTCGAGCTTTTTCGTATAAATTATACATTATAAACTGATAATCTCTAAAAAGACCTGGTTTACAATTTTTAACTTTGTTATCGACAATTTTCTTATAATCTTTATTCAACTCGTAACCAATCCCATTTCTAAAGAGACTCTTTGCCACTTTTAATGTTGTACCAGAACCTAAGAATGGATCCAAGACAGTATCACCAATATAGGAGAACATTCTTATTATTCTATATGGAAGTTCTTCTGGAAACATTGCGATATGTTCTTTTTGTACCACTCCCGGGAATTTCCAGTGCCCAGTGTACCATTTTTTCCACTCACTCAAAGGAATTTTTGACATCTCTTTTATAATCGGATCAACTTTCCTCTTGTTTTTACCTTGATATTTTTTAAAAATGAGAATGTGTTCATAATCGTAGGTAAGTAATCCATTTCGGGGGTAATAGATGGATCCCATTAAAGTACAGCCTCCCGTAGTGTTAGTAGTACTAATTTTTTGCCATATTATATCTCCAAGAAAATCGAAACCTAAATCCAAACAATCGGTTATAATTTTACTCGCAATTGATAAAACTCGATATCTTCCAAATTCAGAAGTTCTTAGATATTGGTCTCCTATATTTATAACCATCCTACATTGAGGCTCGAGGACACGGTAACATTCAGACCAAACCTGTTTTAACCTTTCAAAATAGTCATCAAAAGTCCCAAAAAAACCTATTTGATTCTGATTACCATAATCTTTAATTTTACCGTATGGAGGTGACGTAACTATTAATTGAATTGAGTCATCTAATACTTCCTCCATAGCTTCTGAAGATTTATAATAGACTTTAGGCTCTTGAGTTTTAAACAAGTTTCCTGAGTTCAACTAAAAAGCACGCTTTTTTTTTTCTCTAACTTAATATATAAAAGTTTTCACTGCTTAATTAATGGAATTCATCTAATATTATTAATGAAGGTCATTTTTTAGTTTGTTGAAAATATCCAACTATTCGCAATTTATTCTCGAAACGATTTAATTCAGTGATAATTCCGTTTAATCCTTTTCCGTTATGGACTACCGATTTATCAAAACGAATTTTCATAGTACCACTTTTTCCAGGGGCAATTTTCTGACCTTCAATAAATTTAAAAGGAGATAGTTTTAACTTAATTAGCCCGTAATACTGGATTCCATCATTAGATGTAATCGTCCCATTTTTGGGTTTATAGAATTGACTTACAAAAATTTCCGCATCTATTTCTTTTTCCTGCTCAAAGATGCCAGGAGTAACAATAATGTTGTCGCGGCTTAGATCTCTAGGGGAAATATTACCTTTTAAGGCGAGACCTACTCTATCACCTTCGTAAGCGACTTTAAAGTTCCTATCGTGTTTTTGAATACTCCTGATTATAACTTTCTTTACGGCGGATTCATAGCCCGTTATTTCTAACATTTGACCACTGTGGACCTCGCCTTGTTTTACAATTCCAAGAATGACGGTCCCTATTCCTTTAACAGGAAATACGTGGTCAACTAACACCTCCGTGTTTCCTTCGTTAACGCTAGTTTGTTGTAGAAACTCATTCCCAAGCTCCACAATTATTCTTTTTAGATTTTCATAATCTTGTTTGGCTCTAAGTTCGAAAATTTGTGCGTTTTTCAAACTAGTATCATCCAAAATCGCCCGAACTTTCTTTTTTGTCTCAGGTAATTTCCACTCCGTATTTGAATTTATTCCAGCGATTACCACCAAAACTTTAGTCCGATATAATTTTGAAAATATGTCTATTCCAACTAGTATTTCTCCAACTGAGGCATTTAATCCAATAGTTAAATCTATAGCAAGAATATGAATATTAGATATGGCTAAAGTTTGTAAAAGCGGTTTTATCTTTTCGGGATAATCTATAGGAGTTAAACCGCAAAATACTTGATTTAAAGTTTGATCTAACCGATTGTAAAAGAGAATATCAGATTTAGTCCCTGGGGAACCCAAAGATTGACCTATTAAATTGTTTATATCAAAATTATCCCCGAGAATTCCCACTACAAAATTTTTTTCAGCTATTTCATTCATACGTTTAATTAAATGTAGAGATCGTCAAAAACTTTTTGAAATTCTACTTCATTGGAGATCCACCTTCGAGTAAAAATAAAATTATTAACTAAGAACAAATTAACTAACTAATAAAAAGGATAATATAATAATTATGACCCGGAATAATTTAGTAAATCAAGTTATATTAATATTGATAGACGATGTTAGAGCAACTCATTTATTTGATCTAATGAATAAAGGAAAAGCTCCTAATATAGCTCAACTTGCAGAAAATGGTATTTCAAGTAGTAATTGTATTACATCCTTTCCAAGTATAACTTTTCCTTGTTATAGCAATATTGTCATAGGTTCCTATTCGGGATACTTTCCCAAAGAAGGAAGTGGGGCACCTATGTATCATTGGATTGGAAGATCGTATCCTTTAATGGAAGAAAAAAAATTTCCAGTTATTAGAAATTATGGAAAAGGAAATCATCTTTTAAAATTAAATAAAGATATAGGGCCAAATTGTCAAACCATTTTTGAACAAGCGGGAGAGGGTAATTTTTTGAGTTCCTTAAATTTTATAAATAGAGGTTCAGTTGTAATCCCTGTAGTAGAATACACATCCTCCTCTTTTCTTAAAGAGGTCGAAGAAATATATAAAAATCCTAAAAAACACTTTTCAAACAATGAGGTTCCAAAAGTAACTGTTGTATATATACCAAAACCAGATGATTTGATGCATCATAAGGGCTTTGATCATCCAGAGTACATCAAAGAAGTAATCGATTGTGATAGATACATTGGCTCATTAATTAAAACTCTTAAAAACACAGGGTATTATGATTCAACCGCTATTGGAATTATATCCGATCATGGAAATTACAAATCAGAGAAGATGTATGACATCGAGCCTTTTTTTAAAGAATGTGGATTTACCCAATACTTACCCAAGAACGGAACTGGCGATTTCGACTGTAACATGGGTGGTCTTGGGTTCTTTAATTTCCCTGGAGATAATTGGTACCATCATCCAACTATCGAACAATTGAAAAAATTTGTTCCCAAGGGTGTTGGAAGCAAAGAATTAAATGTGTTTGATACTTTATGGAAAATTCCCGGCGTAAAGGCAATGTATTACAGAGATAACAATAACACCCCAGATAAAGGTATAATTTACCTTGAACATAAAGAAGTGGAAACGGAAAAAAAGTTCACGGATATTATTGAATACGAAGGGCATGGAATAAACCAAAAAACTAAGTATATTCCCGATGATAACGATTTCTATAAATATAGTAAAACTGAGGAATCTGCGCGACTCTTAGATGGAAAAGCTCATAGTATTGATGAATGGCTAAAAGTTACTAATCTGATTGATTTTCCTATAGTAGTTGACCAAGTACCTCGCTATTTTAAAAATCCCCGATCTTGCGACATAATAACATCCACGCTTGGAGAGTACGGGTTTGGATATGAACATGGAAAAACTGTGGCTTCTCTTCCGTATTCTCATGATATCGGAATCAAAAAGTCTATGACAGTTCCCTTCATAATAGGGGGCTCTCCTAATATCCCTAAATTAGAACTATCATATTGTAAGACTACTGATATGGTTCCAACACTTCTAAATCTGTTAGGAGAAAAACCCCACTATAGTGTTGTTGGAAAGTCAGTTTTTGATTATTCTTAATTAAAACTTATATTGATAATTTTAAAAATGAAAAATAATTGATAGAAATTTCATTTGAATATTAATTTAAAACTGCGAATTTCAAATTTATCAATTTTGAAGCTTAACCTACATTCTTTTTTATTCCATATGGTATCTTGATTTAGAGTTCTTTCCAACAAATCGGTTTCTTCTATTTTGATGATCATTTTTGCTATTTTTGGATGAATATTTACTTCAGCTGATACGGAGAGTCCACAACCCTCAAAAAATCGGACAATAATTGAATTGTCTTTCTTCCATTCTTCATATTTTATTGCTCCTAAAGCGATGTTTGAGGGTGAAATTTCCAACAGAGATTCTCCGTTTAATAATGATCGATTTTCTACTTCAGTATTTCCATTTAGTGGTATAATTATGATTGGATTATTAAATTCTTCTGCTTTTCTTCTTATCTTTGCATTCGCTGTGCCATCAGGGTTGGATAGAGAGCTTCCATTATGAGGATATAATACATAATTGCATCTAAACGGCCCAATTTCACTGAATTCTGGGGGTTCATGATTATAGAGATCTTTATTGAGGTTTCTTTCTAAATTCAACCACGCTTCAGGAGATGGAGGAGTGTATCTAGGAGATCGCAAAAGGGTTAATTGAACATCACCACCCTTAACATCAAATGCGTATTTTCCTTCGTTAATCAACGCAATACCCCACCTTTTATCAGGAGAGCTCAGATCAACAAATTTATGGCAAATTTTCTCATACCGTGCCTTATCGCAAGGAGTTTCTGGATTGGTTTTGAAATTAACTATTGCGTATGCCCCATCAGTAGTGGCAATCTCTGAGTTTGTTGCAGTACGGTATAGAATTTTAAGCATCGTATTTGGTTGATTCCAATCAGTAATATACTCAAGATAAATTTCAGGTAAAGCTTTAAATAGCGTGACTTTTTGGATAACGATGTCTTTTCCTAATAACCGGTTGATTTGTAGAGACGCAAAAAGTGGACCGTTGTCGATCACTTCAATTTTCACTCCTTTATCATTTGGTAATTCCAGGGGAAAATTCCAGTATTCAGGAGTAAGATTCCATGCCGGAAATGATTTGTCGTCATCGAGAAAACCATTGGTGAGATTAGATGATGTGCCTCTTAATAGACTTGATCCGTTGTTAAGTTTTTCAGTGCGTAAATCCACAAATGCCCCTGTTGTTTGATTTAGTTCTAAGTGTGTAATTCCATTTGATATAATATTTATTGATGCGTTATTTTCTGATTGAATCGGTATCTTATCTATCAGAACCAATTTGACAGGAGTTAAGGATAATGGTTTTAATGTAACTATTGTCCACCAGCCTGCGGGTTTGGAATCTTTCCAGGTCTCATTTTCTTTTGAAACTGGCTGACAATAGAATTCTAAATTCTCAGAATTTAAACAGGTCAATTTCGCAGGATTAGGTTTCCAATCTATTTCTTCTGAAGTAGCTAAATCTATAATTGCAGCAGGTATGAAAAGCCTTGATGTCCTTTCCCAAGGGAGGGAGTTGAAAAGAAAGAATTCTTTACCAGACTGTGAATTCCGTTCATTATTTTGGGAAGAAAAATTCGATCCTATTACTTTTATCATATTGGAAATAGAACTGTCTTGTAGTTTCCAATCATCCCAACAATCATCATATACTTCAGGTGAGGAACTGCCGGGTAAAACGTCATGGAATTGATTTTTTAATGTTATTTTCCAAAGCTGCTCAAATTGCTCACTAGGATAAGTATAATTTGATGTAATTAACGAGGTTAAAACAGCTAATATTTCAAGCGAGATTAAAGCGTTTTCAAACTTGCGATTATTTCTTTTAACATCTGAATGATTCGAAAAGCATCCCCGATGATATTCAAGATATAATTCGTCATCCCATATTGGAAATCTTTCTGAATACTTATTTAACTCCTCGAAGAAGGTTTCCACACGGCTCCATTTAAACATAGGATGCTTAGCTAGTGCATTTGCTATTGCGACTTCCTTATGAGTAGGTCCGTGACCCCCATCACCCAACCCAAAAAAATATCCTACATGAGGGCAAAGTTCTTCTCCTACATGATTTATAAGATCGTCATAATTATCCTTATAGTTCCAACTTTTTTGGCCGTTGTCTTTTAATAAATAATGACCTATCCCGAACTTTTTCCAAGCACCTATAACACCTTCTCCTCCCATATGAAAATGTCCCGTCAGTATTTTAGAGCCATCGGGTCCTTGCCACCAAAAATTCACAAAGGGAAAGGTTGTTTGAAGATTCCAGGTAATTTTAGTAGTCCAAAAGTATTTTGCCCCTGATTTGGCTAATATTTGAGGTAAACCACGATTATAACCGAAAGAATCTAAAAACCATTCCACTTTGGGGAGGATATTAAAGTTGTCTCTAAAAAATCGCATCCCGTATAACCTTTGCCTTACAAACGATTCTCCAGAGGGCATCATGCAATCGGGTTCAACATAAGAACCACCTACGAGTTCAATATTTCCTGCCTTTACAGTGTCTTGAATTTGCTTAAAAAGCTCAGGATCATCTTGTTTAATCCAATCTAAAAGGATAGGTTCGCTTAAAGCAAAACAAAACGTTTTTGGGAACATTTTAGCATGAAGGATCGCTTTTTTAAAAGTAACTTGCGCTTTTTTTCGCGTTTGTTCATACCTCCACATCCAAGCACAATCGATATGGGACTCTCCAACTTGATGAATGGTTAAATTTTCTAACTCTGGACAAGTATTTTTCCATAACCTTAATTTTCGCTTAAGCGATACTTCTCTGTCTGGTCTTAACCACCTTTCCCTAATTTTTTCAGTATCTGCGTCGGGTTCTTCAAGGTTCTGGCAATCTAACCTTTTATTTCCAGAATAATGACCAATTTTATTAATAAATTGATGGGAATTCATATTTTCTCGATTTTCCTAAGTAAATGTTTAATGAATAGAATAAGGAATAATTTTAATATATTTATAGATAATTATTAATAGTTAAGAATAAGGAGATAACTAATAAATGTGGAAATCAAAACTATTAGAGTTTGTTAAACCATTTACACATCCAGCATGGGGAATAACTCATTTTAAAAGAGTTTACGAATTAGCGATTAAATTAGTTGAAAAGCAAAATTTGGATGTTGATAGAGATTTACTGTTCGCTGCAGCATATCTACATGATATTGGAGCATTCGAACCATATCGACAAAAAGGAAAAGATCACTCAGATGTAGCAATTGAGAATTGCTCAGAAATACTTCTATCTATGGATTTTCCAGAAGTTAAAATTGATCTCGTTAAAGACATTATTAAGAGTCATATGTTTCATGTTAAACCTTCTGATGTCAAAGAGTCTATAATTTTTCACGATGCGGACACGCTTGATTTCATGGGTACTATAGGCATTTCAAGAATACTTGCGATTGTAGGGATAGAAGATTGGACTCCTGACTTAAAAAGCGCAATTTTTCTTATCCAAAAGTTCCATGATGAATTACCATTACAATTATACACCCCTATAGCTAAAGAAATAGGTATCGAAAGAACACAAGAAATGAAGATCTTCTTAGATAATTTAGCTCAACAGACAAATAATTTCGAATTGATATAATTTATAGCCATATTATTTTTGTTTAGAAAAAATTTGTTTTCGTTAACTGATTTTTCCAATTATATAATTAATACTATTGATTATGTGAAACGATTTTTATTCTAAGGCACTTTAATCATAAAAAACACTTAAAGAGATAGTTTATTTAGTATGAAAGAATTTGACATCGTTGTTATAGGGGCTGGTCCTGGTGGTTCAATAGCAGCAAAAGTTGCAGCTGATAATGGATATTCAACTTGTTTTATAGAAAAAGAGAAACTCGATAATGGCGGGCGATATAAAGCGTGTGGTGGAGCAATGGCATGGGAGCTTATCGAAGAAATTGATTATCCTGAAGATAAAATTGGGCGCATTATCGAATCCCTGGAACTTCATCATGTTGATGGTGAGGATTTTTCAAAGAAAGGTAAAGGTGCAGTTGTGTGGAGAGATGTATTTGATAAATTTTTAACTGACTTAGCGACCGAAAGCGGAGCTATATTAAAAGATAACGAGCAAATGATCAATATTAAAAAAGAAAAATCCGGTTATCACATCTCGACACGTAAAGATGAATACAAAGCCAAATATTTAATTGCCGCTGATAGTGTTTCCTCTCCAACCTTAAAACTCTTGGGATGGCCTTTTTTCAAGAGTCAAGATGTAATTTTAACGATTACTAAAGAAATGAACACATCAAAATCTTATATTGATAAGATTCTTGGAAAAGATACCGTTCACTTATTTTTTGGAATCAAGGAGTTAATGCCTGTAGGTTATGCTTGGTTGTTTCCAAAAAATCATAAAATCACTGTTGGTTGGGGTAACCAAATTGATTTAGTAAAGAATTCAAGAAAAGAGTTTGAAAAGTTTTGGTCGCTTCCATTTGTAAAGGAAGCTTTGAAAAATTCCACAATGGAAATCTTTAAGCCTCATTTAATTCCTGTAGGAGTTAGACCAAAACTTTATGAAGATAATGTATTTGCTGTGGGTGATGCTGGGGGAATGGTTGATCCTATAAGTGGAAAGGGAATACCTTATGCGATGATGTCAGGCCAAATCGCTGTCGAAACGATAAAGGCTTGCGAGAAAAAAGACCGACTTGATAAATTAGGATCCACATACGAAAAATCTTTAGATCGGAGATTCCTAAAGATCCTGAAAGCAAAAAGAATAGCTCGAGATAAAATTTTCAAAGATGATGAGAGTTTAAAGAAATTTTTAAGATTGTGGGAAACGCACCGTGCTTCCGAAATAGTTATGAAAAATTTATTAGATTAGGTGATAAAATATCAAATTTATTCCATATTCAACTTTGTATAAACCCAAAATTAATGCCGCTATTGGTTCCATATTTGATAGAATAATAGCCCAAAAGAAAAACAAGTTTCTAATAGATTATTATTCTGAAATGAAAGATTATTTCTTAGCAGGTGGCAAGAGAATCAGACCGTTGCTTACTATCGCCGCATATAATGGGATTACAAATACAACGGAAGATGAAATCATTGTTCCAAGCGTAGGAATAGAATTTTTACATAATGCGACATTAATTCATGACGATATCATCGACAAGGATGATTTTCGACGCGGGAACCCTGCGTTCCACTATAAATTTGCGCAATATCACTCGAAATACCAGTTAAAAAAAATGAATGCTGCAGATTTTGGAACCAGTATAGGCATCATTGGGGGAGATACCGCTTTCATTGTGGGGTCAACGGCTTACTTCAACAAAAAATTTTCTATGGATTTAAATCTTAATTCAATTCGTTATTACAGGCAGGCTTTTACTGAGGTAATCCATGGTGTCTTAATTGAAATCGATATGGTAAATCAGAAAAAACTCTCAATGGATGAGTATATCAGTATGATTTCGCTTAAAACTGGAGCCCTTATTGAAAAATCACTCTTAATTGGAGCGAGTTATGCAAAATTCGAGAAAGAATATATTCCTCATTTGTCAACATATGGTGTAAACTTAGGGATTATTTTTCAAATAATTGATGATATCTTAGGCACATTTGGGGACGAAAAGGTTACTGGAAAACCTACAGACGGAGATATTCGTGAAGGTAAACATACTTGTTTGTTAATTGAAGCGATGAACAATTTAGATAGAAAAAAGAAGGAGTATTTAGTCAACTTAATTTCGAACTCAGAAATGAGTGACGAAGAAGTCAAAGAAGTAAGAGATTTATTTATGGAAGCAGATGCAATCAATTCATGTAAAAAACTTGCTTCTAAGTATTACGAAGAAGCTTCAGATGCACTTGGTAAATTGAAACCAGTTGTAAACGAATCTGAGATAGAATTTTTTGAAAATTTACTAAATTTTGTATTAGAAAGAAAATTTTAAACAGCATTTTAGGTGAAAATAATTGGTACTTGTTGCAATTACTGGTGCGAGTGGTGTTGATTTAGCCGTAACTTTGCTCCAGCAATTGAAGAAAAATGGATTAGAGACAGAACTGGTTATAACAAAAGTAGCCGAAAAAATCATTACCATTGAAACAGATTATAAGGTAAATGAAATAATTGAATTTTCTGATAAATATTATGATGTTGACGATTTAACAGCAGGTCCTGCGAGTGGTTCTTATAAAAATAACATCATGATCATAATTCCATGCTCTATGAAAACTCTAGCAGCAATTGCTAACGGTTATGCGGATAACTTGATTACCAGAGCAGCAGATGTGATAATAAAAGAACGAAGAAAACTTATCTTAGTTGTAAGAGAAAGTCCTTTCAGCGCAATTCACTTAGAAAATATGTTAAAGCTATCAAGATTGGGAGTTGTTATTGCGCCACCAATTCCATCTTATTACATGAAACCTAAAAGTATCAAAGAAATTAACGAATATTTCGTAGGGAGAATTCTTGATCACATCGGTGTTGATAGCAATATCAAGAGATGGGGAGATAAGTAGATAGTATAAAATGAGCTTTTTATTGATTTAACCATAAGTATAAATTACCGAGAATAACACATTTTTCCCGTTTGTTTTTCAATTCGTTCAATTTACTCAAATTCATTAACCACAAACTCGAACATAATTCATTTTTTAGCGTCCTTATTTCTCTCACAGTATTTGATATCGTGTCGTTTTTTCTATCTTGCAACGAGGATTTTAAGAATTTGTAAGCAAATCCACCAACATCAGCACCGAGTACAATCGATTTAGCAATATCGATTCCTGTTTTTAATCCACCAGTAGCAATCGTTAATTTTTGAGATACTTTTCGCACATTGACAATACTTACGGGTGTAGGAATTCCCCATTCCCTAAATACATCTGCAGGGTTTCGGGAATATTTATCGTTATCGAAATTATTACGCTTTGATTCAATCGCAGCAAAGCTCGTCCCACCAGTTCCTCCAACATCAAACCCATCAAAACCTAGCTCATCAAGCAGTAGTGCAAGTTCTTGGTTGAATCCAGTACCCACTTCTTTAGCGAGGAGAGGAATCTTAGTACTTTCTCTAATTTTCTTGAAATTTTGTCTAAAATTTCTATACGAGATATTCCCCTTATATTGAACAAGTTCGTGTAAAGCGTTTAGGTGAATAGCCATTACATCAGCATTTACCATATCGATACAAGAGATCAAATCTTCTTGCCTAAAATAAGTTGAGCTTACTTGACCTAAACCAAGATTTCCGATAACAGGAATAGTAGGAGCAAACTCACGGACGATTTTAAAAGAGTCCATAGTTGATGGATCTTCAAGTCCAATCCGCTGACTTCCAACGCTCATAATGATATTTTCTTCTTCTGCAGCTTTGGCTAGGATCTTATTGAGCTCTTTTGAAACGGGATGTCCTCCAGTTATCGCCGAAATGCAAATAGGCGCGGAAATTTGTTTATTAAAGAAATTTACTGTAAGGTCAATCTCCTCGAGATCGACTTCTGGAATTGCGTGATGGATTAGTTTGATATCGTCAAAATAGTTAATAGAATGTTGTACGTCGTACTCTATAGGAATTTTTAGATGTTCTTCCTTTCTATTGAAAATTTCTTTAGTTTTTTCTGGTTCAGGCATATTCTCTTTTTCAAATTTGCTACTAGTCATAATGTAAAATTATTCATTAATTAATATATTTGTACAATCTATTTTTTGATTCCTCAATGATTTAAAGATATTTCCTTCAGTTAATCCATTAATCAATTGAACAGGAATGTTTAACTTACATATTTTTTTAATATTAGTAAGTTTATTCTTTATACCTCCTGTTACATCTATTTTTTGACCAAGATCTGCTAAAATTAAGTCATCAAGCTCACTTGAATAACATTCAGTAAGTAAATTACAATTATTACCTCTTAAATCATCAGATTTATATAATCCATCGGATTCCATTGCGAATACTACTTTCGAAATGTTATAACTTTTAAGACTCTCACATAATTTTAGGATAATATCATCTCCTGAAAGTATAGAAAATGATCCTTTTTTATCAAACAAGACATCACCATACAAAACAGGCGTGATTTTAAGGTTCAGAGCAGTTTCAAGAATATCTAAGGATTCCAATGAAATTTTATTTGATTTCTTTATGAAGATGCTAGAAGTCTGAATCGATAAAACAGGGTAATTTGTTTCTAAGAATTGTTCAATTAAATACGAGTTAAATCTAATCATTGAATGATGGGTTTCAACCACTCCAAAAATTTGATTTGGTATGGATTTATCAATTCCATTGAAAATATTATATTTCTTTGCTAATGGATGACCAAACGACCCACCACCGTGAATCAAGATGATTTTTTCATTGGCATCAATAATTTGTTTAACAACACTTTTAATAACATCTATTCTTTTAGAAAAGGGTTCATTTTTATCAGTGAGTAGTCCCCCTCCTAACTTTAATAGAATAACACTACTTTCAGCATTCAATTTTGACAAACACTCATCCTATCATTGTTTTCCAGGCGTCGTAGCCTTTCATTTCTATGGCATTAGTAATATTTTTTTGGACCTCGTCGTTTTCGGCTAACGCAATAACTAATCCCCCCCGTCCAGTTCCTGTCATTTTTGCTCCTAATGCTCCATTATCTAATGCAATTTCTACTAATTTATCGTTAATTTCTCCCGAGACCGTAATTTCTTGGAGTAATTTATGATTTTGGTTCATTAATTTACCGATATTAATGGGATCACCCTCAAGTAATGCTACTTTAGCGTTTATTGCCAGATTATAATATTCGTTAAAAAACTTCTCAAATATTACTGGATTGGCTTCTTTAAGTTTCCGAACATCACCAACTACTTCTACTGTGGAGGCTGTAATTCCCGTGTTTGCAATGACTAATGGCATCCTCTTTCCCGAATCGAGAATTTCCATAGTGTTCTTTCCACCATTAAGGTTTTTAACAAACCATATTAAGCCACCATAAGTAGAAGCCGTGTTGTCAATCCCTGATGGAGTTCCGTGGTATGCTTTCTCACCTTCGTAGGCAGCTTCGTTAATCTTTTCGTCATCCAACATCAATGTAAAGCTTTCATTTATTGCTCGGACAAGAGAAGTAGCTTGTGCAGCAGAAGCTCCAACACCACTAGCGGCAAATAAATCTCCAGAAAAAGTTATTTCGAGTTTCTGACATCCAACATCTATGTTCATGTGTTTAATAACATTTTTGATTGATTGCATTGCCTCATCGTATTTTTTCTCTTTATAACCGGGAGTGGCAGGGCGTTGATCGATGACTTCCCAACCTTTTCCATCTACTACTTGAACTTCAGCAGTTGTAGAGGAGCTTAACGCAGACGCAATTGCAGGGAGTCCATAAACAACAAAATGTTCACCGAATAATATCGTTTTGCCATATCCCTTTCCGTATCCCATTTATTTCAGCTCCACGATACCTTCGTTACCGTTTACAATTAAATGTTGTCCAGTTTTAATATCGTCAATATTAATCTTATCCACGCATGGAATTTCACTGATTATACAACCGACCGCTATGATTGTGTCGATTTCTTTATTTACAATTGCTACTGGAGCCGTATTATTTTTCTTCATTCGATACATCGTATAAGAGCCTACTGTCGATCCTTTACCAGTAGGGAAAACTAAAACTTTTCCAGTGATAGATTGACCCTCAAGTTCGTGACCAACTTCCACAACTTTTCCAGTATCGGGATCTACTCCACCATAAAACGAAATTCCATCTTTTGTTACTATTGCTTCTGCTTCGGCTATTCCTTTATAAACTTTTCTTCCTTTTAACTTCATTTTATCGCCTCCTCGACGCATTGTTCAATTGAACCAATTTTTACTTTGAATTTATTTTTTGCACGCCCGTAATAACAGGCTTTTGCTGAATCCACCATAATTCCTTTGAAGCGTCCCTTTATAGGTGCAACTACGCAACATGTATCAGCAGCAAATTTAGCTCCAGCATCTTCAATAATTTTTGTATAGCCTGTTTCATCTGCTATCTTTTTAGTTGGTCGAGCTGTGGTAACCCAAAATTCTTTTTTAACATTTTTTCCCTCTAAGAGCTTAGCGAGGGTAGCAATTTCGTGAATCGAAGCGTGTGGACATCCAATACTCACAAAGTCTATTTCTAATCCATCGTCTATAAGTTCAGCGCGAGTAGATTCTAAATCTTTTTGATTTATTTCAAATTTAACATCATCTGGTGTTGGGTATTTATTATACTCAGGAGTAATTCCTTCCATGTGAAATAATGCTGTACCTCCATAAGTCGCAACAGAAGCACAAAATGATTTGAGTTCTTCAACTGTAGCTGAGGGGATTCCTGTTATATAAGGTATTTTTTTCCCTAATTCAACTAATTTATCACCAATTAATTTTCCCAACACTCCAAATTCATCCGTACCTTTGACAGGAGCTTTTACCGAGACCAAAACTTGGCCATGACGATTTTTTTCTAAATGATAACCGTAATTAGGTGTCTTTCCCGTTAAAGCAGCAGCTAATGCACTTGGTCCGCCTTCACGATTGGTTCGAGCACCTATAACTGAATTAGAATAACAAACTGCACTACTTTCAGCCCAAGCGATATGCTGTCCGTAATGGGGGGCGTTCCCTATAAGATATGGAGTACAAGAGCACGTAGTGATAATTCCCATTTTAGCGAAAGCATCGATGGCTCGATTTTGATTGATTGCAAACTCTTCGTCTATTCCTAATACCTGCCAGTTCTCGCGATCCATTCCTGCTGGATTTAAAGTCGTTAAAACTTTTACTTTACCATCTTCAGCCATTTCGGTAAGAAATTCTAAACCCGCTTCTCCTAAGTTAGCGTACGAAACGCCTGCTATTTGGACACCAAGAACTTCAATCATATTTTCCGCTTCAAAAATCTCACCGAGAGTAGTTAGAATCTCCATTGATTTTTGCGTCGCCTTGCCAAATTTCCCTTCAAGCATATCTTTTTCTTCTTGATTTAGCCTCATACTTTCGAACTCCTACTTGGTAAAATACTTGTCAAGATTAACCTTAGGAAAATCAGCTATCTCGAAACTTTTTCCTTTAACCACAAGAGGTTTAGTTAAATCAAAACCTATTTTAGTCGTTAACTTTGTTCCAGGTTCTGCGCTCGGGTCTAAACTACTTCCCGGTTCCTTATCTTTTATAATCATTCTAACATCACCTTGAAACCGAGTTGCCATTGCCCACTCTATAGCTAAAGGGTTGTAAATATTAATATCTTTATCAACAATAAAAGCGTGTTTACAGCTTGTATGCCCTGCAAAAGTTCCTTCTATTGCTTTTCTCCCATCGTCATCAAATTTTTTATCGATTTGTACGATGGCATGGAGCCAAGAAGACCCTCCAGGACTAATATTTACGTCCAAGCACTTAACTCCTGTCTCGTTTACTTTATTAAAAATGGTTGGTTCACGAGGCATACCCATTAAAATTTTATGCTCGAGAGCACCAGGTAATAGAGCTTGCCAGATAGCGTTTTTCCTGTGTGTTATCTTCCTCACTTCAAAAACGGGTTCTTCTCTTATTACATCATAAGTTTCTGTTAAGTCTACAAATGGACCTTCAGCATGCTTTTCTTTAAGTATGACCTTTCCTTCTAAAATAAATTCAGCTTCAGCAGGAATTAAAAGATCTACAGAATATGCTTTTACAAGATTTAATGGTTCGAGAGCATTTGCTATTTTCAATTCGTCAAAACCTATTTCTACTGAAGTTGCGCCAGCAATCAGAACATTTGGAGTGTTACCTATGCAAAAGGCCACTTCTATTTCCCCATTCTTTTCTAAGAATGTGTGAAAATTCCGACCTCGGACTATTCGAGTAGCAAATTTATCTTTCGAGAACTGCATAGCTCGATGAAAATCCAAGTTCTGGCCGTAATCGGGATCTTTTGTAACAACAACAGCTGAACTAATGTAATTTCCACCGTCGCGATCGCAATGATACAATATTGGAATGTTATCTAAATCGACATTGGGTTCTATTACTTCTTGACAAGGAGCATTTTTTACAACATCTGGCTCTGAACACTCTAAAATTGCTCTTGAGAGCATCGGAATTAAGTCCGATGGAGTTACATTGAAATAGGAAGCAATAACATCTTTTGTACAGAAAACATTGCCAACGACCCGAAACTCTGATTCTTTAACATTATTAAACATTACGGGTGTAGGTTCCATTTCTTTCAATATGCCAGAAATCTCTAGTTTTTTCGAAACTTCAACATCTACCTTCTTTAATAGCCCTTTCTCATCTAAACCATCCAAATAATCTCTAAAACCCATATTTCTCATCTCATGTCATTATTTAGCGTTAAAGTTTACTAATTAATTTTTATTAGAACTATATGGGATACACGTTTTATAAAACTAGAGGTTTTTACTTTTAGAAATTATTTCAATAATTTCTTTCGCATAATCTACTCTTATTTTTTTGTCTTTTACCATCTTTTTTGCTACTTCTTCAATAATTTCCTCAGGCGCACCAGCTGATTTCGCTATATTTCTAGAATGTAAAGCCATATGACCTTTTTGGATGCCTTCCGATACCAAAGCTCTTAATGCTCCTACATTCTGAGCTAGTCCAACAGCGGCAGCTACTTGAGCAAGCTCTCCTGCACTTTCAACTCTTAAGATTTTCAATGCTAGACGCGCCATAGGATGAGTTCGTGTAATCCCTCCAATTACCCCAAAAGCAAGAGGAATTTCGATTTGTCCGATTAAATTTCCCTCAGAATCCAAATCAAATTTTGTTAAAGGCTTATATTGACCGCTTAAAGACGCATACGCGTGAGCTCCCGCTTCGATAGCTCTTGTATCATTTCCCGTGGCTAAGGCTAAAGCAATAATTCCATTCATTATCCCTTTATTATGCGTTGTTGCTCTATAGGGATCAGCATATGCAAATTCGTAAGCATTTAAGATACCTTCTACAACTTCCTCTCCACCTAAGAGGTTTTTATCAAACACAGCTCTACATCTTGCAATTCGATGAGTAGTTAGGTTGGATACAATTCGTAAATAGATTTTTCCATTACAAAGATTCTCAATATAGGGACTGACGGCTTCAGCCATGGTATTTACTATGTTAGCACCCATAGCATCTAGCACATCGACAAGAAGATGAAGAATTAACATTTTCCCTTTTCTAGTTTGTATTTCTCTAACTTCAATATCCTTCGCACCCCCACCTAACTGATTAAGTAAGGGATCTTGCTCGTTTGCTAAACTCAAAATCTTTTCTTTATTTTTTTTTATATTTTCTTTAGCGCTATCGATGTCTTTTAGATTAGTTAGTTGAATTTGAGAGATCATAATGGATTTAACCTCATCTGACCTAAAACCGCCTTTTTCTCTTGCTATCTTGGCAATTTTTGAAGCAGCGGCTACAACTGAGGGTTCTTCAATAACCATAGGAATAATATAATCTTTATCGTTTACTGTAAAATTAAAAGCGAGACCCAATGGTAGTTGATAACTTCCTACCACATTTTCTATTAGGCGATCAATTTGAGATGATGAAAAATATCCTAAAGTCTTTATCAAATCAATTTCTTCTCGATTTAAATTTAGCAGCTTAACTAATTGTTGTTGCCGTTCCTCTAAGGATAATTTATAGAAACCCGAAATTTCTGAGCTAAAATCTCGATTTAAACTTAGTAGCTTAACTAATAGTTGTTGTTGTTCGTCTAAGGATAATTTATAGAATTCCGAAATCTCAGAGCTAAAATCAGTCATTTTTTTGTTCCCTCCAATATTAAAAAATGTTCTGGGTTTCGTAGTACATTGGGCTCCAATTTAACAACCCAATCGCGTTGAAGTTGGTTTCATCTTTATTCACAAGCCGCCTGATCTCGTATTCTAAGCAAGAACCTGGTTTTACATCTCCCGCAATCCTCACAAATCCGTTATAAAGGTAGTTTAGGTTGTTCTCGTTAGGATTTGCTATAGGTTCTGACTTTAGCACCGCATACAATGGAAAAAACTTTTCGTGGAAGCCCGAATGACCTTTTGGACAATGGTTTAAGCCTTCAATATTAGGAAGTATGCATCCTTCGTCGCAGAAATGAAGCGTAAAACCTCGGTTGTTATTTTTTTCGTGCTCGACTATTTTGCCTAGAACTGTTTTCGGTGAGAATTCACCTGATTTTATCTTCTCATACTCCTGGATGGTTTTTAACTCTTTAATCTTGATAAAATCGCTTATTTGAGGGCCTTTATTCACAATAGTTTTAAATCTGTTGTTAACTTTTAACAAACCAGAAATACATGTAGCACCAGAACCATAAGAACCGAAATATATCGTGTCGTTAATTCGAGCGTAATTTTCTAATATAAAAATAATCTGAGCCCAAATTGAAGCATTATACATATTTCCAAAATGGGAAGGGACTCTTAATTGGGGAAGAACTTTCGATGTGAAATTACCTATAAGTTTATGCGAGAGGCTTTCTAATGTTTCTGAAGAATACCCTCTTTCTTTTAGTTTCAAATATAACCACTCGGGTAATACAGTAATGTCGTGCATAAAAGCATCGAGTTTTTTAAGAATTGAGGATTTTATTTGGTTTTTCTCTAATTTGGGAAGGTCAGTGATGTGTCTTATCCATCGCTTTTGTATTATCTCTTGCATGATTTTAATAGGTAACTTTGAGAAAGGGGCGTGAAAAGTATAATAATCTGCGTGGAAGTCGCCAATATTACTTATCAAATCGTCGTAAGCCTTTAATTGGAAATCTAGATATGTTTTTACTGAATAGTGACCAAAAACCTTAGCTTCTGTTTCGTTAGCTGCGCGATAAAAATCATCAACATTTCCCGATACTTTACCGAACTTCTCACTGAAAGACGCAACCCTAGGGTTCTTTGAAATTACTAAAGCAACCGCTCCTGAACCTTGAGTTGCCTCGCTTGGAGAGCCCAGGTGATAGGATGATATGTCCGCGCTTATGACAAGCGCTTTTTTTATTATGTCTTTTTCGACTAATGCAACAGCATTGAGGAGGGCTAGTGTACCACCCGCACAAGCGTTGTAGGTATCTTGCGTAATGGAGTTCGGAGATATCTCTAACAATTCAGCAAAAATATTAGAAACACTCTTTACAGCGTAAGTAATCGTTTCTGTTCCTACGAACAATGCGTCTATACTTTTAGGATCGATACCACCTTTTGTTAAAGCTTGATATCCTGCTTTCAGACCTAAAGAGATGATATCTTCGTTAACTTCTGGAACTCTCATCTCGTGAGCCATTAAACCCTTCTTAAATTTATTTGGATCTATTTTCCGCTTATGTGCTAAGTCATCTAATTTAATATAGGCTCTCGGTGTGTGAAAACCTACGCTATCAATACCTATATTGCTAAATAAATACTCGTTGTTAATCATACAAACGCTCTCCTAATCAAAAAATATTCTATTGGTGTAAACTGTTAACCAATTAAAGTTTAACCGTTGGTATTTATAATTTTTTTTTTCAACTATTTAGTTAAACATTTTTCTAGTTAAATATTATTGATGAAAAGTAGGTGTTTATTTAAAAATTCCTCTTTGTTTACTACTTTCAACAGTTCATACTCGGATTAATATGGTTCAGCTTTTAGAAT
Organism: Promethearchaeia archaeon; assembly: GCA_029856125.1. Classification (GTDB taxonomy): domain Archaea; phylum Asgardarchaeota; class Lokiarchaeia; order Sigyniarchaeales; family SOKP01; genus SOKP01. The sequence goes on along the minus strand of JAHQWJ010000032.1, from coordinate 17,184 downwards.
AGATTTTTATAGTATTTCTCCTCTTAAAATTTCTAATTATTATTCGTAAAAACAGATTATAAGAAAGATACCTAATATACTGACAATTCTACATAGAAATCAAAATTATAATATGGGATTCACAATAATTATAAATATATAATCAGTCTTCATCGTAAAAATCTCTTTAAGAGTTATGACATTTTGGAAGAATTAAAAGGAATAGCAGAAAAAAAATTGCCCAAACATGTTGGTTTAATTTTGGACGGAAATTAGAAGTATTTTCTACTTTTAAACGGAAACCGCCGTTGGGCAGTAAAAAACCTGCTTGGGACTAATGTTGGTCATCTTATTGGGTACCAAAATTTAAAAGAGAGGCTTTTTGATTTTTTTGAAGCAGGTATACATTATTTAAGCATCTACGCTTTGTCACTTGAGAACTTAAGAAAAAGAAGCGAAGTGGAGATTAAGTATATTTTTGGAATTATTTTGGATGCTGTTGATGCGGTCGTAAAAGAGGCGACTGTTAAAGAAGAAAAAGTCAACTTTAACGTAATCGGGCGTATTCATTTATTACCAGACGAAGTTAGAAATAAAATTAAAGAGTTGATTGATTTTACAAAAGATAACGATAAAAATTTCATTAATTTATGCATAATGTACGATGGACAAGAAGAGATCGTAGACGCAGTAAAAAATATTATTAAGAATGGCGTAAAGGAAGAAGATATTAATAAAGAAATGATTAAAAACCACCTTTATACTAGAAATTTTCCTGAAGTAGATTATATCATACGAACGGGAATGGACGATGGTGCAAGAATTTCGGGATTTTTATTATGGGACGCATCTTATGCAGAATTCAAGTTTAGAGCAGATTTATGGCCTGATTATACGAAGGAGATGGTTATAGAAGATATAAAAGATTTTTGTAATAGAGTTAGAAGAAAGGGGAAGTAATCTTTTTTCTTTAGTAAATATTTAAAATCAATAAGTTTTATATTGATGGTATTAAGATAATGAAGCAGTTCATCACTTCATTGACATTCCAATTAAACCGTAAAAAATATCAGTTTTGCGAAATTTATTATAACATTAATACAACATATCCTTTCAATTATGTCTACTCAGGAACCCGATCACATTATTTCGATAAGCGTGAAAAAATTCCCTCAAAATCTATTACTACCTGATGTTGAAAATCCTATTTCCCTTGAAATCGTTAATCAATCTAACAAAGACGAACACTTTAAGTTCGTTTTTGAGGGCGAAAATCTCGAGATCGATGTCAAACCAAGCGAATTTAAAGACGAGGTTAAATTTGCTCCGAGCGAAGCTAAAACGATAAATTTAATGTTAACGCCTGTAAGAGACGGTTTTGGGAAACTGACAATCAATGCATATTGGATGAAACTAGTAGAGTATGTCGAGAAGGCTCAACATATAAGAAAAACTATCTCTACGAGCAAAATCAACTCAATTTTGAAGAATAAACAATTTCTTCAACCCATTGAAAGTGATATATTTAATATCAACGATTATATTTCTCCATCTATTAAAAATAACACTAAGAATGTTGAGAACCAACTTAAAGAGTTATTTAAAATAGCTGTTGAACAACAACCCAACGATTCATCCTCCAGTAGTGGCCTGCTAAGACCCAATGCTCAATTAGTTCGCGGGAAAATTGATGACAAGCTTAAAATGCTTGCAAAATCTTATATTTCTAATGGTGAATTTGTAAAAGCTCTTGAAACTGCACTAAAGATTTCTGTGGAGAAAGAAAGGATAGAACTACACGATGCCCTAATTAGGGCTAACGCTTCTAGAAATTTGGATGAGAGCTTAGAGATAATTGAAAATTTAAAAGATTTTAAAAAAAAAAATCAGATAATAAAAAACATAGCCTTTGATCATATTAATGTTAATCCAGATAAAATTCCCAATATTCTCTCCCTAATTGAAGAGCCAACGGTAAGGGAAAAAATAGTACTCGATATGCTTTATTCTTCTCTTAAAAAAGAAACATCTATCGCTCTTAAGCTTGTAGAGCAAATTGAAGATGAGATTCTTAAAATCAAAGTTTTATTCAATATTATAAAAAAGATCCATGAAGAAAAGAAGGACGACTTGATTCTCGCCATATTAAAACAAATCATTCAGATTATTCTAAACTCAAATAAGATAATATTATCAGAACGCAAATATAACAATCCTGCTTACGGATATTTTAAAGAAACCATTTGTTTATTGGCTGAATTAGATTGTCCGGAAACAGCGGATAGCCTAATCGGAGACATAAGCTCAGAAGAGCTTAGAGAAAACATCACAAAGGATCTTTTCAATGAACTCTATGAGATTGTTGAAGAAAAAAAATCTAAAGTAGAACCTATTGGACAATTTTCTCAATTCTATGTAATGAATACATATACATCTAAAATATCAAATGAGATAGAAACTTTTTCTCTCGTTGGAGGAAATGTAAGTAATAACGCCCTTGCAGGCAATTTTAATTTTAATATCGCCCTCATTTCTTTATTCAGTTATGATTTTAGTATTTTCCCTTTAATCGATAGAGTTTACTCGGAGTTAGCGTACAATTCCGATAAATCCATTGCTTATTATATCTATCCTTCTATAAGCGATCACGACGAAGAGGAAGTAAGGATCATTCAACATACATTAAAAAGATTTGTTCAACCTGAAAGAATAACAAATCAAGTAAGAATTTTTAATTTAGACTTCATACCGTATTTAGGAAAACCCACTGTTATATTATCGTCCATTTCAGAAGATTTGAATGGTATTAAATCGAAGATAATAAGTAATCTTAAAGATAGCGTTAATGTGATAATAGACGATGATCTCTTTAAGGGTGGAAAAACGGTTGATACCTTAACAAGTATTTTTTACGGAAACCACTTTAAAATAGTTAATTTGGTGCTTTCCTATGAATTTATCAACGATTATAATATATTTAAAAATTTAATTCAATCATTAACTTAATTTAATTATAGAAAATGTGACCTAATTTATGGCAAAAGATAAGAAAAAGAAGAAGAAGAAAGGATCTAGCGATGGAAATAATAATAATTTCTCTCAAATGATGGGTCAAGATTCTGGAAAAAAGCATAAATCTAAAGCGACTTCTGTTGGTGAACTTCCTTTTGGAGTGAGTCTAGGCAACTCTATAGATAGATCTACTGATCAATTATTTCTTGGAACTGATTATAGAGAAGTGTTGATTCCAGAAAGGTCATGGGGAGAGATTTTAGCAGATATAGAACATTGGACTCCTCTTCCATTTACTCATGGTATAGAAATGGAACTCATTATAGCAAATGACGCGGGTGAATATCCACCTGGAGATGAGATGGTTTTCCGAATGAAAGAAATCGTGAAAGACGCAATTAGGATCATGGATCAAATTTTATATGAAGGCCGAGAGGATTTCTTACCTGTTCCTGACTATATAAGGCAAAAAGTACTGGCTCGCCCTTGGGGTAGAGACGACATAGAAAAAGGATTTGCTATGGATATTAAATATCAATTACCCAATGGAGCTGAAGTAGATATAGATACATTTGCTCGAGACGGGAATGTAACTGCTGTGACTTATATACTAGAGCTGGTAACACCCCCATGCGAATATGCTGAAGAACTAGCTTACTGGGCAAGCACATTATTTTTATTGGCCAAAACAACCTTGCCTAACGATTTACATATAATTGCCTCTGCCATAAATCCCGCTGCTAAAGAATATATGCGGGGACTGACTCAGGCGGATCACAGCCACATTGGATCGTTCAAAACAGATTTAGAAAAAGTCCAAGCTTATTGTATGATAAGGAATTTTATTCCACACATTATTGCCCTTACTTGTAATTCACCTATTCTAAATAACCAACCAACAGATGTTGTTAAAATAGTTAACAATAGAATTACCGCTCCTAACTGCGTTCGCTCTTTAAGGTTAAAAAATAATACCACAATGTTGAGTAACAACGACCCTAAGCACTATATTCCTTATATCACATCATACGACGAAGATACAATGAATTATTTCCTTCAAGTTATCCAAAAAGCAAGCCTGGAAGATGGACGATTCCAAGATGTTTTTCCCTACACAGATTGGAACACGATAGAGATTCGTATATCAGACGCGCAAATATCAATATGCCGAAGAATTGGGATAGCTCTTATTTTGCAAGCTATGTGCTATAAGGCTCGAAAGTTGTTAGAACAAGAAGTTTGGATACCAGATGCGGGAAGTGAGACAATAGCTTATAACAGAAAAACAGCAATTGAACGAGGATTAATTTCCCTATTTCGCCCCCAGAACCTTACGCGAGAGCACCTCGCACAGTATGATCCTGAATTTGCTGAGCAATATCTGGGTCCTGAAAACCAACCAGTTAGATACATGATGCAAGCTTGCCAAAGAATGTTTTTCTATTTGAAGGATGTCCTAAAAGAACTTGGTTTTCTCTATTCTCCGTTTCTGAAACCTATCCTTCAGTCAGTTTTTGGAAATGTAAGCTATGCTGAACCTCCAATAACTGAAGCAGAATATCAGTTAAGCCTCTATCAGTATAAGTTAGATAATAACGAAAATCCTAATATTTTAAACGATTTAATTTACTTCACGATTGAATATTGTCAAGACCCATTAAATAACCCATTAACAGGAGTTTTATCGCTTCCAAAAGAAATGAGAGAATAACTTTTACCAAAAAAATAAAAAAAAAAGTTGATATGAAATACTATGCTAACTGCGATAATTGAGCAAGATGGAAAAACTCGAGCGGAAAATATATTTGTAATCGATTCTCATTCACACTTAGGAGAAGATGTCGACGGAGCAACCATGATGAATCCTTTAGCGCCGGGCACGGGAACATTCGATTTTTGGGGCAATGTTCAGGGTCGAATAAAGACCGATTGGGATACTACGGGAGAACAATCGTTTTCAACAAAATTAGATGGGAAACACGCAAAGATTAGATGGGAGTTCAATCAATACCCCTTTACAGATAATCTTTATATTGCTTTAGAATCGTTAGGGAAAAGACATTCTGACTTAAAAGTAAAATCGAAATTTTATTCTTTTATCGACCAAGGTGTTGTTTTTCCTTTTCAGGATGTCTTTAGGGATAAACATCCAGAAGCTCGATATCGAGCCAGTAATATCAATGTTTCTCGATTTACTACTCGCTTTCCTTTTTCCATGAAATTGATTGGGTACGCGCGTTGCGATCCAATGGAAGGAGAAAAAGCAGTAAACGAAGTAGGTTACGCTCGACAAGAATTAGGACTCCGAGGATTAAAGCTCCACCCTCGTTCTGAAAGATGGATTGATGATATCAAATCAGGAAAACCTTTAAACGTTTTAGTTGAGGCTGCTAAGCATTCTTTACCCGTGATTTTTGATACTCGGGGGAGAGGTTCCATTCTAGACATCGCAGAATTAATTAAATCAACGCGTTCAGTTATAAGTCAACAAAATCCAGCCTTATTACCTCATTTTAAAGTAATTATCGCTCATTTTGCTCAAGGGAATATTGGTGATTATGAAGTATATAACGCTTTAGTTCAACCCAATACCTATGCAGACTTATCTATGCTTCATGGTGAGGGAGCTGGGAATTTCTTTGAGGATTTCCGAAAATGGTTCAAGTCACAAGATAAGAAAAGAGTGGATAACCGAGATTGGTCGGAATACCTCCTTTATGCTTCAGATTACCCCTATTTTGGAGATATTCACGCTCAAAAGCTTATAAAATATATTATTAATAAACGATTTTTTGATACTGGGGGAACTATTAGTGATGTTAGAAATATTATGGGCTTAAATCAGCTCAAGCTTTTACCTGAATATTCCTTACCACAAAAAAAAGATTTTCCTTCTCCTTTGCCAAGCGTACTTCTATCTAATGCTTTAAATCAAGAACTAAATCCTAATGATGTAGCGATTAAAGCAATAGCTGAATTACTTGTTACTAATAAGATCGATATTAAACGTTTCTGCTTACAATTCAAAGATTCTTGGAGTGAAATTAGTGAAGATGTATTATTGAACGTCTTAAAACGCACGAGTAACGAAGAAATTCCAATTTTCTTGACTACAATTCTAAAAAACCAATTAACATTAATAGCACCATTAAATAGAGGGGCAACTTGGAATAAGTTTGGATATAGGTATTTTAACCCTAAGGATCGCAAATTCTATGTCTCTGTAATGAAACAAAATTACTTAGCTTTAGAAGAAAAACAAGTTATTAGTTGCTTAAATCAAATATTCTAAAATGGCGAAAGATTTAAAATCAGAGGGGAGAATCAAAGGTTCGACGTTCTAGTTTAGTTTGCCGATAACAAAATGAAATAACACAGTTAAGGAAATTTTATAGATATTGAAACACGAATTCAAAGTCAGCAAGATCAAAGGGTTTTAATATGTATCCATCAGCTTTAGTTTCTTTCATTTTCTCATTTACTTGATTCTTTGGAACAGCGGTTAAATAGATGACAGGTATATCTCGGAATTTTTCATTTGTTTTTATTTTTTTACAGATCGTAAACCCGCTAACATCAGGTAAAATTATATCCAGTAAAATTAATTTGGGAGGGTTGAAGTTCAACTCTTCCAATCCTTTGGCACCTGTTATGACACCTTTGCTGGTATACCCTTTTGCTTCAAAAATATTGGTTATTAATTCAATAGTAGACAAATCATCTTCAATCAATAAAATATCATAATCAGCAGTTGCCTCATCATGTTTTTCTAATCTGAAAATAAATCTCTCTTCGAAATGCTTAATTTCGTCTAGCAAATGATTTATAATTACTAGGACATCATTATTGAGCTCCTTTTGATATTTTTCTATAATTAACTGCAGATTTCCTTTAATTATCGTAAATCTTTCTTTTAAGGAATGAGTAAAAACAGATAAATCTCGGCTAATCAAGTTCGATTTTTCTTCGATATAATAATTTATACCTTCTCTAATTAATTTAGAAATTGATGATATCTTATTTTTTTTTATAAAATCCTGCCATTCTTTTTCTACTTCGTCTGAAATATAGACAGATATTCTTTTCTTACCCGAATAATAATCCTTTTTTTCTTTTTCATTTTTAGAAACAATGTTTCACCTTTTAATTATCAAAAAAAAATAATTTTTACATAATAATTAATATAATATTGAATAATTTAAGATAATAAAGTGTAAATATTTACTTTTTCGAATAAATTTTAACTAAACTTAATTTGTAATTATCTAATTTATTATATAAATGTGACTAAATTAATTTTGGAAATCAAATTTTTAACCTATTTAAGAATATCCTACCAATGCAAAATCATACACTAGTATTTTGAGATAGATGTCGAAAGCCGGTATTGGTTTGTATTGATTGAAATATACATAAGTGTTGTTAACTTATTAGTGATAAGACCGTAAAATTTAATCAATTCCGTTGAGTGAGATTGAAAGGTATAACTGTTTTAGGATTTAACGATAAAGCCGAAACCCACATTGAAACACAATTTCCAAGTAATATTTGTGAGTTTTTAGGAATTACGTCAGATATTTTAAAAGGATTAGCCGAAATTCACATGGATAAGAAGATGGAACCTCACATTGCTGAAATTTTACTTGACAATGATGTTAGTGTTGCGAGTTTTTATTCCGGATTTTCATTTAGACACTATGTGGGAAAACCGAACTTTGCGATTTGCATTTTCCTGTCTCAAGAAGATGTTAGTGACACAGAATTAGAAGGAAGGTTGAGAAGGATAGCTCACGAATTATTACCTAAAAGAGAGGCTCTCAATTTTGATGATATTTTAGGACAATACTATGATATGCTTAAAAAAGATGAATTATCAACTTACTGGGAAGAGATTATTGAGGGCGAAACAAGTGTAGTAGAAGTAAGTAAAACAGAAGGAGAAAAACAAGCTAAAAGTGTGAATGGGGCGGCAGATAATAGTAAAAAAAAAAATCAAGAAGTTGGTAAAGAAAATCTACTAACGGTTAATGAATACGATGAAATTAAAAATAAAAATCGCGAACTTCAAGACCTTCTAGAGGAGAAGAAAAGCAAAATTAGAGAATTAACAAGAAAATACACTGAAGTTGTATCTGGAAATGCAGAACATGAAGAGGAGATCCAATCGCTTAAAGATGAAATAAGTGAGCAATACATAAAATTGGAGAAATGGAGTCAACAAATGGCAGATCTGAATCAAAATAATGCGAAATTGATTGAGGATTTAAAGATTTTAAACCAAAAAATATTTGAAAGAGATGAATTTATAAAAGAAAAGGAAAAACGCATTGAAGTGCTTTCAAATAAACTAACGGGAGCAGAAGAACTAGAAGGAGAAGCTGAGAAGGTTCTTCAAGAAAAAGAGGATATGAAAAATATCAACGTAGGTTTGAGCTCTGAGCTTGAAAAATCTGAAAATGCGCAAAAAAGATTTTTAAATGAAATTGATAAATTAAAAAACCAAAATTCGCTTCACATCGATTCCATAACAACTTTAAAATTGGATGTGAAAAATCTTAAAAGTGAGAGCAAAACCAAAGAAAATGAAAAAGAAACATTCAAGGATCAAATTTTAGATCTCAAAAAAGAAGTCAAAATTTTGAGAAGAGAGAGAGATCACTACAGGGAAATCGTAAAAGAGAAGAATCTCCTCTAAATAGTTGTTGATTTATTTTTTTTGATTAAAGTTGTTCATTTTCCTAATTTTACCTAGCCTTACTTGAAAATGACTAGGAAAAACATATTTTTATATACATATACTTTTTTATTAATAATAACAATTTTAAATCTATAAATCTAATATAATACTAAAGGTTGAAATTTTAAGAGTGGTGTAAGAATTGTCAATTGACACTAGAAGTTTTGATAATATTCTTTCAAAGATTATAAAATCCGAGAGCGGTATTAAAAAAGTAATATTAGTTGACAGAACAGGACTAACTATTGCGAGCGTCTCTAAATTTTCCTATTTTCCTGCAGATGTCGATGGTATCGGCGCAATAGCAAGCGCGGTATTCTGTGCATCAGAAGAGCAAGGAAAAAATCTAGAATTAGGAGATTTAGAAATAGTAACGAGCGAATTTACAGGAGGAAAGATTTTTGCGTCGAGTTGTGGTCCTAAAGGGGTACTTACACTTATCTCTGATCCAGATATAAATATAGGTTTAATTAGGTTGATTTTGAAGCGCTCAGGAGACGAGTTAAAAGAAATTTTAGACGAATTCTTATCAGATATCCCTGAAACTTTAGATTCTGGACTTGACTTAAGCGATTTAGACGAGTTAACTCCTGATTAAGTGAATTTATTATTATCTATTTTTAATTATTTTATTATATTCTTTATCCTCAAAATTAAATTATTTTTGTAGTACGTTCTAATTGGCAGAATTTTTTCTTCTTAAACTAGTTTTGAAATCTTATGAGAGAAAATATAGAAAAAAGGTTACACCGTGTCAAAATAGCTTTTGATCACAAAAATGCTAAATGCCCGCAATCTAATAATTGTCAAGATGCTGAAAACTGCGATAGATGCAATAATTTTTTTGGAAAATGTAGTATTTATGTAAATGATTCTTAATGATACTTAAGCTTCTTAAAAATTTATTATAAATTTTCAATTAAGTGTGCTGAAATGAATTTAGGATTGAATAACAAGGTAGCGTTAGTTCTAGCTTCTAGTAAAGGATTGGGATTAGCATGTGCTAAAGCGTTATATAGCGAAGGAGCACATGTAATTATATGTAGTCGTTCTGAAGACAACATAAATCAGGCGAAAGAGGAAATTAGCAAGTTGAAAACCTCTAACAGTAGTAATAGAATTCTTGGAGTTGTCAATGATTTAAATGATGAAAACCAGATTCGAACACTAGTTGAAACTACATTAAATGAGTTTAGGCACATAGACATATTAGTGCATAACGCAGGTGGTCCACCATCAGCGCCATTTAGTGAAATTAGCAGAGATGATTGGGAAAAATCTATAAAATTAAACTTGGTTTCCTTCATTCACATTTCTAAACTAGTATTACCAATAATGCAAAAGCAAAAGTTTGGTAGGATTATCGCAATAACTTCAGTATCTGTTAAACAACCGCTAAATAATTTGATCTTGTCCAATACAACCCGTCTTGGTGTTGTAGGTTTCGCAAAAACATTATCGAACGAATACGCAAAAGATAATATCCTAGTTAATGTTGTCTGTCCTGGACCAACATTAACCAATCGAATGGAAGAACTAATAAAAACTCAAATGAATGATTTAGGTAAATCAAGACAAGAAATAATGAAGATTTGGATAGATAACATTCCTTTAGGGAGACTTGGTCGCCCTCAAGAGTTAGCAAATCTCGTAGTTTTTTTAGCTTCTGATAAAGCCAACTATATTACTGGGACTGTAGTCCAAGTAGATGGCGGGTTCGTAAAGAGTTCTCTTTAAAAAAAGTATCGAGAAAAATATCACTTCAGTATCTTCGTAGTTTAAATATTAATTCTCTTTTAATTCATGAGATAAAGATTTAAAATAAGGTAGTGTTACTACTATTTTAGATTTATCAAATAACTTGCGCAAACCTAAGAATAGAGCTACTAGAATCTATAATTAGTATAGTTTTAATAAAGAAATTATTAAATAATAAATCAAAAGTTTAAGTGAAAAATCTTCATTACTTTCACTTTGTTGTATAGGAATTGATAATAAAAATCGTATAGATAAGTGAGCGAGTTTGACAGAAAGAAAACGACAATTTAAAACAATCGGATTTTTAGTTTTGTTTAGTATTTCTTTAATTTTTCCTTTTATTCAAAATAATTTTGATATCTCCTATGAAGAAAATAGAGATGTTGATTTTGTCAAGACTTCCGCTCAAAGATCGGTAACGACGGAATGGCTTACCAATAACGAGTTCTTAACTCAAGACGATTGGGAATGGGAAAACGGTACCGATGGCGATAATTCCGATATGAATGCTATCATAAGCTCTGGTCAAGCAAATTATGAAGTTTTAGGTGAAACAAGAACATTTACCGTCGTATATGGTATAATTGATTCGCCTACATCACCAAACTGGATACAATTTCAAAATGGTGATTTTCAATATCCCGATACCGCTGAAATTCGATCCTATGGGGCTTATGTTAGCCATATATGGGCAGATGATAACAATCAAGCTCCTAGTGTCCATTGGAAAACAAATATCAGTGTGCCTATTGATATGTCTGATTATGTTATCACTTCTGCTACATTAGAAGTAATTGTGAATGCCTCTGTAAGTTCAAATGTTGATACGCCTAATGACGATGGTAGTTGGACAAATTTTGCAATTGGTGACTCGGTCACTTATTATTCTCAAATATCAGATTTAGACTATAACCCTCCTGTATATACCGTAGCATCAAATAAAACTAAATATTTAGGTCAACAAAACAGTTCTCAATCTACAATTCTTACATTAGATGATAGCCCATTAGAAACGGTTGCCGAAATCGATCTAATAACAGCTTTAAACTCTGCTTTTGATAAAGATCCTTCTCACTCAAATTTTACCCTTACGTTAGGAATAGATATATACAGTGAGGATAACCTTCCAGGTACAGATACTGATACATTTAGTGATTTAATTATTAAAACCTGTAACTTAACATTCACAGTTAAGAAAAAGATTGATCAATCCACATCCCTTTCTTGGAATCAAGAAGGAAATAGGCTTGATAGTGCTAATATCCAAGTTACAGATGCGAAATTTTTCTTTAAATATAAGGTAAATAACACTTGGCCCATATCTGCACCTCTTTCAGAAATCATTTTCTATATCAACGACAAAGCTTATAATGAAGGAATTATAAGACTTTCATCCGCTAATGAATCTTGGAAGGAGGCAAAAGTAGGAGGGTTTGATGTGACAAGTTTAATATCCACGGTTGGGAATATCACGGTCTCTATAGAGGTATTTCTCAAGGATACTTTTGAGTTAGGACAAGTATATTCAATTTCGATTGATGACGTTTATCTTAACATATCTTATATCGAGACTTTTCCAGATTATGGCACAGATCTAGAATTATTTTTGGATGGAGAGGACAAAACCCTTGATCCAGTAATTCAAATACCTATTGATCATATGTTAAATGTTATTGTTACTTACAAAGATAATGTAAGTGCAAATCACATTAGTGCTGATAGTGCTATATTAGAAGGAAAAGTTTCTGGGGATTTTAATGAGAGTATTCCTTTAGAACAATATTCTTTCACCGTAAACTCATCAGTTCTAGGTTTAGGAATTAGTGTGTTAACAATAACGGTTCAAAAGGTCAATTATAAGACTCAGTCTATTCAAATTTTTGTCGAAGTTATCGAGAGAGAAACGCAATTAATGCTAAATATAGGTGGTAGCCCAAAAAATGATAGTGTTACAATTTTTTCTCAATTTGATAAATTCTTAGATATAACGATCAATTACAATGATAATCTTACCTTAGCACATATAGATGGAGCTTCAGTCGACTTATTAGGAATTGGAAGCATGGACGAGGATGTAAATCAATATAACTTTACCTTAAACACCAACAACTTGACTCTGGGTGTAAATGTTATAACAATTTTTGCCCAAAAAAGTAATTATCAATCACAAACGATTCAATTTTTTATTAATATTCAAATTAGAGCAACTTATATAGAAGTCCGTATAGAGGAAGAAAAATATGATGGGGAGATATATAATACTCAATTTGATGAAGCATTAAATGTTACAGTCCTATACAGAGATAATGAGACTGATACCCATCTTATGGGAGCAAGTGTTGAACTATTAGGAGTATTAGGAACATTTGATGAAAATGGTAATCAATTTAATTATACACTTAAAACAAATGATCTTGAGAAGGATCTTAACATATTAACTATTTTTGCTCAATTAGACGGATATCAACCTCAAACTGTCCAATTATTTATTAATGTTGCCAATAGAGCTACAGATTTAATTCTTCTCGTAAACGGGACTCTAATAGATCCAATAAATCAAACAGACCCCCTTGAGTTTGAGGCAAACGAATTGGTCAATATCACTGCATTCTATAAAGATAATCGTACTCAAACTCATCTAATTGGAGCGAGCGTTGAGTTATTAGGTTTCAATAATTTGAATAGAACTGGCGTACAATTTAATATAACAATTAATACAAATGAATTAGATCCTGGTCTCAATATTTTAACGGTATTTGCTCAATTAACAAATTATCAACCAGAATCAACCCAATTTGTCATAAAGGTTACGGATAGAGCTACAATAATGCAGCTATCTCTAAATGGAGATGATAAAACAGATGATCCAGTCTTAGAAGTAGCGATTGGGAGCATGATCAATATTACTCTTAAATTTTTCGATTACAGAACAGGATTAGAAATACCGAATGCCTGGTTGCAATTAAGGGGAGAATCCTTATCCGAAAATCTTACTGAAATTGGGAATCAATATTATATCATATTAGATAGTACTAATCTGTTGTTTGGAGATAATAAATATACAATTATCGCTCAAGCACCAACATATCAAATAAATACTACTATTAAAATAATAATTACCGTTAATCCCATTAGTACTTCAATAGATACTGTGTCTGATACTAATTTAATCAATCCTGGTGAAGATTTTCTTATTCAAATAAACCTAACCAATATTAATTTTGGAGGCAGTATCAAGAACGCAACTGTGACTTATAGTTGGGTAAAAGGACAGGGAACTTTAACTGATTCGAACGACGATGGGATATACGAAACCTCATTAAATAACATCCCAGCAGGAACATATCATATAAGGATTAATGCGTATGCTGGAGAAAATTATGATTTTAGCGATGATTTTGAAATATTTCTAAATGTAGTTGCACCACCCGGTCCTGATATTACTATAATACTAATATCATTAGCAGCGGGGGTTGTTGGGTTAACAACAGCTTTCGTTCTATATCAAAAACACTTTAAATATCCACAAAAAGTAAGAATGTTGCGAAAGATCAGGAAAAAAATTGGCAAAGGGAAGAAATTAAAACCGCTGACAGTCAGTACTCGTGATAATATTATAACCGGTGAAATAGAGCGTAATAGAGAAGTATTAAAGGTAGAAAAAGAGATTGTAGATAAAATTAATAAAAAATCAGGAGGAGAAACCATCGAATGAAGCTAGCAGGTGTAAAAATGAAACGAAATAGAAAGATAAGAACGCTAAGTGTGATTTTTGTTATCGTAATATCGTTCTTTCTAGTGCCATTATCCTTAAATTTCTTAAATTATAGCTATGAACACCCTGCTAAGCAATCGGAATTTATTCATAGTTCAGCGGAAACTTTATATAATCAGGAATGGCTTGATTATAATAATTTTTCTACTCAAGGTGAGTGGGTTTATAATCAGGGAGCTCAAGGAGATAATTCCACAACAGATGCGAACATAAGTGGTGGTACTGCTAATTATATCGTTGTTGGAGAAGATTCGAGCTTCTCATTAACTACTGGTGAAGCAAATTCATCAAGTTGGTATGGATGGGGTATCTATAGTAATGGTGATTTTCTTTTACCTGATGTCGCTGAAATTAATTCTACGGGATGTTATGTATATCACTACTTAAATGAAAATGAAGACGGAGGCGCTGGTCAAGTACACAACTTTCCCAGTGCACACTTCCGAAAAAATGTATCATTACCAGATGATATGTCTGATTACGAGATTATTTCTGCTTCTCTTGAAGTTATTTATAATGCATCAGTAGATTATAGCGTTGATACTCCATTAGATGTGAATAATTCAGCAGAAATCACTTTTCCCGTCCCTGGATTTGGAATAGGTGATTCTGCAACATTTTACATTGAAATCTCAGATTTAGAACGAACTTATTCTTTCCGAGTTGCAGAAAACAAGACTAAGTACTTAGGACAGTGGAATTCGTCAGCAGCTTACCCTTCAATATTAAATATTACTGACAGTCTTCTAGCCTCTGTAAGTGAAGAAGATTTAATTACCGCATTGAATTTGGCCTTAGAAAAAGATACAAGTCATACAGATTTTACGATAACTGTAGGAATTGATATTTATTGTGAAGATAATTCGAATAGTGGAGATCATGATAAATGGGATGCTCTTATAATTAAATCATGTAATTTAACTCTTGCATACGAAAGAAAGGTTGATCAATTTTCTTCTGTTTCTTGGAATCAGATAGGAAATACTATTTCTGGGGACAATACTCATGTTTCCGAAGCTAATTTGAGATTTAAGTATATGATAGATCAAGATTGGCCCACCTCTTTATCCCCTTTCTCAGAAATTAGAATAATAATTAACAATAACCAGCATCCAGAAACAGTTCGATTGAGTTCTGCTAATGCATCATTGGAAGATGCAAAAGTAGGAGGTTTTGATGTTACCAATTTAATTAGAAAGGATGTAAACATCTCTGTCTCCTTACAGGTATTTATAGCAAATACATTCAGTATAGATAACAATATTACAATCTCAATAGATGATGTTTACCTAAACATTACATATGTAGAAACATTTCAAGATCATGAAACAGACTATCGACTATTTTTAGAAACGCTCAATAAAACTACAGATCCTTTTATCCAAATTCCATTAGGAAATACAGTAAACATTACTATAAAATATCAAGACAATCAGACAAACCACATTTCAGGTGCTAATGTTCAACTTAGCGGTAAAGTTTCGGGTGAATTAAGCCCAAACGGTCAGCAATATTCAAAAATTATTGACAGTACAAATCTTGGCATAGGCATCTGGTTATTAACCGTAACTGCTGAAATGCTTAATTACGAAACACAAGTAATTCAACTCTATGTTAAAGTTATCGAAAGAGCGACCGAAATTGAATTATTTGTCGATTCACAGAACAAAACAGCGGATCCTTATGTTCAAATTGAAGTCAATACAATAGTAAATTTAACTGTCTTTTATCGAGACGATGAAACTAAAGCCTATCTTATTGGAGCAGAGGCTATTCTTCTCGACATTGGTAATTTCAGTAAAATAGGATCGCAATATAATTATACCTTAAACTCAACTGATCTTAGTTTAGGTTTTAATGTATTGACTATATTTGTTCAATTAGAAAATTATTCAGCTCAAAATATTCAAGTTTATATTGAAGTATACGATATTCCTACGAAATTAGAACTTGAAGTAGATGGAGCCTCAACACCAACAAGTCCACCTACGAAGATTATAGTCGAAGTTAATCAACTTGTTAATATTACCGTGTTCTACAAAATTAATGAAACTGAGGAGCATATCTCTGGAGCGACAGTATCTTTGGGATGGGATAATTTTACTAAGATCGACTCTCAGTATTATTATAATTTAAACACAACGACCGATTTGGATCAAGGTATCACAGTTGTTACCATTGAAGCACAATTTAGTACTTTCCAATCTCAGAGGATCCAAATATATTTCGAAGTAAATTTAAGCGCAACAGAAATGGAAGTTTATGTTGACGAAGAAAAAAGAACGGAAGCTGAAACGATAAAAACAAATGTGAATGAAGTATTAAATATAACTGTCTTTTATAAAGATGATCTTTCTAAAACACATCTACCAGGTGCAGTAGTTTCAGTCCTAGGTGGAAATTTTAGTGAACAAAGTAATCAATATATTTACTCTTTAAACACTAATTCATTAGATCAAGGAATAACAATACTCCCGATTATAGCATATTTAGAAAACTACCAACCCCAATCATTTCAATTTTATGTCGAAGTATCGGAAAGAGCTACTAATATTTCATTATATTTAAACTCAATAGATAAAACGAACGATTCCGTGTATGAACTTCCAATAGGAAGTAGTTTAAATATAACGGTAAAATATTCTGATAATCAAACGTGGGCTCATGTAAGTGGAGGTACTGTTCAATTGATCGGTGAAGATACTTATAATATTACTGAAAGTTTGGCAATGAACCAATACACTTTGATATTAGATACATCTGTTTTAGAAGATGGAACAGATTTGTTAACGGTTTATGCACATGCTAATAATTATAAAGTTCAAACATTAAGTTTATGGCTTACATTAAATAAAAGAACCACGGTCATAAATACTACAGATGGAGAATCCTATTATAGCATATTACCGAGTGAATCTATCTC
>JAHQWJ010000031.1 GCA_029856125.1 Promethearchaeia archaeon | reverse complement strand
GATATGAGAATATTGTATAAAATTTTTATACTTATAATTTAATAATAATTATAATCAAAAATATACAAAATGTGTTCAGTATAATGAAAGAAGTTAAAATTCTTACAATTGACGAACGAGGGAGAATCGTAATTCCACAAATTGTTAGAAAATCCTTGGGAATTACAACAAATTCACAACTTATGATGATTAGTGACTCAGAAACCAAAGAAATTAAGATTACTCCAGTAGGTTTGCGGAGTGAAAGTGATCTCATTAAACTGAGAATTTCAATGGGAGATACTCCTGGAGCATTGGCTAAATTAGCAACAGCTTTTGGAGATTTAAAGCTTAGTATGATGTATAGTGAGGCAGTCATTGTCGAAAAAGATAAAACTGCGGTATGGACGGTAATCTCGGAGAGTCCAAGTTTTCCCATAGAAGAACTAGAAAAAATATTAAAAGAAAAAGGAGAAGCTCTCAAAGTTGAGATACTTCCTTTAGAATAAGCGATTGTTAACTAAAAAGGAAGTGGTGAACAAATCAGATGGCAAAGAAAAAAAAGAAAGATAAGGATAAAAGTAGTGTAGAATCTCCTCTTTCGAATATTGATAACGTATTAACATCGTCAAAGAAAACAGAATCTACTTTACATGGGTTACTCAAAGTAGTTACCGAAGAAAAAAGTTTTATCTCTCCAATCGAGAAAGAAGAAAAAATTGCCCCCCAACTTTCATATGATAGCAAAAAGCAAATCGCTGAAGATTACGCAATGGAACAAGTTCCTATTTCAGAAAGGGTGCCCATTAAGAAAAGAACCCCCATTTCAGATATTTCTGAAGATGTAAAAAGTTCAGAAAATGCTACTGCTCAAACATCAAGTACTACTAAAACACCTTCATTCTCAAAAAAAGAGAACGTATACGAAAAGTTAACTGTTTTTTTTGAAGGTGTATTTGATGGTTACGTAGATAGATATAACCAGTGGGAAAATTCTATATCCTCCATTCTCTCAATACTAAGAAAAATGAGGAAAATTACCAAAAAAAATACAGAGGAACTAGTCTCCTCAGTAAGCGGTCTTTATGAAAAAATCCATTATAATCTGGATCAATTCAAATTAAAAAGAGATGAAGTTGAAAAGATTACAGATGTAGATGTTGAATCTATGTCAAGTGAGTTTAAAAAAGTTTTAGGATTATTAGAATTACAAGTGAAAGAATATCAGTTTAAAAAGTTATCAGATGAGTACGTTCGTCAGCAGCAATCATTCTGATATTATTTATTGTGTATTAAAACCCTCGCACTAACAAATTTAATAAGCAGAATTATGGCAAATACTGAAAGTAATTATTTAATTCCATTAATTCTTGATATCGGCAGTGACAATTTCAGGTTAGGATGGGCAGGAGGAGATTTTCCGGATATTATTGCTCCTAGTGTTTACGTTAATGTTTCTGATTATCTCTTTACTTCAGATATAAGCGGATCAGATACTATTAGTGGATTAGAGGAAATATTTCTTGATATGGATACTCAAACACATTTAGTTGGTTTTGATGCCCTTAAATATAAAAATATCTTAAAAATTCGAGGGTTTGGTAAAAAGAAAAACTATAACATTCTTTCCAAATTTTTTTTCCATTATTACAACCAATTAAATATTCCAGTTGAATTACATTTCAAACAGCCTTTAATAATCATAACTCCTTTCTATAAATCAGAATTAGAAAAAACGAAACTCCAAGAAGTATTTTTTAATACTTTAAACTTCCCTTATATTTTGTTTTTACCCGAGAGTCAAGCTATTCTGTCGACACTACAAAAGTCCAGCGGAATCCTCGTGAATATCGGAGAATCTTATACATCAATCTCTTCAATTTTTCATGGGTTTACTAACATTATGGCGAGAGATATGTTTCCTATAACAGGAAAAAAAATTACTCGCTATCTCTTAAATCTAATTTTAAGCAAGATTAGCTCCTCAAAAAATACTTACCTCGATAAAACGATTGTTAAAGAGATTAAAGAGAAGTTATCACTATGTATCCTCGATCCTAATGTAGAAAAGAAAAGGGTTAAAGAAGGGTTAACCAAATATGATCGAATCGTTGATTTACCAGACGGTAGCAAATTAAAATTGAACTCTGAGCGGTTCCTCTTGTCAGAACCTCTGTTTGATCCTAATATCATTCATGTTGATTACATGGGTTTAGCTGAAGCTATTTCAAAAGTCGTAATGTCGTGGGATAGAGAAAATTGGGAGGAACTCCTTTCAAATGTTATCCTATCAGGGGGCGGTAGCTTGATTACAGGGCTAAGCCAAAGAATTGAAGTTGAATTACAGAGATTCTTTTCAGAAAAGTTAAAACCAAAAATAAAAGTAGTAGCACCATCTGGAAGAGAAAATATAAGTTGGATTGGAGCTTCAGTTCTATTTTCAAAAGATCAATTAAAAAAAGGATGGATTATGAATCCCTCTCAACAGGAATTAGAGCAACAACAGACTGATTAGACATTTTCAAAAAGTTTTAAAATTATATGAATTAGTGGAAATGATGGTTATTAATTTAAATACGCGATCAGAATTCTTAAAGGAATTCCAACAGAAAATTATTCAAGGAAGAAAACTATTACACTCTGCAAACCACGTTTGGGGTGATCGCTTATTAACCGATTTATATTTTGATATCGAAAAAACTGAGTGGCTTGATATCCAGAAGAAGCACCAATTAATAATGATTATATCAAATTCATGGTGGATGTATATCAATTCTTTGATTCGTAGGACTGATGAAGGAATAGATATAGATTTTATTAGATATATTGATGCATACAAACGCTTCTTTTCGTTTTTGTCTAAATTAGATGATTTTTACTTGCTCAACAACTTTGCAACTAACTTACTTAAATCTTTTACTAAGATGGATTCGTTATCTCAAAAGGGTATAACGAAATTTATAAATTCATTTTGTGTAAAAGTTGCTGAAAGGGAAGACTACATCAAGCTAATCGAATTACAGCTAGTTTTAATGTATTTAAGGAAATCTGTTCTACCCCAGGAATTCTTTCATCTAAGTATGGAAGTTTTAGGTAGAACAATTTTTAAACTCGAACCTGGGAAACGGGCTTTATTTCTCTACGTTTTTATTGAAAACGTAAATGTCAACTTTCAGCTTATTGACAATTCTGAAGAATTTGTAAAGTCAATGATTAAAATCTTAGTAAATAGAATTCCCGGTTATTTAAAGAGCGAATTTAGTAATTTAGGCAAAATTTCAATTAATGAACGTAATTTTGACACAATTTTAGAGGATTTAGAGGAATTAATATATTACTTAAACAACATTGGAGAACACGCTTGGATAATAACCGTTATAAAAAATCTATTTTCTAAAATTCACGCGTACCGTTCATTTGGAGACGCTGTTACATATATCAGAAAATTTATAGATTTTGCAATTACAAGAAATAGATTCGAAATCGCTTTCGAAATCTACGATTTTCTCGAGGATCTTTTTTTGTATCAGACTGATCTCGGATATGATAACATTCTAATTGAACTTTGGGTCGAGGCATGCAAAAAATTCGTAGAAATGAAGGAGAAGAAATATCTTTTACAATCTATTGAAAAATTAAACACACACCTGAAAATTCCTCAAACTAATGCCCAATTGTATCACTTCTTTTATACGTGTAATTTCTTATGGAAATTTAAGTCATTATTTTTTTCATTAGAGAAAAAAGATTTTTGGCGAATGATGTTTTATCGTGTGTTGTATGAGCAAAAAGATATTAACCTCGCTCAAAAAATAATACCCTCATTAGAAAAAAACTTAATAAATGCGATTGGCAATCCCCTTCTTTTATATAACGAGACAAAGTCACTTAGAAGAGAAATATATTCTTTTGAAGAGGAAAACTTACTTTTTGCAGGATTTGAAGAAGGATTTGTAATAAAACAGATGGTTTTTAGGATTAACCAGGATGGTTTAATTTCTATTCGAATGATTTCAGTTGATGATAAAATAGTTGAAGGGACAATATTCAACGAATATTGGAACGATGCACATATAATAGATATTTATAATGATATATTCTCAAATAATCAAGAAAAAAAATATGATTTTAGCGTAAATGAATTCGGCAGATTGTTATATGTATTCTTACCAATTAAAATTCGCTCTTTTTTAGAGCAGTTTGAGATCAAGTCTTTAAATATCACACCTGAAATTTATTTTATTTTAGATGAAATGACGATTCCTTTCGAACTAGTTTATGACAATAATTTTTTCTTATTAAAATATTCCATTGGGTATATCATTGGAGAACCTCCCCTTGGAGGGGTAACTTTTGGGCACGATACGATTGAAAAAGAAGTAAATCTAACGAAAGAGGCTAAAATCAATGTTCTGATTATTGATTCTATAAATTCTTCAGGACCGATAAGGTGGAACGCAGAAACTAAATCTAAGGAGTTAATATTTCCTTTTGAAGCTGGAATTAATGAATTTAATTTTATAACTGAATTTTTCAACGGTCGCGAAGAAATAAATCAAATTGACATTCTAATGGGGCCAAATTCTTCTAAAGATAATATTCTAGCTCATATAGAAACTGGATCGAATCATATCATACATTTTGTTGGAAATATTTTTTATTCAAAGTGGAATCCACGAGACAGCTTTTTCCTCACCAACGATAACGAAATAGTAACATTTAATGCTATTAACAAAGCAATACAGGCGAACCCTAGCGTAGAAAAACCGTTTTTGTTTTTTAATTCTCAAATTTATGATACTGAAGGTAAAAAGTTAAAGAATGTTTTACGGACATTTGGGGAAATCGTGGAATATTTCGATTATGAGAGAATTACAGGGATAATGTCCCGAAATTATCCGATTTTTAATGACGAGACAAAGGAAATAATTGCAAACTTTTATATAAACCTATTTAATGATTTCAGTCAGGGAGTTTCCCTTTTGAAAGCACGGCAAGCATGTATGTCAAATAAAATGACTAAACTTGTAGAAAAGAAATTTGACGAGTTGTCAGCAGAGGAAGGCGCAAAAAACATTGATCTAGAAGGATCTACAGCAATTTCCAGTTTTATTATTTATGGAAAGCCTTGGAGAAAATTAAGTTAGAAAAATCAAAAGAAATACCTTCGTTTTGCTTAAACTTAATTAAAAGTATTCATATTAGAAAATTAATTTTAGAAACATAAATTGGTCTCATATGTCAGATAGGATTATTGAACTCCGCGTAGAAAATAACAGACTCAAGAGAGAAGTACAAAATTTAGAGAATAAGGTATTAGGATTAGTAGGAATGATTAGTTTAGAATCTTCGGGAGGTCTTGAACGCAAGAATGTTCTAAATGAACATTTAATTAATCTAATTACTTCAACATCCACGCAACTTAATATCGTTTCACCTAAAATCGATAAGTTTTACAGCATAGAACTTAAAAAGCTAACTAAGAAAGGAATTCCAATACTAATCATTACAAACGATAGAGGAAACATTCCTAAAATATACCAAGAAATCTATGACGATTTAAAACAAACTGCAGGAATAAGCATAATTAACAACCCAAATGTTAGATATCTATTAGTTTTCAATGCTGAAGAAGCAATTTATTCGGGGAGCTCATTAGATAAAGAAGAATTAGAGAAAACTGTTCTTATTATTACACGTATCAAAGAAAGCGCTAAACTCAGAAAAATTGTTGAAATATTTAGTTTAATGCTCCCATCCTTTATGAGGAGTTAATAATTAATCTAAATAAAGGAAATCAGAAGATAAGTAGGGACCTATGGCTTCAAATCTTTTTTTAAAATATCTAAATTAATTTCGGAGTAACTCTAAATGCCTGTTGAACCAAAATTAGCAGCGACCGTAATTTTGTTACGGGACCGAACACCAGACTTAGAATCTGACGATGATTGTGAATTCGAAGTATTCATGGCTAAAAGACATGAAAATGCAAGATTTATGAGTGAACACCACGTGTTTCCAGGTGGAAGCATCGATGAACAGGACTCAACCAAAGAATCAAGAGCAAGATTAGTAGGAATTAATGAAAATATTATCAATTGTTTAAAAGAAATATGTGACGATCCATCTAATCTTTGGATTGTTGCCACCCGTGAGCTTTTCGAAGAGGTTGGGATTCTAATTGCTACTAATAAATCAGGAAATTCTTTTGGAAAAATTGAAAATAAACCCAAGAAACTAAGAAAGTACCAAAAAAAGCTCCAAAAAAACCGAATAACTATGACAGATGTCTTGACTAAAGAAAACCTTTATTATTCTGCGAGTAATTTAAAATACTTCGGGAGATTTATCACCCCTGAGTTATCCCCCATTCGGTTTGATACTCAATTCTTTCTTTCTAAATTTCCTCATAATCAAAATATTAATTTATTTTACGAAGAATTAACAGAGGGGCTATGGGGTTCTCCAAGACAGTTAATAAAAAATTTTAAAAAAAAGCAAATCAAATTAATATTTCCTCAATATTCCACACTAAAACGGCTTAAAAAGTTTAAAACCGTCCAAGAGCTATTTGAGAATTCGAAATTTGTTTCTAGCCATAATCGATTGAATGATTTCTAATACAAATTTCGGATTTTTTAAATATTTTACATGTTAAGCAAATAACTTTTTTATAAGAAAGACTAATGAGATTTAACATGAACAAAAAAATAAGTTCAAAAGAATTTGCGGAATTCTTTGGATTGGGAACAAATTTTTATAAAGAAACCTCTAAATTCTTAAAA
Source organism: Promethearchaeia archaeon (assembly GCA_029856125.1). GTDB lineage: Archaea > Asgardarchaeota > Lokiarchaeia > Sigyniarchaeales > SOKP01 > SOKP01. Next base: position 1,049 of record JAHQWJ010000031.1, on the reverse strand, counting down.
AAACAAGCAGAACTGAATAAAACTAATTTTCAAAAGAAATTTCGTCTATGGGAATCGGCGTTCAAAGAAATTTATGGTAAAGAAATCGAACAATCTCTTTTTCTCAAACACTCTTATTACGTTACGATATTAAAATTATTAGTAATATTAAACTCTGATACCTCTGTAAATAAAACAATCTACGACCACTTTAATTTAAATGAACTTAAATTTTTCTTCTGTCCTAAATTGGATGAAGCACTTATTTCTGAGATAAGAAAATTTTTAGGGGGCGCAAGGCTAGCTAGGCAAGACAATTTTCAAGAGCTATATCAACAAGTGTTTCATGTAGCGACTCGACATAAAATCGGTGAATTTTATACACCGTCAAACCTTGTTGAAAAAATGATAAATGAATCTTATAAAATTGGTTTAAAAACATTAGATCCTTCTTGTGGTTCTGGTAGTTTCTTAATAAAACTCATAATTCGAATTTTTAATTCTAAAAATAATGAATCAGTAAAAAAGGAAGCAATTGATAACATTTATGGGTTTGATATCAATCCTTTAGCAACGCTCACAGCAAAGGTGAATTTTTTATTATTATTTTTGGATTATTTCAATGGAGAAATTAGTAAAATGCCGAGAATTAATATCTTTTTAATCGATTCTCTCTTTCCTGAACAATCCAAACCAAAAATACAAAACGCTATATCGAAACTTAACAAATATTTTGATTTAATTATTGGTAATCCCCCTTGGTTAACATATAAAGACATAAATAGTAAATCATATCAATTAAAAATCCGTTCATTATCAGAGACACTAGGGATTAAACCTTCAAGCCAATATATTACTCATATTGAATTAGCATCTATTTTTTTCTTCGCAACACCTCTAAAATTTCTAAAAATTAAGGGAATTATATTTTTTGTTATGCCTAAAAGCGTGTTGAATGGAGATCATTGCTTTAAGTTCCGTAGATTCTCAATATTTAACACGATCGAAATCTGGGATTTCCCAAATAATTATTTCTTTAATGTTGACCATATCTGTCTGAAAGCTGAATA
>JAHQWJ010000030.1 GCA_029856125.1 Promethearchaeia archaeon | reverse complement strand
CGTTGAATCCTACGAGATTAGAGTCGCAGCTATGAAGGTTTTGATAAAGAGAAAATACATAACTTCCCAACTTTACCAGTTTATTAAAGCTCTACAAGTAGGAAGTTCTTTAGACCTTAGAAATATTCTAGTTGCCATTGATATGAAAGAAGAGCAAGCACGCAAAATAATTACAAAAATGCTTGAAGATAATGCTCCTATTGAATACGACCAATCTTCTGGTACAATCACTTTAAAAGAGGAGGTCGATTTCTAATGAGTTCGAACTTAAACGACATTTTAGGAACAATTGAACAGCTCGAGAAGTACTTCGACGAATACCTACAAGCAATTCAAAAAAACAGTGAAAATATTATTCAGAATTTGAGCTTAACTTGGAAAAAGATGCAACTTGAACAAGAAGATGTTAAAAAGCTTGAAGAGAAGATCGAAATCCAAAATAATGAACTAACAGAACTCAACACAAAATCGGATGACCTAGCAAAACAAATAGAAGTCTTAAAGTCGTCTAAAAATGGCTTACAAGCAAAGACTTCAGAACTACAAAAATCTATTGAACAAATCAGCGACGATCTAAAAGGACCGAAGTTAGAACTTGAAGATCTTCAGTCGAAACTAAAATTTATTAACAACAAAATTGTTTCGAAGGAAGAGGATAACAATCTATTAGATCAAAAAAAGATAGACAACGAAAACCGCGAAAGACATTTAAGAACAGAATATTCCGAAGAAAAGATGAAGGATTTAGACTTAAAACTAAATCATTTGAAAAGGGATAACTATTTTACATCGTTTTTAATAGAGAATTCTGAGGAAGAAATATCTGAAGTCGATATATTAGCAACGATCATGGCTCAGGGAAGCTGCAACCTTAATGAGTTAAAGAAACTTCTTTCTGTCCCGCCTATTATGGCAGTGCGGACAATTAAGCAGCTAGCTGTTAAAGGAATAATCAATCTCGATGAAGATTCCAATATTATAACTATGCCTTAACTTATTTTTATTTTATTATTAATATTTTATTTCTTTAAAAATAATTACAATCCCAGTTCTATTTGTTTTGAAGTGCTTATATTTAAAACATCGAATCTTATATTGATTATGGGACTTTTTACTGTGAAAAATATAATAAGTTTTGCTTCCATGGGTCCATCATTTTTACAGGCAATAGTAAGAAAAGTTCCGCTATATGTGAATTATGATTTAACTTGGCAATGTAACTTAAAATGTAAGCATTGTTATTTTTTCTCATCAACAAAGGAATTAAAAAATAAAAGGACGGAGTTATCGGACGAAGAATGGATTAAAGTTTTTAAATACCATAGAAAATTAGGAACAAAAATAGCTGTTTTAACCGGTGGAGAACCTACTTTAAGAATGGATGTTATAAAAGAAGCGATTAAAATTTTTCCCTCAGTTCAGGTTGTATCAAATGGAATTATAAAATTACCTCGATTTAATGGATATAAACAACCGAAATACTGGGTAAGTATAGATGGTACCAAGGAAACTCATGATAAGATAAGAGGTGCAAAGGTCTTTGATAAAGTTATAGAAAATATTCGGGAGAACAATCCGGTCGTTACAACAACCATCATGACATTAAATTATAAGGAAATTGAAGATATTGTTAAGATTGCTCACGATAACGGTGCTTCTGGATTAATCCTTCAATTTTATACCGACTATCCTGACAGCCCACTTTTATTAAATGGTAGTATATTAAAAAAGACTATAAAAGATATTTTAAAAGTAATGCGTGAATATGGAGATTTTATTTTTTATTCCAAAAAAATGTTAGAAATATACAAGTCAAAAGAATTTGTGCCACATTGCATATTTAAAACTGGTTATATAAAAAGTTTCTATCCTGATGGAAAACAAAAGTTTTGTGTCATGGGAAATTCACCACGTTTATGCGAAAATTGTGGCTGTGTCGTGCCAATTACTGCATATGCTTTATTTAGGAAATTTGATTCCAGTACCGTTGATAAAGCGAGAAATTTGTTTAATTTCACCTAATTTTTGTTATTTTGTTAAATCATTTTATAAAATTCTTACCTCCAATCAACTTTATGCAAAATTGACCTTGATATATTTGTAAATTTTCACATAAAAATTTAAACTAGTCCGCTTAGATTTAAATAACAAGACTTTCTAAAAATTTTTAATAAAGAAAGAAGAGTAGTGAAATAAATATGTGTGCACAAGAAAGTACTGAGGGTGATAGAAACAACCCATATTCATTTGATGATTATTTATTCGTTAAAAATCAATTTAATTTCTATAGAGATGATGAATTTTTTCAAGCATTAATTAAAAAATATACGGGTTCTGAATTCGAGAGAATAGATGCTGAACTTAAAGAGTTGTCGGATAAAGCTTCCTACCTTTGGAGGGATTTAGCAGATGAGGCAACTCGACTTGAGAATCGGGCGAAATGCACAGTCATACAACATTATGATGGACATAATCATCGAATAGATAGGATTAAAAGGGCTGCTGAGACCGAGCAGCTTGAAAAGGGAGTATTTAGTTTAGGTTTATTCGACCCTAATAGAAATACCGCTTGGAGTAGATTTGCTAAAATGTCTCTCCTATATCAGTTGGGAGAGGTGGGTGTTATGTGTCCTGTTGCTTGTACTCATGGAATGGTCTGGTTAATGCAAAAATATGAAAATGAATTAAGTTCAGAAGCAAAAGCATGTCTCACAGCCGTTCGAGATGGTATAAATGGAGAATATAGTTTAGGCTCGCAATTTATTAGTGAAATTCAAGGAGGAAGTGATGTTCCAGTTAATTTGGTAGAAGCTGTTTATGAGGAGGCGGAGGGTCCCGATGGAATTTCAAATTGCTGGCGTATATACGGTCAAAAATTTTTCTGTTCTGCAATGCAAGCAGATTATGCGATCGTCACAGCAAAACCTAAGGGTGTTCCATCATCGACAAGAGTCGCTGCATTTGCTGTTCCAGCTTGGCTTCCTGGAAATAAAGAAAAGGGGGTTAGAAATTCATATACTATTGATCGACTCAAACAGAAACTAGGTACTGCTGAACTCCCCACAGCGGAGATTACATATAATGGTGCCGTTGCATATCCTGTAGGACCTCATGAGAAAGGATTAGCAGATGTCGTTGGAATTGTTCTTTCTCTATCGAGACTTCATATTGCTTTTGGTATGGCAGCAGGGGGTCTTCGTGTTGCAAGGGAAGCTATCTTATATGCTCAATTTAGAACTGCCTTTGGAGTTCCTATTGCATCTTTTCCGCTAATGATGAATCAGATTAATGATTTAAAACATGCTGTCATGAGATCAACTGCAGGTGCATTTAAGCTATATTCAGAGTTTATTCATTTTGGCGAGGAATTAATTAGTGGGATAAGAGAGTTACAGCAAATAGATAATGTCGATGAACGCAAACGACGATTCAGATTACGTGAGCTTATAATGCTATGCAAGATTGTTGTTGCTGATGAGGCTCCTGCTCTGATACGTATGGCTATTTCTTTCTTTGGTGGCCATGGAATAATGGAGGATTTCATAGCATTACCACGACTCCACAGAGATTCTATGATAATGGAACTTTGGGAAGGACCCAGAAATGTTCTACTCACTCAAATTCATCGTGATCTTCAAAGAGTCGCCGAATGGTATTCTGCGGAAGATTTTATCAGAGATGTACTTGAAGGGGCTGATCAGAGTATCGTAGAACCCTTAGCAAAAGAGTTTGCAAAGATTATTTCTCATGAAACTCTTTTAAGGAGTGATGAAATAACATTAAGTATCTGCAGGGATTGGCAAGAACTTTCTAACGAGATTGTTAGAGTATATCAAGAACAAGCTTTAAATGACCTTGATTATAAAGAAAAACCAATGAAATTTTCAGGGTTATTGCGGAAATTTAAGAAGAGAATAAGTGAGAAAAAAGAAGAAGATCTTGTAGTTGTAATCTAAATTAAATCACCATTTTTTATACTCTTACAGGTTTTTATCGTTATTACCGATCAAACCAAACGCATAATTTTTTAAGTTATGAATTTTTTTTTTCAACATATTGCTAGAATTTCCACTTGAGAGAAGTGGAAACTCGAAAAATTAAAAACTATGTTAAAATCATAAAATCTGTGAAAATAACTTGAGTAAGAGGAGAACATTAAAAACTATAATTAGTGAGCACAAAACTGTAGTTTTAATTATTTTTATTCTCATAATTGGAGGTTCTTTCGGAACTTTTTTTATAATCGAATTATTATCCGCTCGAAATCCAACTCGAATTACCCTTGCCACTACAACTTCTACGTATGATTCTGGATTATTAGATTATTTGTTGCCTGAATTCACTCAAAAAACTGGTATCGAGGTTTCAGTTCTATCAGTTGGAACGGGACAAGCACTAGTATATGGAGAGAGTGGCGATGTAGATGTAATACTCGTACATTCTAGGTCTAGAGAAGATATTTTTGTAAACGATAGCGATGGACAAACTCCTTACGGGATAAATAGAGCATGTGTCATGTACAATGATTTTATTATAGTTGGTCACGAAAGTAACCCTGCAGAATTATTACCAAACGACAACATTACAATTGTTATGACAAAATTAAAAGAGGGTATAGATGCAGGCAATTCAACATTTTACTCTCGAGGTGACGGCTCAGGTACTTATTCCAAAGAATTATTTTTATGGTCACTAATCAGTGTTATTCCAGAAGTGGACTGGTTTGGACAGCCTGATAAATACACAGAAACTGGACAAGGAATGGCAACTACTTTACAAATGACTTTTCAGGATGCAAATAACCAGGGATATACTTTAATTGATCGAGGTACTTGGCTTTCTTTCAATGATACCTATACATCTCTAAAAATCTTAGCTGAATCAGTTATAGGGGAGGATCACTTACTTAATCCTTATGGCGTAATCCCCGTAAATCCAGACTTACATTCACACGTTAAATATAGTAGCGTATTGAGATTTGTTGGATTTCTGACTTCAGACTATGGGCAAAACTTAATAGATTCTTATACAAAAAACGGAGAAAAACTATTCCATGCTGCCTTTGGGATGTGTAATACAACTCATAACTGCCCAACTACTGAAGAAGAAGTTTCTTTTTGGACAAGTTACCAACAAGAATTTGCTTAAATAGAAAAAAAAATGTCAAATGAAATTATAGAAGGAATTTTAGAAGCGATTTATTTAATATTTACTTTAAATCCAGAAGTCTGGGGCGTGATTGAAGTCTCATTTCGCGTTTCTTTAACTTCTACTTTTTTAGCAGCTTTAGTCTCTTTACCAATTGGTTCATTTATTGGTTTAAGAGAATTCCGAGGAAAAAGATTTCTTAGCAATTTAATAAATACTTTTATGGGATTTCCACCTGTAGTAATGGGGCTTATTGTATTTTTACTACTATCTGCTGGAGGAATATTCGGATCGTTAGGGTTGTTATATTCAACAACTGCTATGATTATTGCTCAATTCCTTTTAGCGGTACCAATCATAATTGGAACCGGAAAGGCAGCAATAGAAAGTGTAGATCCCGCCTTGAAAGAAACGGTACTTTCTTTGGGGGCTAATGAACGGCAACTTTGGTGGGAATTAATCAAACATTCAAAAAAATCGATTATTGCGGGATTTCTCGTAGCTTTTGGTCAAGCAATATCTGAAGTTGGGGCTGTAATGATTGTAGGTGGAAACATTCGGTGGGCGACGAGAACGTTTACTACTTCAATTGTATTGCAAACACGTATGGGTGAATTTGGAATGGCTATAGCGTTAGGTATCATTCTAATATCTATATCTTTCATATTAAATTACGGTTTAACGCGATTACAGGGGGGTGATAAATAGAGTGAGCCTGCTTGAAGTGAAAAACCTATCAAAAGATTTTTCTAAAAAAGATGGTAATGTAATCTCAGTACTTTCAAATATTAACCTTTCTATTAACAAGGGAGAAAATTTTGCCATAATCGGCCCAAATGGAAGTGGAAAGACTACTTTATTGAGAATTTTAGGGTTACTCGAATCTCCAACGCAAGGGGAAATAAGATATCTGGGAAAAGATATAACAAATTTATCACGAAAAGAAAAAACACTCTATCGAAGAAAACTATCATTTGTAAGGCAAAAACCCTTAGTTAGAGATGCTTCAGTTTTTGAGAATATCGCTTATGGATTGAAAGTTAGAGGAATGAAATACGATCAATACAAACATCTAGTTGAAGAAATGATTGAATCTGTAGGGCTCTCTGGTATGGAAAACAAAAACGCGAGAGCATTGTCAGGAGGAGAAATGCAGAGAGTAGTAATCGCGATGAATTTCATTATTACACCTGAAATTTACCTCCTTGATGAGGTTTCAGCAAATTTGGATCCAATGAATGTTAAGATTCTAGATCGTTTTATTAATAAAATCAAACAAAATAAAGAAAAAACAATCATATTAAGCACTCACGATCGATATGAAGCAATAAGGTTAGCGGATAGAATAGCGGTTTTAAATGAAGGTAAAATTAATCAAATTAATTCTCCAAGCGTAATATTTCAATCTCCTAAAGACGAATTCACAGCATATTTTGTAGGCTACGAAAACATTTTTTCAGGTAACGCTCAAGTAGATCCAACATCAAATCTGAATCAAATCAAAATTAATGATATTGTTATCACTGCATCGGATCAAAAAGAGGGAAAAGTAAAAGTTTGTATCCACCCTCAGAGTATTATTCTCGCTAAAAATCCCCCTCAAAATGTTAGCTCATTGAATTTATTTAAGGGTCAAGTTGATGAAATTCGAGATCTTGGTAATTTAATCCATGTCATTATTAAAACTAATTCAGAAAGATTTTTAGTAAGCGTTACAAAATTATCTCAGCAAAAATTGGGCATTAAATATGGAACAGATGTTTATATCAATTTCAAGGCGACTGATGTTAAAATTTTGTAAATTCTGACCAAAATGTATATATTATAATTTGGGATATCTTTACTTCGAGGAATAATGTTTATTGAATATTAAATGAGGAAATTATAATGATTTTTCAATCAGTTGTAATGATAACACCAATGATGTTAGGGATAATTATAACTCTTATCATTTTTTGGATTGTTGCTATAGGATTGGCCGTATGGGTATATAAAGACGCCAAGAAAAGGGATATGAACGCTGTTGTATGGTTATTAATCGTATTATTATCTGGGTGTATCGGTTGTATTATATATTTAATAGTTAGAGAATAATTTGACTCAAATAATTTTAATATTTTTTTTTGTAAGGATAATGATCGAGACAGTTAATTTCTGGAATTTTATTAGAGTTAAGATCCAAGCACTTTAGATGGGATAACTTAGATAACTTTTGAATCTCCGCGATATCATCAATCTCATTTCTATGCAAATTATCATTACCATTCAAAGCTAGAGAATCCTCACCTTCTAAATAGTATTTCTTGCCTCTATACACAAAAAACTTTTTAATTCCTCTATTTTAATTAACAACTCAAATCATTGCTAAAAATCAAAGAAAAATTTTACCTAAACAATTAATCTATTTAAAACTGAGGATATTGTTAAATTTCTGATAATATTTTAAAATTATAAAATTTTTATACAAACTCTCGTTATGTACACTAAGATAGTTCGTGTAAAAAAAAGTTCCTAGTGAAAAAATGATTGACATATCTGAAAAAGATTCTATATTAAGGATAGCAACGTCGTCTGGGAAAATTTACTTAAAGAAAGAGACGATAGAAAGAATTAAAAATAAAAACATTAAAAAAGGGGATGTCTTTACTATTGCAAAAATCGCAGCAATTAATGCCGTTAAAAAAGTCCCCGATTTAATTCCATTATGTCACCCCATTCCTATAAGTAATGTTGATGTTGATTTTAATCACGAAGACGATAATGTTATTAAAGTAAGATGTACCGTCAAAAGCATTTCAAAAACAGGAGTAGAAATGGAGGCTCTCATGGGTGTTAACATTGCATTATTAAATATTTGGGATGTTGTAAAGATGTATGAGAAAGATAGTAACGGACAATATCCGATAACAGTTATAACTGAAGTAAAAGTCGATGAAAAAATAAAAAAAACGTAAGATAATAGCATGAAAGACAACTGTAATAGAGAAATAAAGCATATTAGATTTTCAGTAACCTCTAATTGTAATTATAATTGCATTTACTGCGATCGAGAAGGATTCATTCCCAAAACTACGGAACTAAGCGTTGATGAAATTACTCAACTTTGTAGGATATTAGCACAAATATTAAAAGTAACCAAAATTAAATTTACTGGCGGAGAGCCTTTACTCAGAGAAGAAATAGTCGAGATTATTAGAAATGTTTCTGATCTGCAACTTTACAAAGATATATCTATGACAACAAACGGCGTTTTTTTAATTGAAAAAGCTCAGGATCTTTATGATGCTGGTTTAAACCGTATTAATGTGTCGTTGGGGACATTAAAACCAGATATTTATAAGAAGATATATGGTTCTGATTCCTTAGAGACCGTACTAAAAGGATTGATGATAGCAAAAGACATCGGGCTTACTCCTATTAAATTGAATTATGTAGTTCTTAAAGGCATAAATGATCAAGAAGTAGATGATTTGGTTAATTTTTGCGCTGAAAATGATTTTATTCTGCAACTAATTGAATTACATGAGGTGTCTAGATCAATTAGTCAAGATAATGGAATCTATGAGAAATACTATTTCGATGTAACGCCTTTAATAGAAGAGTTTGAAAGAAAAGCGATAGACATAAAAGTAAGAGGTAACATGCAAAATCGAAAAGTGTTTACACTACCAAACTCAGCAAAAGTTGAAACTATTACTCCCGGACACGAATTTTGTATGGGATGCACAAAACTTAGGGTTGGCTGCGATGGAAATCTATTTGGTTGCCTGTTTCGGTCTGACTTAGGCACAAACATTAAAGAAGCCTTGAAGAATAATCACTCACTATCTATGTATGAAAAAATCGTTAAACAGGTCGTAGATACCAGAGAGCCCTATTATTAAACAAAATTTGATGTCAATATTATGACGGTCGAAATACTTTACTTTGCTGATTTTAAGGATATAACCGGTAAAAATCGAGAGTTTCTAGAGTTAAAGGAAAACACTATAGAAGGACTTACTTCAAAGATTCTAAGCAAGTATAACCTTATTAAAAATCTAATATGGAACGAGGAAATAAAAAATTTGAAAGGAAACATCTCTATCGTCATAAATGATAAATTGATTACGGATAAAAATAAAGGAAAAATGAAGTTAAGAGATGGAGATAAAGTAGCTTTTCTATTACCTTTTGCGGGAGGTTAGCTAAAGTGAACAATAATAACTTTACTCAAATTAAATCAGGTATCTATAAAAAGGACGAAATTAACTTAAGTGATATTATATTTTCACTAAAGAATCATCCCAAAATTAAAGAAGCTGGTTCGATTCTAACATTCACGGGAATTGTAAGAAATACTTCTAAGGATGGCAAACTAATTCGTAACTTAGAAATTGATGCTTATAAAGAACTTGCAAACAGAAGCATTAACAAAATATGTAAAGAAATAAAAGAAATACCCGGAATAGTTGATATCATCATAATTCATTTCAAAGGAGTTTTTGACATAAAAGATGAATTAGTTCATGTTATTGTTTCGTCCTCTCATAGAGAAGAAGGATTCAGAGCTTTGAGACTCGCTGTAGAAAATTATAAAAAAGAAATAGCCGTCTGGAAGAAAGAAGTTTTTTTAGATGGAAGTTCAGAATGGGTTCATTAAATTAAAAAAAAATCATTGTTGGATATCTTCGAATGAAATTTTTACAAACTATTAAAGTAGAAGAATTTAAGAAGCTATTAGAGGCTATACCAAAGATAAAAATTAAAGAAGAAATTATTCCCCTTGAAGAAGCCTATAATAGGGTAATGTTCAGAGATATCATTAGTCCTATCGATGTCCCTCATTTCCGCAAATCAAGAATGGACGGTTATGCTGTTATTGCCGAGGATACTTTTCTTGCCGAAGAAGACAACCTCATAGAATTTGAATTAATCGAAACAATTCCCGCGGGAGAAAAACCTCATAAAGAAATATCTAAGGGTCAATGTTCGTACGTTGCTACAGGTGCAGCCATTCCGAAAAACGCTGATGGTGTAGTAATGGTTGAATTTACCGAAAAAATTGAAGGAAAGATTCAAATTTCAGCAGCTATAACTCCTGGAACTCATATAATAGAAATTGGCCACGATATACAAAAAGAGCAAATTATCGTTAAAGAAGATCGATTAATTGATTTGGCAACTCTCGGAATTTTAGCCTCCTGTGGAATACAAGAAGTGACTGTTTATAAGAAATTAAAGGTAGGGCTCATAAGTACTGGAAACGAGCTCGTTAGCGATAATGTTAAAGAATTAGATATTGGGAAAATTTACGATGTAAATTCTATAATTTTGAAGAAGGCCATTGAAAACACAGGAGCGTTGGTGGAATTCTTTGGAATTTTAAAGGATGATTTTAACGAATTGAAGTGTGTTATTGATGATGCATTGAAATTCAGCGACATTGTTATTCTCTCTGGCGGAACTTCTAAAGGTGAAGGAGATTTAGGGCCCAAAGTTTTAGAACAATACGATGATAAAGAAATTCTGGTGCATGGTGTAAGAATTAAACCTGGTAAACCAATAATTTTTACCAAGTTTGGAAACAAGATGATTTTCATATTACCAGGATATCCAACTTCAGCACTAAGCTGTTTTTATGTCTTTATTGATAATTTTCTTAGAAAGAATTCTGGTTATCCTTTAAAGGAAACTTATTCTAAGCTCTTCGAAGTTGGAGAAAGGATATACAGCACAATTGGTCGTCACGAATTTAAAACCGTAAAAATTCAAGATGTAGATGGCGTGAAAAAGATTTTTCCCATAAAAACGGGTTCTGAAGCTATTAGCACCATGTTTTATGCTGATGGTTATGTTGAAATCGATGAATTAGAGTCAATAATAGAAAAAGGAGAAAAAAAACGGGTGTATTTTTTTTAATGAAAGTTCATGAACAACATAAGAAAAAAGGACCTGACACTGTTAACCTTGCTTTAGTTATTGTAAGCACATCCAGATTTAATGAATTACAAGGAAAGAAAAGTATCTCAGATAAGACAATTCCTTTGGTGCGGCAAATTTTAGACAAAAATCCTGGAGTATTTCTAACTTCTTCAGAAATAGTACCCGATAACGAAACTCAAATTAAAGAAAAACTAAAACGGCTGTTAAATGATTCTTCCTTACATGTCATCGTATTTAGTGGGGGGACCGGATTAACACCTAAAGATGTAACGTACGAAGCAATTAAACCTTTATTAGAAAAAACTATAGATGGCTTTGGAGAATTATTCCGATATCTCTCTTACAAAGAAATTGGTCCATCGTCGATGTTATCACGAGCATTAGCTGGTAAAATCAAAAATAAAGCAGTATTTTTACTTCCAGGATCTCCTAATGCTGTAAAATTAGCTTTAAATGAATTAATCTTGCCCGAAATCAAGCATATGATTTATATGATAAATAAAAAAGAGTGAGCAATCTGAAAAATTTAAACAAAATTGGTTTTTCAAAATTAACTTTATTGGATGATGCTCTAAAAAAGATACAAGGTTACATCACACCAGCCTCTCTTGATGAAGTAGAAACATCTAAAGCATTAAATCGAGTATTAGCGATTGACATTACCAGCGAGCTCGCTATTCCCCCCTTTGATAGAGCTGCTATGGATGGATACGCTGTTAAAGCAGAAGATACATTTGGTGCATCTCCTAGCAATCCAAAGGTAATAAAGAAAATTGGTACAGTCGAGATTGGAGAACAAACTGATCTTGTTCTCACGTCTGAAGAAGCTGTTAGAATCTCCACTGGAGCTGCGATACCAAAAGGCTCTGATTCAGTTATTAAGATAGAAGATACTGACATTGATAGCGATAAAGTGTATCTTTATACATCAATAGTTCCGGGAAAAAACATTTCTAAAAAAGGAGAAGATATTCCTCTAGGAACAGAAATATTAAGATCAGGTATTACAATAAAAGCTTCTCACATCGCTCTTTTGGCTTCATTAGGGATTAAACATGTCAAAGTAAAAAAAAAACCAAAAGTTAGTGTTTTTGCTGTAGGAGACGAATTAATTGAAGTAGGAAATCCCCTTCCAACAAATAAAATCTATAATTCTAATAGTCCAATGGTATCAAGCCTTGTAGAAACATATGGAGGAAGCGTAGTAAGAGAATTAAATATCAAGGACAGTAAAGACGAAATTAGAAATAATTTAATTAAATCTTCTGTTGACTCTCAAATTATTATATTTACAGGTGGTACATCAGTTGGAACTAAAGATTTCTTACCCGAATCCATACATGAAAACGGTGAGGTGTTGGTTCATGGAATTGCGATGCGACCCGGTTCGCCTATCTTAATTGGATTAAAAGATCAATCGTTAGTTTTTTGCCTACCAGGTACTCCTGTAGCAGCGTATATTTGTTTTTTATTAATTGTTGGAACCACCATCAAGAAAATGTTAGGATGTATTAACATAGATCCAAGAGTAGAAATCATAGCAATAATTAGTAAAGACGTACCTGTATCCCGAATGGGATATAAACATTTCTTGAGAGTTAAACTTGAAAAGAAAGAAAATCAGTTTCTTGCTCTTCCAGTTAAATTAAAAGGCTCAGGAATTATAAGCTCGTTAACTCAATCTGATGGGATTGTAGAAATATCTGAAGATAAAGAAGGATTGAAAAAAGGAGAAAAAGTCTCAGTTTATTTGTATCCTTAAATCTTGTACCTAAGTTCTCTTAGATCGCATTCTCTGTTTAGTTTTTTCAAACTTATTCTTTAAACTTTCTTTAAATCTATTCCTATCACTTGACTTTTTCTTGACTAAACCTAAAGAAATCTTAGTTTTTCTTTCTCTTCGACCAATTAAAAACAATAAAATTGAACAAACAATCATCATTATTGGGCCAATTCCAGGGAAAATTAATCCAAAGTTAGAAGTTAAACTGTTAGGATCTAAGGCACCCGAAAGAAATGGCGTAACGCTGATGAAACCTAACAAAATTGTTGGATATAATAGCTTCAATATTGCTGATACTCTTAAGCTGATGAAATTTAATTGCGAGTTAACGATAGTTGCGATAAAGAAGATAGTGGTTAAAGAAGAAGCAAACTCGCCAAAATATATCTTCCAAGTATATAAATTGTTAAATATATATATGTGGTTAAAAATTACGCCCCCACTCTCGTAAACTATCCATGGTATAATAAGCGAAAGATAGTAAACAGTGTCTATTGCAAATATTAGAATAATTTCTTTTAGAAAATAATGTTTCATATTACTTTTTTCATCTAAATCCATTTCGGGTAGTTTATGAAACTTTCTCCTAATTGATAAAGCAAGAGGAATAAGTATAAGAACAGAAATAATAATAATGAAAGGAAGTGTTAGGTTACTTCTTATCTCTCCCGCTGAGTATATATTAGACGAAAACCAAACATTAGTCATATTTTTTAAATTGACTATAATATAATAATCAAGATTAGAACTGAAGATTGTCGGGTTTAGTTCTCCTTCCCAATTCGTTTCATCAATGCTATCAAGGTTTATATGATCCCAAGTAGATCCAAGGATATCAGTGTATTTATATACCATCTGAATTGAATCGATTTCCTCAGTTGAGTTTACTCGTATAGCGATATGCAGATTATCTCCACGAAGATCTTGGGTTTTGGATACGCTAGTAATGTTAATTTGAGGGGGACTGGAACCATTGTTTAAAACGTAATCGATAAAAAATTTAGAGGACCCCTCAAATCCCGGAAAACCATGATGATCGTTAGGGAAAATCTGCAAAAATTTATTATTGTGTTGAACTGAGTCAAAAGTTCCCTTTATTGAGCTATAATGGAAAAAATCGTCATTGGTTCCTATTTGCCACAGTATTGGGGGTAATTTGGAGGAATTTAAATAATAAATTGGATCAAATCTTAAGAGTTGGTTCGTTACATAAGAATCAGGAATTTCCCTAATACTTTTCCCTAATATCCAAAAAATTAATTTATCAGGATAGAATAAATTTTTAGCGATATCTCCTACAGCTATATACGCTGTAACACCGGCTATCCTCTCTCCTAAAATACCCGCTAACCACATAGCATTTAATCCCCCATAGGACTTACCTGTAACCATTATTTGAGAATTATTAACAATTGGAAGAGTTTCAAGAACCCTCAATCCTTGAATCGCCCCACATAGCGTTAAATAAAAATGAGCTGATTCGTTATATGCGCCCTCATAATATAAATTCCCTGGTTCTGGTTCTGCTCCTTCTGATTTACCATGACCTGGATGTGAATGGCATAGAACTACAAAACCTTTCTCTAAATATGGTATAGCTAGATCAAACGCTTCATCTATTTCTCCATTTAATCCATGCATACATAAAGCTCCTGGATTATTACTCTTGATAATTTCAGGATATAATAAAACTCCATATAATGTGAGATTTTGTGGTTGCGCTCCAGCCCAATAGGGAGAATTAAAATAAATATCTCGAGCCTTCAATTCATATATTTTATTCGAAAAAGAAGTAATATGTTCTATGGTGTGATTATCTCCGTAAACAATATTTAACGGTGTACTATTTACTCTTTCAATTTCATTCTCCCAAAAATCTAAGATATTAAAATTATCTCCATTAGCAGATGTGGAGAATACAGCGGATTTTTTGTTGTTAATGGGTGCTAAAACATCTAACATTAATGGAATTAGTAGAATCGAAATTACGACGATAAATCCAAAAATAATTCTATTCTTTTTGTTCTTTTTTAGGATAGATTTTAAAAGCATTATTAAGTTAAAATGAAATCCTTACTTATTAAAAAATTCCTTAAGTGATCTAAATGAATCGTATTACTGATTTTAATTACAACCACACTACAAAAATTCTCATCAGAAAATTTTGATAAAAATAGGATCTTACCCTTTTTCATATACTATTCCTGTACCGCCTGATGGATAACGAAAATCAATGGCATCAGCTTCACAAACTTGATAACACGCAGCACATTCTAAACATCTCTCTTTATAATCTTCTGAAATAGAAATAACAGTGTCGATCTTACGCCATAAGTTAGCTACACAAACCAGAATGCATTGCCCACATCTATTACATTTATTTTGATCAATAAAAATAAAATCTAATGTGCCAGGAATGTGTTTTGTTAAACCATTGGATTTCATGTATCATCCCTCCGTGGTTTTTTTTTCTTGGGAATTAAATCCATTACCTTAGGAATTACAGTCATTAATTTCTGAGGGTCCATCATTTTATCAAGATCTTCCTCAAAAATTTTAGCTACAAGCGGAAAGACGTATTTCATTATGAAGGGAAGGGCTTTAGGCATGTATGATTTAATTTGGGATGCTATCTGTCGAACTCGCTTTGTGTGTGGCTGGGACCAATCATAAATTCCACCCATTGCCTCCATAAACATAGGAACAAACCAAGACATCGTCTCTTGTGGACTGAAAGGGAGTGCTTTCCATAGATTATATAATTCTTCTCCAGTTTCGAAATCTTCACCAACAGTTGTATTTTTCCATACTTTATCATATTTTGAGAGAAAGTTTTTTGAAAAATCTTCAGAGGCGATTGCTTCCGCTGCTACTTCTGCAGCAGCTTTCCCTGTTACCATAGCAGGATATATTCCTTCAGCTTCAAGTGGACAAGGAAATCCTCCTGCATCACCTATCAAAATAACCCCATCAGTGTGCGTGTTATAAGGGTATTTTAACCACGGAAGGAGGTGAGATTGAAGTTCTCTTGGTTTGGCATTCAGTATTCTCAATAATCTTTGATAATATTTGAGGTTTATTACGCGATTTAGATAATATAATGGATTCTTATCCCATTTATTTAACCAATTGCCAAGACCTTGATGAAAACCATCATGAAAGAACACTTGATAAGAAGCTGGAAAAATAGCAGACCACCATACTGCCAGAGTTTCATCTCCCATGATATCATCAATTTTTTCAGGACTTGCCTGAAAATCATATTGAGGTACTACTGTAATTTGATCTTGTGCCCATTTAGTCCTTAGTCCACTTTGTTTTGCAACCATCGAAACTGCTCCATCAGCTCCAATAACAATAGGTGCTTCATATTTATTATTATGCTCATCAATCACACCACAAACTTTGCCATCCTTTTTCAAGAGATCAATAATTAAAGTTGATGTTTTTAATTCAGCACCGGCATCTATAGCAAACTCTGCAAGCCAAGGATCAAACTCACTTCGGTAACAATTCATCGTAATCCAAGATTTTGCTGGTTCATATGATACTGACTCGGTGGGACGAGCCATTACATAACCAGCAACAATACCCTCCTGATTGATGAAATAATTTCGAGCAGCAGAACCTGCTCTCATAGAAGGACATTTTTCCGGTGTTAGTTCCTTCATCATACTTGGAAAATCCTGCCACAGTCGAGGACCCAAACCACATCCTGATGAATTTTTTTCACCTGGTTTTCTCCCGCGCTCAAAGAAAATTGTTTTTAATCCCAAATCGGCTGCGATTTTTGCTGCCATTGAACCTCCAGGACCAGCACCAACAATTATTATATCATATTTGTTCATGAGGACACACAAATTACTTGAATTTCGTTTTCATAAAGAAATCGTATAATTAATCTTTTCGTTAAACTTCTATTTAAAATTCACCTTATTTGAACAATTAAAACCTATTTAAGGAGGCTTTAACAATCGAAAAGAAGTTTTTAAATCAAAAAATGGAATCGAAAAAATAAAT
Organism: Promethearchaeia archaeon; assembly: GCA_029856125.1. Taxonomy (GTDB): domain Archaea; phylum Asgardarchaeota; class Lokiarchaeia; order Sigyniarchaeales; family SOKP01; genus SOKP01. The sequence continues at coordinate 31,573 of JAHQWJ010000030.1, read as the reverse complement.
TCACATTTTAAAATAAAATTATTTTAGAAATGCTTAATTATTGAAAACATGCTAAATGCATCTCAGATTGTGAAAGAAATACAAAGTAAATACAAAATCATTGGAAGAACTGAAGAATTAAAAAAAATTATTCTGGCAAGGTCAGTAGATAAAAATTTAATCATTGAAGGCCAAGTAGGAACAGGTAAAACGAGGATAGCGAAAGCAATTGCTTCATTTTATGATACTGATTTTGCTCGAATAGATTGTTCTGAAGAGACTCTACCTCATAATTTAGTTGGTTATTTTGACCCCCCATTAGTGATATCAAAAGGCTATCAAGAAGATTCATATATCTACGGTCCGCTGGCCTCATCTATGTTAAAAGGAGGTTGTCTTTTTATAAACGAAATTAATAGGATGCCTGAAAGCACACAAAATTCACTTTTAACGGCGTTAGACGAGGGTATTTTAGAAATTCCTAAATTAAAAACAATTAAGGCTCATGACAAATTCTTTACGATCGCTACTCAAAACCCTGCAGCCCATGTGGGCGTGACTGTCATTGGAGAAGCTTTAAAAGATAGGTTTATCTGGATAAAGTTGGATTTTCAACCCTCTGATGAAGAAGTTCTTATAATCAAACAAGAGGCTAATTTAGATAACTCAGATGGAGAAAAAATCGCACAACTCTCTCAACAAATAATACATCATTCAAGAAATAGCAGATCAATACAAAGAGGAAGTTCAATAAGAGGAGCAATTGATCTAGCACAATTAATTTCTAAAACTGAAGAAATCAATAGCTCAGCAAATTGGGTTAATACCTCAATAATGGCTTTATATAATAAAATTGAGCTCGAAGATGGCGTTACTAGCTCAAAAGAGGAGATAATCGCTGACATTGTATTATCGGTTCTAAATTCGTCGGATTTTCAATAATCGATGATTTCTCTGCGGAGAATTCCGAGGAGATTGAGAATAAGAGGCTGCACATAAGATATACAGAAAGAATCCCAGATGAAAAAATTCTTAGGTATGAAATAATCAGAAAACAAAAGAAAAAACCAGATTATTATCAACATTTAGCAAACACGCTAGACTACAAGCAAATTAAGGAATTAACTTACCTATCTATAGAACATAAAAACCTCGAAGCAATATTAGGGCTACTCAAATCGAATGTTTATGCTGCAACTGACGCTTTAGATTGTGATGAGGGTGTACAATTCTTTGCAGAAAAAGCAAAAAATTCTGAAATTTCGATGGCGGAAGTTTACTTTTTTATAAGACGACCAATTTCAAAACAATACAAACAGGTTTTTAGACGACTTGCAAGACAAAGTATTATAAAAACTTCGTTAAAAATAACGAGTAAAGGAATAAGAGGAAACTTTAAAAAAGTTGCTCCTTCTTATCAGATTGGGTCTCCAGAATTTGACTTAGACGAAACTATTCAACATAATCCATTAAATATATATAAAAATAGTCTTACTTACAAAGATATCTTTGGAATACAAAGAAAAAAGAAAAAGAGAAAAATTGTAATGATCTTAGACACAAGTGGAAGTATGTATGGGAAGCTTCTACTTAATGCAGCTCTTACTACATCTGTGATGGCCTATAATATGGAAAAAGAAAGTTATGGAATAGTTCTTTTTAATTCCACAGCTATGGTTCTGAAAAAAATAGATAAGAAGAAGCCGGTCATAAAAATCATAGATGAAATTCTTGATTCGGAGGCAGTTGGTTTTACCAATATTAATATTGGTTTAGAAAAAGGATTAAAAGAATTAAATAAGATTAAGGAAAAAACAAGACATAAATCGGGGATTTTAATCACCGATGGAAACTTTAATAGAGGGAAAAACCCTCTTGAATTAGCGAAAAAATACCCAAAATTACATGTAATCGGGATACCCGCTGAGAACGATGCTGAAAGAGGTATCGATACCTGTCGAGAAATAGCTCGAGTTGGAAAAGGTAAATTTTTTGCTGTAAACAATTTTAAAGAGATTCCTCGGGCTTTAATGGAACTGCTATCGCAGATTTAATTGCTAGAATTAATGTGATTATTAGCTAATTTCTTAAAAATCCTCCTCAATGTTTCAGAAAGAGCAGATTTTGAAATGTTTAAATCATTAGCGAATTCGGTTAATGAAACACTTCTTGGAATGTCAAAGTATCCTTTTTGATATGCATGATTTAAAATTTCATCTTGTCTTTGAGTGAGGAGAGTCGATTTATAATAATACCCTATGCGCTCGATTTTCGCTTTTATGTCTTTCTTTTTCAGCTGTGTTAAAAATCTATCTACTTTTGAACGATTTGTTATAGCTTCTATTCTGATTTTACCACCTTTTACAAGCACAGGATAAGATATCAAAAGCTCAGTTTTAACTAAGGTATTTAATATCCATGGATCACCTTCCTTTACGTTCAATATTACAAGGTCTTCACCTTCGTACAAGATTTGGGCAGTTCCCTCAGTTGATTTTTTTTTAAAATCGGAAATAAAACGTTTTACAGAGGAACCCCTTATTTGAAACGATGTAATCCCTGAACTCTCTCCAATAGGAAAGATAGATAGAATATGAAAATTCAATTCGGGATATTTTTTATTGAAAGTTGCTAGCCATTTATCTTGCGGGATTTCTATGCTAAGCTTAATTTGTACGATATCTTGAGACATGATAGAAAAAATAATACAAATCAAAAAAACTTTACCAGTAAAGGGAAATCATTTCTCAATTTTATTATTCCAATTAAACCGTTCTATACAGAGTTCAACACATTACTATCTAAAATTAAAAAAATGTAAAAAAAAATTTAGTTTGCTTTAGCTATTTCTCTACCGAATTCTACGCATTTTTCCAAACTTACATCATCGGGGTTCCATAAAGCGCGAATACCGTCATTAATTATAGAAAAACCGCTCTTTTCTAAATGTTCCTTTATAACCTTTATTGATTCTCCACTCCACCCATAACAACCAAATGACGCAGCTTTCTTGTTTTTAAAACGCATTCCTTTAATCATCTCCAAAATTTCGGCAACACCAGATAGAATTCCTCCACCTATAGTAGGTGATCCTACTAGTATAATCCTAGATTTAAAGATTTCTGTAATTAGGTCGTTTTTATCGCTTTTTGCTATATTATACAATTTAACATTAACTTTCTTATCGATCTCCAGAATTCCTTTTACAATAGCTTCGGCCATTCTTTTTGTTCCATCCCACATTGTATCGTATAATATTGTAATTTGGTTTTCTTGGTAATCGTTAGCCCAGGTTAAATATTTTTCTACAATTTGAGTTGGATTATCTCTCCAAATAACTCCATGACTTGTTGCAATAATATCTATTGGAATGTTTAGAGCTAAAACTTCCTTGATTTTCTTATCGACAAAAGCACTAAATGGGGTTAAAATGTTAGCGTAATATTTGATACATTCCGTAAATAGCTCATCTTGATCAACAAGATCGTTATACATATATTCCGTGGCGTAATGTTGACCAAAAGCATCGTTACTGAACAGGATATTGTCTCCCGTTAGATAGCATGCCATACTATCAGGCCAATGAAGCATTCTCATTTCTACAAAGATTAACTGCTTACCGTTTCCTAAATCTAACGTATCCCCCGTTTTTACCACTTTAAAGTTCCAATCTTTATGATAGTGGCCTTTTAACGACTTAACGCCATTAGCTGTACAGTAAATTGGAGTGTTTGGTATGCGTTCCATAAGCTCAGGAAGTGCACCGCTATGATCTATTTCTGCGTGATTAGCTATAACATAGTCAATTTTATCTAAGTCAATTTCTTTTGAGAGATTTTCAACGAATTCTTTTGAAAAGGGCATCCATACGGTGTCAATAAGGACATTTTTCTCTTCTCTAATTAGGTAAGAATTGTAGGTGGAACCACGATTAGTAGAATATTCATTTCCATGGAATTTTCTGAGATCCCAATCTGTTTTCCCTACCCAATATACATTGTTTTTTATTTTAAAGCTCAATTTATTCAACTTGAAAATTTTGTTTTATAAATTAGGATGTGTTTCTTCATTTAAAAATAAATTTTCAATAAAATAAAAGGGGGTTAATTTAGAGACGAAATTTTATACATTGGTTTGGTATCTTATCTGATCAGTAGAGTGACTTGAGCTATCTATGGCTTATTGCTGTTTTAAATGTTTGTCCGAAGTAATTCATGCTTCATTGATAATTAATATATAATTGTTATATTTATTATAAGTTAATAGACAATTCAAGTGAAATATTATGTTTCATAACATCTCAAAACTTGTAATAAGAAGAATGAACTATCTCGAGAGTCTTGACTCTAAAGATAGAGCTGATGGGACGCCTCGAATGGAAAGACTTCGTCAGATCCCTCCTGAGACGGGCAAATTTCTTTCAATTTTAGCTGCTGGTGCTCCTAATGGAAAATTTATAGAAATTGGAACTAGTGGCGGTTATTCTACTATGTGGATAGCGCTCGCATGTATAGAAAGAGGTATCAAAATCAAAACATTTGAAATTTTAAAAGAAAAGATAAAACTTGCAAAAGAGACATTTCGAGAGAGTAAAATGACGAAATATGTTGAATTAACAGAAGGAGATGCTCGAGATTTTTTAAAAGAGGAGAAAAACATATCTTTTTGCTTTTTAGACGCTGAAAAGGAAGTTTATGACGAGTGTTACGATCTAATCATCCCGAATATGGTAAAAGGAGGTTTGTTAGTAGCCGATAATGCAATTAACCATTATGATACCTTAAAACCCATGATTGAAAAAGCCCTATCAGATGAACGCGTCGATGCTTTAATAGTTCCTATTGGAAAAGGTGAACTATTATGCAGAAAAATTTGATTACTCCATCTTAGAGAAGGAGACACCTAATTTTTTATATGTTACTTTTTAATTATAAACTGACAAATCGTTTTAGTTATAATTTTTATTCGATTTACTAAAAAGGGGGAGTTTCTAACTATCTCCTATGGAATATGTCAAGATAAATAAGAAAAAATTTTTCTTAAATAATAATGATCTTTATTTAAATCATTTGGATATTAATCGCATAAGTGATATAAAAAACTTACAAAAATACTCCAATCTACAGGGCCTCTATTTAGAGACGAATAATATAACTACTATTGAAAAGTTGAATCATCTTGTTAACTTAAGAAAACTTCATTTAGAATCTAATTTGCTACAAGAAATTAATGGATTAGATGCCCTTATTAATTTAGAAGAATTAGAATTAGGTGGTAATCAAATTTCTAAAATTGAACACCTAGATCATCAAAAAAAATTGAAGGAACTATTACTAAATAATAACAAAATTCGAAAAGTTGAAAATCTGGAAAATTTAGAAGACTTGCAAACTTTAGATTTGAGCGATAACCAAATAACAAATATTGAAGGTTTAGAGAGATTAAAGAGCCTTAAGCACCTAAATTTATCAAATAATCAAATCCGAAAAATAGATAATTTAGCTAACCTTCCCAACTTAGAAACCTTAAACATTACTAACAATCCATTATCAGATTCCATCCATCTTAAAAATGTAAGAATTTTAAACTAAAAGAAGAGTTTTTTTTTTTTTTATTAGAAATGACGCAATGAGACTGTCATATCCACCTTTATCGTTTTCTAAGCCTCAAAAAACAATAAGTTTCAATTAAGTAGAATGATTATTAGAATAAACCACAATTAGAGGATTGTAATAGTAGAATAAAATATTGAAAAAAATATTTTTTCTATTATTTTAATTAAATTTATAATAAGTAGAAAAAGGTCAAATAAAGTGAGTAAAACTTATTCAGAAGAAGAATTATCCCAACTTCCGTTTAGGGATGAAAGTTTAGAGTTAGAAGAGCGAGTTAAAGATTTATTAAGCAGATTAACTCTTGAGGAAAAATTTAAGTTATGTTCGGGAAGATTAATGTGGAACACTAAATTTATTAAAAGGTTGGGTGTAAAATCATTTACGATGTACGATGGGCCTCATGGGGTTCGACCTGACTCGATGGGTAAAACAAAGAGTACTTATTTTCCTTCTACTATTTGTAGGGCCGCTACATGGGATCCTAAACTATCTTACGCGTTTGGAAAGGCTATAGCCGAAGAAGTTCGTGAAGTCGGCGCTCATATGCTACTTGCTCCTGGAATTAATATTCAAAGAACTCCAATGAATGGAAGGACTTTTGAGTATCAAACAGAGGACCCACATTTAAATAAAATTCTTGCTGTTGCTACAGTAAAAGGAATTCAAAGCCAGAAAATCGCTGCTTGTGTAAAACATTATATATGTAATAATCAGGAAACAAATAGGCTTACAGTTAATTCAGAAGTGAGCGAACGAGCACTTCAAGAGATATATTTACCCGCCTTTAAAGCAACCGTTCAAGAAGCTGATGCCTGGTCATTTATGACGTGTTATAATAAAGTAAATGGGATCTATGGATCAGAGAATTATAATCTACTGAGAGAAAGATTGATGGAAAACTGGGGTTTTAGAGGATTTACAGTTTCAGATTGGAATGGCACAGCCTACACAAGTACAGAAGGGTGTGTTAATGCAGGATTGTCTCTTGAAATGCCCACATCAAAAAAGTTAAGCAAGCGAAATATGAGAAACGCCTTTCAAGAAGGTAAATTTTCAGAAGAGACTCTTAATGACAATATTACAAGATTACTAAGAGTTATGTTTTTAGTAGGACAATTTGACGACAAAAGTACGCTCCCTAGTGGAAATAGAAACACACCCAAACATCAAGCATTAGCTCGCAAGATAGCTGAAAATGGAATAGTACTATTGAAAAATAGCGACGCTATATTGCCGTTAAATATAGATAAACTGAAAAAGTTAGCTATTGTTGGCCCAAATGCAGATTTTAAATTAGTAGGAGGCGGTATATTCTCTGACGGAGGTAGCTCAGCTAATTTTCCTCCATACGAGATTTCACCTCTCGAGGGTTTAAAACAAAAATGTAAGGATAGAGTAGAAATAATAGAAACTCCATCAAAGGCAGAAGTAACAATTTTATTCGCCGGACTCAATCATGAACATGGTATGGATGCTGAAGGGGAAGACAGGAAATCTTTTAACTTGCCGTTAGAACAAATTGAATTAATTAAGAGAACCGTAAAACAAAACCCTAAAACCATTGTTGTTCTCATAAATGGGAGCCCTATTCCTATGAACGAGTGGATTGATAGCGTTCCTTCGGTTGTTGAAGCGTGGTATGGAGGTATGGAGGTAGGAAACGCGATTGCAGATATTTTATTTGGGGATGTGAATCCTTCGGGAAAATTACCCTTAACATTTCCTAAAAAGCTTTCCGACTCCCCCGCTCATAATTCTGAGCGAACTTTTCCAGGAGTCGAGGAAAATGTTTTTTACGACGAAGGAATCTATGTTGGGTATCGTTATTTTGATAAGGAAGAAATGGAACCATTATTTCCTTTCGGATATGGGTTATCTTATACAACTTTTAAATACGAGAATCTCAAACTAGATAAAGAAAAATTTTCCAAAGACGATATCGTTACTGTGTCTGTTGATCTCGTTAATACAGGTAGCCGATCAGGTGCGGAAATTATTCAACTCTATGTTCAAGATATTGAATGCAGTACTGATCGCCCTCCAAAAGAATTAAAAAAATTTGAGAAAGTGAAACTAGAACAAAATGAAAGAAAGACAGTAGAGTTCAATTTAACCTCGGGTGATTTTTCCTTCTATGATGACTCAACCCATAGTTGGGTTGTTGAATCTGGAACATTTAACATCCTTCTTGGAAGTTCTTCCCGAGATATACATTTACAAAAGGAGATTGAATATTTCGATTAATTTTGATGCTAGTCATTTACTTTTTTATCATTTTCTTCTTCTAAATTCTCACATATTTCTTCTTCTAAAACTCTAGCATCGTACTCCATACCTTTTAAGAGATTTATAGTTTTATGAGGCAAAACTTTTTTTTCCTCAATTTTTTCTACACATTCATCCAACTTGCGAGATATACCCATCACCTTTTCAATTAGGTTAAATTTTAAAAAATAATTTTTTTTTTTAATCTATTTTAACATCTATAGTTTGCATTTCTACTTCCCTATAAGGAACATGGATTTTAAGCAACCCTTCTTTGTATTTTGTTGTAGCTTTTTTTGGTTCTACAGGACAGCATAAACTATAAAATCCTGTGTACTTCAATGTGTCAGTTTCGCCAGAAACATGGATAAATTCACTGTCCATTTTCAACGTAATAGTTTCTTTATCAACCCCTGGTAAATAAACTTCTATATCAAATCCAGTACTATCATCGTTTTCTACAGCACATATCTGTGGAGAGGCTATTAATTTTGAAGGTTTGCTTTCATCTTTTTCTATTTCCTTAGGTTTTTCTTTATCTAAACTTTCAGTCATATTATTTTACCTCTATTTGGAACTAAGGATTATTATCAGTAGATAAAAATTAGAAAATTTATATGTCTCGATGAATATTCTTAAGAGGATTAAGCGCTCAACGATTAAGGATAAAATAAATTCAGTATTAAAATTATAAAATATAAAATTGGCAAGAAAAACCCTCGATTTCTTAAAAATGCACTGTTTTGTTAGGTTTTGTTATTGCGTTCCACAGTTATTACTAATTTTCCTTGGGCGTGTCCGTCTTCAAGATATCGGAGTGCTTCAGCAACTTCACTTAACGGGTAACGTCTATCTATAACAGGAACTATTTTACCGGCTTCAAGAAGTTCTATTAGAAAAGCTAAATCTTCTTTTTTGTTTGGTTTCCAAGCTAGGATACCCATTTTTTTACTTCCGAATATTGAAATCAGCGGTCCTAGGAACACAGCTTGGAGAAGTGTCCCCTTAGAACCTCCAACCACGGCTAAAATTCCCTTAGGATTCAAAGCACGCTTGTAATCCCTTATCGAATGATGTCCCGCTACATCAAGAATCAAGTCATAACGCTGTCCACTTTTGGAGAAATCTTCTTGAGTGTAATCAATGACATGGTCTGCACCTATCGAACGGAGCATGTCCAATTTCTCCGCGCTATCCACACCAGTCACTTCAGCCCCGAATAATTTGGCAATCTGCACTGCAAACGTACCCATACCACCACCCGCACCATTAATCAAAACCTTTTGTCCTGGTTGAATCTGTCTTTTCTTGCGAAGACCCTGCAAGGCAACGATTGCTGCTTGAGGTAAGGTTGCTGCGTCCTCGAACGTCATGCTGGCCGGTTTCAATGTTAATACCTTTTCGGGAACACATACGTACTCCGCAAAAGCGCCCCAACCACAACCGAATAAGTCCCCGAATATATCGTCACCTGGCTGAAACTGCTCTATATTACTGCCAACCGTTTCAATCCGCCCCGCTATGTCAGATCCGAGTATCTCGTATCTTGGTTTTCGAGAAAAGGGAGGTTGGTACCTACCTCTCATGATCTCCACATCAGAGGCATTTACGGATGCCGCATGAACTTTTACTAGCACTTCATTGTCCTTGGGAGTAGGCTTTTCTACCTCTTTGAACTGAAGAACATCCGGGGATCCGAATTTTGTACATACAATCGCTTTCATCGGTGTATCTTTCCTTTTTTGATTGATATTAATTTTTAAAAATTGTCCCAAAATGTAAGATTTTATTACTATGATCCAAAAGTTATTACTACATTTCCCGTTTTCTGTCCTGTTTCAACATACCTGTGAGCCTCGGCAACTTGTTCCAACGGATAGCGTCTATCTATGACTGTTTTTAGCTTCCCCGCCTCAATAAGCTCTTTGATGAAAAGTAAATCTTCAGTCATATTGGTTGTGGTGCCCGTGGTTCCACTTATATATTTCTTGTCGCTTTTCTTTGAAGCCCTTTTCTCTCGATTAAACAATGACATCTTTGGGTTGGCTAAAAGGTAGGTTCCTTTTTCATTTAGTGAACCTACACAACTTGAAAACGGACTCTTGCCTATGACATCAAAAATGACATCATAGGTCTCACCACTTTCGGTAAAATCCTCTTTAGTGTAATCAATTACTTTATCGGCTCCTATGGATTTCATCACTTCTAAACTCTTGGGATTGCCTACCCCGGTTACTACTGCCCCATAGTATTTAGCGAGCTGTATCGCAGTTGTACCTATACTTCCAGAGGCTCCACTAATAAGAACTGTTTGTCCTTTCTGAATATCTGCTTTTCTAAGATAATGCAATGACTCAAATCCTCCAATAGGAACGGCGGCAGCCTCTTCATAGGTCATATTGTCTGGCTTTAATATCACTGCTCCTTCCTTCCGTTCTTCAGGCAGGCATACATATTCAGCATAAGCACCAAAGTGAAAGCCGGTGACAGCAAAAACTTGGTCTCCTTTCTTAAACTGTTTTACTTCATTACCTACTGCTTCAATTTCACCAGCTAACTCTTGTCCTAGTATAGAGTGGTTTTTTCTTGGTCCTCTGAAACCAAATGCTAATCGCATGAGGGACCTCAACAAGAAAGAGAATTTGAGACTTCGCATCTCACAATCCCCCATTGTTACTGTTGCTGCATGTATTCTTATCAGAACTTCATTGTCCTTTGGAGTAGGTTTTTCAACCTCTTTGAGCTGGAGAACATCCGGAGGCCCGTATTTTGTGCATACAATCGCTTTCATAATAAGTCTTATTAGATTACATTCTATATAAATTGATGACTGGATTAAGAATGATTATTCCCAATAATTAATCGTGCTTTGTGTGTTGCTTCTTTAATACAAATATTAAAAATTTATACTCGTCTACCTTTTTAATAATAATAGAATCTTTTTTAAATGATAGAATAACTATTAAAGAGACATAAGATTGGTACGACCTCAAACAGAAAAAGGTATTTGCTTACGTTGCAAAGGAGCGAGACTGTTATGTGGTAAGAAAACTTGTCCAATCTTATTAAAAAAATCTGTTTTAAAGTCTCTTGTTCCATTTGAATTCGATAAAACTCTTAGAGATGTTGAATTATTTGGACCCAGCCCTCCAGGTTTTTTCGTCGGTCATTTTAATTATCCAAAAGTATATCTCGGTCCACTGGTTCCCTTTCAAGAATTCGAATTAGACTTAAACATTTCAGATTATCACATTTTAGATGCCCCCGAGTTGTGGTTTGGAAAAAGCTTAATTGACATTGTTAGGTATAGGAGTAGTTTGGTGCGTAATAATTTTAAAATCGATGTCAATATTGGAAAAAAAAGTCGTAAAAACACACCTTCTTTAAAAGTTCAAAGATTACTTGAGACCTCGCAAGAGTTATCTATGGCCGCCCGTCCTGTAGATACTGAAACAAAGCTCGAAAAAATGAATCTTAGAATGATGATGGATAACCACGCGTTACCTATGGGACCTGTTGGTATGACTGAGAAGATAAGAATTACAGAAAATACAAAAATCCATCCAAAAGTAGATTATGTTGTTTCCGATACAGATTTAAATGCAACTGAAGCGGTGTCAGAATATCTCTACTTTAAAGGACATGTTCCAGAATCAACGATTAAGAGAGTTTTTTCAGCTGGGTTATTGGGTAAAAAAACAAAGCGCAGAATTGTTCCAACAAGATGGAGTATTACTGCAGTAGACGATATTATTTCTAAAGCATTGATTACGGAAATAAAAAAATTTCCTGAGATTGACGATTATCGCATTTTTGAAAATACATACTTAGATAATCACTTTAAAATACTTCTTTTTCCCGGTAAGTTTACTTACGAGATGAACGAGGTATGGGCTCCTAATACTTTATGGAACATCTCTCTTGATGGAGATAATCGTAGCTTAAGACCTCAGATAATGACCGATTTTGAGTTCTACAAAGGCAGAAAGAATTACGCTAGCAATATCACCGGTGCTTATTATGCGGCTCGAAAAGAGGTTTGCGAGTATTTATATAAAATTGGAAGACAAGCTAGAGTTCTAATCTTTCGTGAAGTACAAGGTGGTTATATCGTACCCTTAGGTGTATGGGTTATCAGGGAGTCGATTAAAGATGCTATGGCAAAAGGAAACCCTCTAATCCTTGACAATTTTAACGATTCAACAAAAAAAATGGCAGAGGGTTTCATGGTAAGCTACAAATACTGGAAACAAAGTAGTAAATTAATTAATTTCGTTAAAAATCAGAGAACGATAGATAATTTTTTATAAGTTATCTAATTCTAAAATTTAAATTATTCTTATCTTAATTTAAATCTCTAAGCTACTGGTGAGTTATTAAAATGATTATTGATATGCATGTTCATCCTTTTTGTAAAGAGGCCGATTGGGGGAACGATCTTGATTTTGTAGCTAATGCTCTACTTGGTACAAATAAAAAAGGCCGTCGTGCGATGTTTAAATTTTATGAAGTTCTACAAACAAAAATATCTATTGATGATTATATTACTCAGATGGAAAAATATGGTATTGATAAAGCTGTGATTGTATCATATAACCTTACGACAGCTTACGGTGTATGTATAGTAACAAATGATAATGTCGCTGATTTTGTTAAGAAATATCCCGAGAAATTTATTGGATTTGCGTGTATTGATGTTCCTGCACCTGACGCTATGGATCAGCTTGACTACGCTATAACATCGTTAGGACTAAAAGGTGTCAAACTTGTACCTCCAGCGCAGAAATTTGACATTTCTGATAAGAAATATGACCCCTTATGGAAGAAAATGATAGATTTTAATATTCCTCTTTGGACTCACACAGCACATTTAGTTTCAATATTAGGTTCAATAACAAAATACGGTCACCCAATGTTAGTAGACGCATTGGCATCCAAACATCAAGATTTAACAATCATAATGGGACACATGGGAATTCCATGGTTTTGGGATGCATGGAGCGTAGTTGTTAGACATCCTAATGTCTATATTGATATTTCTGCATATCCTGAACTATATCAATGGTTTCCTTTTGAAGCATTTTCTAAATTTAATGCGGAGGATAAAGTATTATTTGCTTCAGATCATCCATTTACACACTGGAATGAGATTATTCCCGCAGTCAAAGAAATTCCTATTTCAGATGGATTTAAAAAAGCAATTATGTATAATAATGCTGCTAAGCTCTTGAATCTATAAAGATAAGTTAATTGGTTGAATTATCTGAGTGATTCTAAATCAATTTAATATAAATAGCATTTTATTTTATTAAATTTGATGAGAAGAAGTTGTAAAATACTGATAAAATCATTAATTATTATTATTTTATCCTTTGCGGTGTGGTCTTCTCTTACTTATTATTTACAGCTTAAACAAGTACTTAAATTGTACTCTTACGAGTTAACCATTACTAGAGGGATATCAATTGGCCTACTTAATACATTATTTTATGGCATCGTGTTAGTTATAAATATCCGCAGTTATAGAATACTATTTTTTTCTCTTGCCTTTTTTGGTATAGTTGCATGGAATATCTCCTACCTAAACGAGAATCTTGATTTAGGATTATTATCAAATAACATGGAAGATTTTCTTGAAATTCTATTGTTTATCTCAACTGCCGTTATCGCACCTGGTTTTGTTGTTTTCATAGCTTACTACATAAAGAAATTTACTTCTAAATTCGAGGGCAACTTTATAGGAAAATATCACTTACATGAGGGATTTTTTGGAATAATACTAATAGGTTTAGCAATATTTTTGTTCATATCTCGCACAATAGTTAGACAGTTTGAGGTTTTTCTCAATGAATTAAAAATTATTCTTGCTATAATTATGATTCTGCTCTATTTTGTTCTGTTTTTTGGAGGTTTTTTTATCTTTAGAGACATCAAAGATGTAATCCGCCTAAAATTTATAAAAAAGATGGAAAAATCTCCTGTAAACGAAGACCGGAACTCGTATATTTTCAACTCAATTACTCAAGACAACCTATCTTTCTTTAGAGTTTTTAAGGTTCCAATTTTCCCAATTGGTATCTTTATAACGAGTATGTCTTTTAGTATGGTCATTTATGGAACTAAATTCATCCCTCGGGAACTGCTTAATCCGGAACAAATTGTTAATTACGGTTATTTGTTCAGCCTTCTCGCTGGTATTATCATCGGTTTTGATTGGGTAAGGATATTTAAATGGTTTTACCCTAAGGAGTATGCTGGTATAGAGCAAAGAATAATAGAATTGAAAAAGCACGATATCTAACTGCCTCAGTTGAAAGATCAGATATATAACTTGTCAAAAATATCTAAAATTTTCCTTCATTCTTCAACAAAAAAAAGATTTTAAATAAATTTTTAATTTTCCTTAATTTCTGAATTATTAAGAATTAAATCTCATCATTAGATATATTTTTGTCAATATATGGTGGTTAAAATGATTTGGAACACTTCTATAAATAAAATGATGGGTACTAAGTACCCTTTAATTATGGCGGCATTTGCGGGATTAGGTAGAACCGAATTTGCTGCTTCATTCTCAAACGCGGGAGGATTAGGGATTATAACCGGTTTAAATTATAAAATCGGTAATTTCAAGTCAGAGCTTATAAAGATGAAAGAATTGACGGATAAACCTTTTGGTGTTAATTTGACAGTCTTACCTCCCGGAGTGAGAACTTTTGATCCTCTTAGCTATGTTTCCAAAGAAGATTACTTAAAGTATCTGGAAATTGCTATTGACGAAGGAATAAAAGTTTTTACTACTTCAGCTTATCAAGCAACGCATCTTGGAAAAAGAATAAAAGAAGCGGGTTGTTTTTGGTTTCATAAATGTGCTTTGCTCAGACATGCGATTTCTGCAGAAAAAGCAGGAGCTAGTGCTGTTACTTTAATTGGAATGGAAGCTTCCGGTTTTAAGAATCCTTTTCAGCATACGACTTTAATCAATCTTACTTTGGCGAAACGACTTTTAAAAACTCCAATTATTGCCGCAGGCGGAATTGGTGACGCTCGAGGTTTTTTAGGGGCTTTAGGTATGGGCGCTGAAGGTGTGTGTTTAGGTTCAGCTATTCTTACTACTCAAGAAAGTCCTGCTTCCAAAGAAGTGAAAGAAAAATGGTTGAAGATGAATGTGCTTTCTGAAGATTATCATAGAAAATTGTACCATCGAGAGTTAAAAGGGACGAATGTATTATCAGCAGCTATAGCGCATCAAAAAAAAGTAACTTCAATTAAGGAATTTATCGAATCAATGATGGACAAATCAGGAGAAATTCTAAAATCTTGGGGCTTTATTGAAGATAAAATTACAATTACTACTTAATAAACTAAAGGTGCATTTTATAGCTCAATTGGTCCGAAATCAGTTCGTACCAATTCTTCAATTTTTTAAAAAATAAAGATTTTATTTTTAATAGATAAAATTGTTCCTTTAATATAAAAATAATAATAACTCTATTAAACAAACAATTGAAAAGGATTTATCATGTCGGATAATATCATTGTATATTGGGCACCTCCCAATGAAATAGCATCTCTGACTAATACTTCAAAGAATATGGTAACAAACAAATTAGTAAAAACTCGACTTATTTTGGATAAAATTTTAGATAATATTAAATCGGGAGATAAAGTTGCGATTAAAGTTCACGTAGGGGAAGCCATGAACACCCATTATTTACGGCACGATTATGTATATGAAGTAGTAAAAGCCGTTAAATCTCTAGGTGCCATTCCAACCTTAGTTGAAACTCAAGGTGGGGGGAATCATCTTCAAGAGATCGAAATTCACGATGATTACTCGATTTGTATAGGTCATAGGAAAAACGCTTCAGAGCATCAAGCAATTGCTAAATTACACGGGTATGACGAAACCATAGTTGGAGCTCCGCTCAAATTTATTGATGGGGACCAAGGAATTGAAAGAAAAATTGTGGAAATTAATGGAATAACGCTAAAAAGCGTTTCAGTAGCGAAAAATTTGTTTAATTACGATAAGCTTCTAGTTATTTCTCATTTTAAAGGACATCCCCAGGCAGGATTTGGTGGCGCATTAAAACAACTTGGAATTGGATGCGTAACAAAACACAATAAGCATTTAGCCCACGCGACTGACATGTTAAAAATAAATGAGAGAAAATGCGATACATCCCAATGTAAGCAAGAATGTATTAGTGCCTGTCCAGTAGAAGCGATCAAAATCGAAAATGAGAAGGCTTTAATAGATGCTGAGCTTTGTTATGGGTGTTTTCTGTGTTTTTTGAAATGTCCAATTAAAAGAGCAATTAAGAAACCCAAAATGAACGAAATTAATGAATTTACAGATCGATTCATCGACTGTGCAGCAGCAGTTGTCAAATCTTTTGGTGCTGAGAACATCCGTTATATTAATTTTGCGTTGGATATCCCTCTCATGTGTGATTGCGTACCTAATCCCGGAATGGTAGTTGTTCCAGATCTAGGTATTTTTGGTTCTTCAGATCCAGTTGCTATAGATAAGGCTTGTTTTGATGCAGAAACTAAGGCTCCTGGGCTTCCTGTTTTAAAACAAGACGGTCAGTGGACAATACCATTAGAACAAGGTGTTGAGAAATTTAAGGCGATGCTCGGGATGTTAAATCCCGTTAGGCAATTTGAAGCGGCTCTTCAAAATAAAATTGGATCTATTGATTATGAGTTAATCCCTATTTGAGTGAAACTGTAAAGAAAATTACAAATATTTAATGATCTTCTTTTTTGGAAAAGAGGTTTCCCAATAAATTTATCTTCCCATTAATTACCCCGCGAGAAAGGTACATAAAAGGCGTATCAATGACCCCAAAGAACCATTTAGTAAGTAGTTGGCCCCAAATCATTATTAATATAACATCAAGAGGAAATTCACCTCCAAACGCAATGCTAATGAAGAGTACGCTATCTAAAGCTAAGGTTGGTATATCACTAAACACATTTCTTATCCAGAGATTTTTGCCTTTCGTCCATTTTTTAAGTTTAGCGAATAAAATGGCATCTAAATTTTCAGTTATTATGAAAGATATCCAAGATGCAATCGTAATCCTAATTGTGGAACCGAAGAAATTTAACCAAAATTGTTGAGCTTCAATAGGGTCGCTTGCCCAATCAAAACCCCAAAATGGAGCAGCAGGAACTTCGATGCTAAACCATATAAAGATAGCCATGAATATTTGAGTTATGAAAGCGATAAAAATCATTCTATGAGTTGCTTTTTGACCAAAATTTTCATTTACCATATCGGTAATCTGAAAAGTAAAGGGAAATATTAATACGGCTACTGGAGCAGTTATTTGATAATTAAAAACAGTGAAATCCCCGATTTTTGATGCAAGTATTTGTGACATAGTAATAAACAAAACGAATAATGCAATAGCAACATCCTCTCGATTTTGCATTTTGATATACTGACTAATAAACACTGTCGAAACGAAAATAACAACAATCCATATCAGAAAGACTAACCACATTTAAACCACTTAATATGTATTTGAAATTTAATATGATCTATTAAGTATTCATGTCTTTAAAAGCTCTCTAGTAAGAAAGAAATACTATTACGAAAAAATTAGAAAAAAAAAAATACATAACTGAAAAAGGGTTAGAAGAATTAATAGAAAAAATTATTCGCTAATGTTTTCCTTCATTAAATTAGTTTTAATAAATACTAGGTTTAAATTATATACTTAATTAAATAATTAATAAAATTTTAGGGAAATAATAGAAAACCCATGGATCTTAAATACTTTAATCGTGATAAGAAAAGTGAGTCTTCCTATCCTTTAAATGCTTATTACATAGCTAAATTTTTAAATCGAATTAATCCCGCAGTATATCTTTGGAGCTCGAAAAATAATTAAATTACCGGGGAGTGTTTAGTATCAATCAAAAAGTTATAAATGAATTAGTTAAATTATTAACTAAATTTATTGAGCGAAAAACAGGCATTCTTTCTATTAAAAATCGTAGTAATGCTGAGTTAATTCATTATTATTACGAAATACTCCGATATTGGAATAAAATTAATTTCATTTTAAAGCGAAACCTTAAATTTACTAATGAATCACATGTTTCTAATAATTATAGTAATGCTAAGTATCTTATTGCTATTTATCGAATTGTTTGGGAGAAAGAAAATGCTATAGCCGTAGGTAATGAACTCAAATTCGGCTCAGATGAATTAGCTCTCATAAAGAAACTTGATGTCTTTTCGTGGAAGCAAGCATTAAAAGGAAAAAACGAAATAGAAAGGTTAAGTTTAGAAATCGCAATTCCAACTTTTTCAATTAAAAAACTTGCACCTATAATGGATTTAGAAACAATTAGAGCCAATTTTAAGCAAATGGATGGTAAGGAGGGCAATAAAATACTATTTTTTCGACTTAATGATTTGCCATATGAAAAAAATCAACAAAATTCATTGAACATTGTTTTTAAGGATTTAGAAGAATTAGGAATTAATGCTAAACAAGATTCAAATTTCTCAGAAGTTTTTTATACAGATTTAAAAAATAAAAAGAAAATCATCTTGAATAGATTGTATAAAGAAGGCAAACTCGTCATTCAGGATAAGGCTTCTTTTGCGGTAACTCACCTTTTAGAACCTCAAGCAAACGAGTTGATATGCGATATGTGTGCGGCTCCTGGAATTAAAACTAGCATTATTGCACAGTTATCTCAAAATAAAGCTACCATATTAGCCAACGACTTTAGCAAACAGCGATTAAAAGGAACAAAACAACTTTTAAAGAAGTTAAATGTATTAAACACTAACCTTATGAATTCAGATGGTATTAAATTACCCGTTAGATTTACCAATTTCTTCGATAAGATCTTATTAGATGCACCTTGTACTGGAAGTGGAACTTTTTCGACAAATCCCGAACTTAAATGGCGACAGAATGAGGGATTCCTACATCAAAATCTTGTACTCCAGGAAAAGTTACTTAAAAGTGCTATTAATTTATTAAAACCTTCTGGAATTCTCGTTTATTCTACATGTAGCCTTTATCCCGAGGAAGGGGAGCTGCAGGTGTTAAAAGTTTTAAACCATTTTAAGCCTATGGAGCTTCCAAACTGGTTTTCTCCTAGCTATAAGATAAACCACCAGCATATTCCCGGAACAGGAAGATTGTTTCCAGCAACCCACCGAACAAAAGGATTTTTTATCGCAAAATTCAAAAAAAAATAACTTCTATAATACTAGAACAACTTTTTCTAAGGTGGAGTTAAAATAACTGGAACTAAATATTGGACTGTAGGACAAATTGACGCAACTGGGGTAACAGGCCCCCATGTTAAGGAATTAAAAGATGTTAGCAAAGCAAAACATCAGCTCTTCGTTGATATCAACATGGATACGCTTAAGAAGATAATTTCAGAGGACATTGGAGGCATAATCGAAAATATAGGCTTTAACGAAGATTGGACGATTACATTAGAAATGTTTCCAGAGGTTATTATACATCTAGTTTTTACATATTTCGGCGATGAATTTGGAGATGGGGTTACCGCAGAATTTAAATGCTTTTTTTCAGGTGAAAGAGTACATATAATCCCTGGTGAAGATAGCATTACTTATGTTGATATAATTTTTAATTTTATGGAGAGAATGATTCAAAATAGAGAACCCTTTGAACAATCTTATGATAAAAAATCAGAATTAATGCAAAAGGTTTTAATTCAAAGAACCGAGCCATTTAGTTTATTGAAAGATAGTGATGTAAATGATTTAGCCATATTTCTTGGTGCTATAGTGAGGAAAAAAGCTGATAAGTGGCAAATTATAAAGGAAATATTTCCAGGTATCTCTATTGAATTAACTTACAACGCTCGGGAGAAACTAAATATCGCTTACATAGGTGAAGTACTCTCTAAAAAAGTAGGTAGCTATCACATGGAATTTCTGGGAATTTTCCTAATCAATCACATTCTCCGATATATCACTTTAAATAACCTTGACAAGGAAATGCCTAATATCTGCTACATTATGTTTTCAAGATATTATACAAAAATGAAAAATTGGAATCATATTAGGTAATTAATTCAATAAAAATATAAAAAATTAGAAAAAAAACTAGTTAGCGGTCCATAAAACAGTTCTTCCTTGTTTACGAGCACGTTTAACTTTTAAAGAGCTTTCTAAAGTAGACATTACCTTCCATATCTGTGAGTTACTCAATTTGAAGTATCTTCTTAACTCTGGGGTGGACATTTCTACACCACTCAATAGATTTACGATTATTCTCTTCATTTCTTCGATTGCATCTTCATCAGAATTAACCGGTATATCGACTTCTTGTTCAATAGAATCCATCTCATGAGTTATTCTTGAAGCAATTTTGTTTAACTGATTAATATTCCTATCTATTCCTTGAGGTTTCATAAATAAGCAACAAAGCTCAAGATCTTGAGGAAAAGCAACAATATAGAATTTATCATATAAAATGGCTCTTGGTTTCTTCCCCGTATTACCACCTCTGAATGCTAGATAGAAGTTCATGGCAAAATCGTCTAATTTCATTAGATTTGACGGAGTTCCATATTCCTTCTTCCATTTTATGAACGGACCATCAATTAGATCAAAGCCTATTAGAGCTGCTCCAAAAAGTTCATCTTCATTAAAGTTCATCTTCTTTTGACCTCCTTCTTAATACAACTTGGTTTAATTCTTTTCTCATAATATCTAATAATTTGTTTCTCTCGTTTGGATTTATAGCTGTAAGGCCATATGTTTTTATATGGAGTAATTGTTCTACGCGATTGGGACTCATTCTTCCATCATTCTTTGTTAAATCTTGTTTATTTGCTATGCCAATTATTGGACACTCTTTGTCGATAAAATGTGTTGCGAACTTAATCAATTCTCGCGAATTTAAAACATTTCGGGGCGTAGAATCAGTAACAACAAAAAGAACATCTGAACCTAGAAGGTAATCTCTTGAATAAGTCTTTAAGTACGAGCTTTGGCCACCAAAATCCCAAACACGGATATTATAATCGTCTAATTTGATCGTTTTCAAATCAAAGCCATGAGTTGGGAAATAAAATTTACCGATCGTATCTTTTGAGAGAAGTCGTAGCATAGTTGTTTTTCCAACCGCTGGCGACCCTATAAATGTCACCTTCATCAATTTTGAAATTTCTGAACTCAACATATTTTATACGATCACGAAAAGAAAAGAATATTTTTAAAGAAAAAAGGTCAAATCACTTACATATATCTAAGTAATATTTAGATCATATCTACAAAGATAAGCTTCCTGATTCTAAAAAATAGCAGAAAATTGGATGTTATAGAAAAATAGAAGCAAAATTATTGAAAATAAAGCAGGGATTATCAGACTGTATGTGAATAGTCCACGAGAAACTTTAATGCATTTGAATAGTGTATTCATAATCACCTCAAAATAGCGAGGATTGTTCCATATCTTAACATTTTCGACAATAGAATCGTGATAATAAAATTCCACATCTTCTAAATTGTTTTCTGCTTTAATTATTAGATTATCAATTTTGTCTAGAATCTTTTCTAATTTGATCTTATCACCCAAAGGAGAATATCCCCGGGCTGTGAATTGTCTTGCTACTGTGTGAGAATCAGAAGTCGTAACTTCCCCCCTTTCGATTCCTCTATTTTGTAGCATGTTTAAAACGAACGATCGAATATCAACATAGGCATTATTTGCATCGAAGTGAATAAACACTGTTTTTTGACTTGATTCAATGTTTTTAAATAAATGAACAACTATTCCACCTATACCAATTCCATCTCTTTCTGTGTATTCCGTCATTAGATCTTTGGCAACACCATATTCTACAACAATTTTATTGTCATTTTCTTTAGCCTTATTGGAAATAAGGAATTTCTCTGAAACAGATATAAGGTCATTGGCTTCTATCGATTTGTTTCTTATCAAAACCTCATCCCCTATAATTGAATTATGCGAATCTATTATGATAACTTCACGGTAACCTTTGTCTTTTGCTATCTTTCTAATTCTATCCCCTATTTCAGCTTGAATGTCATCAGAAGGTAAAGGATGTCTAGTTAGGAACATTATAGCAACATTATTTATCTCTATACCTATTAACTTTGCCGAATTCGACATGCTTCTTGTGGTGGCATTAACTTTTTTTATCCATTCTATCTTTTTGTCTTCTTCGATATATTTCACATCTCTCTTTATTTTACTTAAGACTTTTTCAAGTTCTTTCTGAGAAGTTAAATTCTGCGTGTGATCATTTGTAGTGTGATAAACCGTCGTACCCTGAATTTGACTAAAGGCCTCGTAGATATGAGCTGGTAAATCTGAAGATCCACAAGTTTTAAAAGGTCCAAAATGAACATGTGGTATGACGAATAAACCTTTTAGTTTTTGTGTAGCCTTGCTTCTGATTGCCAAGTATTGTATCAAAGCATTGGTGTTGACCCCTATTTTATCAAAAAAGCCTTCGAGTAAATCATCATTACCCTCGGTCAACATCGAAAGTACGAAAGCTCTAATAAAAGGATATCCTCCTATACCGGTTGCTTGCCTGTATATATTGCTTACTCGAGACATACTTCTTGTATAAGGGATCGCAAAAATAAATGCACAAATTAAAAAGAAAAGGATTGCTCTGATAAAAAAGAAAAATGGAAGTGGAGATGCGAAAATACTGTAGAGCGTTATTACAATTACTGGTTGTACAAATGCTAAAATTATATTTCCATACTTACCAGCTGTAGTAAACGAAAAATATACAACAAATGCGAAGATATAGGAAATAATAGTACCCAATATGAGAAACACTTCTTGAAACGTGATATTTCTAAGGAAGATTGTAATTAGTTGTCCAATTAAAAGTGACAAACCCATTATTCCAGTAAAAAAAGAATTCATTTGAAAAGACCATCCCTTCGGGGGACTAGCAAGTAGTGGAGAGCGTTTTGAGTAAAAAATAACCGATATTATGATACCTCCTCCAGAGGTTAAGTAAAATGTTAGTAAAACATTCGAAAGGTAATAAAAGTTCCAAATATTCGTGTAAAGTGAATTCAGTATAAACGATAAAACAGCAAGAATAGAAGGTACGCTAAAAAGGAGAATATAAGCAGATTTCTTAGATGAAAAATAATCCATATAAGATATTATTCCAGGAATTTGGCGTGTTGGTTGTTGTTGCGCGTACATATCATGTATTAAGAGAATTTTTATTTCTTATGTTAACATTATATATAACTACTAGTAAATTAAAGAATAAACCTTTTAATTATATTTTTTTAACAAATTATAAATAATTAAGAGAATAATTAAAATTATGTCGGATGGGTATCCAAGACAGAAAAGCGTCTCAAATAAACGGTTTAAGGATGTCATCTATGAAGGCTTATATTTATTTAGCAAGAGCTACAAGACTTTAATTATACCTTTAGCCTTAATTTTTGTAATTAGTTTAATAATTAAAAATTTGTTAGTTACTGATTTGAACTGGCAATTAAATCTCATAACTCCAGCGATTGAACTTATTATACAGAAAGATCCTACAACCCTCACTAACGACGATCTTAATGTCATGTTTGAGTACTTCGCTTTAATTATCAGTACTGAGTTTTTCAATAATTTAACATCATCAATTTTCAATGTATTCGCTATGTGTTTAGTAAGTAATTATTTGTTCAACAAATTCTCTGGTAGTCCTTCGAACTTTACTACTGAATTAAAAAACGCATTTAATGGGAGGTTATTGCTTGTTATTCTATTATTAGGTGTTGGAATAGCAGTAGGGTCATTTCTCCTTTTTATTCCAAGTATTATCATTTATGGGTATTATATTTTTTACATATTCACATATCATTCAGAAGAAGGAATTCAACCTATAAAAGAAGCTCGAGAAGTAGCAAGAGGAGCATTTTGGAAGATAATTGGCATTTTTATACTTAGCAATTTATTTGTTTTTCTTTGCGATTTTATCTTCCAAATGGTTGTTACTCCTTTCTTACTCGAAGTATACGACCCTTCATGGTACAATCCATCTACGAGAAATTATGGTTCAATTATACTATATGATCTATTTTATAATTTACCTGGATTGTTATTTGCTCCATTATTTATTTGCCTATTAACTTCTCTGTATGACTTTTTAAAAAATAGTAGAGAACAACAAACTCAATATATATCACCAAATTATCAATCGTCACAAATTTTTGAAACTTCTAACACTGAGGTTTCTAACAATCTTAACTCCGGTATGTATTGCCCTTTCTGTGGGAAATTTATGAAAGTACGCATCGAATTTTGTCCCCACTGCGGAGAAAAAATAATTGATATTTAGCATCAAAAAAGGTAGAATGAAATGATTATAAACATAAATCAGAAATTTGAGTTAAATCCAGATGATTTAAACGATCCAATTGTTTTGATTGGTTGGCCAGGGATTGCTTTGGTCGCAAAACTTGCGATCACTTCGATTAAAGATTCGATTGAAGCCAAAGAATTCTTGGACATTGAATATTTCGATTTTCCCCCCAAGTCAAATGTTGAAAAAGGTAAATTGGAGATTCCATCAGCAAAAGTCTATTATAAGTCAAGAAAACAGAAAAATAAACCTGATCTCTTTATTTTAACAGCCAATTATCAACCCCAGACTTCACAAGGAGTATTTGATTTTTCTCAGAAATTTTGTGAAGCGATGGATAAAATTACAAATAGTAAAATTAAAATGTACGTCAGTGCTGGTGCAATGGTAATTGATAGAGTAAGAGACAAACCAATAACACATATTTGTGGAACAAACGACAAAATAAATGAATCTTTTTTAAAATTTAAAGATACTACATTAATGGAGGGCGGAGTAATTGCTGGAGCAAATGGAATTTTACCCGCTTGGGCAGGACAAAAAGGATTTGCTCCTGGAGTATGCTTATTAGCAGAAACATTACCGTTACCTATGATGACATTAGATCCCCGGGCATCTAAAGCATTGGTTGTATTATTAATGGAATATTTTAATATTGAAATGAACTTCGATGAATTAAACAAACAGATCGAAGAAATGGAGCAAGTAATCGATTCTTACAAAAAGCAAGCAAATCAATTTATGAAGGGTCCTCAAGAAGATCGTAGTTCTGATTCGTACTTCCGATAAGAATAAACAATAAAAATTTTCTCTTTATTATATCGCTTGAATGGCGTTTATTTAAGCTTTAAACAAACAAAAGTTAATAATTTATACTGTTATCAATTTTAATAACTAATAAAATTATTAATTCTATCTTAATTGAAGTGAAATTTATATGAAATTCTTTAAATTGTTTGAACCTCTGGACATTGGAAATATAACAATTTCAAATCGTATAGTTATGCCCGCAATAAATCTCAACATGGCTAGTGATGGCTATATCAGTCAACAGCTAATTGATTTTTATGTCGAAAGAGCAAAGGGAGGCGCTGGGTTATTAATTGTAGGTGGGTGTTATGTAGATCTTTATGCAAAAGGGATTCCAATGATGATTTCTATTGATAGTGACGATTATTTACCAAAATTAACTGAGCTAACGAAAGCTGTTCACGACGCTAGAGATGATGTAAAGGTGTGTGCTCAATTGTATCATGGTGGTGCGTATACTATGCCTATTGTAATTGGTAAAACGCCCATTGCTCCCTCGGCGGTATATAGTAAATTTAGCAAAACTACTCCAAGAGAAATGACTCTTGAAGATATAAAAACGGAACAGGAAGCATTTGTGGCTGCAGGAGTACGCGCTAAGAAAGCAGGCTTTGATGCTGTTGAAATTTGTGCAAATGCCGGCTATTTGATGACTCAATTTCTCTCTCCAAAAACTAACATCCGAACCGACAAATATGGTGGTGATTTAGAAGATCGACTTAGATTCCCTTTAGAAACTCTAGAGCTAATGAAATCTAATTTAGAGGATTTTCCTCTTGGTTATAGGATTTCCGGGGATGATTTTGTACCTGGAAGTAATACTTATAAAGAAAAAGGAGTAATTGCGGAAGAACTCTCAAAATATCTAGATTACATCAATGTAACAGGAGGATGGCATGAGACAAAAGTTCCTCAAACAACAATGGATGTTCCGGAGGGATGCTATTCATATTTAGCTGAAAATATTAAGAATTATGTTTCAATCCCAGTATTTTCTTCCAATAGAATAAACACACCTGAATTAGCTGAGCAAATTTTAATGGCTAGAAAAGCTGATGCCATATGCATGGGTCGAACTTTAATCGCGGATCCCTATCTCCCTGAAAAGGCAAAGAAAGGTGAATTAAGGGATATTATGCATTGTATCGGTTGTAATCAAGGATGTTTTGATGCTATCTTTGGTATGCAATCTGTAGTATGTTTAAGAAATGCTAGAGCCGGAAAAGAAGCTAAGACTGAGTTAAAACCACTTGAGAGCAAGAAAAAAGTTATGATTGTTGGAGCTGGTCCAGCAGGGTTAGAAGCTGCGCGTGTTGCGGCTATGAGAGGTCATGAAGTGCATTTATATGAAAAGGATGATAAAATCGGTGGCCTATTAAATATAATTTGGATACCGCCAGGAAGGAACGAATTTAAGAGGATGATTGAAAACTATACTTACTGGATTCAGAAATATAATATTAATGTTCACCTGCAACAAGAAATAACAAGTGACAGAATTAAAGAAATAAATCCAGATATAGTATTAGTAGCAACCGGTTCAACTCCAATTAAACCTCCGATTACAGGAATTGAAAGAGAAAACGTATTTTGGGCAAATAATGTTTTTAGCGGTGATGCCCCATTAGGGAAAAATAATGTTATTATAGGCGGTGGTGCTACAGGCATAGAATTAGCACTTTACATAGCAAAATATGGATCATTGGATGTTAATTCGTTTAATTTTCTCACACGATACAAAGCACTGGAGCCAGAAGTAGCCTTGAAAATGATGCACGAAGGAAGGAATAAAGTAACTGTTTTAGAACAATTACCTAAATTAGGAACTGCATTAGGTAAGACTACTAAGTGGGTTCTATTAGATAAATGTGATTATCTCGGAGTGAAAAAACTTACCAGTGTAAAAGTAACAGAAATAGGTGAAGATTATGTATCATATGTTGATGCTACCGATACTGAACAACAAATTAACGATGTCGACTATGTTTATTATGCCACAGGTGTTAAACCGAATGATTCTCTTTTTAAAGAGATTAAGACTTTAAAAATTCCTGTTGAAAAACTCGGAGATGCAAAAAAGCCACAAACTGTTTTAGAAGCTATTAGTCGTGGTTATAACCTCGGTAATCGAATTTGAGTTCTTTTAATCAACTATTAATTTTTAGTTTATATTTTTATTATAGGAAATAATATTTCAGGTAAAGATGCAAGATATTAATTCAGATAAAACCAGCGAAACAGATGATAAAATAAAATACCACATATCAAATAATTTAAAAGGATTGAACGAACAATCAAGAAATTACATTAAGGACATTGTGGTTTTAATTAACAAAGAAATAGGAATTAATAAAATTGTATCCCTTCTTTTGTTTGGTAGTCAACAAGTAGATAATGAAAACACTGCTGTATCTGATTGTGATCTCCTCTTTATTTTTAAAAATCGGGTTTCAGGTAGACATTTAAAGGAGATTGAGAGGTATTTTATTGCATTAGAAATAAAACATAAATTTAAAGAACCAACTTCAAAACTATTTCGTGAGATTCTTGGAGTAATCCAGCTCTCGACAGGAATGTTCGTGAGTCATTTTTTAACAAAACAGAAATTCTGGGAACAAGCGATATTTTACAAAATTTTTCGAGTAAATCGTTTTTTCTCAATGTTATTTGCTCCGCGAAATATCGTTTTAGGGAGTGTAATTCAAAATAGCACGGTTTTGTTTGGAGAAGATCTCAGAGATTCTATTAGACCTAAAATCAAAATTACCGTTCGCGAGATTTTTAGAAGTACGGTTATGAATCTTTTTATTTCGTTTTTTGCGTTATTGATAGGTCCTAGAAAAGAATTGAACTCGATAAAATATCAGTTAGAGGCTATCAAATGGTCTTTAAAAGCTTCAAACTACTATTGTTATGAAGATTCAGAGTCACTGGACAAGATTCTTAAAAGATTTATTTCTTTTGAAACTCCTAAGCGAAAAGCAAAAACTGAACGTTTTTATCTAAAATTTCTCGAATTAAGAAAGAATCCTAACAACGATCTGAAATTTATGATTTTTTCCCCACTCCGAATTTTAAGGATTCATATAAATGCGATAACGTTCAGGAAGCTTACAAGAAGAAAAATAAACCAAAGAAACCTCCTTCCTAAAGATCAAATAACGGATAGACCTCATTTTCCCTTAACTTATTAAGAAACCAAAAACAAGAAAAAGACTCTATATGAATCTATAAGAAAAAGTAATCTTAAGAATTAAATTTATTAAAACATTAGAATTCAATATATAGTATATTTTTATATTATCAGATGTATACTAGTTAATAGAACTAAATATAAATTAAGAACTACGAACAAACTTACAGTAAAATGGAAAGAGATAACATTGATATAAAGGAATTATTTCTCGATATTTTGGCAATAGTTAAATTTGAACTTCGCTTTTATAAGGATAAAGAAAGCCCAATGTTTACTCGGATAGTCAAAACTAGAGTTTTCCAGCAGAAGCTTCAAAAATTGAAAGATTTTGTTAATGCTTATTTTGAAATCATGTATTCTGATGATAGTCCGATCAGTCAAGCTGCTCTTCAGACGCAGTTGGATAATGTTGCTCGCATTACAAATTATTATAACGACCTCAGTGGATTCTATAAGGATCAAACACAAACTCTCATTACCAGAGATAAACTTCATAGCTTGATTGAATATAGCCACATCGAAAAACTATTTCTAGTTTTTACTAATATCTTAGACTATGAGCATTATAAAAGTTCTTTGATTTTCCCACAGGATAAACAAAAGGAAAAACTCTTAAAGGAATTTCTAAACAGAATTGCTAGTAGTGACATAAAAGAAGTCGAGGACTTGATCGACCTTGAACAAGCCATTGATTCTTTTATAGAAGGTATTGAAGCTTGATTAATACCCGACATCCTTATTACTCGTGATACTAATTTTGTTAGGTTTTTGAAGAAAAAAACAACTAACTCTTTACATCTAATTGATTCCCTTCAAATATGTTTTGAACCAACCTAATTTTTGATGAAATTCCTTTTTCTCATTGAACTAACAGTCACAAATATATATAAATCCGAATTAGCATGTATCTGTTGATTTAATAACGAAGAATTACATAATTTCGGGAGCGTAAATTAATGTAACTCTTGAACTCTTACACGGGAAAGGGATTAATTTTAAAATGGATTGTGTAGCTAATATTTTAGATTTTTATAATAGGAAATCTAAAGACAGAGAGGATGACTTACCTAATTTCAATAAAGTCTGGCTCAGCAATCTCCTTATTAAAATTATGGAAAACGTCAATAAAGATAAAAATAACGATTTAGAACTCCAAAACTGTCTTATCTTGCTTGTGAATTTATTTTCAGATGATAATTGTCCTGATTTTTATAATAAGAAAGGAATCGACACACACGAGTTAGGAAATAGTGATAAGTTACATTTCACAGATATATTAAAATCAGAATTTCTCAATAATTAGAGATAATAACAAATTGTTTAAATTAAAATACTTTCAACTCTAGCGTTTTTAATTTATCGTAATCATTAAAGATGGCATCAATTTCTTCAAGAATTTCCATAATAATGTCCTTTGTTCTTCGATCTTGGCCGAAAGTATCCACAATTACATCATACAGATTAACATGGTATTCATATGTCAAATCTGAGATTTTTCTTAAATCCTTTTCCATAATCCCCTTCTCTTCCAATTTTTTAAAAACTCCTTCAATCTCGTTTTTTAAAGCATTAGTAGCGGCTAATGCATTAGATGTTTTTTTTAGTAGTTCTCGCTCTTTTTCATTTACAAATTTATCCTCTTCTGATAATTCGGCGGTTTCATTTATGATTTCCACACGTTCATTCAATAAATTTCTAACTCTTTCGTATATTTTTATTGCATCTTGTATTTTCCCTTTACTCTTAATAAGATCATTGTTCCTTAATAAACGAGCTTCAATTATTTTTAGATAAGCATCTTCATAAAAAATTTGCAAATCTCCAAAAGTGCTACGCTCTCCTTCAGAAATGTTTAAAATGATCTGTCGTAGATCTTCATTAAGCATATCAATTTCCTTTGCGGATAAATCCTTTACATTAAGAATTTTGAATATTTGATTAGCCATAGACTTAATTGAATTTGCTTTAATATTTAATTTTCGAGCTCTTTTCTCAATTTTTGTTATACTCCTATATTCTCCTTCTTTTTCGCAGTAATTGAGTATTATTATCGCTTCATCAAGCAATTTATTAAATTTCGATTGATCTGTAAGGATATAATACTTTGAATCTTGCACTTTTTGAGTAGCTCTGTCCATCTGAATTTCTAATTCAAAAATAAAATCCAGTAGATTGATTTGTTTTCTTTCTAAAAGAATGGTAGATTTATATTCCATATCGACTTCGACAGATTTACCTGCGAGGAACCATAGTAAAGCAGAAGGTACCCAAAGAAATACCGCAAAGAGCATCATATTAAACACACTCCCAAAAAATGAAATCAAAGAAAACGACATTAATAACGTAACTCCTTTTCCCACTTGCTCTGCGAGGCTAAAAAAGGAGGTAGCTGTGCCTTTATGCTCGGGAAGATTAACATCCACCATAACTGCATTCTTATTTGAAACCCAACCTGTGCTTAACACTGCTCCTATAAATCCAAATATGAAATAATAAATGTAATTTGGAGATACTTTAAAAATCTCTATAATTGTTAAAATCACAAATGACATCATCTCTCCAGGAGGGATTGGAATCGGATAATTTAAATTAGTAACCACTTCACTGCTAATAGGTTGTATAGAAAATAACATTAAAAGAACGAATGGAATGCTGAATGCCATACAAGCTGTTGCTAATCGAGTTCGATTTTTTTTGTTTTTTCGAAATAAAATATCTCCTACATAAGACATAATTGCATTTCCCAATAGATAACCTACTCCTAAAAGACCTGCAAATATCGCAGCCGTTTGAAGCCTAATTTCGATAGGTAATATAATGAAGTAATGAGTGGAAAGCATAGAAGTCATAAAATAAACAAAAAGCGTTCCTGGGATTATTGCGAAAAAGCCTTGAATGATTAAATATTTGTTAGTTTTCTTTTTTATTATGTTTGATAAATCCTTTTTCGATATTTTATATTGGTATTCTAAATTTAAATCGACGAGATCTAATAACTCATTCTCGCTTGCTCCTCGTTGAGGGATTTTGACAAAAAATAATATGCATACTATTATAATACTTATTCCCGACAACAAAAAAAATGGAAATCTCCAGCCTAAAATTGGTCCCACAAAGGAAGATAAAGCTTGGCCACTACCATTAGAAATTGAGCTCAATATTGCAAGCGTACCAAACCATCCAGATCTTTCGTCGGGCGGAATCGCATCGGAAATAATGGAATAACCTACGGGTATTACGCATCCCATTCCGATTCCACTTATCATCCTTGAAATCAACAGAATTATAAAAGATGTGGAAAAACCCGTCAGCATCATGC
>JAHQWJ010000029.1 GCA_029856125.1 Promethearchaeia archaeon | reverse complement strand
TTCTAGGTGAAACAACATTCACTCTTAATTTCGAGCCTTCTGGAACAATTTCAGGTGGATTATCCTCATCATAACGAATAAATACGATTCCTGCTTCACGTGCCATTCTATAATACTTTTCTTTAAATCCATAAGTTCTGATGTCTCTAAATAAAATAACAATTTCAGTAGAAGGGCTTTGCTTTTTAGCCAATATTGCGTTTTTAATTGCTTCCGCACAACACATTTTACTACAATAAGGATGTTCTTCGTTTCGCGATCCTACGCATTGAATCATAACAATTGATTTTTTATTTTGAATATCATCTGTCGTGTTTATTACCTTCTCGAATTCAGATTGAGTAATGACATTATCGTTTGTACCATACAAAAATTCATTAGGTTCATATTCTTTAGCGCCTGTTGCTACAACTACAACTCCATGCTCAAATTCGGCTCTAGTCTTTTCTGGTCCGTGAATTACTGCTGATTTGAAATTTCCAATATATCCATTAATAATTTCAATTTCAGCATCGGTGTAAACATGGATATTTGCGTGTGTTTTTACTTTCTCAATTAAGTCTGATAAAAAGGCTTGGACATTTCCCCCTTCAAGCGTTGTATATATGTTCTGGGCAAAACCACCTAATTCGTTTTCTTTTTCGACTAAAAACGTTTCGAAATTTTGATTCGCAAAATTAAGAGCTGCAACCATACCGGTAATACCGCCCCCTATAACAAGTGTTTTAGGAGTAACACCTAGTTTTATCCTTTCTAATGGCTGAATGTTTCTCGCTTTATTTACTGCCATTCTTACTAAGTCCTTTGATTTCTCTGTAGCCTCTTTAGGCTGATTCATATGAACCCAACTACATTGATCTCGAATATTCGCCATTTGGAACAAGTATCGATTTAATCCCGCTTCTCTAATAGTTTCTTGAAACAAAGGTTCGTGAGTTCTTGGAGTACAAGAGGCTACAATAACTCTATTTAGATGATATTCCTTAATTTTATCCTTGATTATTGTTTGAGTATCAGCTGAGCAAGTATATAAGTTTTGATCTGATAACACAACATTTGGAAGCGAACTTGCATACTTTACTACTTCTGGAACATCTACATATCCTCCAATGTTCACTCCACAATGACAAATAAAGACACCAATTCTAGGTGGTTGACCCGCAACAAAAATTTCAGGTGGTAATGTCTTTTCTGTAATTAGAGTGTCCCTTTTTTCATGTAATAGCGTATTAACGCAGCCTGCAGCCGCGCTAGCTTGAGTAACTGTCTCAGGAATATCTTTCGGAGAGGAATATGCACCACACGCAAAAATTCCCGGAATTGTTGTTTGTACTGGATTAAAAATATCCGTTTTCGCAAAATTATATTCGTTTAATTCAATTCCAAATTTACTTGCTAAATATTCAGCATCATCTGGAGGGTTCAAACCAACTGAAAGTACGACCATTTCAAAATTCTCTTCAAGAATTTTCCCATCTTCTGTTTCATACTTCAATATCAGATCCTTAGTTTCTGGATCTTCATTAACTGAAGAAATACGACTTCGTATATAGCGCACTCCATATTCTTCTTGCGCACGAATAATATATTTATCAAAATCTTTCCCGTATGCCCTAATATCCATGCTAAAAATTGTTGGTCTTATCTGATGCATGTGTTCGTGGGCTATTACTGCTTCTTTTGCAGTATACATACAACACACAGAAGAACAATAAGGTTGACCATTTCCTGTAACATCTCGAGATCCAACACATTGAAGAAACGCTACTTTTTCTGGTATATCTCCATCAGATGGCCTTATTACTTTTCCTGTATAGGGACCACTAGCACTTAAAATTCGCTCGAACTCAATACTTGTAACTACATTTTTGTATTTGCCATAACCATACAAATTACCTTCTGGAGGTATATATTCATCAAATCCTGGTGCTAATACAATACCACCCACTTTTAATTCAACAATCTCATCTTCCAAATCGTATTCTACAGCATTTGCTTTACACACTCCTTTACAAATTCCGCACCCAATACAATAATCTTTATTTATAGCGTACACAAGAGGGACCGCTTGAGGATACTTGACCGATGTTGCAGCGAATTTTGATAATTTTTCGTTAAACATATCAATCGCTTCAACGGGGCACGCTCGACCACAAACACCACATCCGGTACATTTATCCATGTTTACATATAATGTTTTTTTTAACACTTTTACCGTAAAATTACCAGCTTCTCCTGTAACATCTAAAATTTTACAATTTATACTCAAATCAATATTTTGATGACGTCCCGTCTCTACTAGTTTAGGGCTTACGATACACATCGCACAATCGTTAGTTGGGAAAGTTTTATCCAACTGAGCCATTACACCACCAATGCTTGTTGTTGATTCAAGTAAATAAACTTTGAAACCAGCGTCGCCTAAATCCAGAGATGTTTGAGACCCTCCAATTCCAGCTCCTACAACTAATACCGCTCCTACTTTTTCCATTTTTAATTTCCTCTATATTCTCATGTATAACGGAGTGTTTCCGTCAATACTTTGATAATCTATAACTCCTCTACTCTTTAAAATTAGCATGTTTTCTAAAATTTCACTTGGATCAAGTTTTAGTTCAATAGCTAAATCTTTGACTGATAGTACTTTAGTACTTAATGAAAGTAATATTCGGTGCCTTACAAATTCATCGTGAATTGCTTCATTAAAAATAGCGTTAAATTCATCAATTGGCACTTTCTCTCCATACTCGTTTTCAACTTCTGTAATTTTTCTCTCCCGTCCTACTAAAGCCCTAATCCTATCACTTGAAACAGAATTTTCCATAGCTTTTAGATTATTGAATAACTCTTGATCGATGTTCTCTCCGCTAAGGGGAGATGGTCCTTGTTCGCGAATTGATTCGATAAACTCGGTAACGACTTGAGCGAATCTTGCTCCTTCAGAAGCAGAAACCCAATCTAATCTTACTCTTTTATCAAAATCAACCATTTTAAGAAATTTTTGTACCATGATAAACTTCTTTTCCGCTTCGTAGTTTCCTTCCAAATAATGGCAATCTCCCGGATGACAACCTAAGACAAATACTCCATCTATTCCTGTTAAAAGAGCCTTAAAAATAAATACAGGATCAACCCTACCACTACACATTACTCTAATAACTCTCATGTTAGGGGGATATTGAATTCTACTTACTCCAGCTAAATCTGCCCCTGCATAGGAACACCAATTACATAAAAACCCTAAAATTTTTGGTTCAAACGTCATTATACTTCTTTCCCTCCATATGCGTATATTTCAGAAAGTATTTGTTCATCTGTAAAATGCCTTATAATAATCGCGTGGTTAGTACACGTAGCACCACATACACCACAACCTTTACATAAAACTTGAGTTATTACTATCTCGTCTTCTTCATTCTTGCTTATAGCATTATATGGACAGACCTTAATACACACTTCGCAACCTGTGCACAAACTTTTGTTGTAATCGGGTAAAAATGATGTAGCACCCTCAACTTCTATTGTATCGTGAGATATTATCGTGCTAGCTCTTGCCGCCGCCGCATAACCTTGAGAAATCGATTCCGTAATATCGACAGGCCATTTTGCTGAACCACAAACAAAAACTCCCGCAGTAGCGAAATCCATTGGACGCAGTTTTACGTGTGCTTCTAAAAAGAAACCGTTCTCTTCTAACGGAACTTTTATCATTTGTGCTAAAGCCTTATTATCATTATTTGAAACTAAAGGTGTTGATAGTACACAAAGATCGTATGGTATTAGCAAATCTTCTCCAAGATATTGGTTATATACTTTTATTTGATTCTCTTCTACAGATGGCACTTTTTCAGGAGAATATTCAATAAATACAATACCTGTTTCTCGAGCTCTTCTATAATAATCTTCGTAGTGAGTTCCAGGCGTATACATATCTCTAAAAAGTATGGATACATTTGCTTCAGGATTGTTCTCCTTTAAAATGAGCGCATTTTTTAGGGCAGTCATACAACATACGCTTGAACAATATGCTCTCTCTTCATTACGAGATCCAACGCACTGTATCATAACAATATCTTTGGCTTTAACATCATTATTTTTTAATTTACTTTCTAATTCATGTTGGGTAATTCGTATCTTACCATCATAGCCGAAATATCCGGTTGGTGTAAAAAGCGACGTTCCAACAGCAACGATAATAACACCAATAGTTAAATCAATATTGCTCCCATTTTCCTCAACGCTTATCTCAAAATTACCAACAAATCCTTCTATATTTTTTACCTGTGCTGAGGTATGTATTTTCAGATTTTCATTACTTTCAACATTTTTCTTAAGATTCTCTAATAATATTTGAGCTTTTTGGTCATTTGGGAAAAGTTTATATAGTGTTTTCAACCTTCCGCCTAATTCTTTTTCTCTTTCAACTAAGTGTGTCTCAAACCCTTGATTTGCTAAACTAAGTGCAGCAGTCATCCCTGAAACACCTCCGCCAATTACTAATGCAGTAGGAGTTGCATCAACTATAATATTTTCAAGTGCTTCAAGCTTAGCTGCTCTTGCTACACCCATACGAATTAAGTCTTTGGCCTTTTCAAACGCCTCCACTGGGCATTTCTGGTGGCACCATGTATTTTGGTCCCTTATGTTCACAAAATCAAAGAGATACTCATTTACGCCTTCTTTTTCAACACAATCTCGGAATAAGGGTTCGTGGGTTCTTGGAGTGCATGATGCGACAATTACTCTATTCAAATTATGGTCTTTGATACCATTTTTAATTTGTGTTAATCCTGTTTCTGAGCAAGTATAGAGATTATCCTCAGTAAACACTACATTCGGTAGAGTTTTCGCATATTCGGCAAGAGCTTTAACATCTATAAGCCCTCCAATATTAGTTCCACAAGAACAGACAAATACTCCAATTCTAGTTTCTTCTTCTTTATCGGACATAGTTTTTTTAACCTCCTTTAATTACTTCTGCCGCTCTTGCTGCTGCTCCACTTGCTTCAGCAACAGAACGAGGGATATCCATTGGTTCACGAGCGCAACCGCAAGTGTATATTCCCTCTATACTTGTTTCAACAGGTAAAAATGGATTCGTTTTCACAAAATCATAATGATCTAAATCAATGCCTAATACATTTGCTAAATTATTTATCCCTCTCGAAGGGATTATACAGGTTGCTAATACAACCAAATCTACTGTTAATTGTTTTATTTCAGATGTTTCGTAATCTTCATAAGTGATTATCGGATTATCATCCTTATCAACATCTATATGAGAAATTTTACTTTTTAAATACTTAATATTATACTCTTTAGCGCCCCTTTGTAGAAATTTTTGAAATCCTTTGCCTCCAGCTCTCATATCAATATAAAATACATAAGATTCCAACTCATTGTCGTGTTCATATGCAATCATAGCTTCTTTTGTAGTATACATGCAGCAAACAGAGGAACAATACATTTGTCCTTTCTGAGAGCGTGAATCAATACATTGAAGATAAGCGATTTTTTTTGGGTGCTTTCCATCGGTTAATCTACTTAAATGTCCTGCCTGTGGACCTGAAGCACAAATCAATCTCTCAAGTTCCATTGCTGTGATTACATTATCATATTTTTGATAGCCATAGATGTTTAAAGTATGAATATCTTCTGCTAAATCTAAACCCGTAGCAACTATAATTGCTCCAACTTTGTCTAAACTAAGTATTGAATCTTTTTGCGTGAAGTCAATCGCATCCGCACCACAGTTTTGATAGCATAACCCACAAATTTCATAATTCAAATATAAACACTTACTTGGATCAATGCGATACGCCGCAGGAACTGCTGCTGGAAAGGCTATTTGTGCTGCTGCTTGAGTAACTAGATTTGCATCAAAAAAGTTAGTAATCCCTCTAACAGGACAGATAGCTCCACAATCACCGCAATTGGTACAAACACTTTCTTTAACATACCGGGCGTGTTTTAGCACATCGACAGAAAAATTACCTACTGAACCTCCTATCTTTTGGATCTCTGAAAGAGTATGTAGCGTAATATTATCATGCCTATAACATTCTGAAAGTTTAGGAGCGAGGATACAAATTGAACAATCAAGTGTAGGGAAAGTTTTATCTAATTGAGCCATTCTACCTCCAATACAAGGTTGCTTTTCGATCAAATGTACCTGTATTCCCATATCGCCTAAATCTAGGGCAGCCTGAATGCCAGCAATTCCTGCTCCAATAATTACAACTGATTTTGAATTTTCTCCCAAATTTTTCACCATATTAAGATTTTTTTATTTTATTATTTGTCATTCTCCTAAGCAAGTCAATTTTTTTTGCCTTCCATTCCGTAATTGTAGACTTCTTAGGAGTAAATTTATCAATATAACCGGTCATCATTGCATTTTTGATAAGTTCTTCACCTTTTTCGGTGCGTATTATAACCATTGAATTTTGTTGAACCGCCCCGGAACCGCCAAAGCTAACATCAGAAAATCTGCTTGTGAACTCATCACAATCATGGCAATGATTCCTTACAGCATCGTCAAACTTATGGAGTTCGACTTCATAAACTTTATTTTCTTTATTTGTTATGAAAAAATTCTTTTTTATGTTCATTTTAGCTATACTTGTTGGATCTTCGTTAGTCTCCTTTTTCACTAACTGGAACAATTTCTCATAATCAAAGTTTTCCATGCAAAACAAACCAAAGACATATTTAATGACATGGGCAGGGCTGATACTTAAAAGTTGCATTTTTCGGACAGCTCTACATTGACAAGGAGTTCCAACAAACGCCATACGAATTTGATTTACATCATAAATTTGATGATGCTTTGCAACAATTTCCTGCGCAATAGTATAAAGATCTGCTAGAGGTAAAATGTTTGATGATATTGAATATCTTGTTCCTGAAGATTTCAATAGATCCTCTTTGTTATATATGATTTTTGGAATCGGTTTTAATTTCTCGTCATATTCAGACACAATAGCAGCATCAATTTTATTTTTATCAAATAAATACGTCAGAAGAGTGGTTACTAACCCTCCATCTTGTCCCATTTCTTTTATTTTTTCATCCTTTGTTTTTGCTGCAATTACATTTTGAATAAACCCAATCTCATCTTTGATTCGATAATCCTCCTTTAAATGGTTCATCAACGGTTCTGTTTGCGGACAGATATAATAACATACTCCACATTCTTTACAATTTTCAACATTCGCGTCTGAAATAAATTGAGGCGTATATCCTTCCATTTTGATAACATCAAAGTTCTGACTTGAACAATAAGCTACGCAAGCGCCACAAGCACAGCACTTATCAGCTTTAATGATTTCCTCATCAAGATCCTTGAAGACTTTAACATCTTTTAATACTGTTTTTTTGGGTAATACATCAGCCATAAAATATCAATTCCTCTAATAATTCCTAAATATTCTTTTATTTTTATTATGAATTTCATACTGTAAAGTTAATACTTTCAAATAGTTTACTTGGTTTTATCCTGTGAAATTTAAATCCCAACTCTTCTGGTATGAAACCAAAAGCCAATGCAATTAACTCTGAGAGATAGAAAATCGGGAAATCATATTCTGAATTGTTTTTTTTATTGAGTTCTCGTTGGTTAAACTCAAATTGTTGATAGCAAGCAGGACACACCACAACAACACAATTTGCTCCTGAATCTTTAATAGCTTTCAATTTGTTATCAATCATTTGCAAAGATAAATCTTTATCTGATTTTTCTACAGGGTTTCCACAACATTCCATCTTTAAATCGTAATCAATAGACTCAGCTCCAAGATTTTCAACAATTTCATCTAAAGTAACTGGTTCGAAAGGATCGTCCCATTCAATAATTTCTGAAGGTCTTAAATAATGACAACCGTAATGAACCGCAACCTTAAAGCCTTCTAGTGGT
>JAHQWJ010000028.1 GCA_029856125.1 Promethearchaeia archaeon | reverse complement strand
GGAAGAACAAAGCAAATAACTATAGTAGAACGCGATGCATTTGTTCCCACCTCTATAGAAAAAGAAATTAGAGAATCTCTTCCTAAAAGAAAATCAATATTGGCATCTGACATAGCTCTTAGGTTTGATATAAGAATTTCGACCGTAAACTTGTTATTAAAGCAATACGAAGGAGAAGGATTAATAAAATTATTCGATCCTAATCTAAAATTGAAAATTTATATTCCAAATTCTTAATTTTATTAGATTTATATCGTTCCACTCAAAAATCCTTTAACCTACTCTTAATATTTTCAACTTTCCATACAACAATATATTAGAAAAAAATTTATATCTCTCTGAACTAGTCCAATTAAGATTCGTTTTTAAAAGCAGATGTAGCCTAGCTGGTAAGACGCCGGCTTCGAAAGTAAAAGTTAGTACCTTAAAAGCCGGTGCGCATGAGCGCTCGGGGGTTCGAATCCCTCCATCTGCGTTATTATCGAACTAAATAAAATAAAAAAGATTATAATGCCTGGTAATATTATCGTTTTAAGTGAATTAAATAAAAAATTATATTATGAGTCTAATCTTTACGATAAAATAATTGAGGAAATCGTTTCTCAGTTAGTTAATTTTATTAGATATAATCCTGATGATGTAGGTAAAGACGTGCTAAAAAAGATTGTAACTAAAGGATTTTCTAAGATGCCTAATAAGATAATCGGGCCGGTTCATTTAAAAGGAGAGGAAGCGGTAACGATTCATTTGAGCTTTTAGCTAAATTCAGGATAACACCAAAACTATTTAGCGTTATTATAACTGGAAGATTGTCGTTCAAGTTACTAAATTTAAAATGATTAACTAATTAATCCCCACAAGAAAAGAACTAAATGATTTGCACTAAATCCTAAGAAATAAAATGCAAACTCATATTATTGTATTAATTGAAGAATTAGAGTTTCCATTTGAGCTTTCGCAGATTCCAACTTGTTTAACACTTCTACAGTTTTCTCTAAGTCTTCTTCGTTCTCTTCAATAATAAATAATAAATAAAAATCTAAGTTCCCAAACTTTAATGTTTCCACTAACCCAGAATAACGGCTACCATTTTCAAATTTATCTGAGAACTCAAGTAGGGTCCTATTCTCTGCGATTATTTTCTTTTGAGCCTCTAAATATTTATCGTAGATCCTAATTTTTTCAACTAAATGTAGATGTGGACGGTAATATTCGCCAATCGTTATACCCTTAGCATCAAACAGTGCTATCATGATAGAATTATAATTCTTACTAATTCTAGAAAACAGTCGAGATACCATTTCCATTTTTTCAAATAGTAAAGATAACCCAGATGAGAAAGCGTCCATGATTGATTTGATATCGTAAATAGACGTTTCAAAGAAAAATATGTCAAAATCGTTGCTATATCTGATTAATGCGTGCTTGATCGTCAGTATTCTCTGGTTTATAACTTTCTCTTTTGTGAGTTGGGGATCGAACTTGTGAAAAAGGATACATAACGGGGGATATTCTTGATTTTCCTTTAAAAAAAGTAAGATCTTATCAAGGTAATCGATAGTTTCAACGTAACGGTCGTAATCCTGCGCATCAATAACATAGAAAAGTAAATCTGTTCCACTAATGTATTTTGTAGGGTTTTTTAGATATTCCTCTCGATATTGCAGCTGACCACCGAAATCTAGCCGAACAAACTCTATCCCTAAAAATTTAAATGCATCTCTGGCTATTCTACGTGTCGGCATCAATTTAAGGATATCTTGTTCAAAACCGAATTTTTTAGAAATAGCTGTAATTATGCTCGTTTTACCTGCGAAATCAAGCCCCATAAAAGCGATCTTCTTAATTCTTTATCACCAGATTTTACTGCTTAGCTCCCAAAACTTTCTTTTTGAAAATGTCGGAAATAACTATACAAATTATTTATAGCGTAAGGAATTAATAAATCCTTACTTTTTAACGAAAAATAGATATTGAAATTAAAGTTGGTTTTTGTTAGTTGTAAAAAGATTAACCTCCCGAGATTGGAAATGATATATACAGCTGGTCTCCCTCATTTAATTTGGTTTTATAGTTTTGCATGTAAGAAATATTCCTACCGTTGAGCAAAATGACCATCTGAGGGTTCAACTTCTTCTTGTTTTTGGATAAAATACCATCGTCTAATAAATCTTTATATTCTTTGAGAAATTGGGAGATAATATCGCCTACAGTATCTCCTTCGTATACAATTTTATTTTTTTTCACTCTCAATACAAATATGTTTAATAAGTTCAAATCAACTTTAACCATAATATTACAACTCGTTTCAATTAGAAAAATATAAGATAAACTAAATCCTATTCCAAATTTGGTTCAATTTTAATAAATTAGACTTATTTTTAAGCTTAATGACTTAATTTAATATGTTTGTTTTATCAGAATAAATGAATATCCGATCCATTTTCCACTATAAACAGAAGATTATTATCAATATTTAAATTGTTATATAATTCTTTCAATTTTTCAGCATCAAATACTTGATTCTCTGGTTTGAATGGACAGTAATTAACTTGTTTAAGATTTTTAGAGATTTTTTTTGATAAATCATGAAGCTTACTCTCTCCAATACCGATGAGAGGCGTAAATACGGGATGGGTTAAGTTAAGCGTATTGATAGCTAAAGTCTCTAAATCAATGGAATCAGGACAGTAATTCGAATTATTTAAGCTGATGCCATCGGTGACTGCCTTAATCTTTTCATAAAATTGAAATTTAGGATTTTTAAGGATTTTAGACATTAAATCAAATCTAATTAATCTGCATATACCACAAAAATATTGTTTTTCATCTAACTCTGAATAAACTTTCTTTAGAACATCGTATATTCCAAATTTGGCTAATCGCATATTATTTTTTGGAATATAATCACCAATTTCTTTCCAGTTTGAAATCCAGTCTTCGACACCGATTCCATCATCCGTGAGATCAATTAATATAGGATAAATCTCAGATCCTCTTCTCATTAATAGAAACCCTGCAATTGCATCATTTATCCTACCGATGTCCATTACCAATATTTTTTTCTGAGGTTCTATAGGTAAACCACCCCATTTACTTTTTATAATCTGAGAAAAAATGTAAGTGAAATCCCCCCTTATTTCGATAAAAATTTGTTTTTTCGGTTGGGTAAGATTTACTTTCAATTCGTGATTCGGAAAATTATCAATAATTGCTTGACCCACAATTTGAGCTACTTCCATCGAGGTAAAATCATGTTTTCCAGACCTTTTAACCCTGAGCGCAAATGAGTCCTTCCGATCAAGAATATCTTTAGCAAGTTCTATTGTTCGCTCAGTAATATTTTTTAGGTTGTTTGACGTTCTAATTGCCGGACTTAAGGAATGTACACCAAACGCGTTTTTTATTACTTTGATAGCAGAAGCAATGTCTTTATTATTAAAAAAGAAAAAAACTCTCGATGAATCCTTACTCATCTGATATTTGTTGAATTTGATTCCCTTTCTTTTAAGTATTTTAGTAATATTACTCATCAAATACTTAAGCATCCGAATTTTAATTTTCTGCGACTTTAACCATATTTCAGCGTATCTAATTAAAATTAAGTTATATTGAGGTAAAAGGTAGTTTTGATCCATAATCTTCAATTTTTTACTAAATTAGAGTAGTTAAGTAATAATTACCAATTAATTTTGCTTCACCAGTTCTCAAATTATGTTCTTTTAATACTACGAGTCCTTTCCTATAGATTTCGATCTCAATAAAAACCTCGTCAAAATATTTCCCTTCGAGATTCCCCCCATTGGAAAATACCGTATTTTCAATTTTAACATTAAAAGAAATGCTTGGGGAAGAATTCAATACTAAATCTATTTGAGATCTAGCAAATTGGGATAATACGTCCCCAGAATCGATTAATTCAGTCCGCCACACGCTTAAAGGAGTTGGAATTAAATTATGAAAAAAACTTACGCCAAATAACTTCTGGTGGCTTTGCGATAGAACTTTTTCTATAAAGTTATTTAATTTCTTTCTCCCAATAAATCCCTCTTTAGAATCTAGAGTTGTGGAGTTCATACCCTGAAAATATATCTTTTCGTTTTCATAAAGTGGATTAAAATCACCAAAATTTTGCCTCCAGTACTCCCAAGCAAGAGGTTTTGAATCTGTAAACCCAGGAACGGCAATATAAGGGTGCTTTAACTGTTCAAGAATCTCTTTTGCTGCTTTAAATTCTTCCTTATAGCTATTTTTTGTAAGATTTCCAGTGTGTACAACTAAATCGATATCGTTCATCTTATTAATGCTATTGATAGTTTTCTCAAAATTAGAAATATAAGCCTTATTTAGTTCAGAAACTAACGAATTTGACATCTGAATGAATCGGGCGATAGGTTTTTGCTTTTTTTCTATTTGTAATGGGATGTAATAATTAACTTCTCGTAAGATTTCATTTTTAGAATCCGGATCAAAAACCGGAATCACTTTAAAAGAAAGTTCGCTACCCTCTATATCAATAATAGAATAAGTAAAGAGTTCTCGATATCTTGTCTTATTACAACAAAAAGTTCCTGCGTTAAAAATATATAAGTCTTTTTCGCTACTACTCACGGTATACAAATTTGAAGTATGTCTATGACCATTCAAAACTAAATCTGCTTTTGCTTCCAATAACATTTTAAGCATATCTCCAGAATCATCTATAGCTGATCGTTCTTTTCCTGTATTTGGTATAGGAATAAGTTGATGATGAAAACACACAACTTTGAATTTATCCTCTCTTTCCGGATTCTCTAACTCAATTCGTACAGAATCAATTACGTTATGGTGTATTATTCCTCCAGGTAAATCAGGTTTAGTGCTATCTATACCAAGGATATAGATTTCATCGTCTTCATACGAGTAATGCCTTCTACCAATCATTTCTTCAAATAATAGATAACCCACATTCATGGCGTCGTGATTTCCAATTAAAACCATAATAGGACTTTTAGTCACTGGATCGAACTTGTTAAATTGCTCTAAGGCATACTCATAA
The DNA here is from genome assembly GCA_029856125.1 of Promethearchaeia archaeon. Classification (GTDB taxonomy): domain Archaea; phylum Asgardarchaeota; class Lokiarchaeia; order Sigyniarchaeales; family SOKP01; genus SOKP01. The sequence continues at coordinate 3,018 of JAHQWJ010000028.1, read as the reverse complement.
TCTAATAATGTTCCCATCTGAGTAATATCTCCTAAGTTCAAGTATAGAGATGCGTTCTTTATCTTGTTTACTTTTTCAATTCCAACATTGAACGCGTGGAGGTTAAAAGAACCCCCAGAACGAGTAATGTGAGTATCAGAAATGATCACGAGTCTTTTTTTTGACTTAACCTTTTCCTGAGAATTAATTTTAACGGTTTTTTCGGAAATCATATTAACCATTCTCGTATAGTTTTGCTGGATGTCCCCTATAGATAGAATTTTCTTCTAATATTTGATTATGATTCGTATAGGAGTGAGCTGAAAGCTTCGTATCTCTCTTAATTATCGTACCTGGTAAGAGAATACATTTAGCTCCAATTAGCACATTGTCTTCAACTATTATTTTTTTCAATATAAAATTATCTTGTTCAATTGCAAAACTTAAAATTGTGGAGTTCATCCCAATTATAACATTTTTCCCAATAGATACGAATTCTGAGGAAATCCAACTATTATCGCAGATCGCCTTTTTTCCAATCTTCACACCATAAAATCTTAGTGTAAAACGATTCTTAAGCCAAGGAAAAGGATTTGATGATGTTACATAAAGCGGCCATTTTTTAACAATATTTCGGATGCTCCAAAAAAAATAGTCTCGATCTTCTATTGAACGTTTAAAAATTCCTTCTTTTGGATTATGTATTAGGATAATTATTTTCAAAAATAAAACTGAAATTAGAATTGCACTGAGTTGTATTAAATAAATTGAAAGGAAGACATTGAAGGGTAGAGCAATAAAAAAAATCCAGAAATTTGTCTCGCTCCAGAATAATGTAATATACCAAAATTCGAAAAGCGATGCTGGAATTAGACTTAGAATAATTATCACAATATACAAGACAAGAAACTTTTTTCTTATCCTCTCGTCGATAGGTGTAGGGGAATCTCCTTTTAAACTTGCTGGTTGAAACATTTTCTATTCCTCCTATAAATTTGAATCCGTTTTTTTTTGGTTAGGATCATCAGAGATTGTAGTTTCCTTAACTTTTTCTGCTTTTTGTTGGGATTGTTCTACAGATTGAATTGGTAGCGTTATACTTACGGGAGTTCCTACGTGAATTAGATTTCCTTTTAATCTCTGGTTGATCTTTGTGTAACTGTTTACTCCCAAAACAGCAAAATCCTCCATGATTGTGCCTGGCGCTATAATCGTGTGAGGGCCCACTACACACGCTTTTCCCACTTTAACTTTTTTGATAAGGAGTTTGTCTTGGTATATTAAATGTGAAAATATACATATGTTTAGTGAAGTCATTGTAAAATCACCAATTTCTACAAATAAGGGATCTACATACCCTTCATACAAGACAACGCTTCTTCCAACTTTAGTTCCAAAAGATCTGTAAGCGATAATATCTAGCCATGGTAATGGTAATGCTCGCGCTAACCATATAGGAAAAAAGGAAGTCCAAAACCTTCTATGCATATATTTCCATTCTTTACTCCCCCTCTCGAAGATACCCTCTTGAGGTGGTGAAATTTTATTAAGTAATCGAAATATTCCTCCAGAAAAAAAGATAATTGTAAATACAAACAGAAAAATATTACCATAAATATTTAGTGGAAGTAATAACCAATAATACCATTCCGCTTTTAATCCAAACGAATAAAACTCTGTTCCCGTTAAAAGATAATATAGACTATTAATAAACCACAAATTTACTATAAATAAAACGAGTCCACCGATGAATAACTGGATTAAAATTATTAAAGAAAATGGTGTTTTGTAAACGCCAGAAGTTGATATTACCTCCAAATCAAATTGAGAGTCTTTTTCTCCTTCCACATTAATTCACAATATCTGACTAATAGCTATTATTATATTATAACAACCGTAAGATAAATAAATTTTACACAATTGTTATACTAAAATCTAATTTATTATAAAATAGATTTTTAAAACAAATCCATTATATGATAATATATATAGAATAAAAAATTAACAATCAAAATAATTGAAATTACAATAAGAGCGTGAGAAAAAATTTCTGTAGACTGGCAAAAAGCGGAAGAGAACCCGGATAAGTCCCAAAAAATAGAGGGGCGTTTTCTATTAGATTTAAGGGCAAAGGTGAACGATTTAGAGAAGCAATTAACGGATACAAGAAATGAGTTAACGAGAACTCAAAATACCCTTAAAACCACCGGCGAAAGTCTTGAAAGCACAGTGAAAGAATTAGAGAGTAATAAAGCTGTCCTAGGCGATATTAAACCAAAATTAGAGCAAGCTACTGCTCTAATTGAAGAAAATACTCAATCTAATGCTGCTTTAAGCACTGAACTTGAGGGGCTGAAAAGTCAACTTGAGAGTGCAAATACGAAAGTAAATGAGCTCGAAAGTACTTTAGAAAGCAGAAAAGAGGAACTTGGGGCTACCATCTCAGATCTTTCTACTGAACTTGAAGAATCTAAATCTAAAATACAAGGTTTCGAAAATATGGCAGCTGAAATGGAAATTAATAAAGAACAAACGGGTAAATTAACCGCTGAAATTCAAGAATTAAATAATAAACTTTCGGCTACTCAAGACGAGAACACTAATTTAAATAGCCAATTGATAGAATTAAATAATGTATTACTCCAAAAAGACACTAAAATTCAAGAGTTAACTGATAATATAGATAGCAAAGAGAAATTAGTGGATGCACAAACAGCTCGCTTAGAGGAGGTAGAAACTGAATTAGGCGAATTAAAACCTCCTGAGTTAGGTTCAGGCGGTTTTGCTGCTGAAGAAAGAACTACCTGCCCAATGTGTGGAGCAGTCGGAGGAAATATCAAGCAGATCGAAGATAAATCAAAAGTCTTATCGTACGTAGGCCACATACCTATGTATGCTAAAAAACATGTCTGCAAGAAGTGTGGCTACGAATTTTAAACTTTTTTATTATCCTTTTATTTTTCTTAACTAATTTTTTATGAAATTAAATATTGTGGTAACAATTCAAATCTCAATTATCTAAAATTAGAATCTACATAA
>JAHQWJ010000027.1 GCA_029856125.1 Promethearchaeia archaeon | reverse complement strand
TCGAGATATGAACGAGTACCGTTTGCTCCCGAATTTGAATGGTATGATCAGAGATTTCAGAAAAATTCTGATACTTCTGAACTTGACCTATATATACCAATTCGGGAAAAATAAAATTTCCTTTTTTTCTTCTAATTTTTGAACACGAGCCCTGATTTAGCCACTTTATGTGGTGGTGGAGGAGTTTCGGAAGCTACGATATTAGAAAATATTTAATTTCCTTTTTTCTTTCCTTTTTTATTTAAATTCTAAACTAATGCTTTTAAAATCCTTAATCCCCGAAATCTATTTCTTCTTTTTTTACACAAGCTTTCCAAATTTCGTAGGATTCACATGTTACAAGCGAACCCTTATGTCGTTTGTATTGGCATCTACTCTCTTCATCGTCTATCCAGCATAAGCAAATAGGTTGATCACTCATTTCTATTTCTCCAAATAAATTATGAATAAATGAAGCTAATTCTTGATTATTTGGAAGATACTTTTCTTGGATTTCTAGCATTTTCTTTGGGTTAGGATAGTACCATTCTCCTCGAATTTTATAGTTCTTCAGCAACTCCTTTATTTCTTTTTCAATGTCATACTCAAAAACGCAAACCATTTCCAATTCTGTACTAGTGCTTTTTTGGAGTGTTTTCAAATGTTTGTATGGATTCTTAGCTCTTCCTATTTTTATAATATGATATTTCTTATCTGCAATAATATAGGTTTTGTCATTCATATTCAGCAATCTTTTTTATTTATTCTAAAAAAAAATACAAAATAATAATATTTATTTATAGTAAATGTACATCTATAATTTAAACTAAAATTTATCCAAAAATGAAAAAGAAAATTGATCTAATAATGAGAAATAAAATAGAAAAGCTAATTATTTGCATGATCTCCTTGACTTTAATTGCTTCGTTTACGATAGGATCTCCATCAACGCGAGGAATCAGCACAAATATTGACGATTTTTCATTTTCCATCACTAACTTATCAACCCAAGATATATTTTGGCCAGGAAATTCGAGTGAATGGACAAAAGTAGCTCCTGAAACTCAAGGATTAGATTCTGATAAGATTGCTGATATGTTTGAATTTATTGAAGAAGGTTCACATGATGTTCATAGCGTCATCATCGTACGTAATGGGTATCTCTTAACCGAAGAATACATGTATAATTCCACCCTCCTTCATACTGACTCGTATTTTGGAGGAGAAACACTCCATATGCAACAGTCAACTACTAAAAGTTTAACGAGCATATTGATTGGGATAGCTCTCAAAGAAGGTTTCATAGACAACCTAAATCAAACCCTATATGAGTTTTTTGCTGACAGATGGAGACCTGGATTCTTCGATAGTGAATTGAAGAAGAATATAACAATAAAACAATTATTAATGATGAATGCAGGATTACGGGGAGACGTATGGCCTCCTAAGGATTCCAGTAATTTTGATTGCATTGATTGGGCGCTTCAGTATGTGCCAATATCGTATACTCCCGGGCAAGAGGGAGAATTTGAATATAGTAACGAAGGAGTTAATCTCTTAAGCGGCATAATCGCCAATGTTACGGGTAATAGCACTGGAGAATTCGCACAAGAATATTTATTTACCCCTTTGGGAATTTCAGAGGATGAATACTATTGGTGGCATGACGATTATGGTAATGACTATGGTGCGTATGGATTTGATTGCACGCCTAAAGTACAGGCAAAGTTAGGAATGCTATGTCTAAACAACGGTACTTGGAATGGAACACAAGTAGTTGAGCCAAATTATATGGCAGATGCTGTATCGTACCTGACTACTTTTGAATCTAAAGGTGGATCTTATGAAGTTGGTTATGGGTATTTATTTTATGTGACGGATACTCCTTACGATTTATTTTATACATATGGAGCTGGAGGACAGTGTATCTATGTCATCCCAGAATACAATATTACCGTTGGCTTTACTGGGGAAACTGACGTGGATTATGAAAATCTTTTAGTAGATTATATTGTCCAATTTGCTGAGGATAACGCACCAGACTGGGATGAAATACCTGAAGATCAACTACTACGAGAAGGAGAGTCCTTCTATTACGATGTAAATGCTACTGACACTTCTGGTGTAGAATATTCGATAGACGATACAGCAAATTTCAACATCACTCCCGAAGGAATAATAACAAATACGTCAAGCCTTCCTGTAGGTGTTTATCCGCTAGAAATAAGAGCAAATAATACCTTTAATAATAATATAACAGCGGCGATAAATATAAGATATGCTAAGGATATTGCACCTGAATGGGATGAGATCCCCGAAGATCAGACAATAGTAGAAGGAAATTTCCTTTTTTACGATGTAAATGCTTCTTGTGTTTCCGGAGTAGAATACTCGATAAACGATACGGTAAATTTCAACATCACTCCCGAAGGAATAATAACCAATACGTCGAGCCTTTCCGTAGGTGTTTATACCTTAGAAATAAGAGCCTACAATCCCTTTAATAATAGTACTACGGTGACGATAAATATACGAATTCAATCCAGTGATGAGATACCCAGTAATGAGATACCCAGTAATGAAATTCCTGGATTTGATTTTAAAATGATATTAATTACGATGTTATGCACTATTACAGTATTAATTATTTGGCGGAAAAAATACTCTAAGAATTAATAACATCTATCTTTTTTTTTCTAACACTTAAATTTCACTAAAATAAGATAAAATCTTGGAAAATAAATAAAACAAAAGAATAATTTTCCGTACATGTTACTTTTAATAGATATACTTTTGTGGGGATGTTTAAATAATTAATCCGATAATCGATAGAATTGCGAGTAAAATTAAAGAGGAAATAAAAACATTAGATTTTATTGAAGGAATCGTGTTTTATGGGAGTCATGGTAGAAATAATAACAATTTTTATTCAGACTTGGACACTTTCATCTATTACGACGAATTTTCTAAAAATAATGCAGTATTGAGAGTAAAGGAGAAAATTCTTGGAATACTGAGGAGTGATGATGAAGGACTTTTTACCGATTTCGAAATTAATGATAAATGGTTAGTTTACACGGAACACTCATTTATTAAATTAGAGATAGGGATTAAAAGTATTTCTGCAGCGAGAAAAGATACTATTTATGTCATAGAATCAAGAATCCCAAACCCAGAGCAAGCTATTGTGTACGATAAGAACGGTAGAGTTAAAAAAATCTATTCCGAGAACTGGGTCAAACTCGATGATTTTGATATCTTGAAGAAACAATTTTTCTCAGAAAGCTATAAATTTATCGAGAATTACGAAAAATTTCTTTCAAGTTTCGGAGAAAGTGATTCATATAGAACCTATCATAACTATAATATGGCTTTTCATACCCTTGTGAGACTACAATCAATGGTTGACGGAAATTATTTTAATTTATATCAACCAAGAGAATTTCTAATGAGTGTTTTTTATAATCATAATTATAAATTAGTGTGGAAATATGTTCAAGCATCAACAGGAATGAGTAGATCAGATATTGTTGATCGGAAGGATAAATTAAAGCACTTGTTTCTTGAAGTTATTGAACAAGGAATAAAATATTTCAATTTAGAGAATGGATTAATGGTGAGAACTCAAAAATTCTTTGAGAAATTTGATTTAAAATATCCTAAATTCTCAAATCTTCGAGATATTTCCTTACTCCCGAATAAATTCTCAGATACAATAAAGATAAAAGAAGGTCTAATATATAGAACAGCCTCATTATCACAAAATGACAAAGAGCTGGTAAGGAAATTTTTAGATGATCACGATATAAAATTCATTATAGACTTGAGGGGGAAAAATGAACTTAAGAGACTTGATCAACATAATAACAATTATAACTATGATATAAAAGAAGGTTACGTGAAAAACATCCCCATTGAGACAAACGCAACCTTTCCTCCTCCTAAAAACCCATCAGAACATTTTTACAATAGATTCCTTGCAGATTTCCAAAGAGAAATTAAAATTGTTTTTGAAGATTATTTTTCGAAGGCAGCTGTCAATAAACTAATTATTCATTGTGAAGGTGGAAAAGATCGCACGGGAATTGTCATTGCTCTATTATTAGATTTGCTTGGCGTGAGTAGAAAGTTGATTATAGAAGATTACTTACTTTCCTTTAAAGACACTAAGAGTTATTATATAGAATCTACTCTCGGAGTTCTCGATGAGGAATATAGGGGAGTGAAAAATTACCTTCTTAATCATTGCGGTGTTTCAAAAAAAGCAATTAAGAATATAATAGAAACTTTAGTGGAAAAGGATTCTTGTATTACCTTGTGAACTACAGCTGCCAAGGCTCAAGATAAGATTATGTTGGGGGCAGAACAGCAGAAATTCTAAGGTATCACAAGAATCCAGTTTTCCTTTAAGTATTAAATAAGATTTGACTTATCTTTAATTCTTATTTTTAAGCTGGTTTAACCAGGCCGAGATCAATCATTGATTGCCCCGTTTCACGCAGAGTATCATCAATAGAATGAGTCTCTAAACCAAGTTCCTCGCGAGCTTTATCACAATGAGCAAGCGGTGTCTGATAAACGTTGCCATACTTATTGATGATTGTGTGGATCTCATTAGGTGGTCCGCCCACTTTTACTTCCGGGAACAACTTTTGTAAGTGGGCTTGAAGTTGTAAGACATTTATTTCACCCGACTTGTCTGCGGCACATAATTGATACCGCGATCTATTCTTACTAACTTTACTCTCAAGCATGAGCACCTGTGATTCTCCGACATCCCGAACATCAACGATATTCCACAAAACATTCCATGCACGCTTGCAGGTTACTCCCGTTAACATACGGCCAATACACCATTGCCAAGAACCTACACTATTGTGTACTTTGCTAAGTACTGGCCCAAGAACAGAGATTGGACAAGCAGAATTGACATCAAAACGCCCATCTTTTTCTGCAAAATCATAACACATGAGTTCAGTCTCAACTTTAGCCATGTTATAAGCCATCACGCCATCCTCGTCGATTCTATTATGACTCCAATTCGGGTCATTATCACGATTGTCTGTAGCCCAATCTTTCTCTGTAAAGATATATCCTGATGGCATGGGATGATGAATGGCAGCAAAAGAACTAGTATAAATAAACCTTTTTACTGTTCCTACTTCCTTTACTGAATTAAGGACGTTCTTGGTACCGTTCAACGCGCCATCGTATATTTGTCGAGGATTGTTGACACCGCCGTAACCCATAGGTGTGCCCGCATGTAATATTGCAATACAATCAGTGAATGGTATATCATAACTGCCTTCTTCGAGTAAATTGGCTGAGAATAGTTCTAAATGGCCAGAGTAATCGCACTGATTGAGTTTTAGAAGGTGTTCAGTCTTGTCTGGATTGTTTAAGTCAGTTATACATGCATGTACGGTGTATCCATGTTTCATTAACGCAACTACCACATGGGAGCCGATATAACCTGAAGCACCAGTTACTGCAACGGGGCCATCCAACGATTTTACCGCAGGCATTTTTCCTCCCTCGATGGATTATAAATGAAACAAAGATAAACTCTATTTATTTTACTCAACATATTCAACTTTAAATTGAATTAATATTTAAACTTTGAATTGATCTGATTTATTTCTATGGAATTTTCATTGAAATTAGACGCTGAATTTACCTTTCTATTCCAATTTCACAGAAAAGTAAGGCAAATTTTTTATTTCTTGATTATTTTAATCAATAAATTTTAAAAAAATTGATCTAATCATGAAAAATAAATTTTGGCCATCAAAATCAAGTAAATGGACAGAAGTAACTCCTGAAGAACAGGGCTTAGATTCTGATAAAATAGCTGAGATGTTTGAATTTATTAAAAAAAATTCATATGATCTCCACAGTGTTATTATAGCACGCAATGGATATCTGTTAACCGAAGAATACCTGCATAATTCCCAAACTCTTGATACTAAAGCGTATTCTGATCTTCTTCCTCCTAAAGCGTATACCGGACCTAACCATATATTCCACGATCAAGCTTCTGCGACCAAAAGTTTAACAAGCATTTTGATTGGAATAGCTTTCAAAGAAGGTTTCATAGACAACCTAAATCAGACATTATATGAGTTCTTTGCTGATATTTGGGATCCAAATTTTTGCGATAGTGAATCAAAGAAGAATATAACAATAGAACAACTATTAACAATGAATTCCGGATTAATTGGCGAATGGGAACCTAATCATCCTAAGGCTAAGTATCCTCCTGATAATTGCATTAACTTAGCGCTGAATGATGTGCCCTTAGGGGCAGTTCCTGGGGAAGCGGGAAATTATGTATACAGTAATGATGGACCTAATCTCTTATCAGGTATAATTACCAAGGTAACTGGTAAAAGCACTGAGGAATTCGCAAAAGAGTATCTATTTACCCCGCTAGGAATTGCGGATGAAGAAACATTTTGGCCGCATGATAGTAAAGGTATTAATTATGGTGCATATATTTTTCATTGTTCACCGAAGGTTCAAGCGAAATTAGGAATATTATGTTATAACAATGGTTCTTGGGATGGAACACAAATAGTAGATAAAAATTATATAAGAGATGCAACAACAGTCAGGATAAGTATGTCCAAAGGGGAAAAGTCGATGGATTATGGGTATTTATTTTTTATGATGAATAGTCCTATTGAGGGATATTTTATGGCTGGATCTGGAGGACAGATGATCTATGTTATGCCAGAATATAATCTTACGGTTGGCGTTACAGCGGGTGGGAATATACCCAAAGAGGGTTATGAGAATCTAATACTAAATTATATTGTCCCATTAGCTAAGCCCTAAGGGCTATATGTCTATTATAAAATTGTATCCGCTTGGTTTTATGAGCAAATGATATCAGATTATATTCTCCAGTTTGCAAAAGCCTGAAGGAAATCAAATACCTGGTAATTAATTTTTTACCCCATTTTTAATCTTAGTGTTAATGTGCTTTTTCCTTATACTTTAAGCACAGATAAGCATAAAACGTAATCCATTTACTTGCAAAACCACGCTTTTCAAATTTCCAATATTTATTATTGCGAATCCAATCACATATATATTTTCCTTCTTTCGTTTTATGTCGTGCGAGAAATTTCCACGCGGATTCCATTCTCACATCCGTTCCGTACCCCATTTTGGCTAAAAAATCCTTGTTGTAGCACAATTGAAAATAAATTAAATATCAATCAACTCTTTTTATTTATACTCAACAAATTAATAATATACTATGGAAATTACTCCAAAAAAATACCTATTATTAGATTCTCGTGTAATTAAACACTCAGAAAATTGTAAGTTAACACTTGGGAAAGTTACTAAAAGTAAAAATAATCCTCTTTTTACCGAAGATAAACTTTGGGAGCCCAGATTTGATAATTTATACGCAAATATTATTTTTGATACAATAAATAATCAAGCATATTATCGATGTTGGTATAGCCCTTTTATTATTGATTATGCAACGAGTAAAACAAAGAACAAAAAGAAGAAAACTGGGAGTTATATCGAAAGATTAAAAAAAATGAGTGTCAAGTATGGTAGCAAAGAAAGTCGAGAAATGGGTATTTGTTATGCAATCTCAAAAGATGGAATTAATTGGGAGAAACCAAGTTTAAACATTGTTGAATTCAATGATAGTAAAGAAAACAATATAGTATTAAGGAATAATCATGGTGCGGGTATATTTAAAGATGATTTTATAGAAGAATCCAATGAGAGATATAAATTGATCTTAGCGAATGATAATGAAAGAAATATGTTTATTTGTACCTCAAATGATGGATTAAAATGGTCAAGACCTCAAGCTTGCCCAAATATTGAAGAAGTAAGTGAAGAAACAAAAAACCTAAGAATTAAATGGAATGGGGATACTCATAATAATGCGATTTGGGCCCCAACAATAGAAAAATACGTTCTAATTACTCGAATGTGGAAACAAACAAAGAATAACAATGGAAAAAATATAGTAATACGAATTGTTGGGCGAAGTGAAAGTTTGGATTATAAAACATGGACATTTACAGAACCTATTTTTGAAGGAAATGAGAATCATTTACAGATTTACTCAATGCCAATTTTTGAATATTATGGGATTTATCTCGGACTACCTGCGATTTTTAACATAAAAACAGATACTGTACAAACAGAATTAGCTTGGAGTCCTGATACAATTAAATGGTATAGAATATGTTCTGGGACAGCATTAATCCCAAATAGTGAAACGAAAGGGGATATTGATTGGGGTTGTATCTACGCCGCAAAATCTCCCATTATCTTAAATAATGAAATTCGGTTATACTATTCCGGAAGTGATGGACCTCACACAGATTGGAGAAAGGGATATTTTTGTTTAGCTACATTACGACCAGATGGATTTGCTGGCTATAAATCCATAGACGATGCGTTGGAATCCAGCATTATTACAGTACCCCTTCCATGGAATGGTGATGATTTAGGACTTTCTGCTGACATAGATGATGGAGGGTATGTTAAGGTTACTGTTCTAAATGAAAATAATAACATATTGGGAAATGGTGTAATTGAGAAAACTTGCATGGATGAAAAACTAAAAATCACGATGAAAGACCCAAATTCAATCAGTTTAAATACTGAAGTTAAGTTTAAATTCTATTTAAGAAATGCAATACTCTATTCTTTCTCAATTTGAAAATTTTTGGAGTTTTGACATTGATTTCTTCATTACTGGAATTGATTAGTATAATGTAGTTCTATAGTGAATCGAATTTTTAAAATACTGTCGCAATAAATTTTTAAGAATTGTGAATTTTTTGAATTATGTGAATGAATTTTTCACCAAAATAAACTAAAAATTACATACTAAAAAGTGATAAATTATTTTTCGAGAGTTTATGATTGAAAAACAATATCTGAATTTTCCCGTCAAACAGGGAACAAAAGAAAGTTTGATACACTTCATTATTGATGGTAAAATTGTACGTGAGTTCAAAATTTCACTGGCGATAGGCGAGCCTGACTTTTGGGTTTTTCTTGATGTTTCTGAATTTAAAAGTAAAAAAGCAACTTTCCAAATCAAAAAGGAAAACGAAGCGTTCGATAAAATTTATCAGGCCGACTCGTATCCTGGAGAAGAAAACCTCTACAAAGAGCACCTAAGACCTCAGTTCCATTTTTCAACGCGTCGAGGATGGAACAACGACCCTAATGGTCTGGTCTATCATGACGGTGAATATCACATGTTTTACCAGCATAATCCCTTCGGATGGAGTTATGGCTCCGATGCTAATAAAGCTTGGGGTCATGCAATAAGCAAAGACTTGATCCATTGGGAAGAATTGAGCGATGCTATTCATCCAGATAACCTAGGTGGAATATATTCTGGTTCAGCAGTTGTTGATAAGCTTAATACTACGAGTTTTCAAACTGGCGATGAAAAACCAATAGTGTGTATATATACTTCCGCTGGTGGTAACTCTCCATGGTCTAAAGGCAAGTCTTTTACCCAGTCAATTGCGTTTAGCAATGACAAGGGTAGAACCTTCCTTAAATACAACGGCAATCCCGTCCAGAAACACATCAGACTTTCTAATCGTGATCCGAAAGTTATCTGGTATGCACCAAATAATCAATGGGTAATCGTTTTGTATTTAGATAAGGACGAAATGGGTTTTTTCACGTCAAAAGACCTTAAATCTTGGCAACTTGAAAGTAAATACAAACGCGAAGGACTTCATGAATGCCCAGAACTATTCCAATTAGCAATCGATGGTAATGAGAAGAATAAGAAATGGATTCTATATGCCGGCAATGGTCGGTATGATATTGGCCAATTTGATGGGAAAAAATTCATACCCGAGACCAAAGGGATTAGTTTCAACTATGGCAATGGTTTCTATGCATCACAGACTTTTAACAATATTCCCGAAGAAGATGGCCGACGTATTCAAATAGCATGGGGGGGATCTCCCATGCCAAACATGGCTTTTAACCAACAGATGCTCTTTCCCGTTGAACTTACACTAAGATCTACGGAAGAGGGACTGCTAATGTTTGCTCAGCCGATAAATGAGATTAAGAAAATTTACGGCAGGAGCTGGGTTTATCAAAATAGGCTTATCGAAGAAGGTCAGCATTCATTTATGGAAGAAAAGCATGAAGATAGTTTATTTGATATCACAGCTGAGTTTGAAATCGGGAGTGCCGAAAGATTTGGGCTCATTATTAATAATATCCCGATTATGTATGAAATCAAGGAACAAAAGCTCTATTGTCAAAAGCGTTATGCGTCATTGAAACCAATAAAAGGCAAAATAAAATTCAGAATTCTCGTTGATCGCACTACATTAGAAATTTTCGCCAATAATGGCCAAATTTACATGCCCGTCCGTTCACATATCAGTATCTCGGATGTATCTGAGGACCTTTCAAAATGGGGCACAGAATTTAGTATCTCAGAGCTTCTTGAGCTCTATCCATACAAATTTAACTATTTAGTATCATACGCTACACCTATCATCTTAGGGAAAGGTGATATTTTAGCTTCTAGTGAAGGAGGAAAAACAAAACTAGTTAAAATGGAGATTCACGAGCTAAACTCAATTTGGCATTAAATTCATTGAATAAATAGCTTATTTTCCTTTTTTTAGGTATAAATAAAAAAAAAAGTTAATTATTAAATTATATGCTTTTTACTTTTACGCACGTTTTCTCTTTTTAATCGAATAACCGATACCTGTAATAGTTACCATAGAAATAGCTAAAATAGCAGCAGTTTGGAATCCGGGGATTTGTTCTCCAGGACCATCACCAGGCGGTTCCGCAATATATTCAACGTATGCATAACTATATGCTGGCAAATGCCACTCCCAATCTTTATTTATTGCATATCCCTCCAGGCTAGACGATATCATGATATCCAAATATTGATAAGTGTTAAAGTGTCTAGTCATGTTATCCCAAAGTTCTTGAGCTGTAATTGGGTCTACAAACCAAGTCATATCTATCCATCGATCAACAGTCGCATTATAATGAAATCCAGTGTTAGTCAACCCTTCGAATGGAAAGATCTTATAAGAAAATGAAAAGGGATCATATACAGCATCTCCGGGACTCCTATATATATATTCAACGACGGGGCCAAATTTATAGTTTAAGCCTCCCCATTCAGATGAGAATCCGTGAGATGTGAACCATGGAACTGATCCTATATCTTCTCCATACAATACAGTGTAAACATCTGGTTGTACTAATAAGCTACCATCAGGTGCTCCATTTAGACCGCCCAAAGACATCCCTATATCTTTAATGGAATCTCCAAATACGCTCACCTTATCATAATTGGCTATATCCCAAAGCATCTTAAATTCAAAGATTGGATTAGATTCCGCAACATCCCTCCAATCATCAGTTGAGTTAGAAATGTCTAAATTCCTAGCAGCTATAGTTGCATTCAAGAAAGGATCATCAATGAGAGTTTGTCGTGCTATAGTGAGATCTCTGGTTGCAACAGGTATACCTGGGTTATAGTATTCACTTGTACTCGGAAGAAAACCATCAGATCGTACCGCACGTCCTCCTTTAACATTAGTAATATATTTATCGTAATCAAACGCGTAACTAACCGCTTTCCTCGTAGCTCTGTTAATTCCATCAGTATAAATCCGTCCATCAACATCATCAACATCTTCCAAGTATCTCATATCCCCAAGATAGGGATAAGCCCCGTAATCGCCATCAGTCATATTAATAACAGATGGGCCCAAATCTGCCCAGTCTTTCCAAAACGTTTCGTTGATACAATTCAATGTAATAAAATCGCGATCTAGACCAACACCCGTTTCAACGTAATTAATATTGGGAGATGCAACCATATCACCATAGACCAGTTGACCGTCATCACCGGTGAAATCTATGTCTCCTGTAACCATGGCTAAATTCCTTGAATTAAATCCTACCGTCGATGTTATAAAGGTAGCGATATTAATTTCTGGCACCATGTGCAAACCCCGAGCTTGCATGGCAGTAGTATTCCACCAGTCATCAAATCTTTCCATAGTACCTTGTCCTAGCACCTCATCGTGCTCGATAAATCTGTAAGGTCCCGTACCAATCAAATGTCCAGGAAATCCTGTAGAAGGATAACCTCCGGTAACATCTGGTTGTTCAAATCCAGAGACATCTCCCAAACCCTTAATTGGTGTATCAGAATAATCTTCTTTATACGCATCCATTGAAAACATAGTATGGTCATCAACGTATAGAAATACAGCACTCCAATCATTAAAGTAAACCTTAATTTTTCCTCCAGATTGTAAATCTTCTGTTATAGTCACATTTTTAATTCTACAATATGCACCATCATAAGCCCAATCATATAGCCATCCCCAGTAAGGGTCGGCTGGATCAGATTTAGTAGCTCCATACTCAGCATATGATGCAGGTTGTCCAATAAATTGTGATACATTCCAAGTGTCAGTTTCAAATTGTGACCATTGTGCGGCGGGTAACCAATAACCAAATATCGCTTTATACATCTCATCTGTCATCAAATCAGGTGTTAATGCACCAGTTAAATTACCAGAGATTACTATATCACGATCAATATTCCATTTCGCAACCGTTGCGTTAAAATCCGATCCATCATGAAATTTAACGCCTTCTCGCAGAGTGAATTCTATTGCCCGAACACCACCTGTGTTCATAAATGGTCCGTCTGGGTGGTAATTCATCTCGTCTGGCCATGGAGTTATAGTCCAATCTGTTGCTAGCACAGGGATCATAGTGTCAAAATCACCGTCCCAATTATCAGGCCACATACATAACGGCTCAACAGTATCTACCCCATAAACACTAGCAAATCCTGCTGAGGCGATAGCCCCATCCCAACTTCCGACAGCACCGCCAGTTACTCCTACTTTGAATGCTGGTATCGTTGTAGATTGAGATACTACAGAAAAGAAAGGTAACATAAGAGAACTAAGCAAAAGTATTAAAATTAGTTTAGTTGAAAATTTTCGCATTGTTTTTTCGCTTTTTTTTTTTTTTTTTTTAATTAGACTTTGTTATTAAATGTTTATGTTGTCCATATATATAAATGTTTCATAAATTTACTATGTAAATTTAAATATCGTACATGTTTCTTCTAATTTTATTATCAAAAAAATGCTAAAATTATTTTTAAAAAAATATAAATAGAATTTTAGTATTTTATATGTAGATATATGAACGATGTATATTAAAAAATTAAATTAACACATGAGTAATAAAAACGCCAATAAAATAGAGGAAAATACAGGTCTAAAAAGTAATTTTCACCTAGATTGGGGAAGACAAGGAACGGTTATTTTTGCTTATCTTGTTGTTTTATTAGGTTACTTTGGAATAGTAGCAAATATAATTTTGGTAGATCATATTGGCAATTGGATCCCATATCCTGAAATGGATCCTACGATTTTGATCTGGACCTTTAAAGTATATCCGGATACATTCTACTTACCCATTTTATTACTATTTTTAACAAGCTTTTTATTAACTTATAAGGAAGATATTCCCCATTATGGGATAAAAGCTTCATTATGGCTAGTACCACCATTGATAGCTGAAGGTTTTTTGTTTTATTGGATAATGTTTGGATTCTCTACTGAGCCTTTTATTTTACAATTTGCTCGTGCGGAGGGTTATTTAAATATTTTAATACTCTACGGGTGTACGTTTACTGGGGCTTTATGTGGGATGAAATTAAAGCAGATTCTTAAAAAGAAAAGAAAATTATAAGCAAAAAAGAGTAATTATAAAAGAAGGAGGGGTAATAAATTGGCTCGACAAGCAACAAATATGGTAAAATATATCATTAAGCGAATTATTATCATGGTTCCGATGTTATTTTTAGCTTTAATAAGTACTTGGCTTTTATCACACATGATGGGAGTAGATCCTACACTGAATAGAGTAGGTCTTACAGATCCAGATGTTCTTGAACTGGAGAGAAGAAGAGTTGGATATTATGATCCTTGGTATATTCAAATCGCTCTTTATTTAAGGAACTTTTTCACGGGGAATTGGGGTGAATCTTATATACTCAAGCCAGGAAAACCTGTCCTCACACTTCTTGGTGAGATCTTTCCTAAGACTATTGAATTGATGATTGTTCCATCAATTCTATCTCCAATTATTGGTGTCAGACTTGGAGCTCTTGCCGCAAAACACAAGGATAAAAGAAAAGATAACCTTATTCGTTTTATTGCGATAATTGGAGCAGCTTTTCCCGTTTTCTGGTTTGCAGCTGTTCTTCAACTTGGATTTGGTGTTTATATACCCGATTTTACCAATGGTCAATTTGATCTTCCCGTTATGTTCACAAATACACTAGGATATTCCTATCCAGGCCCCATAGATGGATTTAGAACAAACTTCCGAATAATTGATGCCATTATATATAATGATCAAGCTTTTCTATGGGACACAATCTCCCATTTGATTCTTCCAACGCTATGCATGACTATTCTTGGAATCTCGGGATTAACGGCACTAGTACGCTCAAGTATGTTAGAAGTTTTAGATCAAGATTATATTCGAACTGCCCGTGCAAAAGGAGTCGAAGAAGATGAGGTTAATAATAAACATGCACTACGGAATGCATTACTCCCATCAAGTGAAAAAATCATTGGGGGAATATTGGGAGCATTTCTTGGAAGTGTGTTTATCGAGTCGGTTTTTGTTTACGAAGGATTTGGGTATTATCTTCTCCAATCAGTTCTTCAGGGGGACTATTTAGTCATTGCTGGTTTAACGATATTCACCGTAATATTTTCTCTTACTACAACATTAATTGCTGATGTAGCCTATACCATTATCGACCCGAGGATCGTATATAAATAAAAATTAATTATAATAATGATTTAAAAAATGATCGAACAAGATATAACAATAGACGAAATTGATTATAAGGATTTGTCTGTAGGTGGTAAGAAGAGATGGGTAAATCTATTGAAATTTTATTTACTTCCCACCTGGCGGAATCCAGAATTCACAGCTTATGAAAATGAAGTTGAAAAAATAAAATCAAAAAGACGGGTATTCCGTCGTTTTCTTAAACCTTTGACAATTATTGGGTTTTTTATGATATTGTTTATTGTAATATTAGCAGTATATAGTCCTTGGTTAACCGAGGTTCCGTTGCAAGAAGTAACATTGCCATTTATACCTGGTGACTCATTGCCTTTCGAAGATCCGAGTCCAGAACATCTACTAGGGACAACATTGTACGGATATGATATTTATGCTCGAATAATTTGGGGTGCTAGATCTGCGATGGGATTTGCGTTTGTTCCAGTAATTATATCAATGGGGGGTGGGGTTGTTTTAGGAACCATTTCAGCTTATTTTGGTGGCGCAGTTGATTATGCTATAATGCGTTTTGTTGATTTCATTTATATATTTCCAATAGGAATTTTAACTTTTATTCTTATTCCCATGATTGGTCGAGATATGATGACTCAGCTTGTAATTTTTGGGATACTCGGTATTCCGGGTGGTATAAGGTTTATGCGAACAATGGTTTTGTTAGTAAAAGAAATGGTTTTTGTAAGGGCAGCAAAAACAGGTGGTGCCCTTAAATTAAAAGTCATGTTTAAACATATTGTACCAAATGCCATATCCCCTATAATAATTAGTTTCTTTTGGGGAGCTGCGGGTACCATTTTAGGTTTAGCGGGGCTTGGTTTTATTGGTTTAGGAGACCAAACAGTAGCGACTTGGGGAACTGATATTAATTGGGCTGTCGGTCGCTTATATACAGGCAGATGGGCCCAAATTATACCGGGTATTTTTCTCGGAATCACATCTGCTGGGTTTATGTTAGTAGGAGATGGCTTAAGGGACGCTTTAGATCCACGATTTCACAAATAAAAAATGGGCGATAATAAAATGAACAATAAAAAGAAGCAAATTTGCATCAATTTAGCTATTATTCTGGGTATAACGTTTTTTGGGTATTTATTATTTATTCTTTATGTGTTTCAGCTTGGAATGTCATTTCTTGAAGCTTTGGTAGCAGCTTGCGTCTTATATTTGAGTGCTGGGATTCTAAATAATAATCTTCGACAGGAAGGACGAATATCTAGAAGAGTTCACAGGATTAGTTCCGGTGTTAGCAGCTTAATAATTTTTGGGATAATATTAGCTGTTCGTTTATTTTTAGAATCTCTAGAAAAGTACTATATTTTTGAGGTATTCTATATATTCAGATACCTGACTAACGATTTCTTTTTATTTGCTATTATGGTAACTTTATTTCTACCCTTCCATGCCATATTTTTGAAGAGAATGAGAAAGCAAAAAGAGAGAGAGGTTACAAAAAACAAATTGGATGATGATGAAGTTAGTGTCCAGAGCGGACAATTCAGACGATTATATTTTAAATTTATGATAGTCACATGGATCATTGGAGGTATATTTTTCTCGAGTTCTATCTTCCAAATTCCGTTGGAATTTGGTGATATATTTTATCTTGGTTTTGTATGGGCTATTGTTGCAGTCGGTTTTGCTATTCTTATAACAATCGTAGTTAATAAAACTCGTTCGATTGAAAGTCGTATTTCAGATATTGTGCTCAAACAAGCTATGTATACTGCTGGATTTATCTCATTTGGAATTTGGTCTATTCAACTCGTTATTGTTGAACTATATTTACGAAGATTATTCAACATCACTCTATATTTTCAGGATATTCGTATTTTAATTCCAGTCGTTAATGCGATATATATTGCTGTTTTTTTTGTTACCTTAAATAAAATATTTAAACCTCTAGCTGTTGAAAGGGGTGAGTTAAAAATTCAGGAAGTATTTGATATATATGAGAAAAAACGTGAAGAAATGAAGGTACTTCGAAATCATATTTTGTTGGATGTTCAAGATCTCAAGACTTATTTTTACACAGAAGAAGGAATTGTAAAAGCCGTCGAAGGTGTTTCTTTTAAAATTCATGAGGGAGAAACTCTTGGCCTTGTTGGAGAAACTGGTTGTGGGAAATCCGTGACAGCATTATCAATTTTACAAGTAGTCCGCCCACCAGGAATAATAGAAAAAGGAAAAGTAATATTTATGGGAGAAGATTTGTTACAAAAATCGACATCTGAAGTATTGGATTATCGTGGAAAAGATATTACCATGATATTTCAAGATCCTCTTAATTCTCTTAATCCCGTTTTTAAAATCGGAGCTCAAATCACTGAAGCTTATTTCTTGCATATGGAAAGTGAGTTACTCGTGGAATCATCAAACCGGAGTAAAAGCATTTTTGTTGTTGCCCGAGAATGGGGTCAGCAACTTTTACAAGACTTAAATATACCATTCCCCCATCTAGTTTTTGATCTATACCCTCATGAACTGAGTGGAGGAATGCGACAAAGGATTCAGATCGCTATGGGTCTTGCTTGCAAACCGAAACTTTTAATTGCGGATGAACCTACAACAGCATTGGACGTAACCATTCAAAATCAGATTCTAAAGTTAATGAAAGAACTTAGGACTAAATATAATACTTCAATGCTGTTTATCACCCATGATCTAGGAATAATTTCTAAAATGTGTGATAGGGTTGCTGTAATGTATTCCGGATTTATTGTCGAGAGTGGGGAAATTAAAAAAATATTTGTAAAACCATATCATCCCTATACTAGAGGTCTTATCGGCTCTATTCCTATGATTGGTAAGAAAAAACGCCGGCTTGAAGTTATAGAAGGAACAGTTCCAAACCTGATTTATCCACCTTCTGGATGCAGATTTCATCCGCGATGTAAATATTACTTCGAACCTTGTGATTCAAAAGTACCAAAAAGCTTAGAGGTTGAACCAGATTATTTTGTCGCATGTCATCTTTATGATCCAGAATATAAAGGATTATCAGAAATTTCCATAAAAAAAGTAGAAGAAAATTAGGATCAATTACAGAATCCAAAATTAAAGCGTAAAACAAAAATGGAAGGATAAGTCGAAATGGTTGTTAATATAGCATCACTGTTTTTTTCTCAAATTATCTTGTTCTTAGTGGGATTCTATTATATAAACTGGCATATCCACTTGGAAAGATGGGATAGAGCATCTTTTTCAACATTAATTATAAATATAATTTGGATTGTTATAAGCATAATTTTAGAGTTAACTCTTTATTCGCTAGTTACTCAAAATCTTTTCAACGACCTTCCCATAATAATTGTCAACATTTTTGTTGGATTAATTACCATGCAAATCATTTACAAAAATAATTGGTTAAAATCATTAGAAATTGTAGGACTAGCTCAAATCTCTTTATTCATAACTTCTATTTTTTTGACTTTACTTTATGATATTATAGAAATTTTCCTTATTGTTGATAATCCTCAATTAGATGGAGCAAAATTTGTTTTTGTTTTATTGATTCTTACTGCTACAGGTGTTACAGTATTTATATCAAGTTGGGGAGATAAACTTCAACTAGTAAAGTTAAGAAGAGTAGTTATTATTGTCAGTATAATACCAGGGACTCTCTATCTATTAACAATGTTTGTCTCTCAACAAGTAAATTATTTTGATAATTTTCTTCAAAATTTCATGATAAGTCTTATATTATCAGCTATAACAATGGTTGTAGCTAGAAGAATCGCATATAAAACAATATCAAATCAGGAACTCAGAGAACACCATGTTTTAGAAAGGGGTAAGCCCTTATTAGAAGTAAGAAACCTTAAGGTATATTTTCCTTTACTTAAGGGGACACTTAAAAGAAAAGTTGGGGATGTAAAAGCGGTTGATGGATTATCTTTTGAAATTAAAACAGGTGAAACATTAGGATTAGTTGGAGAAAGCGGTTGCGGGAAAACGACTGTCGCAAACACAATTTTAGGATTACTACAAAAAGAAGAAGGAGAAATATTATTTCATGAGGAACCCGTCCCGGACGATCTTTCAAGTTATTTAAGGCAAAAAATTCAAATTATTTTCCAAGATCCTGATGCTTCTTTAAATCCACGTTTAAAAGTTACAAGTATTATAGCAGAACCCCTTAAGAATTTGCTGGGTATTACTAACAAGATGCAAATCAGAAAACATGTTTTAAGATTGTTGGAACAAGTTTCGTTAAAACGAGAACACATGGATCGTTATCCTCACGAGTTTTCAGGAGGGCAAAAACAAAGAATTATTATCGCAAGAGCACTTGCGTGTAATCCAGAATTGATTGTCCTTGACGAGCCGACATCAGCCCTTGATGTGTCTGTACAAGCACAAATCTTAAACCTTCTCATCGACTTACAGGAGGAATATGGATATGGTTTCTTGTTTATAACCCATAATTTAGCCGTTGTGAATCATATTGCGAATAGAGTTGCGGTAATGTATCTCGGTAAGTTGGTTGAGGTTGGAGAAACTGATCAAATCTTTTTAAATCCAACTCATCCTTATACTCAAGCGCTACTAAAGAGTCGCTCTGAAATTGATCCTTTTGATCAGGATGTTAAACATGTTATAGATGGCGAGGTTCCAAGCCCAATTGCTCCTCCACCGGGATGTGCTTTTAATCCTCGATGTGTATCAGATAATCGAACAGAAGAATGTGAAGTTGAGACACCTCATAAAATAAAGATTGAGGAAGGTCACTATATTTGGTGTGTCAATCCACCAAAAGGAGTAGAGGACATAGAAGACGCGGATTAATCTACTGGTAAAATTGAAGAAAATTTTTAATTTTCATTACTTTGAAGTTGTCAAGATTTAAGATCTTTAGATCTCTCTCTTATATTACTTATTCTAAATTGAATCATAGATATTTATCCAAAAAGGAATTTGTTTAATATACATATTTCATTTAACTTTAATGAAATAAAAAAAATGAGATTAAAGTATGTCTGAAAAAGATTTTTTACTCCAAAAAATTTGGGGCAGCTGGACAGGAAAAGTCGCAGGGGGCACATTTGGGATGCCTGTCGAAGGAAAACATCGTGAGGTAATTATTAATATGCACCCTCCTTTAAGTGGATGGAGCAAGCATCATAGACAAGGTATAAACGACGATGAACAATATGAATTGATATCTATTTTAGCATTAGAAGCATTAAGTGATGATGATTTTGCTAATAGGTTAAAAGCTGGGACAATTTTGGAACCAAACTATCTTGGATCGTATTGGTTGGAGCATTTACTCCCTCAATATGTATTTACAGCAGAAAAATCTGCTTACGATAACGCTAAAAATGGTGTTCCTTGGGAACATGCTGGTGATTATGTTTATGAGCATGAGGGAAAAGTTTTTGGGAACGAATATGCTGATTGGATTGGAGCACAAATGAAGGGAGAATTATATGGAATGTTACTTCCTGCATGGGGTTGGTACGAAAATTCCAAAGATGATCTCGAATTATTAAAACCATGTTTGGATTTATCCCTTCAAGATGCGTTGATTGCTCATAGAGAGGTAGGAATTGTGGGTGAATTATTTATCTCCGCCATAATTTCAGTAGCAATAACACACGATCCATTCAAATATAGAGAAGAGATAAAATTTCCAAAGTCTGAAGTTTATAAATGGGACCTTGAGGGGGCACAAACTGAAAAATTTGATGGATTTACGGAACAAATTGATCAGATTGGGATTTGTTCTGAGACTATTATAAGCGATATTAAACGTATAAAAGCAGTCTTGTTAGAATATGCTTCCTTAATAGATTCAATTTCAACAGAAGACGTTAAGTTATACTTTAAATTTATTGATCCAGTAATCGATATTTATATCGATAATCCAGATTCAAGAGATTTGGGAAAACACTGGACGGCTTCGAATAAAAAAGATTGGCAAAAAACTTTAGATGGTCTATGGTGGCTGTTTGAGCAAGATATGATTAAAGATGCAATTTCCAGATTTAAGGATTTTCCGAGTATGCTTGAAAGACGATTAAAGCCCCTTAGAAAAAGTAAAGCTGTTCATACCTTATTCAATAATGCTGCAATTGTAATGGGTTTATTATATGGAGATGGGGATTTTATACAGACGGTACGTATTAGTACTGAATGTGGAGCTGATACTGATTGTAATGCAGGAAACGCAGGAGCCATTGTTGGTGCATATTTAGGTCAGAAATTAATTCCGTCATATGTGAAGCGTTTTATTCGAGGTGAAATAATTCCAGGTCTTAAGGAATGGAATGATAAGTCAATACATAATCTCTCGAAAAGAACTTTAACACAAGCGGAACGTTTTAAGAAGTTTTTGCATCCCAACAATCTTTAAAAATGTAATAATCAAATCAACAAATATTTTTTTAAAATTTAAAACCAATT
The DNA here is from genome assembly GCA_029856125.1 of Promethearchaeia archaeon. Classification (GTDB taxonomy): domain Archaea; phylum Asgardarchaeota; class Lokiarchaeia; order Sigyniarchaeales; family SOKP01; genus SOKP01. The sequence goes on along the minus strand of JAHQWJ010000027.1, from coordinate 28,606 downwards.
AGAAATAAATAAAAAAATAAAGTGAATTTGTATGCAATTTGGAGCGCAATTATTAAATTATTTTACTACTTGGAAAGAAACGCTTTCGGCGATTAAACATATAGATGCAGGACCTTGGTCCAGCCTCTTCTTTTCGGATCATTTCCTACCACCTTATCCAAAGGCTAATTGGGAGGACAAGGAAGCGTTAGAGAGCTGGTCAATGATCACAGCAACTGCTGTTGTTACAGAAAGAGTAAGATTAGGTATTCTTGTAACAGGCAACGCTTACCGCAATCCAGCTTTGTTAGCAAAGATGGCAGCAACCGTAGACCAAATCTCGAATGGTCGGCTTATTCTTGGAATCGGAGCCGGTTGGTATAAGCGAGAGCACGAGGCTTTCGGTTGGGAATTTCCAGGAGTTAAAGAGAGAAGCGATCGTCTGGAAGAAGCTGTAGAGCTAATTAAAATGCTATTTACGGTGGATGGCCCGATCAATTATAATGGTCAATACTATAAACTTCACGATGCCTATTTTTCTCCCCCCTGTACGCAAAAACCGCATCTTCCAATTATGGTTGGTGGAAACGGAGAGAAAAGAACTTTACGTACGCTCGCTCGATTCGGTGATATTGCAAATATAGACTTTAATAAACCCGGGACACCTGAAATGTTTCAACATAAAATCGAAGTGCTTGAGCGGCATTGTGAAGATGTCGGCCGCAATTCAAAAGATATTAAGAAGACGATGGTGATACCAATACGAATTGAGAAAGATGAAAAAGAAGCTGAAGCACTTCGCGAACGACGTGGAGATTGGGCTTTATATGGAACCGTACCATTTATAATTGACCGTATTCAACAATTTATTGACGCTGGTGCCGAAGAGATTATTTTAAGCGGTGTTTTGTCTAAACCAGAGTTTTTTGAGCAAATAGAAGTAGAAATATTGTCTACTTTCAAATAACATTTTTTTTTTTTTTACTTAATTAAAAATCGGATAGAATCCTCGCACAGAAAGGTTATAGATATAGAGAGATGAAAGGACTAGTTTACGACATTCAGAGGTTTGCTATCCATGATGGTCCAGGAATAAGAACCTTAGTGTACATGAAGGGATGTCCGCTTAAATGTTTATGGTGTTCTTCGCCCCAAACGCAGAAGTTTTCAACTGATTTACTCTATATTAAGACGAATTGTAAAAATTCTCTGCGCTGTGTTGATGTATGTCCAGAGAAAGCGATTACATTCTCCGATAAGGAAGAAATAGAGATAAACAAAAAGCTTTGCAATTCATGTGGTCAATGCGTTGATGCCTGTCCTAACAAAGCTTTAAAACTTGTAGGAGAGCTAAGAACGGTGGAAGAATTATTCCAAGACGTAATGAAGGATAGTAATTTTTACAGAAGATCAGGCGGAGGGGTCACGATTGGGGGAGGCGAACCTACAATGCAACATAAATTTGTTACAGCTCTACTTAAGAAATGTAAAGAAACTTACGTACACACAGCAATGGAAACCTGTGGTTACGTAAAATGGGAATTTTTGGAGGAAATCCTTGAACATATAGATCTCCTCTATATCGATATTAAACACATGGATTCAAATATCCACAAAGAAATTACGGGGGTTCCAAACGAAATTATCTTAGAGAATGCTAGAAAAGCTTCTGAAATGCGACCTATTATAATACGCATTCCTTTAATACCAGGACTAAACGATTCTGAAGAGAATTTACTAAAAACGGGAAAGTTTGCTGCTGAATTGGGAGAAAACCTTCTAAGAATTGATCTTTTGCCTTATCATAAGTTTGGAACCGGCACTTATGAGCAACTTGGTAGAGAATATGAACTCAAGGATATCGAACCTCCGAGCGAAGAACACATTAAAAAATTAAAGAAACTTGTTGAGTCTTGTGGTATGAAGGCTCAAATTGGTGGATAATATCTTTTAAAAATCCATCTACATTTTTTCGACCCGACATAAAAGAGCTTTTGTTGATACTGAAGCTGTTATTGAATCCTTCGGGCCATCGTCTGTGATTTGATTAATGTTTAACTTTTCCCACCCATCTTCTCTTCCATACCAGAACCCATGAGGTGTGTGTACGATTTTTGGATGTGTCTCCTCAAAATACTTAACTTTAGCCTCAACTTTACCTCTTGGTGAAACCAAATGAACCCACTCTCCGTCTTCTATTCCTAGATTTTTACATGTATCAGGATGTATTTCAAGTTCTGGATCTGGAGCATTCTTTCTAAGAGAGGGGATATTTCGAAGTGAGGAATGATAATAGGATAAGATTCTCCTCCCTGTAGTTAATACAAGAGGGTATTCCTTCCATAGATCAGGGGTACTAACAGGGCTTTCTGGTGGTTCTTTATACGCAGGTATAGGATCTAAATCCCATTCTTCAAAATATTTAGGACATAAACCGATTTTACCCGATGGAGTATTAAATCTACCCCTTTTTTCATACAATTTGTATTTCATGGGAAGAGAATATTTTCCGACCTTTTTAAATTCCTCAAATGTCATCCCGATAGGTTCCAATCGATAATTAAGAGATTCTTCGACCGACTGCCAATAATCTGTAAGACCCATTTTTTTAGCAAGGTCAACTAAGATCTCTTTTTCGCAACGACATTCTGGGATAGGTTCTACTGCTTTTACTTGGCAGAAAACATGGTTTTTCATGCTCAAATCTTCAATATCATCTCTTTCAGTCCAATGCGCTGCTGGAAGCACGACATCTGCCATTTTTGTGGTAGGTGTATGAAAATAATCCACGGAAAATAGAAATTCTAGAGCGCTTAAAGCTTCTTTAACATGCTTAGAATTAGCATATGCGCACATAGGATTAGTAGCGAATAATCCAATAGCTTTAACAGGATACGGGTCTCCCTTAAGAATCGCGTCCCATACTAATTCAGGAGTGACTGACATTCCTGTAAAACGTAAGCCTGGAAATTTATCACGACCTATTTTTTTCTTTGATTGTTCTGGTGATAAGGCGTTTTCATATTGATAATCACCCCCATAACAACTCCGCGCTTTTGTTGGAGGTACGTGACTTACATTTCCTCCTTTAATGTCTAAATTTCCGGTAATCGCCGCTAAAATAGTGAGTGAGCGTGTGAGATCGAAAACATTAATTGATTGGCAAGCACCACCAGGACCAGGACCCATCGCAGCAGGTCCTGTTGTAGCATAGGTGATCGCTGCTGCTTTTATCTCTTCAGGTGATAGCCATGTTATTTCAGCAACTCGTTCCAAGGTAAATTCTGAGGCACAATCCTTCAACTGATCAAATCCTTCAGTCCACTTTTCCACGAATTCCTTGTCGTACAGCTCATTTTCTATAATTACATTGATAAAACAAAGTGCTAGCGCAACATCAGTCCCTGGTCTAATGGGGAGCCAGTGATCTGCTTTACGCGTATATGAATTACCCCTAGGATCAACTACAATGAGTTTAGCTCCTGCTTTTAAACCTTTTCTAAGGAAATAATTATAAATTCCGGGGTATGATTTTTCAGGATTATGTGCCCACAACAATATGCATTTACTATTCCCATAGTCAGGATCGAGTATTCCAAATCCAGCGGTGAGAGAACTTGCAAGGGCTATAGGAGCACCACTCATGTGACCAGCAGACATGAAATTAGGTGTCCCAAATAGACTCATAAAGCGGTAAATCCAGGGTGGCATACCTCTCGTTGTACCTTGACCGAATACGACAGATTCAGCCCCGTATTTTTCTCGCGTTTTAAGAAGTTTTTTAGCTATAACATCAAGAGCTTCATCCCAAGATACTTCCTTAAACTTCCCTTCTCCTCGTTCCCCTACACTTATCAAAGGTTTAGTGAGCCGTTCAGGATGGTATATAATTTCCATGCATGCCCTCCCTTTTGGACACATATATCCGTGACTTATGGGATGGTCCGTGTCTCCTTTCACTCCAATGATTTTTCCGTCTTTAACTTCGAGAAGCACACCGCAACGGGAATGACAATCAAAACAGATAGTTCGAACAGTTTTAGTACTCATACCTTACTCAATCTAAGCAATTTTAACAAATTTAGTATTTATGAATGTTTCTTTATTTATAATCTTTCAAATCAGAAGTTAAAAGTGGTAGTATCTAATCCTTTCGTTTTTCCATATAGGTATTATAATGAAATATATTGAAATCGTAATAAAATATACACTATACATTTAAAAATTTTTATTCCTTAGATATATATATCTACAATAGAATTTTTTACATCATATTAAATTTTGAAAAAGGTCTTATAAATGGTGCAGAGTGTAGAAAAAGCAGCAGAAAAAACAAAAACCTTGTTAGAAAGGGTGTTGACTGTACAACCAACTCAAAGAATTGAGAGACATAGGCAACGCTATATCAACCGCAAACTCGTTTACTCAATTGATAGAGATCGCATTGAAGTAAGGGTTATGAAGGAAACAGAAGGAGAACCAATGGTAACCCGCAAAGCGAAGCTCTTTCAAACCATAGTTAGAGAGTTACCCATCGACATCTTTCCAGATGAGCTTTTAGTAGGTTGGTATGATCCTATACCAAACAACTGCCCACTTCCTGTGAGAAGTGACCCTAATCTAGAAAATTATCTCGATGTTATTAGTAGTCGAGAACGTAATCCAGTTTTAATTACCCCAGAACAGATGCGAGAATTAAAAGAGGAAATTATTCCCTACTGGAAGGGGCAAGGCAATTGGGAAAGAACGCGCCATGATCCTGCTCATTACAAGCCAGTTCCTGAGGGATTTACTCCTGAAAGGTGGTATAATGAGAGTAGAACGATGGCATATTGGCATATTGGTCACTTCATTCCCAATAATGAAAAAGTATTGAAAAAGGGATTTTTGGGAATAAAGAAGGATGCTGAGGAAAGACTGGGAAGGATCGATAGCACCAATCCTGAAGAGGTTAAAAAAATTCCATTCCTTGAAGGTGTGATTATGGTTATGGAAGCCGCAGCTTCCATCGGTAAGCGTTTTGCTACTAGGGCAAGAGAATTAGCCGAAAAGGAAGTAGATACCAAAAGGAAGGCTGAATTACTCAAAATAGCTGAAGTGTGCGATTGGGTACCCGCAAATCCCGCGAGAACATTCTACGAAGCGATACAATCAATCTGGTTTTCACATATCCTTCATTGGTGGGAAATCCGCGATGTTGCATCCATCAGTCCTGGAAGAATGGATCAGTATCTGTATCCTTACTATGAAGCCGATATAAGAGAGGGGAGAATTACCAAAAATGAGGTACAGGAACTTATTGATTGCTTCCTTCTAAGACCTTCATGGTTTCTTTATAGTTTAAACTCCAAAAAAGGTTATCTTCTAACGGATACTGCCGGAATTGCACAGCATGTTGATGTAGGGGGTCTCAGAGCAGATGGAACTGATGCTACTAATGAACTGTCATACATGATTCTCGAAGGTATGATGCATACCAGATTAGTAGAACCTGATGTAGGTATCTTGCTTCACAGTAGAACACCTGAAGATCTCCTCATTAAGGCTTGTCAGCTTTGTGCACTTGGAACGGGTCATCCTGAATTTCTCAATCATGATAACTTTATTGTTAATCTCCTTGGCCGAGGGACATTAGGTGGAGAGAAACCAATAACACTGGAGATAGCCAGAAAGGCTAGTGCAATGGGGTGCGCTGAGCCAACTTTAGCTGGTATGGAATCTGGATATTGCACCTCCGTTTACATCCCAATACTTCCAGGAGTCTTAATATCGGTGTTGACAAATGGCAGGAGGGGCTGGCTCGAAGGAATAACAGCGCCTAAAACAGGGGATCCTCGGGAATTCGAATCCTTTGAAGAATTACTAGAAGCGTTTAGAAAACAACTTGTATGGGGATTCGAAATGGAGACAATTGCCACGAATATCGGTGAGAGGCTTCTGGCTGAATACGATCCAACTATATATCAATCATCGCTCATAGAGGACTGCATTGAAAAAGGGTTATGTAGAGAAGAAGGTGGAGCTCGTTTTAATTTTGGGCCGTTCGTATCATGCGTTGGTGTTACTGATGTTGGTGATTCCCTGACCGCCATAAAGAAGCTTGTGTTTGAAGAAAAAAAGATTACTATCGATCAGCTGTGCGACGCTTTGGAGAAGAATTTCGAAGGGTACGACGATCTACGCCAAATGTTGTTAAAGGTCCCTAAGTTTGGAAATGACAACGACTATGCCGATGAACAAACAGCGTGGGTAATGCACACTTTCGCTCAAGAAGCAATAAAACAAAAAAATACGCGTGGTGGTCATAAAATCCCGGTTCATATACCTTTAAGTAGCTACGTCAGGGCTGGTGAGGCCGTGGGAGCGCTCCCTTCTGGAAGATTAAATGCGAAACCGCTCGCAGATTCACTCGCGCCCACTAAAGGTAGCGCTGTTAGTGGTCCCACTGCGGTTTTCAAGTCAGTAGGTAAGATCAACCACGCCGAGGTTTTCGCAGGAATTTCCTGCAATATGAGACTAGATCCAGTGATGTTCAAGGAAGATTATGGCTTCAAAAGGTTTGCTGATCTAATAAGAGTTTTTGTCGACCAGAAAATACATCACATCCAGTTTAATGTGATTTCATCAGATACGTTAAAGGCTGCTCAGAAAGAGCCTGAAAAATACAAGGACTTAATGGTGAGAGTTGCTGGGTATGTCGCTCGATTTGTTGAGTTGCCTGAGTTAGTTCAAGATAGTATCATCGATCGAACGGTACATGGTTCATATTAATTTCAATTAAGTTTGAAAATAAATTTCTTTATTTAGCTTTAGAAAAATGCTGAGAGTATTTCATTATTTAGTCGCTCATATAGTTCTGCTTTGGATGGAACGCTCCCAAACATGAATTCTTCCACACCAACATCCAAATATTCTTGGATGCGATTAATTATAAAAGAAGCAGAACCTGTTAACGTCCATTCCCCGCGTATTTTACGGTATTTTATAGCTTTTTTTTCATCATTTTCTAGATGAATGGGCATATGTAAAGTCTTCTTTATTTCATTAGGATCGCGCCCAAATTCTTCACAATGGCGCTCTAGTATTTCAATTTTGCGTCTAAAGATTTCGGGGGATCCTGGTGCGTTAAAATCAAGATTACAAATATCTCCAAACTTTGCCAAGGTTCTTAATGTTCGTTTCTCACCATTACCCCCTATTAAAATTGGTAAATGAGGTTTTTGCGTACAGGGAGGTGAAAAATACGCATCCTTAAGCTTGTAATACTGTCCCTCATAACTAACAGGACCATTAGCTGTAAATAACAGTTTAATAAGTTCTACTGCCTCTTCTAGACGATCGCTTCTCTCCTTAGTACTTGGAAACTTCCAACCGAACGCCTCGTGCTCTCGTTCATACCAACCTGCTCCGATACCAAGGATTAGGCGACCGTTTGAGATTTGGTCCACAGTTGCCGCCATTTTCGCTAACAACGCTGGATTGCGGTAGGTATTGCCTGTTACAAGAACACCTAACCTTAAGCGTTTGGTGACGGTAGCTGCTGCTGTAATCAGTGACCACGCCTCTAATGCCTCTTTATGCTCTACGTTGTCTCCAACTGGAGGGAAAAAATGGTCCGAGACCCAAAGACTGGACCAAGGTCCTGACTCCACAGTTTTAATTGTGGCAAGAATACTTTCCCATGAAGTTAAATAATTATTTATCTGGACACCAAATTCCATAGATAATCCTCTTCTATTACATAAAAATTAATTCTTAAATTAGAATTTATAAATGAATATAATTTTTTAAAATTTAATAGTTATTTTATTGCTTTGAAGATTTATAATATGTGTTCCTACTCTAATTAATAATAAAATTCAACACAAATCAAAACTCAAAGTTAAATATACATTTTCCATTTAAAAACTCAATGTCTAATAAATTAAATGGTGGAGATATATTAATTAAGTGTCTCCTCGAAGAGAAGGTAAAATACTTGTTTGGGATTCCTGGTGGTCAACTCCTCCCAATGTATGATGCTATTTATCAATGGGGTAGAGAAAAAGGAATTAATACGGTACTATTTCGTCATGAACAAGTCGCAGCCCATGCAGCTGATGCTTATGCCCGGGTTACTAATACTCCTGGAGTATGTTTTGGGACTGTTGGACCAGGAGCTTTACATCTTTTACCTGGAGTAGGCACTGCATGGAGTGATAATGTTCCTGTAGTTGCTATAATTCCACAGGTAAACATTCAACATGAAGATTCCTTCATACTACAAGGTAATTTAGATCAAATTGCATTGTTCAAACCAATTACAAAGTACCAAAAGTCGATTAGAAGAATAGAAGAAATTCCAGACGCTGTACATAAAATATTTCGAGAAGTAAGCAGTGGACGACCACAACCTGTGGTTTTGGAGATATTTTCGGATGCATTTTATGATACCATTGAAGAAGATCAAATTTCTATCTTGCCTTCTAATCAATATCGAGCAATAAAGAAACCTGCTGTAGATATTTCTTTAATAAAAGAATCTCTAGAACTACTACTATCAGCCAAAAAACCATTAATCGTATCTGGTGGCGGAGTTTTAAGAGCTGAAGCATGGAACGAGTTAAAAGAGCTTGCTGAATACTTACAAATACCTGTTATTACAAGTCTTGGAGGAATAGGATCTCTTTCAAATAATTCTAAATGTTCTCTTGGGGGTTTAAGTTTGTCTTCAGCCCAAGCTTCAACAGGAGCAGATGTAGTATTAGCCCTTGGTGTTAAATTTTCATTTACCTTAGCGCTCGGAAAACCACCAGCTTGGAAGGACTCACAGAAATTAATACATGTTGACATAGATCCATCCATAATTGGAAGATCAAAACCAATAACGTTAGGTATTGTAGCTGATTGCAAACAATACTTAACTCAATTACTTGCAGAATTAAAAAAAAGTAATCGAGTTGAAAAAAGAGATTGGTTGGAAACTCTGGCTGCCAATAAAAAAAAAAATCAAGCAGCTTCTATAAGAAAAGCTAACAAGGATGAAATTCCGATTAATCCTGTAAGAATGGTTAAAGAAATTTATGAGTTTATGGATGAGGATGCTATTTTAATCACCGATGGAGGAGACCTTACTGTTTTTGCATTAGAATCTATAAACTTATATAAGGATCGGAAGCCCTTATCATACCTTCAAGCAATTGGGATGGGACACCTTGGTGTATCCGTAGGCTACGGAATTGGGGCAAAATTAGGAAAACCTGATAAACAAGTCATTGCTATCTGTGGAGATGGGAGCTTCATGATGAACATCCAAGATTTAGAAACAGCAGTTAGATTAGGATTGAAAAATCTAATCTTTATAATTGGGAACAATTCTGCCTGGGGAATGATTAAGAGTTGTCAAGTTGTAGATTTTGATAGTCGTTTTATTGACGTAGACTTGCCTTATTGCAATTTTGGAAAAATAGCTGAATCTTTTGGATGCTATGGTGAGGAAGTTGTAGATCCTAACGAAATTTTTCCTGCTTTAGAGCGCGCAAAAAATTCGGAAAAACCTGCGGTAATAGATATTAAAATTAAGTATGAAATCTCTAGTATGATTAAAGGAGTTTAAAAAAGTTTTTAATTAAAATTCAAGAGAATATAAAATATCTCTAAAATTTTCGTTATAATAATTGGCATTGGCATAAATACTAATAACAATCAGATGTTCATCTTTTAAAACCGAAAGATGGATACTTTTAACTGGAAATATACCTAGATATTTATATTCAATAACACTCTCATAAGCAGGTGTTCCGTCTCTCAAAGTTATTGGTTCGTTGGAACTAATGTTGATCTCTCTTGCTATATCCTCAATTCGTCTTACAATTTCATTTACAGATTCATCTAATGGTCGGCCATACTTCGAAGATTTAATAACAGAAATCAAAAGGTCAATACTGGGCTCTTTAGCGGCAACAAAGACTGGTTTGACTTCTGGAAGGTTCATTGGATTTGGTTTCAATTCTATAAAACTTTCGGGGTAGGTTATGGAAAAAGTAGGTGAATCATTTTTGAAGATTTTCGATTTTTGTTCACTTTTTATTTCAATTCCTTCATACAATTTTAATGCATCTTCATTAATGCGCTCAAACCGAGATTTTACCAATGGTATGTATTCTGGATGAGTTAAAACATAAAATATGTCATTTTTGATTGCTTTAATCACTAATTCTGCCAATTTTTCTGGAGTCATTGCTCCTGCCAAGATTCTATTCAGATTTTCCCTACCAATTTCTGATTGTTTAATCATTTCTGCTGGTGGCAGCCAAACGCCTGGTCGGTTTTGTCTAAATGTATATGTATTTTTTATAATATTTGTATTAACACGCCCAGGACAAACTACAGATACGCCTACATTTGTATTAAAGCAATCAAAAGCTAAAGATTCTGAAATCGCGACTACCGCGAATTTAGAGGTTGGATATGATGAATTGTCACCTGAAAGTAATCCTGCCATTGATGAAGTATTAACAATATGGCACTGTTCGTTACTTGCTAACATTCGGTTTAAAAAATATTGAATACCATGGATAACGCCAAAGACATTAACACCAAGAATCCATTTCCAATTTTCAAGTGTAACTAAACTAATGCTTCCAGCTCCTCCGACTCCCGCATTATTACAAAGTATATTTACCGTCCCAAAACGTTTATAAGAAGCATCTGCTAATTGAGCCACCTGTTCTGGATCACTCACATCAGTTAATTGAGTCATTACCTCAATACCTATTTCTTCAAGTTCTTTTGCTACTTTCACTAAATTTTCTTTATCGATGTCTGCTAGAACAATATTCATCCCCTGTTTAGCAAATCCATACGCAAGTCCACGCCCAATACCACTTGCCGCTCCCGTAATTACAGCGACCTTTCCTCCAAAATCTTTTATCATTATATTCACATCAATTTATATTCGAAATTAGACCTTCTTTCCTTAAAAGAAATTCGTATTATGCTAATATGGAAATCAATAATAATAATTACATAATAAATATTTTCTAAGTATCCTAACACTGCGTAAAAGTATCCAAATTTTTTTTAGTAATTTTTATTTTTCTAAAAAAATTTTTAATCAAATTAGTCTATTATTTACCCACCCTTCCACAAATTATGCTACCAAAGCTGTTAAATATAATAAAACTTAGTTACATATAATTTTCTATAAAAATCACTGGTTATTGTATACAAATACCAAAAAGTGAAACAAATGAGATTATTAGATGGTAAAGTAGCCTTAATAACTGGTGGTTCGAGCGGTATTGGTAAAAGTATCGCTTTAACATATGCCAAGGCAGGAGCCAAAGTTGTAGTTGCGAGTCGTAAACAGGAGAATCTCGATAAAGTTGTTGAAGAAATCAAGGAACTTGGTGGAGAATCTCTTGCTATAGCCACTGATGTTAAGATTCCGGAACAGATAGACAATATGGTCAAGCAAACAGTAAATAATTTTGGACGGCTTGATATAATGATCAACAACGCAGGTCGTGGCATTCCGACAGAACCATTAGAGATTTCAATCAAAGAATGGAATCATGTCCTTAAGCTCAATCTCACAAGTGTTTTTCTTGGTTGTATCGCTGCTGGTAGGGTTATGATTGAGCAGAAACAAGGTAAGATTATCAATATTGCCTCAACAGCTGGAGTTGTAGGGTCTCCGGGAATGCTACACTATTCAGTAGCAAAGGCAGGGGTTATAATGTTAACCAAGAATTTAGCAGCTTCATGGGCGGAACATAACATAAATGTAAACTGTATTGCTCCTGGTTTTACATTGACTGAAAGAGTAATACAATGGGGGATATTACCTTCTGACAAAAGAGAAGATGGTACACTATTACCACGACTATTACGTCCTCCTATTCCACAAAATATCGCAGATTTGGCTCTCTTTCTTGCTACATCTGCATCTGATCAAATAACTGGTGAACTATTAATTATAAGAAGTCATTTTGAATGGGATCGTTAATCACACTATAAAAAAATAAAAGTGAAGAATATGGGAGTATTAGATGGGAAAGTTGCTTTAATAACCGGTGGTTCTAGAGGTATTGGTAGAAGTATCGCTTTGACTTTTGCGAAGGAAGGTGCTAGTATTGTAATTGCCAGTCGTACACAGAAATATATCGATAGGGTTGCTACAACTGTCAAAGAACTTGGGAGGGAATCTCTTGCCATTAGCACCGATGTTTGTGTTCCCGAACAAGTAGATAATATGATCAAACAAACTGTAGATCGTTTCGGACATCTTGATATTATAGTCAACAATGCTGGTCGTGGGATCTCCACAGAACCACAAGAGATTTCTATTGATGAGTGGAATGAGATCATTAACCTTAATCTCACTGGCGTTTTTTTAGGGTGTATTGCTGCAGGTAAGGTTATGATTGAGCAGAAACAAGGTAAGATTATTAATATTGCTTCAACAGCGGGAGTTAAATGCTCTCCCGGAATGCTACATTATTCAGTAGCAAAGGCTGGGGTCATAATGTTAACCAAGAATTTAGCGGCTTCGTGGGCTGAACATAACATAAATGTAAATTGCATTGCTCCAGGCTTGACAGCTACTAAAGGAGTTATAAAATGGGGAGTATTAACACCTGATCTATATGAAGAGGATACAACTGTTCCTCGATTATTACGTCCGCCCGTTCCTGAAAACATTGCAGATTTAGCTCTCTTTCTCGCTTCACCCGTATCTGATCGAATAACCGGTGAACTACTAATTATAAGGAGTCATTTTTCTTGGGACCGGTAACTTCAGTAGATAACAAGGGGCTTCGTAATGAATTAAACAAACTGAAAGAAATTCGATTTCTAATTATGTAATGTGAGTAACTCACATGATCAAATTATCAACCCTAATATTCTTGATTCTTACCTCGCAAAATCAAGAATTTTATCAAATTTAATCATTTAAGGTATATATTCAGAATAATTCTACTTAATTTTTTCATAAATGAAAAATAATTATGGTATTTCTAATGAGTGATAAAAGGTTTGAAATGGAGATAATCACTAGAGAATATTTTAATATAAAAGTTAACTATAGCATTTATATCAAAATTATTGTATTGAGAGGATTAAGATTTCATTAAATGAAGAATTGGAGAATTTTCTCTTAGGAAAAGGGGCAATAAAAGTTGGATTTACTACACTTGAAACTCTAAAGGGAGGTCCCCCAGGATCAGATATAAAATATGTCCTACCAGAAGCACAATCTGCTATATCTTACGCTCTCCCGTTAAATCGAGAATTGATACGCCCTTATTTAAAAAAAGAGCCGAATAGTAGGTATAATCACGAGAAAGATCGATTCGACCTTACTATGAAAGCCTATGATATTTCTAAAGAAGTTGCAGAGTTATTAAGAAGAAAGGACTTCGAAGCATTTCCGGTTATGTCAAACTTTAAATACAGAAAAGAGCTGGAAGATTGGAAATACGAATTGCCTCCCGATATTTCTCTCAGATATTTAGCGGTAAGAGGAGGCGTTGGTTTGTTTGGTTGGAGCGGAAATTTAGGCTTAAAAGGTTATGGCCCAAACTTAGAGTTAGGAGCAATTGTAACATCTGCAAAGTTAAAACCTACGGATCCTCTTCCAGAGTCTGAGTCGTTTTGTAATCAATGTAAAGTATGTGTAAAAGTATGTGCGTTAAGGACTTTTGATAATCAAGAAGAAGTAGAAATAAAGATTGGAGGGTATACATTTACCCACGCTAAAAAAATTGATAAAGGACGTTGTCATTTGGTATGCGGAGGATATTCGGGTTTAGATATAACGGGAGAGTGGTCTACTTGGAGCCCAGGTCGCTATGAACAACCTAAAACTAAGCGTGAGGCGTTAGAATCGCTGATTCGTGCACAAAAAAACTGGTTTAAATTACCAAAGAGAGATGATTTCAAATCTTACGACTACAAGGAGATAGAAGAGAAACATGAAGTTCCCTTCATAGGAAATAAAACCGTAAAATTAGGAGATTACTTGATATTTACTTGTGGACACTGTCAAATTGTATGTTGGGGGAATCCAAAGGAGACTAACGAAAATTACCGCTTGCTTCAAAATTCTGGTTGCGTAGTTCAAAAGGAAGATGGCACTATCGTTGTTCTTCCCCCTGAAGAGGCAAAGAAAACATTTGATGCATTAGATCCTGAACACAGAAAATTATATCATTAACGGGGGTTTTTTCATTTAATAAAATGTAAAAAATAAAAAATTTAGAGTTGGAGGGAACATCCCTTTAAAATTAATTAAATAGTAATAATAATGAACTATGCTTCTGACTTATATTTAAAAAACACTCGTGAACTCTCTAAGTTAATCAACAGGTTTTAATTAAATTCAAGAGAATATAAAATATCTCTTAAATCATCATTATAATAATTAGCATTGGCATAAATGCTAATGACAATCTGATGATCATCTTTTAAAACCGAAAGATGGATACTTTTAATCTTAAAAATACCTAGATATTTATATTCAATAACACTCTCATAAGCAGTTGTTCCATCTCTCAAAGTTGCTGGTTCATTGGAAGTAATATTGATCTCTCTTGCCCTCTCCTCAATTCGTTTAGCAATATCTTGTACTGTTTCAGCTAATGGTCTGTCATTCGTCGAAGATTTAAAAGCAAAAATCAGAAGATCAATACCGGGTTCTTTACTGGCAACCAAAACTGGTTCGTTCACTGGAAAATTCATTGGATTTGGTTTCAACTCTATAAAACTTTCGGGGTAAGCTATGGAAAAAATTGGTGCATCACATTTAAAAATCCTCGATTTTTTCTCACTTTTTGCTTCAATTCCTTCATGCAATCTTAAAATATCCTCATAAATACGCTCATACCGAGATTTTACTAATGGTATGTATTCTGGATGAGTTAAAACATAAAAAATATCGTTTTCAATTGCTTTAATCACCATTTCTGCTAATTTTTCTGGAGCCAATGCTCGCGCCAAAATTCTATTCATATTTTCCTTCCCAATTTCTGATTCTTCAATCATTTCTGCTGGTGGTTGCCAAGTGCCTGGTCGTGTTTCTCTAAGCATACGTGTATTATTTATTATATTTGTGTTAACTCGCCCCGGACAAACTACAGATACGCCCACATTTGTATCAAAGCAATCTAAAGCTAAAGCTTCAGAAATTGCAACTATTGCAAATTTAGATACAGGATAAGGTGAATTGTCGCCAGAAAGTAATCCTGCCATTGAAGAAGTATTAACTATATGACATGGTTCGTTACTTGCCAACATTCGGTTTAAAAAATATTGAATACCATGGATAACACCAAAGAGATTAACACCTAGAGTCCAATTCCAAGTTTCAAGTGTAATTAAACTAATGCGTCCAGCTCCTCCGACCCCCGCATTATTACAAAGTATATTTACTGTTCCAAAACGCGCGTAAGAAGCATCTGCTAATTGTGCCATCTGTTCTGGATCACTCACATCTGTTATTTGAGTCATTACCTCAATGCCCATTTCTTTGAGTTCTTTTGCTACCTTTTCTAGATTTTCTTTATCGATGTCTGCTAGAACAATTTTCATCCCCCGTTTAGCAAAACCATAAGCAAGTCCACGCCCAATACCACTTGCCGCTCCCGTAATTACAGCAACCTTTCCTCCAAAATCTTTAATCATTATAATCACATCAATTTTTATTCGAAATTAGACCTTCTTTCCTTAAAAGAAATTTCTATTATGATAATATGGAAATCAATAATAATCATTACTTAATTAATTTTTTATAGGTATCCTAACCTTGAGTATGAGTATCCAAATTTTTTAAAGTAATTTTTTTTTCTAAAAAAAATATTAATCAAATTAATCTATTATTCACCCTCCCTTCCACAAATTATGCTACCAAAGCTGTTAAATATAATAAAACTTAGGTACATATAATTTTCTGGAAATAACAACATTTTTTGTATATAGAAACTTAAATGTGAAGTAAATGGAAGTACTAAAGGATAAAGTAGCCTTAATAACCGGTGGTTCTAGCGGTATTGGAAAAAGCATCGCTCTAACATATGCCGAAGCAGGGGCTAATGTTGTAGTTGCAAGCCGTAAAAAGGAGAATCTCGATAAGGTTGCTGAAGAAATCAAAGCACTTGGTAGGGAATCTCTTGCTATTGCCACTGATGTTAAGATTCCGGAACAAGTAGAGAATATGGTCAATCAAACAGTAGAGCATTTCGGACGGCTTGATATAATGGTCAACAACGCTGGTCGTGGGATCCCGACTCAACCGTTAGAGATCTCAGTCAAAGAATGGAATCATGTCCTTGCTCTCAATCTCACAGGGGTTTTTCTTGGCTGTGTAGCTGCTGGTAAGGTAATGATTGAGCAGAAACAAGGTAAGATTATCAATATTGCTTCAGTAGCTGGAGTTAAAGGGGATCCAGGAATGATTCATTATTCAGCAGCAAAGGCAGGTGTTATCATGTTAACTAAAAATTTAGCTGCTTCATGGGCGAAAAATAACATTAATGTGAATTGTATCGCTCCTGGTCTGACAGCTACTGAACGAATAATACAATGGGGGATATTACCTTCTGATAAAAATGAAGACGGTACACTATTGCCTCGACTATTACGTCCCCCTGGTCCTAAAAATATTGCAGATTTAGCTCTCTTTCTCGCTTCTTCAGCATCCGATCAAATAACCGGTGAATTACTTATCGTAAGGAGTCATTTTTCGTGGGATCGTTAATCCCCATATAAATTATTGCTAAAAAATCATTCATTATTGCTTAAAAAATTTAAAAGTGAAACAAATGGAATTATTAGATGGAAAAGTGGCTTTAATAACTGGTGGCTCCAGTGGTATTGGAAAAAGTATCGCTTTAACATATGCTGAAGCAGGAGCCAATGTTGTAATTGCAAGCCGCAAGCAAGAGAATCTCGATAAGGTTGCTGAAGAAATCAGAACACTTGGTAGGGAATCTCTGGCTATAGCTACTGATGTTAAGATTCCAGAACAGGTAGACAATATGGTCAAACAAACAGTGGAAAATTTTGGGCGGCTTGATATAATGATCAATAACGCTGGTCGGGGGATCCCGACTGAACCACTAAAGATTTCTCTCAAAGAATGGAATCATGTCCTTACTCTCAATCTCACAGGCGTTTTTCTTGGGTGCATAGCTGCGGGTAAGGTAATGATAGAGCAAAAACAAGGTAAGATTATCAATATTGCTTCAACAGCGGGAGTTGTGGGGTCTCCGGGAATGATGCATTATTCAGTAGCAAAAGCAGGTGTCATCATGTTAACGAAAAATTTAGCAACCTCATGGGCGGAACATAACATAAATGTAAACTGTATTGCTCCTGGTTTTACATTGACTGAAAGAGTAATACAATGGGGGATAATACCTTCTGATAAAAATGAAGATGGTAAACTATTGCCTCGATTATTACGTCCGCCCGTTCCTGAAAATATTGCAGATTTAGCTTTATTCCTTGCTTCATCAGCATCCGATAAAATAACAGGTGAACTATTAATTATAAGAAGTCATTTTCCCTGGGATCGTTGACCTCAGTAAACTGAAAATCTTAAATATTGTATCGAATTTACGATTATAATCATCTCAAGGAATTGAGATTTTTAAGAAGAGAGAATATTATGTTAAAAAAAGATTGGAAATTGCATCACATTTGTCTCGTCGTTAGGAATTGGAATGACGCTTTGGATTATTATCAATCTAAAAGAATGGGGATTAGTGTAGGCCCTCAAGCAATGTACATGGATTATCGGAACGGTGGACCCGCTGAGATCTATTCAAACAAAGATGTTCCACCAACAAATGGTGGTTTAGGCCCGGGAAAACCCCTAGAGGAAGCCAAACGAGGAAGAAGAAAAGATAAATACACATTTATGGATAAGGATTGCCAAGTTGGGGATCTACTGCTTGAAATTGGGGAAAATCAAGGTATTCCATTAGAAGGCATTACCCACATATGCTTCAATGTTCCAGATGTTAATACAGAGACTGAAAAGTTACTGGAAAAAGGTTGCGCGCTCATGTGGGAGATTACCCAAGCTGATAATGTTTTAGAAAATCACATCGACACTCGCAAATATGGTAACGTGGATATCTCGTTCAGACCTCCCGTACTCGAGCTTGAAAAAACATGGATAGAGTACTATCGTTCTTATCCATATCTAAAGGATTGGAAATTCCATGGGCTTGGTATTGCAGTTAGAGATCTTGATAAGGTAGTTGAGTACTATGAGAAACTAGATATTATTGAATTTGAACCCGAAACTGAACTTAATAGCGCCTCACTTGACTCAATCAATGTGTCCAGTGAGTCTATGGAATTAAATTTCAAGACGAGAGTAAAATCAGGTTTAGTAGGTCCAGTGGCTTTTGAGTTCATTCAACCCCTTGAGGGACCTTCTATTTATCAAGAATCGCTCGATAGTCGAGGCGAAGGTGTCGCCGAAATGGTATTTACAGTATCTGATCTTGAGAAAGAAGCAGCAACCATGATCTATAGAGGTATGCCCGCAATACTTAGCGGAAAACCTAAGAATGGCCCTTCTTTTGCCTGCTTTGATACACGTAAAAATAATGGTAACATAATTATAAGATTGATCCAAAGAAAGTAGGTAATTGAGTAGAGATGGATTCGGAAAAAATATGGAAAGAAAGTGACTGGACAGAGCAAGCGCGTCAATTAATTGAAGGACTTAAACAGTTTCCTGACGATTCAAAAATAATCCTTGTTTTAAGACATTCGCATCGAGACGAACCAGAGGCATTGAAGGGAGCTCAGAAATTAAGATTAACGCCTCAAGGTCATGCTATCGCTAAGAAATTCGGCGAAAATTTACCTAATAACAGACAGATCAACCTATTCCATAGTATTATATGGAGATGTGAAGAAACGGCTAACGATATACATGAAGGATTTAAAAGTATTGGTGGGACAAGCGAAATAAAAGGGACGCTTCTTCCTCTCCAATCTGTCGGAATGAAAAGTAGGGAATTTTTCTTTAGTGAATTTAAAAATGTTCCTTTTTTTGACATTTTTTATCGATGGGTAGTAGGCTTTTATAATCCTGATATTTGGACACCATTCAGGGAATATTGTCAATCAACCGCTCAAATGTTTCTAGACCAAGTTAAATCCTCACCTGAAAATGGTTTGAATATTTTTGTTACTCATGATATGAATACAATGGCTCTTAGATTTGGATGGTTTGGGCTTCGACCAGAGAAATGGGTTAAATTCCTAGGCGGATTTGCCTACACCGTAGGAGAAGAACAAACTTTACTATTAGATTATGGTGAGTTAAAGCCAGTAACAGTTCCACATTGGTGGAAAAAACCATAAAAGCACTAAATTAAAAAAATATGGATTTCAATAATAAATCCATTCAGAAGGATTTACTATGCTTTAATAAATGAATTATAATTCTTGAGTTATCGTAGCAAACTTATAATTTGATATTTAATTGACCTATTTAATTAATTTTTAACTATTTCGATTATCAAATGTAATTGATTTAAATGATTGGAAACATACAATTTGAGGATTTAGATTTAAATTTTGGATATTCTTGTATGCACGATAGATTACATTATTATTCAGAAGAAGAAAATGAATTTCGTATGGAAGTGCGAAAATGGTGTGAAGAGAATATACAACCCGTTTCTGACAAAATTGATAAGGAAAGAAATACAACTTTAGCAGTGGAAACACTACGAAAAATGAAACCTTATCTAAATATAGTAATTCCTGAAGAAGCTGGGGGATTAGGGAAAGGAATACTTTATCGTACGATTTTTGGTGAAGAGTTATCTGCTTTTAATTATTCCATCGCAACTATATTTGGTGCTTCCTCTTGCTTATTTGCTGGTCCTATTATTGAATATGGAACTTCTGAACAAAAAAAGAAATATCTTACAGGTATTGCTGATGGTACAAAAATTGGGGCAATAGGGATAACAGAACCTACGGGAGGTTCTGATGCTATAGGAGGAATGAATTTGAGAGCTACAAGACAGGGAGATTACTATGTATTAAATGGAGAAAAAAGATTTATAACTAATGGAAGTGTTGCGGATTACATTTGTTTATATGCGGTTACTAATGACCAAGTCAATAGACATCGAGGTATTTCAGCTTTCATCTTTGAGACAGAGACACCAGGATTTCAGGTTATCAAGGATTATAATCATATGGGCCGTAGAGGAATGCCAAATTCTCATCTCCGATTTGATAATTGTAAAGTACCTGTTGAAAATTTACTCCATAAGGAAAATGAGGGAGTTGAGGTATTGATGTTTGGACTTGATGGTGAGAGAACCTTTACAGCTTCTCAATATCTTGGCTTAGCTAGAAGTGCATTCGAAGTTGCATATAAGTATGCTCATAAGAGGATTCAATTTAAAAAACCAATTTATTCCTTTGAAGGAATTTCGTTCAAATTAAGTGAAATGTTTATGGACATAGAATTAAATAGAATAGCTATGGCACAGATAGCGAGAATGCTTGATAAAGGATATTACTGCAGAGCATCAGTTGCTGCCGTTAAAGCTAAGCTTGCAGATGCTACTGTTAAAATTACTCAAGATGCTATTCAGGTTGTTGGTGGTTTAGGTTATTCTGAAGAGTATCCATTAGAACGCTATTACAGAGATGCAAAAGTAGCGCAAATTGCAGCGGGATCAACTGAAATAATGAAGTATTTAATCTCAAGAGAAATGATAGGAATGTGGGGTAAATGAAGCTATGGGAAATAGAGATACTTTTGAAATTAGAGATAACATTGCTATTGAAAAATTAAGGGATACCGAAAAATTAAGAAAAAAAAATTTATTGCTTTAAACAAAGACTAACTTAAGAAAAGATTAATCATTTTGAATAATATTGTTATAAAATTCGATATTTTATAGACCTAATAAGAAAGAAAGGAAAAATATAATGCGAGCAGCTATAGTTGAAGAAATAGGAAAAGTTAGTATTAAGGACGTACCAAAACCTACTCCAGGACATGAGGAGGTTTTGGTAAAAATCTCTACCGTAGGTGTATGCCATTCAGATGTTCATGTAGTGAAAAGTCATTGGATGAAAGTTCCGACACCATTTCCAATTGGGCATGAAGCCATAGGAATAGTAGAAGAATTGGGTCCTGGATCTGAGGAATTTGTGAAGATTGGAGACAGAGTTATACTAGGTTTAGGAGGATGGGGAAAATATTGGTGTGGTGCATGTGAACATTGTCTTGCGGGTAAACCTATGCTATGTACACGCCGGAAGGGGCTACAAGGAGTATTTGCTGAATATTTTGTTGTATGGGCGAAGGCTCTAGTAAAACTACCAGATGAAATCGGAAATAATGAGGTACCACTAGCTTGTGCTGGTTTAACAGCGTATAGCGCTATCAAAAAGCTTTCGAATTTCGGGATTCATGCAGGGAAAACTATTGCCATCATTGGTGCTGCAGGCGGTCTTGGTCATTATGGAATTCAGATAGCAAAAGCCCTTGGATATAAAGTTATTGGAGTGGATATCGGTCCTGAAAAATTGGAATTCATAAAAAAAATGGGCGTAGATCTTGCTGTAGATGCAAATGAAGCCATAAAAACAGTGAGGAAACAATTTAAATTGGGAGTAATTAAGGGAGTAAGTGCAAGTATAGTATTTGCATCAAAAGTAGCTGGTTTTGAACTCGGTTTAAAATTACTTGGGCGTGGAGGAGTATTAGTAATTGTAGGATTACCTGCTTTAAGTGAAGGTCCATTTTCGGTAGATCCATTTAGTTTTATATTAAGAGGGCTTCATATCACGGGAGCTCTAGTTGGAAACATCGAAGAAATGAGAGAATTAGTTGATTTGGCTGCAGACGGTAAAGTGAAAACTCATGTAGGAAGGATCGGGAAGTTCTCAGAGATAAATGAAGTTTTAGAGGAACTTGAACAGGGTAAAATAGTTGGAAGAGCTATTCTTGAGATTCAATGAAAAAAGTTATATAAGTAAGATGGAATTAAACTATATATTATTGAATTAAATTAGAAAATATGGGTTTCGTATGCTGAATGGATATACTGGAAATATTTTAAGAGTTAATTTATCAAATGAAAAAATCTCAATTGAAAGCCTTGACGAGATTTTTTGCCGAAGATATATTGGTGGAGAAGGCTTTGTAGCCTATTACCTTTTAAAGGAACTAGAAGCAGATATTGACCCTTTAGGCCCTGAAAATAAACTAATTTTTGCTAACGGTCCTTTAACAGGATTTGCAATACCCGGAACAGGAAGAAACAGTGTTGGAGCAAAATCTCCTTTAACAGGTGGATTTGGTGAGGCAGAGGTTGGTGGTCATTGGGGGGCTGAGTTAAA
Organism: Promethearchaeia archaeon; assembly: GCA_029856125.1. Classification (GTDB taxonomy): domain Archaea; phylum Asgardarchaeota; class Lokiarchaeia; order Sigyniarchaeales; family SOKP01; genus SOKP01. The sequence continues at coordinate 6,247 of JAHQWJ010000027.1, read as the reverse complement.
ACACGCTGGATTTGATGCTATTATAGTAGAAGGAAAAGCGAAAAATCCTGTTTATTTATGGATACATGATGGTGAGGCAGAAATAAGAGATGCAAATCATCTTTGGGGTAAAGTTACTGGTGAAGTTCAAGAGAAAATTCACGAAGAATTGAATGATAAATTTATTCGTGTGGCTCAAATTGGTCCTGGAGGAGAACGGTTAGTAAGATATGCTTGTATCATTAACGATTTAAGAAATGCTGCTGGACGCACTGGGCTGGGTGCTGTGATGGGATCTAAGAATTTAAAGGCTATAGCTGTAAGGGGTAATCAAAAACAAGAAGCAGTAGATAAAGAGAAATTGAAAGCGTTATTGAAATTATTTAATGAAACTATGCAGCAAAGAAATGCTGGATTTTTTGAATTTGGAACAGGAGGAGCTTATATGGAAGAAGCTGCTTCATCTGGTAATCTATCGTTTCGAAACTTCAGGGACGGTGGATTTACGAATGCCATAGCATTAGACCCTAAAACTATCAAAGAAACACTAGGGCTTGAGAAGGATGGTTGTTATGCGTGTTCTATTCGTTGTAAAAAGGTTGTTGAAATCGGAGATCCTTGGAACGTTGATTCGAAATATGGAGGACCTGAATACGAAACTTTAGGTGCTTTAGGATCTAATTGCGGAGTTGATGATGTGAAAGCAGTATGTAAAGCGAATGAATTGTGCAACAAGTATTCGATAGACACAATTTCAACTGGGATTTCTATTGGTTTCGCAATGGAGTGTTATGAAAAAGGAATTTTAACTGATAAAGATACTGATGGTATTAAATTAAACTTTGGTAACGCTAAAGCAATGGTTCAAATGGTTGAAATGATTGGTAAACGCGAGGGTTTAGGTGACATATTAGCAGAAGGTGTTAAACGAGCCAGTGATAAGTTAAAAAATGGATCAGACAAATTCGCTATGCATGTAAAGGGTGCCGAGATTCCAATGCATGAACCTCGCCTAAAACAAGGAATGGGACTTGGTTATGCGTTATCACCTACAGGAGCAGAGCATATGACTAATTTAGATGATTATTCTTTTGCTCATAGGAGGGTTATGGCGTATCATGGTCCTATAGGAATTTTAGAACCTTTAGAGTTGGATGATTTAAGTCCAAAGAAGGTACGAGCAGTAGTTTATTTTAGTAATTGGCGTTATATATTTAACGCCCTATTGATGTGCTATTTTGTCTTTTGGCGTTATGATCATATTACTGAAATAGTAAAAGCAGTAACTGGTTGGAATACTTCAATATGGGAATTAATGAAAGCAGGAGAAAGGATTTCGACTATGGCAAGAGTTTTTAATAATAGAGAAGGATTTACCAAAAATGACGATTGTTTGCCTAAAAGATTTTTCAAACCTCATACTTCAGGAGCTCTTTCTGAGACCATTATTGACCCGGATAAACTTAAAAATGCGATAAATACATATTACGCTATGATGGGTTGGGACGAGAATGGAATTCCTACTCGATCTAAACTTGAAGAATTAGATATAGATTGGGTTGCAAATCCTTAAAAAACTAGTTTTTATTTTATTTTTCTCATCTGGTTGGGCTACTTAGATGTAAAGATCTCTTAAAAAATTAAAAAAAAAATAGAAAAGTCAAATATTTTATTTTCCCTGAAACTTTGGAGTTCTTTTTTCAAGAAATGCTGTAACTCCCTCTATGACATCTTGTGATGTAGTATTCAAAGCAAAGCCCCATTGCTCAAATTGTAGTCCCACATTCAAAGGTACTTGAGTCCCGTATTGAACACACTTCTTAATAACGAATAGTGCATTTGTCGCAGAATTACCAATCTGAGAGGCTTTTTCATGTACAAACTCTTCAAACTTATCATCATCGATTAAAAAGGAGATAAATCCCCAATCATTCATCTGTTCAGCAGGAAAATGTTCACCAAAGTACATCATCCTGTTAACTCTCATTTTACCAAGATGTCTAATCATGCGCTGAGTTCCTCCATTAGCAGGAAAAATTCCTCTTTTAATTTCAGGAAAGCCAAATTCTGATCGTTTTGATGCAATAACTATATCACAAACTAAGACTAATTCTAATCCACCACCAAGAGCATAACCATCAACAGCAGCGATTAAAGGTTTTGGAAATTCTTCAATTAAATCGTAGTATTTGTGCTTGAAATACATAGCATGGCTGCGATGTCTTAGGTTTTCAGGATCAAGACGGGAATCTCCTCGGGTCGAGAGATCAGCGCCAGCAGAGAAAGCAGGCTTTTTAGTGAATTCTCTTGTCCCGCGTATAACCACACAGCGGACACTCTGATCCACTTCCACAGTTTCTAAAGCTTCAGCTATTTCTTTAAGTGTTTGGTTTTGGAGTGCATTTAATCTATCGGGACGATTTATAGAAATAATAGCATAATTACCTTCCTCTACTTTCTCAATTTTTACATGTTCGAACCTTTTTTCATCTGACATTTAATAAACCTTTCTTTTTAATTCTCCTTATAAATCTAAATCAATAATCTTAGTAAAGTCTTAAATTTATTAATAATTTACTTAAATATACATATTATATTAGATGTAATTTCAATTAAATTTATGAATAATAATAGGATTTAAACAATAAAATGAGCATAACCATACCTAATAAACTTCCAAAAAAATTCTTGATAAGGTTAAAAAGAGGAAAATATGATGATGCTCTTCTTTTTACATTAGCCGTTTTTGGACCTCACAAACTTAAAGAACTTGTTAATGACATTAGTAACTCTATTAATGATAGGATGGATGAGAAGTTATTTTATGAATGGGCTAATAAGTTAAAAGCTAATGGATTTATTGAAGAATATAGAAAAGATAATATATGTTATTATGCAGCAACAGAGAAGGGTAAGGATGAATTATTATCGAGAGTAGAAAACACCTATATGGTACGATATTTAAAAAGGTATTATTCTCAGTGGCTTGGACCAATTGTACCCGAAAAAGAAAGCAAATCAAAATCACAGTATGTGTTAAAATATAGAGATATTATATTTGGCCTCTTATCTGTTTACTGGAGGTTAGGTGATTTTTTCAATACTACAATACAAAACAGCAAGACTGGACCAGATGATAATGTCTCGCTTGGCAAGTTTTTAGAATATAATGCAGAACGATATTCTAGTAATCCTGCTATGTACTATGAAGATATCATGTATACCTACAAAGAATTCAACGAAATAATTAATCAATATGCTAATTATCTTCTTTCTCTTGGCGTAACTAAAGGAGAAGTAATAAATATTTTCGTAGAAAACAGACCTGAATTGTTGTTTTTAATTGCAGCGATGTCAAAAATTGGAACCATCGGAGCTTTGATTAATACAAAACAAAGATCGTCGGTACTATTGCATAGCTTAACACTAAATCCAGTAAGAATCTATATTATTGGAGAGGAACTTATTGATCCTTTTAATGAAATAAAATCAGAATTAGGCTTAACCGGGAAGGAAAAACTCTTTTTTTTGAAGGATAAGTGTAAAATTGATATACCTGAAGATTTTGTTGATCTTCAAGAAGAGGTTAAGGATAAAAGTAGAGAAAACCCATCAATTAAAACAGAAATAAAGGGAAAAGATACATACTTATATATTTTTACTTCTGGGACAACTGGACTTCCAAAAGCAGCACACATTCGGAATATGTATACAGCAACATCCATAATTCACTGGAGTAATGCCGTATTACATATGACGCCTGATGACATTATGTATATATCTCTTCCATTGTTTCATAGCAACGCCCTCCATCTTGCATGGTCATCCGCTATTGGAGGTGGATCAGCAATAGCTATTGCTCGTAGATTTAGTGTTCGAAATTTCTGGAAAGACATAAAAAAATTTAATGCTACATGTTTTAATTACATCGGAGAAATCTGTCGCTACCTTTTTAATCAACCATCAACTCCAGAGGATCGAAATCATAGAGTTTACAAGATTTGTGGAAATGGTCTTAGTCCTGAAATTTGGAAAGAATTCAAAGAGCGATTTGGTATAAGAGAAGTCTATGAACACTACGGAATGACTGAAATGTGGGGCGCTTTTGTGAATTACATTAATTTAGATTGTACTGTGGGATATAACGCTGCTCCATATGCTATTGTGAAGTATAACTTTGAAAATAAGGAACCTGATAGAGATAAAAATGGTTTTTTACAAAAAGTGGAAGAAGGTCAAGCAGGTTTATTGATTATACAAACATGGTCTGAATATGTTTTTGCTGGCTATACGGATAAAAAAGCATCTGAGAAAAAAATATTTTATGATGCGTTTGAAAAGGGTGATGTTTGGATGAATGCAGGTGATATTGTACGGAATATTGGATATAGGCATGCTCAATTTGTTGATAGACTTGGTGATACATTTCGTTGGAAAGGAGAGAATGTATCGACTGCCGAAGTTGAAGATATCATCACTTCTTTTGAAGTGATCGACCACACCTCTGTTTACGGCGTTGAAATCCCATTGTGTGAAGGACGGGCAGGTATGGCCTCAGTCTTGACGGCTGTTAAACATGAAGAATTTGACTTTAACGATTTTATAGAAACAATACACGATAACTTGCCTAATTATGCTATTCCTATATTCATACGATTCTTATCTGAATTAAACACAACAAGTACTTACAAAATTCACAAATATGAGATGAAAAAAATCGGATTCAACATTAAAAAAACAAACAACCCTATTTATGTTTATCTCCCAAGAAGCACTAAATATACACTTCTCACAGAAGAGATTTATGAAAACATTCTAAATGGAAAATACAGATTTTAAAATTTATGGTTATAATTATGCCTTGGATATTAAATGAAGGAAAGTTCAATAATAATACATATTTATTTGATTCATTTCAATGTGATGCCGAGTATAGTATGGGGTATTACATTTTGCAGGGAACTAAAAAGAGAGCGCTTATTGACACATCAGGACCCATAGAAGCAGAAAGATTTGCAAAAAAGATTAAAAAGCTAGATCTAATACCCGATATCCTTATACTAACGCATTCCCATTGGGATCATGCTGGTGGAACCACAGTTTTCCAAAAAAAATTTCCAAATATTGAAGTAATTGCCGCAAAACCTGCCATAGAATCGTTAAAAAACAATTCAAAATACAACGAAAGCTTCTCAGAGATAATTACAGATTTAGAACCAGTAGATAATATTACCCTTGTAAAGGAAGGAGATATAATTGATCTAGGCGGAATGGAATTGCTAATCTATGAAACTCCAGGTCATACAAATTGTAGTATTTCTATATTAGATCAAAAAAATATGATTTTATATACAGGGGATGCTCTAGGATATTTATGGGAAAAATTTATATTCCCACCAATTATGCCTCCTGAATTTTCTCAGGAGAAACTATTATCTACTTTTAATAAAGTGAAAAATATCGACTATTCTGTAATTGCCTGTTCTCATTATGGTTTATTAACTGAGGATTCAGCAGAGATCTTTCCTACGTACGCCAAATTTTGCTACATTTTTTGGAGAGATTTTTTTATTTCATTATTAGAGAAAAATCATATAACGGAAGATGTAGTTAACAGTTTCATTGATAGATTACATGAATTAGATTCATTTTATCCAGAGGGTAAGATCACATACAAAATGTTAGTGGAATGGGTAATTAAAGGATTAAAGTCAGCAGGTTTGATTTAAATAAAAGCAATTTTTTATTTAGATAAATATACTATTTTTTCAAATATACAGATTATATTTAAGATATTAACACTTAATTTGATTAAGCTTGAAATAAATATGATTAAATTCAACTCTAGATAAAATTAATGGAGATATTTATGAGTGAGAAATCAAGTAAAAAACAAACTCGAAGTCGTTCCCCTGAAAAAAAAGCAGCTCAATTTGAACAAATCATAGAATCGGGAAAAGAGTTATTTTTAGAAAAAGGAAGAGACGGTTTCTCTCTTCGGCAGTTAGCTAAAATTCTTGGAATGAACCAAAATAATTTGTATAATTATGTTGATAGTAAAAGAGAATTGTGGATTGCTATTCGAAATAAATTTTTTAATCAATATCGAAACGAAAATATCAAAATTATTAAAGAACATGAGGGGGTTGTGGTTGATCTTTTAATGAAGTTTTTTACTAATTTTTTAGAATTTGCTTATAAGGATTATGGGGCTTTTAGCATGATGCACCTGACAGAATCTCCTCCTTCTGACAAGAGAGGACCATTT
>JAHQWJ010000026.1 GCA_029856125.1 Promethearchaeia archaeon | reverse complement strand
TATGAGAAAAGTAGCAGTTTCAATCCACGCAACCAATGATTTTAACCCAGATGTCATTAAAGAGTTGAAGGGCCTTGATTATATACATATTGATGTGTCAGATGGGAAATTTACATCTTTTCAAAACCTTAATTTAGGTGTTTTCCGAATATTGCACGAGAAGTACGATTTACCGATCATAGCTCATATGATGGTCGTCAACCCTTCTGAATTCATAGAACAAATTATTGAATTTGTCGATATCTTTACTTTTCATAAAGAGATTGAAGGGGATATAGATGCAATAATTAAGAAAGTAAAAAAGAGGAACAAGAAAGTAGGTATAGCAATCAATCCTGATACAGATATAACATTGATTCTACCCTTCTTAGAATCGATTGATTTAGTCTTAGTAATGTCAGTAAACCCGGGTGGTTCTGGGCAAAAGTTCATTCCTAATTCCATCGAAAAAGTGAATCAACTAAGAGAATATAAAAAGAAATATAACTTTCTTATAGATATCGATGGAGGAATTAACCTCAATAACGCTCCAAAATTAAAAGTTGATATTATAAGTAGCACAAGTACAATTTTAAACGCAAAGAATCCAAATAAAACTATAGAATCATTAAAATATTCTAGTTAACTCTGATTTTCTCTTTAGGTTTTGAAGTATTTCTTAATAAAGGCTTGTCGAGACAATTCTGGATCTTCCCCGTTCCTTAAAATATAATTTTCGTATTTTTGATAAATCGTAAGCATGTCTTTATATAATAACGCGTATTTTTTTGTAGGGTGAATTATGATGCTCTTTTCAATATTTAAAAAACCTTCTACTAACTCAGTCCAATCAAAATTTTGGTTTTTCGAATTATAGTAAGATTTGGCGCTACGAAGAGCTGCACCTAGTGCTGCTGAATTAGTTGCTTTAAATTGGCGTACGCTAGTGTTAAATATATTGGCTGCTATTTTTAACATTTCGAAATTTGTTGATGCACCCCCAGTGGCGTATATTTCTTCTGGGGGTTCTTGAATCCATTCAGAATGTATTTTCATCGAAAGAAATTGTGCTTCAATAACTGCTCTAACATTTCCTTCCAAGTCAGTATCATCAAAACCGAACCTATGAACTTTAGGCTTTAAAACAAGAGGTACGATTTCAGGGAAAAAATAAGGAAGCATAATTTTACCGTAATTTCCGGGCGGAGTTTTAGCTAAAATGTTTGAAAAGTTAGTCCAATTAAGATTAAAACTGTCTTTAATTTTTTCTCTTGCAAGAGAACCATTTTTATAGCAAATTAATCCCATATAATCCCCAGTAGGAGCCCCAAAAACATGACCCTCACCGCTTAAGTCAACGAATAGGTCCTTTAAATAAGTAAAGTAAGTATCGCTAGTACCTAGACTTATCGCTGCTTTTCCTTTTCCTGTAAGGCCTGCCCCAATTAAGCTACTAGGATTATCCCCTGACCATGGAATAAGGAGTGTTTCTGAAGAAAATCCATAACGATCTACAAAAAATGGGGCAATTTTGCCAATAATACTAAGGGGGCTTGTTAATGGAGGTAATTTTTTCTTTAAATCTGGAGCGGTGGAGTCTAAAGCTCCATTATCCCATTCTTTTCTTTTGATATTCATCAAATTCATCCCCGCTCCATCTGAATGGTCAATTGGAGAGTTTTTTCCTAGTAAAATTGATGAAAGAAAAGAGCTTACGAGATGAATTACTGAAGTTTGGGCGTATCCATCGTAATTATCTTTATAAAACTTCCTAATTTGAGGGCCAGAAAACCTTTCGAATGTGTTTGATCCTGTAATTTGTATTGTAGACTTTAATCCGCCGAGCCGATCCCGGATTTCTTCACACTCTTTAGTGGTGCTAGAATCCATCCAGACGGGGCTGGTCTCTCTTGAAAGTGTTCCCTTGATTTGACTTATTAAAGTTTTTTCTTTATTTAAATTCTTCAAGGTTGGTTCAAAAGATTTATTTAGATAAACGGTTCCATGTTGCTGACCCGATCCAGTTATTAGTTTTATCTCATTTAACGGTAAGTCTTCCTGCAAAAAATTAGCAAGTAATAATTCCAATGCTTCTACCCACATTAAAGGGTTAGAGTGAACAACCTTACCTTCATTAGAGATATAAACTCCATGGTGAGTACCGTATTGAGGTAAACTTACATCAAAATTAATGCTATGTGAAAATACTGTCTCTCTTTCTTGGAAATCGATGAGAATACCTGAGAAACTCTGCGTCGAACAATCTAAACCAAGGAAGTAATCCATAGTGTTGTATTTCTCTTACTATTAATGAATGTTTTTTAAAATAATATAAAAAAAAACCAAATTAGTCGTGAAATGTTAAAGATTTACCACAACTAGGACAAAAATTCTGTTGAGTAGTTAAGGGATAACCACAATAAGGACAATAGGAATCTATTCTCTGAACATTATCATAAGATTCTGGTGATGAACCACTGTCATAATGATACTGATAATAACCCTCAGAAGAAGTTGATAGATAAGATTTTCTTTTCTTTTTAAGATACATTGAAACACCCAGTATTAGAGCAATCACAATAACCACACCTATAATGATTAGAACGAAGAAGATGTCTTGTGGGAGCGATGGTTGTATTAACACAACTATTAAGAAATCTTTAGATTCTCCTTCGCCATCGAAAGCTGTAACTAATAAAAATGCGAGATAACCGTCTCGAGAGGCACTATCGTATTGTGAAGCCGTAGAAAATTCCTTAGGCCCAGTTATAGTGTTAAATTCCATCGTATAAGGAATTACAAAACTTCCAACGTGAGTATCAGAACTCGATTCGTAAGTCATCTCAGAAAAGATGTAAGTTCTAGGCCTAATAGGGACTATTGTATCATCTTCTGAGATAGATGCGATAAAAAGATTCACTGAAACATTCATCTCAGAACTATTTTGGTCTTCATAAGGAACAGAATCCGTTAAATTAATTCGAAAGTCAAGACGGGATCCTTGTGATATTGTAAACCCAATTAAACTATCCTCGGTATGAGTTTCATCAAAAGTAATTGATTGCAAATTATCTATTTGGAATGTGGAACTTTCTTCTACGAATTCAGGAGGGTTGTTGTTGATTAAAGATACAAGCCTAGGAGAATGTGGATTGTAGTAATTAGAAGCCGGGTTGAACGGTACAATATAAAAAATAGCAAAACCAGGTACATCCGTAGAGGTTGGGGTGTATTCATGAGAATATTCAAGAGGATTAGGCATAGGATTTGATAGAGGGAAAGTTTTATTAATGGTTCCTTTTTCCGTGTAATAAGTTAAGGGGTAAAACGATAAGTAAGCAGTTGCATCGTAAGTATCATTATCGAGAGTAGCATCGATATTTAGCGAATCAATACCATTTCTTTCAATGTCTGTAGTTGTTATTATGTTAGATATCTGGGGTACCATATTAGTATCGTAATATAAGATTTTAGACGATTTCTTATAAGTTTGCGAGCCAATTGTTATATTTACATCAATAGAATAAGGATTTGCGTTTGGCGAAGGTAATGTAATAGAATGATTGATAGCGATGCCATCTGAAGTTGAAATCATGTTAATCGATTTAAAATAACTGTCATTTTGTAAGGAAACATTAAGGTAAGAATTCAGTACTGTGGAACTAACAAGAGCGTCTAATTTTTGGTTTTTTACATAGAGCGAGAGGTTTATTTGAGAAGAAGGAGTGTTTTCAGAATCTACAATAATTTCTATAGAAACATTTTCGTTCTCGAAGAAATATTCCATCAGATTTCGCGTTAAGATTGAATGATCTTGTTTATACGCCGATGAATCGTAAAGATCTGTAGTCCAATGAAGATCTCCAAACGCTACAAAGCGACCTCCTCCAGACGGATTATGATCGTATGCGGCAGCAATGGTTTTATCCCCTGTTGAAGCAAGAACTTCTGCATTCCCCGTAAGACTTAAAGTACTTCCATATTCCCATGAAAATTTACTTACACCTTGAAAAATCAAAGAATTATTAAAACTTGTTATAGATTGAGTAGAAACCGTAGTTCCAATTCCAATCCAATCTTCATTAGCTACATTCTCCTCGTTAATAGTGATACCTAGATCGATATACGAGAATAATTCATTAATGTTTTCAACACACAAGTCTTGATACCGTGTTCCTAAAAATAGCAAATTTCCTCCATTTTCGAAATAATTTTTCAAATTATTAAATTCCAATGGATTATAGGGTAAGATAGGATTTTGTAATACAACCAAATCGTACTGAGCTAATCGTTCTTCAGTCAAAATGGAGTTTTTCCAATCGCTATTATAATTAGGGGTCCAACATTCTGCTAAATAATCAATTGAGATGTTTAGGTGCGAGAGATCACTCATCCAAGCGTATGAATCCATCTGGTAAAACGAAAGTTCAGGAAACCAATCGTTCAATCCATGATAAGACTCCATTAAAATTTTATGCTCAGGAAAACGTACGTCTATTGATATCGTAATTGTGTCATATGTTCTTATACCAGATGTAATGTTTAATTCGAAAGTTTGCAAGCCAGATGTAGCATTTGCATTTATTTCTACTCTAAGCGCAACGAACTGAACCCCTGCGTTGTTAAAAATTATCTGAGATTTATCTAAAGATAAAGAAATCCCATCGACATAGCTCGTATGGTTAACATTTAAAGTATTATTAGTGCCAGATATAACCGTTAAATTAAATTCTTGTACATCTCCAGGGAAATTTATTAAATCGAAAGGTTCTATAGGTAACTCGTCTGGTGAAAGTTTGGCAACATTATTAATGTTTGAGTAGGTTGTATTTAAATAATCTAAATATTCAAGAGATGCGGTAATATTAATAAGACCGAACCCAGATTTCATAAATTCAGAATCATCAGGATTAGACAAATCCTGAGCGCCCTCTAATAGCGCAATCCTTGCTGTTTCAGGCGAGATCGAAGGATACGCTTGTTTCATAATAGCTAACGCACCAGCGACAATAGGACATGACATACTCGTTCCACTTAGAGGAATATAATCCGCGTCACCTGAAAAATCAAAATTTCCTCCAAGAAATCGAATTCTATCAGAAATCGACGATTCTGGAGCCTCTGGCGCTATAATATTTACTCCTGGGGCAACAACATCAACATAACTTAGATAAGATAAAGATGGCCCCCAACTACTAAAAGAGGCTAAATTGTTATTACTATCTGTAGCCCCTACTGAGATGACATCAATACCTGACGCTGGAGAGCCTCCCGAAAAATATTCTGGTCCAGAATTACCTGCTGAAGCTACAGTTATAACCCCATTTTCGGTAGCTGACGCAAGCGCGAGTATCAGTGGATCACTTGCAATAGGGTAACTATCCCCAAAACTCATCGAGATTATATCTGCGTTAGCAGTGTTAACACTCCATTCAATAGCACTAATGATATCTCCTTCCTCTAATCCCGAATTATCTCCCGCTTTAGCATTTATTAAAGAGATTCCAGGAGCAACTCCTTTGTACAATCCCCCTGAACCGCTGCCGTTGCCACCAATAATTCCAGCGACATGAGTTCCATGGCCGACTAAATCGCCATAATCGTCATAATCTATGATACTCTCTTCTGAAACGAAATTTCTATTCGCAGTTAAGTTTAAGTCTGGATGTTCATAGATCCCAGTATCTATGACTGCAACTCTCACACCAGTGCCGTCAAAAGCTAAGTCTTCAGCACCTATTGCAGGTAACCACCAATTGGGATATAAATTTGAGTTCAAAGCACTTGAACTAGGAATTTCATCTTGAAAATAAGGAAGCAGATAATCCCGGGATTTATAAACTTTTTTTAAGGTGTTAAAAGATTCCAATGTTTCTATTTTGGAAGTTAATTCACTTGGATTACATTTTAGATAAACGGCCGGAATGATGTCGTAATTATCCAAAATTACATATTCTTCAAGCAAATTATCAATGAATTCGATTCTTTCCGATTTTGAAATTGTTTCCTCAAAAAGCATTATAGTTTTTATTTCGGTAGCACCATTCTGCTTGTGCGTTGCTAAATCTTTAATTAATAGATCTCCAAAGATAACTTCTTGATTGTTATTAGGAGAATTTGAATCAATTATGAGAGTGGTTGGGCGGTTGGAGTTGAAAATGGATAATTCATTAGTGTTCAATTCTAAATTATTAAGATAAGAGTGATTGTCATCAACAATTATTCCAGTTCCCAATATAGGGCTAGCTACGGAACTGATTAACAAGATACTAATTAAGATAAAATTAGCTTTGGTCCAAAAATTTTTCATAGTCTTTAGATATTAAATTAGTTATTTATTTCTTAGTTTAATTATTCAAAAACCATAATTTTTTTTACAAATCCCTTATTATATAAATCTTACAGCTAACGATCAACTATTTGTCTGAAAATGATGAGATAGTATTTTTTTATTTTCAAATGGGGCTGTGGATTAGTGGAAGATCGTTCGCTTGGCATGCGAAAGGCCGGGGGTTCAATTCCCCCCAGCTCCACTTTTTATTTAATATGGGCGTTTCTCTTAATCAATTTCAGTTTAAAAAAAGGATTTAAAAAGAAGAAACTTAATTTTTTAAAGTTAATCCGAGTATAGCTCCAAAGATCGTTAAAATCGGATCTAGTAAAAAAAATGAACCAGTAAGCGTGATTGGGATTTGAGTAACAGCTATATCAGTACCCAAGGGTATAAGCGCTCCAACAAGACCAAGGATTCCTGCATTTAATGCTAGAATACTTCCAAATTTCCTACCGAAAATAGCGAAAATTCCTCCAATGATTGCCAATGCGGCCCAGACTATTGTACATACAAATGCTATTATCATTAATTCGGGAAAAAGCCCAACTTCATACCAGAACAATCCAGCGTCTGATAAAATATGTCCGATTTCGATTAATGCTTCAGAAACTAAAAAGCTTGAGAAAATAAAAATAAGTCCTCCAATTAAAACTAAAATTGGTCCAAACAATAATTTCCCTTTAACAATCATCAAATATCTACTCTTAATATCAATCTTATGTTACTGAATAGAAACGTCTTCTTATTATAATTGTGGTTGAATGATATTTAAGGCTAATATAATGTAGAATAAAATTAACATTCGTGAAATCGGGATTTCACGATCTATTCATCTATTATAAATGCGATCTGAAAATTATTAATAATTATTGTATTTGGAATAAATATGCCAAGAAGAGAAATGAAAAAAATTGGTATTTTAGGTGGTATGTCATACGAGTCAACAATAAAATATTACGATTTACTCCTCCAAAAATATTATGATAAATATAATGATTACAACTACCCCGAAATTCTAATATATAGTTTAAATTTTCAAAAAGTCATTGATTATGAATTAGGTAATGATAAACCAAAATATGTAGATTATTTGATGAGTGGTATTAATTCATTACAAAAAGGAGGTGCTGATTTCATAATCATGGCAGCAAATTCCCCTCACGCAGTTTACGATGATTTAATTCAAAAAACGAATTTACCAATACTAAGCATAGTCGAAGCTACGGCAGAAAAAGCACTTGAAATGGGACTAAAGAAACTTTTATTAATTGGTATTAAATTTACAATGCAATCTTCTTTTTACCAACGAATCTTCGAAAATTCTAATATGCAAGTAATAACTCCTGTGGATATCGAACAAGATTTAATTGATCAAATCATTTTTGACGAATTAGTTATTGGGAAATTTAAAAACGAAAGTGAACAGAAGTTATTGGAAATTATCAACAACTATGAAGTAGATGGTGTAATTTTGGGATGTACCGAACTCCCGTTGATACTTCACAAAAATGACACTAGCATTAAATTACTTGATACGATTGAAATACATGTCGAAGCAACATTAAAATATGCTATGAGGTAGAAAATACTTTTTCTACTTGATTTTTAAAGATACTATTGGGTTTATTAAGACCTCTGGAAGTTTTTTTAAATCCCTAACGCTATTTAATAATTAATATAATAATGTTTAAGTGGTAATTTCTATAGGACGCGTTAAACTTACAAGGGTTAAAATAAAGGATTTATATCCAATTATTTTAGTCATGCTGTTACTATTTGTATCTATAGCGTGTGCTAATATGCTAATTCCGAGTTATGGTGTTATTCGATTTGAATTTGGTATTCCTGAAGCGCTCATAGCAATTCCAGATTCGTCATTTTTACTAACTAGTGCTAGTTTTGCTTTAATTTGGGGTTATTATACTGATAGAATTGATAGAACAAAAGTAATAATAGCAGGTGCATTTTCTTGGACTTTTGGCATGATGCTGACGGGTTTTTCCACATCTTTTATAATTCTGTTGATTTCAAGGATGATAAGTGGAATCGGAATGGGATGCGTAATACCCGTAGGTTATTCCATTATTTCCGATGCGATTCCGCCCGA
>JAHQWJ010000025.1 GCA_029856125.1 Promethearchaeia archaeon | reverse complement strand
TCGTTACGCAATATAAAACTATTTAGAGTGAATTAAGTTTTTATAGATTAACTTTTATTTTTATATAAAGAAAGTGAGTAGAGTTTACTTTAAATAAATTCTTTTTAAAATAATAAAACACACTCTAGAAGAAGGATTATCGCTCAAAAAGAAGGTGTTATTCTAATGATGAATTATTCTAACGATGAACGCATTTTAAAGAAAATACTTAAGGATATTATTAATAGCACGCCCGGTTTAAAATACGCTATAATCATCGACGATACGGGAATCACAATAATGAGCGAATCAAAATTCATATTGAAGTCTCCTACCGAAGAAGAGATATCTGTTGAAAAAATAGGAGCAATTGGAGGAGCTGTATTTACAGCTGGCGAGGAACAAGGATATATCTTAGGGTATGGGAATATACATTTACAAATAACTGAATATTTTAAAGGAATGATCTTTTCGCTAAAAGTCGGGAAGGGAATTTTGTGTATTGCAACAGATAAAAATATTCAAATAGGGCTCGTGAGAGCAATTATGAACAAATACTCAAAAAAGATTTCTTCTGTATTGGATAGGTATCTTCAAGAAGATCAAGGCGAAATTAAGAAAGAATTAGAAGAACTATTTAGTTCAGATTCGATAAGTCATTTATAGATCGCTATCCTCTTTTTAAAAAAATATCAGCAAGGTTCTGCCTATGTTTCTTATTTAATCTCTTAAATATTAAATCATATCTAAAATTCAAAATATATAATTTTTATTACTTCCCTTTCCAACTTCAGCGTGATGTACTCTTTAACCTTGAATTCTTTCATTTTTTTAGGTTTAATCTTTAATTTTATAATTATCAACAAGAATACTATCCTATTATAAACTCAAAACTCTTATTCCCCTTTTCTCTAATTTTTTGATTATATCTTTAAGAGTCGATGATTGAGTGTAGTCTAAACTAATTTCAAGAGAAGTTAGATTTTCAATGGATTCTGGAAGGAATTTTAATGGATTATGAAATAAAGTTAAATCTTTTAGTGAAGAAAGATGCCCAATGGATTCTGGAAGAGTTTTCAATTGATTAGTATCTAATCCTAGTCTTTCCAATGAATGTAGATTCCCTAAAAATTCCGGAAGTTTTGTTAGACCATTGCACCGTAAAAATAAACTTTTAAGAGATTTGATATTACAAATTGTCTTGGGGAGATTCGATAATTTATTGATCTGTAAACTTAGATATTTTAATAGGGGAAGATTTCCTATGGACTTTGGGAGAAAAGATAACTTATTATTACTTAAAAGTATTTCCTCTAAGGATATAAGGTTTCCAATGGATTCTGGAAGGGAGGAGATTTGATTGTTATTTATTTGTAATCTTTTTAGATTAAAGAGATTTCCAATAGTATTAGGAAGATTTTTGATTCTATTCCACCCCATATTAATCTTTTTGAGTGATGTTAAATCTCCAATAGACGGTGGGAGTATATTTATCTTGTTATAAGATAAATCTAGAGAATGAAGTAAAGTGAGATCGCCAATTGATTCTGGTATGGATGCTAAATTGTTGCTTGATAAATCTAATGATAGGAGAGACTGAAGTCTATTTATAGTTTCTGGTAAGCTTGTTAAATTATTATCTGATAAATCAAGTATCCGGAGTGATCTAGGAAGGTTATTTATGAGTTCCAATATGTTTGTAATTTTATTTCCTTTCAAACTCAATTCTTCAAGTGAAGTTATATTCCCTATAGATTCTGGAAGTGCTGTTATTTTATTATGTCCTAAATCTAGAGAATTGAGTGAATTAAGATTCCCAATTGATTCTGGTAAATTTACTAAAAAGTTTCGTGATAAGTCGATTGCTCGAAGTGAGTGAATGTTACCAAGAGACATTGGTAAAGAATTCAGTCGATTTTGACTTAAATTCAATTCCTCTAAGTAAGTAAGTTGCATAATGTATTTTGGTAATTCATTTAAAGCCCTACTTTTTAATTCCAAACCAATAATTTTTCCATTCTCAATTTTTATGTCGTTAATGCTTACAAGTAGACTATTTTTTAATTCTTGAAAAATAACTTTTTCTCGTTCAGATAACTTTTGGAGTTCAATTTCGCCGATTTTTGGTATATCATGTATTCTCTGAATATAAAAATCCAATGTGTCATTTTTTTTAATCTTTTGAGCTTTTATACAGGCTTCAATTGAACCTTCAATCAAAATAATAATTTCTTCTTCCGAAATATAATAATGATAATCCATACTAAAAATACCTAAAATAGCATGAACATTTTTCTGTTGAAAACTGTCTATTATTTTAACCTTTATTTGTTCCTTCAGTTTTCCTCGGACTTGTCCCATATATTCAACAAGCCATTTGTTTGTAAAATTATTAGGAGAATAACTTTTATCTAACTCAAGCAACATTGCTTTCGTTATCAGTTCAATAAAATTAAAATTCGGTTTTTCAATTATTTCTCTCCAATCCTCCAATTCTAGAGTATCTATTAGTTTATTAAACGAGAAACCCCATATAGATAAAAGACTCGAGATACCTAATATATCTTCCTCCATAAAAAAGGAAAAAGCTAAACACCTTAAAGGTATCTGCCTAAGTTGAGCGTTATTGAAAAAGTCAAAAGGAGTCTTATTGGGAAAGCCGGAATTATTATACAATATAAATATTTGTCGGAGTATTTCTCTGTTTTGAATGATTTTTTCTTTTTCCGTATCATTCATTACATTTATTGTAGAAAGTAAGACAGATCCTTGTATAGCCGAGGACATTTTTTTATTTCCGATAATTATCGTGTCTTTTCCTCTTTCAAATTCAAATATTTCTTTTTTCATTAGATTAAAAATTCTCGGACCGAAATCACGTTCATCAGAATATTCACATTCATCATTAATTACTTCATGAATGAAGACGCGTAATAGAAGGTTTTCTGCCTCGGGACCTATAACCTCACATATTATTCTTAAAGGGTATGAAAAAGTAAAAGAGTTTATAGATTTTTTTTCTAATAGGTCAACTAGTGATGTGATTAATTTATCCTCTGTCCAAAAAATACTTAAAATTTCTTCTTTAGATAAAATTTTTATCAGATCATGATGGATGAGATTAAGTAATCCTTTAAAATCCTTACTTCTGATAATATCTATTAATGCTTCTTGGAGAAGAGGGATAAGAACATTTTTTTTCAAAGATTTTAAGAATTCTAGAATAAAACTATCAAAATATTCGGTATTAGCATATTTTAACCATTCTAGCAATGTCTCAATTCCATACTCTTCCATTTTAATTAATAAATTTATAGCTGTACTCTCGTAATCATCTTCTAAAGCAAGTTTAATTTTTTGCATTAACTTTGCTTGGATGTTATCGGATAATTTAATTAAATCATCTTTTTCAAGATAGTCTATTAATTTTCCGAAATATAGGATATCTGACAATTCTTCATACTCTAAGGATAAAAAGAGATTAAAAAGTTCTTTTCTAATTAATTCTCTATTTTCATCTCCAATTTTGATGAGAATATCTGATAGACTTTTTTTCCATTCCCGCATAATCTTAGTGCTTAACAATTTGAACAGTAAACCAATTGAATCTATTCCTAAGTTTGAAAACCCTTTTAATAAAATTTCTCTTTCGTATCTATCAATTTTATTTGATTCTTTTTCGAACTTATCTAAAATTTTAGATGAAATTGCACTAAAATAAATTAATTTCTCCGATTCTCTCAGATAAGCTAAATAACCCCCACTAAATAAATAAAAATTCATTAAGAATTTCTCTTTATTAACTAAATTGACAATATTTTCCTCAAATACTTTCTTTATACTATCTTCACTATTACTTACTATCCTTTTTAATGAAGGAAGTATAAGATTTTCTTTAATTATCCTAGATTCGTAATTTTTACTCTCTAAAAGTTGTATCAAATTCTCTATGGATATATTAACTAATTCAATAAGTAAATTTTGATTTAGATCTTCTAAAAAATGTCTAAGATCATCATCATTTATAAAAACAAAATAACCACTTTTCAGTAAATTTTGAAGAAATATGATTTTTTCATGATCCCCCGTTTTTAAGACTTCATTTTTAATGTAATTAATTATTATTTGGTTACCTTTGCATAAAATTTCAGCAGCATTGCTTCTAACATTTTTATCGTCATTTTTAAGACAGAGTAATAAAAATTCCTTTATTTTTGAATTAGGTCTTTCAAATAATATAAATAAATTATCAATTGAAATTTTATTGAGAATTCCTTCTTTGACCAAACAGAATAAAATATCATATTTTGAATCTAAAAAATTCTCAGATATATAATCATCAATAACAATGGGAGTAAAATTCGCAATTTTATTCAGAGCCCATATTGAATGCCTCTTTTCGCCATAATCTTCAAAGTGAATTAATTTTCTCAATATTATTTTGAAAAGTGGCAGGTTAAAATTGCTAAGAACCTTATTTAATTCTCCACTATCAAAATACTTCACAAATTGTGCGTCTAATAGATAATTTAGCTCATCAATGTACTTGATATCAGTTTCATGAACGATACTTTTAATTTTTTTTAAATACTCTCTTTTCATTGCAATTTTAACAGTCCTATCTCCAACCTCAATTAACTTTTCTAATAAACGAAAAGCAATGCTCACATCTATTAAAGTACAATCATAATTGGTATTTACCCAATTTTTCATTTTTCTACACAATTTTTCAAAATAAACTTCTGGAGGTAAATTTTCTGGATTTTTTGTCATCCCTGCGATTAATTCATCTTCTATAAATATTTCTATCCATCCATTCTTCTCAAGTTTTAAAGTAATAAGTTTATTAATTTTACATACTTTCTTGAATTCTGTTTTCATCTTTTAAATTCTCAATTATTCATTCTTGTCTTATAAGCTATAATTGAACTTCTCCCTTAAAAAAGATTACTCACGCATAATATTTCTTATAAAAGTGACACTTGGTTGGATACTTAATTATTTCGAGATATAAACAGTTTCCCGTCAAAAAAAAAATTCGTGGGATTTAAAAACACGGATTTACTTTGTGAAATCGGCTGGGTTGCTAAAAAAAGTAACGACATGGTTTAAGTAATCCTAGGAAACGCAAGTCGCGTATTTAACGGTCTAACCGAGAGCGAGGAGTACTATCTCTTCGTGAAAGAAGCAAGCGGCTTATTGGTCGCCTCAATCAGCATATATTGTTGCCTGAGAACACTAACACACATTTATCATCTTATGGTCATACCATAAACATCAAATAAGTTCTCTCGTGCTAGGCGGTAATTTCTATGCCTTTTTGGGGCATAACCATGTCTGCATGCTGGGTCTGACTCCAATCTCATCACAAGGTAATACCATAGCTTGATTAAGAGCCCATTTTTGATGCAGTAAGTTGTTGATTAATAAACTTAGGATGTAAGCATTATTTTGCACGCTTAATCACGGGTTATCATAAGCGTCCTCGAATATGCTAATGTTCCGTCATCGTTTTCCCAAGTAATAATATAAAAAACAAGTTAAAAAATTTATTCTATTTTAGTGAAAATTAAATTACTTTTGGTTAATAAGAGTTAAGAGGTCATCATACGAACCCAATAATTGCTTGATTTTGGGATGATTTAATCCATCCTTAGGAATGCCTTCAAATATAGCCTTTCCATCGTTTAATACAAGCATTTTATCTGCCCAATGTTCTATAAAGAAAAGATTGTGAGTAGTAAACAATATTGTCATTTTTTGTTCTTCTTTAAGTGTTTTAAAAATTTGTAAGTGGTTATATATTGATTTAAAATCAAGATTTGCGAAAGGTTCGTCTAATATTAACAGTTTCGGCTTCATTACTAATAACCCTGCTAAAGCTGCTCTTTTTTTTTGCCCCCAAGATAAATCGTAGGGAGAACTTTTAGCGTATTGCAATAATTTAACTGCCTCGAGCGCCCATTCAACTCTCTTGTTCACTTCAGGCTCTTCAAGTCCTAGATTCCTTGCTCCAAATCCCACATCCTCTCCTATCGTTGGGGCAAATAATTGATCGTCTGGGTTTTGAAATAAAAATCCGATTTTTTGTCTAAGTCTCCATAACTGTTGTTTATCTCTTGTCAAGATTTCGTCAAAAATTTTAATAGTTCCAGATTTAGGTTTCAGTAAACCAACTAATAACCTAAGAAAGGTAGTTTTACCTGACCCGTTATTCCCTGTTAAAGCATAGATTGAATTTTCTTGTATGGTTAAAGATAAATCATTAAGAGAAAAACTTGAATTGTACTCAAAATTTAAATTCTCCACTTCTATTAGACTAATAATTGAAAAACCCCCACATATATCCGTTCTAGATTGATGAAATAGACGAAAGAAATCACAATAAACACAAACAATATTACTATCAGTATATCCGCTAATTTTATTTTCTTAGAAGAAAAAGTAATTTTACCAGAAAAACCCCTCATTTTTAAACTCTCGTACAATTTTTCGCTTCTTTCCATATTGTGTACTACATTCTTCCCCATTATGAATCCGTGAGTTTTAAGCCTTTGCCAATACGATGTAAAGTTTTTTCCTCTTAAATCTTGTGCTTCCAGTACTTTTCTGTTAGATCTTGCGAGAATTGGAATGTAATGAAGCATGATAATTATACTACCTACAAAAAATGAAGGAATTGCTCGAAGTTTGGTTAGCGCTTCAATAAATTCCGAGTAAGTTAAAGAAGTAAAAAATGTTAGGAATACAAACGCCGCGCCTACAATTCGAAAAAATAGAATTAAGGCATAAGATAATCCTTCTACATAAATATTGAGTGGAACTCCAAGATTCAATTGAAAGAATACGGTGTTTCCAATGTAGAAAGGAACAAAAATTGTAATAAGAAGTATGAAGGGAATTAACCCTTTCAGTTTTGAAAAAATCTTTAATAGATGTAAACGAAACACCAAATTGAAAAATATAACAAAAATAATAACCGTAATTACTAAATAAACATCGCTTACAATAAGAAAAGGTACGACTAAGATAAACGGGAGAATAAATCGAATTAATGGATGAATCTTATTTAAGAAATTTTTTTCATCTTCGTGTTTGAAGGGTAATTCTATGTCCAATTTATTTTATCTCCTTAAATTTCTATTATTTAGCGAAGCTCATTAGACTATTCCTTATATGAAACTCGAATAGCTCCAAGTTGATACTTCATATTAATTTATAAAATTATCATATCGTTTTTAAATAATACTAAATTATGATAAAATATTATTCATGACAAAAAAATTAATCGATAATAAAATATTGGTAAATAAAAAATGCATATACCTGACGGATTATTAGACCCTATAACAACTATCGTGCTCTGGATTGTTACAATTGCGATTATGGTTTTAGGGTATTTTAGGATGGGTAAAATGTTTGAAAAAGAAGATTCTGAAAAGATGATCCCCTACATAGGAGTATTGGCTGCAATTATCTTTGCGTTTCAATTTGTTAATTATCCCGTTCCAGGAGGGACTTCAGGTCATTTGGTTGGAGGTACGCTAGTAGCGATTATCCTTGGTCCTTGGGCGTCTGTTATAGTATTATTTTTAATTTTAGTTATTCAAAGTCTTTTTGGAGATGGGGGCATTACTGCGTTAGGAGCAAATGCTTTCAATATGGGAATAATTGGTGGTATTGTAGGTTTCTATTTAGTTATGTTATTCGTAAGACTTCTGAATAATACATCGCTGAAGAAAGAATTAAAAGTCACGATTGCAACTGCTATAGGATCTTATATCGCTATTGTTCTAGCCTCTTTCATATGTGGTATTGAAATAGGTATTAGTGGGACGATTCCAATTGAAATTGTCGTTCCGGCTATGGTTTTTTGGCATATCCTAATAGGAATTGGTGAAGCAATAATCTCTGCTCTTATCGTGTTTTATATTTATAAAACGAAACCCGATTTTATTACAACTGAATCAATACTGAAGGTGAAATAAAAATGGGTGCAATAAAAAAGTATAAATGGGCTCTCATCACAATTCTAACCATAGTTGCCGCTCTCATGTTTGTTATAGCAGTAGGGTTTACAATAGGATTTCTTTCTGACAATCCTGATGGGCTAGAAAGAGTGTTAATAGATTATAATGGAGAAGAATGGCTTGAAAATCTATTTTCTCCGTGGATTCCTTTCTTAAGTTGGATTACTAACGATTATGTTGCAGGGATTATCGGTATTGTTCTATCTATAACTGTACTAACTGGAACTTTTTATTTGATTACTCGTTTGAAGAAAAGGAAATTAAGCTAGTCTGGATTAGTTCTAAAAAGAAAAAAAAAAGAAATAAAACCAACCTTTTTTTTTAATTTTCACTTCATAACTTATTAATACTCATTTAAATTAGATGGTTTTATTTTAAATTCGTGAACTTAATCTTTTTTATAAATTCGAGAACAGTAGATATTAGCAGATATACTATTAAAGACATCCCAGGATCATCTGGAAGACTTGATGTAATCTCAAGATGTATTTTATCAGCGCTTACAATTGGTACGGAACTTGAAGAAAATATTCAAATATGGGTTTTTCTAGATAAGTATGGAACATTTGTCTTTGACGCTGATCTGTTCAATGATGAGTCTTTCCCAAAAAACGAAATTCTTTTAACGGATTTCTTTGTAGAATTTATTAAAAAAACGAAAAAAGGAGAAAAGCTTCCTGAAACGCCATTGGACTCAATAAAATACTCAAAATTAGATATTTTTGACGCTATTAAGAATTTCGTTGAAAAAAAATATAAGATTTACGTGTTAAACGAGAATGGCAAAGACTTTAAAGATGTTTTTGAGAAACTGAATTCAAATAATTTGCTATTTATTATAGGTGATCAAAGTGGTGATCTCTTAAACAATAAAGAATTAAAGAAGTTAAATTTGGAAAACATAAGTCTGGGTTCTCGAGCTTATTTGGCTTCATCGACGATCCGATTAATTAAAATAAATCTCCAATTATTGATATGATAAATTTTTTATTTTAGAGTACTTTTAAATTGTATTATTGTCAAAACATAATTAGGATTAAATATTGAGCAAAATCGAGCAAGCTACAACTAAAAGGAGCAATCAGAGAAGAATTTTAGAAATATTTGTCGAGCTCCCGGCTAAAGCGTTAGTTAAATGGGGATTTACACCAAATATACTCTCATTTTGTGGCTTTTTCTGTTCAATAGCTGTTGCTATTTTACTCTCATTAGGAGGGTTACATTTTCCCTTTCCAATAGCTTGGATCGTCCCATTTTTGATGTTCTGGGCGGGTGCTTTTGATGTGTTCGATGGAGAAATAGCCCGGATGACTAATAAAATTTCCATTTCAGGAGCTTTTTTAGATTCAAACTTAGATCGCCTTTCGGATGCCGTTATAGTCTTAGGGTTAATAATAGGCGGATATTTTAATTACATAGTTGGATATACGATACTATTCTTATTTATCATGATTTCTTATATTCGTTCCAGAGCTGAAAATGAAGGAATTGAGATGAAAGGCGTAGGTTTTATGGAAAGAGCTGAAAGGTTAATCATTTTATGGTTCGCTTTTATCGCTGAATTTTGGATCTATTTCTTGACAAACCTATTTTATGGAACTCCTTTCGAACTCTTTTTCCCGATATTCACTATAATCTTTACAGGGCTACTAATTTTGACAATAGCACAAAGATTAATATTTTCTTTTAAAGAAATAAGTAAAATTGAAGCGCCCGATAAAAAGTAACTACTTTTTTTGAAAGAAAACCTTAATAGAACTAATACTTGCTAAGCTCCTAAGGGAAGAAAAAATTTTTAAGGTTTGCCTTATTCAAAATCTTAGAAATAGAACATAATTACTTATAGAAAAAAGCTGATTTTGTATTCCTAAGAAGAGAAGAAGTGGCGGTAAAACCGGCTCAAGTAAGGGAAGTTATAAGACTGTTCAATGCAGTAAATGTGGCCGTAGGGTTCCCCGAAGTAAGGCTAAAGCAGTAACAAGGCGGACTTCTTTGGTTGATGGCAGAATGTACGCTGAACTAAAGAAAACTGGGACGATTATTCAATCCCCAAGTACTAAAAAATATTATTGTATAAGTTGCGCTGTTCATAGTCATCAAGTTAGTCAACGAAGTAAAGATTCAAGAAAATTTTAAGTTATATATTTAGTGCCTTAAAGAAGGATGGCAACGAATATATAATTTCGCATTCATTTTTAGTTACAACCTCGATAATCGCTCTAATTAAATAAGTATCTCTCAATTCTGCGGTTGGGTTGTATATTTTAACTTTTGAAGTTGGTTTTAATTTCAACGTGTAATTCTCAGCGATACCAATAACATTTTCATCAGTTTTTACAATAATGCCTAACAAACCCAATTCATAATGAGAGACGATGAAAAGATATTTAGAGGCTTTAGCGTATTTTACCTTCTCAAAATGAACTACTTCTAAGTAATCTTCTTGGAGCTCTTTGGGAAGTTTGATATAAGGGATAATCTTTTTTTTCCCAGAAATGTAAGGAAATGGCGTGTAGAACAGAATGTTAAAACTAGAGATTTTCTTAATTTGCTCATTATATTTCTCTACATCTTTGACCGAATAAGCCTTATTAAGTAGAACATCTAATTTATCAACCATAATATCTTCAGTTGAATACCCATTGAGAACAGTAGCAATATACGCTCGCTTTAATTTTTCGATTAATATATCGCTTCTAATTTTCAATTTATAATCAATACTTATTTCTAACGCCTCGTTGTAAAGATTTGCAGCCAGTTGTGAGTGCCCTAAAGCTAAGAAATAATCGCCCAGTTCACTAAAAACGATAATAGCATCTAGGAAATTCTTTTCCATGTCCATGTTGGCAATTTCATCCATAATCGCCATAGCAGTCTCGCTATCATCTCCTTTAATATAGATAGCAATAGATTTTCCAATCGCGCATTTAAGTTTAAGTCTTTCGTCGTTATATATGTCAGCAAGCTCTTCTGTAAAATTATAGGCCATAATCGCGTTGTTGTATAGCCCATGAAATAACAGGATTAACGCTTTTACATAGTTTAAAGTTAAACATGTTTGGTGATTATGAATTATTGTAGAAAATAAAGCAGCTCTCTCTAAAGAGTCTATAGCATTATTTACCCTCCCTAAAGAAATTAATATAAAGGCTCTTAGGAATTCCATCTTTGAAATCTCGCTACAGATTAACTTTTCCACGATATCGTAATCTTTTAAATTAGTTAGTTGACCTGAAGCAATCTGCAATAGTGAAATCAAAAAACCATTTCCCTTCTTTAAAAATTTTACTGCGTTCTTAGAATCGTGCTTTTCAATTGCCTTACGAGCTTGCTTTATGTATTCGCGAGAAATTTTTAAGTTTTCAAGGAAATTTAATATCGACGCTATTAACTCTTCCTCACTATTTGCTAGCTTATGGTTTTCAATATATTTTTCGCAAATAGCAATTTCCTCTTCGTATTTGCTTGCTCCTATTTCAAATTTTACGGGACCTTTTTGACTGTCAACATAATGTGCGTCCTGAGTTATTATAGAGTCTTGAGTTACACTTATTGCCTTTTCTATTAACCATGTTATTTTTTCTTCGGCAGGATAAATTTTCGAACGCTCTATCATGTACGATAAAGTGTAGTTTAAACTTTTTTTCCAAATAGTTTTAAAATAATTCCGTAACTGCTTATTGGAAATCGTCCTGTGAATTTTTAGTAAAAAGCTGGAGAGCGATAAAGTATTGATCTTTCCGTGAAAAAATAAATTAGCATTCTTCACGAGTTTGAAGTCATCTGATACTAAGCTTATTTTGAGACCTTTATCGTTAGTAAGTAATTTTTGAGAGAGCGATAATAAAGATAAATCGGGATCTTGAGCCGGAAACCGAATACCTTGCTTACTTAATTCATTCTTAATAGTTTCGATTTCAGAAATGGTTATTTCTGAAACATGTATGATTTTTTGGAATTTTTGACGGAACGTATGGGGAGCTTTAATTTCGTCAAAAACAACGGCACTCATGTGATACTCAAAACCTAAATCCGTTGCGACGGTATCAAGGTTTCCAAGCACATTTTTAGCTCTAATCGAGTTCATACAAATAAAAAAATTCGCATCAAATACTATGATTTCGTTCTTTTTTGGCATAATTCCCTAAAACATCTCTTGAGTTCAAAAGCTAATCTTTAATCTATTAACACATTTTAGATATTAATGATTATATTAAATCTCTAGTAATAATATCGTAAAAAATCTAGTATTTTTCAAATTCTTAGAATCTGTGATTAAAAATGAATATAATTAGCGTGATTGGATATTCGGGAAGTGGAAAGACTCATATAATTGAATATCTTATCAAGAAATTTAAAACTGAATTTAACCTTGAAGTTAGCGTCATAAAATACATTCATGAACATAAAACAGACGAAGAAGGAAAAGATTCTTTTAAATTTTCTGAAGCTGGTGCGGTTTTTTCCGTTATAAAAAATAAGTTTAATCAAAACGCTATTTATCTCAATAAAAAAATCAGCGTAGATGATTTAATAAACTGGCTCAATAAAAGCCCATATAAAGTTGATCTCATAATTATTGAGAGTTTTAGAGATGTATCGTACCCTACTATTTTATGCGTAAAAGAATTACAGGAGATCGATGTCCAATTAAACAAAAATGTTAAATTGATATCAGGTTTAATCACTCTAAATAAAATCAGCGAGGAAAGAGAAGATCAGATACCGATTTTTAGTATACAACAAAATTTTGATAGATTTACTAAAATTTTTAATATTTCTTAAAAGTTAATAGAGTTAATCAGCATCTTCCCAAAAATCTGCGAGTTGCTGGCAAACATAATCGATATCTTCTAAATTTTCTTGGTGTTTAGTGTCACCAACAAAATAATTTCTTAAAATCTTAGATATCTCCGTTTTATTTTCATCATTTTTTATTAAATCGCGAATTTTCGATATAAAATTGATAATTGGAGTTATAAGTCCTGTGATTAACCACTCCTCGAATAGTATCTGTTCTTTTGACGACTGAAAATTAAAGGTAACAACAAATCGGGCAATATCTTCGTATCGATAGAAATGTTTTTCAGGAATTTCAACTTCGAAATTTTCTAAATCCTTAAGTAAAGCGTCTTTATTCATGGATATAATGTAATCAGGCCAAACATCATCTGAAACGTTCAAATCGCTAAATATAAATAACTCTAATACCCTCAACGCGATATTTTTTCCCACATATCTACTTCTTGGGTCGATAAAGTTTTTGGACGCCTGACTTGGAAGTCTTCTGAGAAAGATTTTGTCTATTAATGTGTAAAGCATTCGACAAACATGATCCACTACGATTTTAAAATTTAATGGCTCGTTACTCAGATTTTCTTCTAATGTTTTATTTTCAATCTCAATCAAACGCGATATACTCGAATTCAAACTAAGCAAAAACGCTTTAAAGAAATCGTAATTAAGTTGGGAGATTTCTTTATTAAAAATTTTCTTAAAAAAGAGATCTGGGTTCTCTATATTTGTCAAAATCGAGAGTATATCTAATAATTCTTGGACTTCGTTAATAGTGTTAGCATTAATTACAGTTTCGGCTTTAGCATTAAAATCATTTAATTTTGTTTTGAATTCATCGGGCAAAAATAAGAGATCGCTTACTTCTAGAGCCTCTAAACTTCCACTTACAAAATAATATTTTGTATAAAGGAGAAATAGATTAAATTGAGAGTTTTGTGAGGGTAAGTTGTTTGCTTGAAAAGTGGAATACAACGTAGATTTTTTGTCTATAAAATCAAATATTCGCAGAAGAGCGTTCTTTTTTTCATCTGTGTACTCGAAATTCCGCAAGAATTCTTTTCTAATAATATCTAGTTTTGGAAATACAGAATCTTCTACTCTTGAGCATACGAAGTTTAAGAAATCTAACAGCGGAGAAAAATTTCCTAACAGGTTACATTTCTTATAAAAATAATACATTAGATCAACGAGATTCTCTTTAGCATTAGAATATTCGTCTAGAGCTATCTGATATACCTTT
This sequence comes from Promethearchaeia archaeon, assembly GCA_029856125.1. Taxonomy (GTDB): domain Archaea; phylum Asgardarchaeota; class Lokiarchaeia; order Sigyniarchaeales; family SOKP01; genus SOKP01. The sequence goes on along the minus strand of JAHQWJ010000025.1, from coordinate 37,250 downwards.
TCCCTCCCAGCTAATAATTTATCAAAATATTGTTCAGGAACCTCTTTAAAATATTTTAAAAAATAATATAAATACATGTAATAGTAATTATCAAATAATGCATCTTTGCTATTTTTGACAACGATTAAGAAATTCAGAGCGTTTTTACTATCACCATTCTTTAATACAACACCGTCTAAAACGATGTAAAACTTTTCATTTAATAGTTTTCTCAGAATTACTCCAAGTATGCTAATTACCATATAGAGATAGCCTGATGGGGAGGCGGATGGAGAGGTTATGCCATCAACATTATCTTTAAAATCCTCAGCAAATTCAGTAAAAACTTCCTTTTCTTCAGGAGATAGATTATAACTGTACTCTAAAAATAAATTATCATCAGATATCTTCTCTTTTTCTATTAATTTTAAAGAATTAGTATCATACCCGCAGAAGTTTTGCAAATAAAATTTAAGAAGTTTGTCGAAATATTGAAAGAAGAAAGAACTATAGGTTTTTTTAATTACGCGATTCTGATTTTTTTGTTTGAATTCCTTCCAATCTTTGTTAATTTTTTCTTTAAATTTGGTAAAAACATCATTATTAGCTTCTAGTATATCAAAAAAAACGTGAGAATTCAATTTAATGGTTAAATCTCTTCCCTTGGAATGCTCTCCAATGGATTTTAAAATAGCTCGTAATTCGTTATTAACCACAATAAATCAAACTTTAAATTATTAAGATAGATAAATAAATTCCTTATAACCCTTAATATAAAATTATAAAATACCCGTATATGTAATGAAAATTTAGAAATAAAAATCTTGGTAATTAAATAATTACATTCAGTGGAACGGAGACATATGAAATTAAACTATTTTAGTGATTTCGTCTACTTCAGTGTAAATCATAGCCTGTTCTCTATTGTTCTTATCTAGTATGAGATATTCATTTTTATCTTTTGTAAATCTTCCGATTGTTTCTGATGCAACCCCATTCTTAGCTAATAAATTAATTAAATCTTTAGCGAATTCAGGATTAATTGAAATCAAAAGAGAACCTGAAGATATTGTGCTATATGGGTCAATGCTAAAAATTTTGCTTAATTCCAATGGTTCTGGTAAAATATTTATTTGTTCTTTTTTGATTAATAAGCCTAAATCAGATGCGATTGCTATTTCGGCAAGACCATTAAATAGACCTCCTTCTGTTAAATCGTGCATTGATGTTACTGTAAAATTGTCATTAGACACAACGGCTTCTTTAAATATGCTAATACCGGGATCGTAAAGGTAATTTTTACATTTCTCAATAAATTGATTACCATATCCTTTCTCTTTTAAGAAATCTTCTTTCTCTCTAGCTATAATGCTAGTCCCTTCAATAAAAATCCCCTTTGTTAAAATTATCAAATCATCTTCTTTAGCCCCAGAGGATAAAACTAGTTTTTCTTTATCAACTTCACCAAGCAAAGACCCAATTACTATAGGCCTATCAAGAGCAGCTGTAATCTCGGTGTGACCTCCAATCACGGTTATTCCCAAAGATTTACACGTATCATGAATATTCCTAAAAATTGTTTCGATTAAATCCTCATCAGTATGTTTAGCAGGTAATAAAATTGTTGATTGGAACCATTTTGGAGTAGCCCCCGTGCATACAACGTCATTTACATTTATGTTAACGGCGTAATATCCAATTTCGTCAGTTACAAATGTTATTGGATCTGTTTTTGCAACTAAATATTTATCTCCCATGTCTATAACAGCTGCGTCCTCGCCGATACTAGAGCCTACAACAACTCGATCTTCTTTTAAATGAGTGGTTGACACAAAATTGCTTAACATTTTCTGAAGGAACTCATGTTTAAGTTTACCAATAAGAAATTTATTTTGTTTTTGCTTATCTCTCATCTCAACATCATTACAAATAAAAATTTTAAATATTTAAATTTTGGAGCAAGGGTAAAATAGAAATGTATATTTTTGATGAAATTATTAATTCGATTTGTTTTTTATTAGATTTAGTAAAATATGATATTTAATTTTTAAGGCAATTAAATTTAAATAGCTTTTATTTTCTATTTTATACATAGTATTAATTAATTAAATAGTAAACACAAATTTATAAAAAGGTTGATTAAGTTGGGACTTGGAAAAGCTCTTGGATTTAGCTTACTCGCATACGTTGGTTTGAACTTCTTATTTGTAATAATATCCGAAACTATTAGTGGGGGTTTAAATCCACTATTTAGCGATATTACTAGCGATCCATTAATATTATTGTTAATATTCTTCGGACCTATAACTATGGTGCCAAGTAGCTCCATATTCACGTTATACACACAAATTTCTTTAGGGATGTTTGATGCATCTTTGATTCAAACCATCGGACTTATCGTAACGCCATTTATCGCCGCTCTCATAGCAGGGCGTACTGGGGGAAGCAAAGGAGCAAGTTTCGGTGGATGGATGATAACTTGTTTGATCAGTTCTTCGGCTTTAGGAGTACTGATATTTATTAATCCCGGTACTTTGTTATATTATGGCATTGTAGTATTAAATCCAATTATGTTGCTAATTGCATTTAGTTTAAGTGCAGCGATAACCGGAATATTTTTTGGTACATTTGCACTTTTATTCAGTAAGCAAGAAATGTACTAGTTTATTTTTTTGTCTTTTTTTCTTTTCTTTGTTTATGAGCTAAAATTGAATGAATTCCAAATAGTAGATTGAAGAAAACAAAGATAACGAATAGTCCTCCTGCTTGTAGGATTTGCATCTCTTCGGCAACAACTTTTGGAACGATTTTTGAAACTTGGACATAGATTTTCATGATTATTAGAAATAGTGCTATTGTGTCTACCTTAAGAAACTTCAATTTTGCTTGAATATAATCAACCCTTGAATAAATTGTTCCTAATATGTATAAAAACAAGAACCAATCAACGAAAAAGGAGATTACCACATAAGTTGGATCCCCTGATCCTGAGCTAAAGTAAGCACCATAGAGATAATCAATAAGAATATATAACGCGTAAAATAGAGTTAACAAGAAAAATAGAGAAATATAAGCCGAAAACTTTTTAGTGGCAAGTAAACGAATAACAATAATTACCATTAAGCCCACATTTACCCAAAACATAATTTGAAACATACGGAATACTATTACAAATAACAGAGTGGATACTTTACCGAAAAATCCTAGAATAATTCTTGAAAACCACAAGTTTAACAGAAGAAAAACAAAAAATTCTATTAACCGCGTTACTGTTCGACTTTTCTTCTTTTTATATAGATAATCGTCTACTTTTGTAGAAGAATCCATGCAAATTTTAAATGCAAAGTAGGCAGTGAAGAACTGGTTTATCATAAGAGGGATAATGAAAAACAATTCTGAGGTTATAATAAACACGATACGGTTTAAAACAAAGGTTGATAATACCGATAATAGGTAAAAAATGAATACAAGCCATGATTTTAGGTTGTTAATAGGTTTTACAAATGAAATTAGAAAAAGAATCATCGCGAAGTATAATAAGCTTCCACCTAACATTAGTACGGATAATCCTAAAATTACGTTAGAATAGTACGAATTAACTATAATTAATATCCATGTAAGAGTAAAAACACTAATTATAAAAACATATAGAGGTTTTTTAAACACTCCCTTCAATCCAGATATAAATTTCATGAAATAGACTCATCTCTAATTTGTTACAATTAATACTTGTTCTATTTATTTTATTTTAATGCTTCCACTACTATTTTAAATTTCAGTTTGCAGTTATTAATCCGTTAATATATGGTTCACTGAGAGTTTAATATAAGTAAAACAATAATATATGCAAAATTGAGATTATAGGTGTATTAAACCTCTAAATTAGACATTTTAGTATCGATCTATGAAAATTTCCGACAAAATTAGAAACAACACATCAGTTTCAAAAAACAAGTGGTTTAATTACATAAAATTTTAGATTAAGGTGATCAAATTGAGTTCGGGTAAAGCTGGGATTAATTATCCCATTAAAATTTTCGACGAGGCTTACGATATTAGCGTTCCGGTTTCACCTGTTTTTAAGGAAAAAGATATATTTACACTAAAAGAAAGCTGTGTGGACCACAAACTCACTAAGTGCTATGGTAAAATAGTAAATGTTCACTCATTCTTACTAAATAACGAAGAATTAACAACTACCCAGAAGTTGGATTATTGCAGCATGGAAAGATATTTTATGAAAGCGTATCTCAAAGAAATGATGAAGAAAGTTTGAGTTACCAAAAATCCTTATTTTGAACTTTTACGCTAACGGGAGTTTATAAACTCAATGTAATCGCAGTATAAAGAAATGCTTTTTGCAGCATCTCTTAACGAAAAGAAATACAAGACCCTTTCTTTGTGGAGTTTTTTTTTGACGGCAGAAAATTGGTTTGCGAGCTCCGATGAGTCAGCAATGCTTGGTAAACAAAACATAAAAGGTTTCTTGGTTGATTTCTGGATTTCAATCATCTGCCTGAAAACGTGATTATAAATGAAATGAGGCCATAATGGAATGACAACAATATCTATGTTCGGATCGTTTACTACGATCTTGATACAATTTACGAATACCTCTACGACAAAACCAAGTGCTCCTAAATCCACAGGGTTCTTCACATTTACGTTTTCATATGGAAGAATTTCGCTAAGTTTCTTTTGGGAATCTAAAGTTAATTCCGGAATTTTTAAATTGTGAAAATTGAATAGATCGGTTGTATTCACGCTAGAACCACCCCCAGGAGTGATAATCCCTATGTTTCTACCTTGAGGGATATATTTTGGAAATAACAATTCAAATGTTTTAATAGTGTTCCAAAATTCTTCGTTATCTTTAACAATAGTGGCACCGGTTTGCTTGGCCATTGAATACCACAATCTTAAATCACTTGCTATGGCGCCAGTGTGGGAAAACGCTGCTCTCGAGCCATCTTCAGTATACCCTCCTTTCCATATAATAACTGGTTTGTTTTTTGTAGTTTTTTTCAGCTCTAAAAAGAATTCGTGACCTGTAGTAGAACCAAATGATTCTAAATATGCGGCGATAACTTGAGTTGTGGAATCTTTCTGATAGTGTTTCAGGAAGTCAACGCAATTCAGGTCTATTTGATTACCAAATGATACACCATACCTAAACCTAATATCTCTTTTATATCCTATATCTATTAACTGACTCATATGCCCTCCAGATTGAGACATGAAAGAAACTTGTCCGGGACTATTCGTTTTTGCGCTGAAAGAAAATGCCATACCTTCAGCCGCGTTATAAGGGCCTAGACAGTTCGGACCTATTACTCTCGTATTTGATTTTGATAAAATTTGTTTTAATTCTTTTTCTAATTTTAACCCCACTGGATCCCCCGTTTCAGAAAAACCAGATGAGAACACAATTACCCAAGGAATATCTTTTTCTACACATTCTTTTAATACTTGCGGAATGTGTTTAGTTTTAACAGAAATATAAGCCGTATCTATATGATCTGGAATATCTAAGACTGATTTATAGCATTTCCAATCGAGAACTTTATCATATTTTGGATTTACGGGATAGAACGTGTCTTTCCATTTCGAAGTTTTAAACGCTGATAAATATAACATAGCCCCAAAAGCAGATTTCTCGCTAGCTCCGATAAAAGCGATATTAATTGGATGAAATAAGGTTTCGAACTTTTTAAAATCGATAACTTTGACTACCATTTATGTATTCATGTAAGAAAAAATATCAACCGATTTATTATTTTTGAAAATGTAGGTTGTTTTATACTTTTACAAGTTTGTCTCAGTGTTTACGGACAAAACCAAATATTAATATAGAAAATTATGAATCTAAATCGTAATTTTTTTTTCCAAAGAACATATCAGGATACACCGGTTCAAAATTCTCGTTAAATAATTTATGGTTTCGCCATATTTTGTCTTTATCGTTCCAAATAAGATTGGTAAAAGGGTTGTATGTCTCTAAAAATTTCAATCCATTAAATGTAGATTTTAGTAAATTCTCTCCGTCAACTTGATCGTTTAAGATTAGGTAATGGTCAATTTCCATGTATTCAAAAAGCAAATCGAAAAGTTTTTCGAATTCATCTATTTGACAATCGGGGAAATATAGTTTAATCATTATACCATTCTCGAATTTCATTACGTCCTCAAACCCATGAATGTAATATTCTCCTTCCATTTCATAGATGAACCCGATGTTGAAAAAGCTAAAAATCTTTAAAATTGGCTCGTTATATTCCTTTTTCACATCTGATAAAATGATAGTAATCTCTTCCACTACATCTAAATTCTTTAAAGAAATAAATGGTTGAATTAGTCCTTTCTTTAACAATTCTATTATACTTGTATTTATTTTAAAATAACGTCTCGTTAAGTAAGATTTAATATCCAACGATTTCCAGTTATATATTTGAGATATTTCTTTGAATTCAGAGGATTTGGGTCCAAGGTAATTTGACTTGTTTACATCACCAATGTTGAACTCCTTTAAATCAGGAATTTGGAATTTATAATTAGGATTAAACAATATATTTTGGAAATATATCTTAAACCGATTTGGGTCGAGATCCCATCCTTCAGAGCTCAGGTTGTAATCAAAATGTAAAATCTGATAGAATTTCTTAATGAAAAATAAACAATATTCTCTAACGATTTTTTTCGACTTAGTCAACCAATTCAAATATGGAGATATACCTGGATTGCGATAAGGGTAAATATATTGAATCAAAAACGAATTAGAATCATCGAATTGAGCGGGATAACTAATATTTTGGAATGAATTGTTTAATAAAAGCTTAAAATCGATTTTATTGATATCTGTTGGATAGAAATATAAGAAATACTGGCTCATCCCGAAATTTTGAAAGGATGGTATAAAATCGATTGACTTGATGCAATTTTTAAAGAAAGCCTTTACTTGGGACTTCTTAAACTCTTCAATGTTTAGTATGTTTTTACTTAATAAGTTATGAAATTCGAACAATTTTCGAAGATTTTCTGAACTTATATCTATAGTTTCGTCTCTTACACGATCTTCAACCTCTTTAATCAAGGAAGAAACATCTTTCTCTTCAGGCCAAAATCGTTTCTGCTGCATATTTTGGAGTTCTAGAAGCGGTTTTTGCACATCACCAATTATATTTCTTACATTTTGGAAGAATTGCTTGAAGAGATCGTGCGTATAGAAAAACTTTTTCTGATCTAAATCGTAAAAAGATTTATGTGAAAACGCCTGTTGAAAATAGCTCCACAAATATCTTTTAACGCTAATTAGATTTTCTTTAAAGAGATTAATCAATAATGATATAAATGTTCCCTTTTCACTACTACTTAAGTATGGAATTAATATTACTACATTCAGTATTTTTCCAGAACTTATCGACATCCTCTTTGATATAAAAGTTATTTTCTTAAGGTTTTCTAAAGTTTCCTCGTTATTTTTCAATAAAATAATAAAAGTTTGAACCATTGAAACCAATATAGTTTGGGGTAAATTTGGTTTAATTACTGGTGGTTTGCAATTTAAGTAATAATCTAGCTTTTCCTCAATTAATTGATATGTTAGATCCGATAATTCATAGCTTTCATATGAGCTCATTAATTTTTCTTCCTTAGTTTTATAAATTGTATTAATCAAAGATCTGTCTTTTACAATCACGCGAATAGACTGCGGGTTGAAAATCTTCAAATCGTAACAAGAACTAAATACTTTAAAAAAACTGGAATATTTATTAATTTCTTCCTCGAAATTCTCCTTTGATTTAAACAATATTGGCAGAAAATGATTAAAAATCGTTTTTTTAATTGTTGAATTTTTAAAGATAATATTATTTTCGATTGAATTTGATACTCCCTGGTTTTTATAATGTTCACGAAATTTGAAGATGTTGTTAATAGAAGGATGTTTAGTCAATATATCTTTAATTAAATTAAAACTAATGATATAATCATTAAGCATATTTTTTATGTAAAAAAATCCAAAAGATTCGTTTGTTTTTAAAAACTCAAGAAAATCATTTCGGAGTTTTACTGAGGAATGAATAACAAGCAAATTTGCTTTTAGGTCAGTAATAAATTTCCGTTGACTAATAATTTCGTTGATAAGATCAGTCTTTAATAACTTAAGAGCCCCAGCTCTTCTTTCGAAATTAAATCCCGTTTGCGAAACATAACGAATTCTATCAATTATTAACCAATCGAGAAGAGACAAATTAGGCATAACAACTTCTTTTGCATATGCAATCGAAAAATCTAATTCATATTTTTCATCATATAATTTGTTATTTCTATTAACAATAGTTTTTCTATCATAATATTCTCGAAAATAATTTAAATTAACAACAGTTTCACCATTTTCAAGAAAGACTAATCTATTTTGAAGAACATATCCATAATCTCTAAACTTTTCAAGATAATTTCTTAAATCGTCAACAAAAATTTTTGGTAGTACAAAATACCCTTCAATTTCGAATCCAAAACTATTTCTGGATTCTTTAAGAAGAACAAAAAAGGGTAGTTCATTAATGAATTTGACTATTTCGGACCTCTTAATGATCGGGTTGAATTTAACGCAGCAATTTATTGAGAGTATATTTAATGATGGCCAGTTTATTTTATATGTAGGGGATAAATAACTAAAATTTTTAATCCATTGCATGTTTTCAGTAAATTTATTTAGACTTAGATTAGTTTCAATAATTCCCTTTTCTTTAAATAACATAAAATAATCTTGATAATCTAACATTGTAGAATAGTATTTTACCTGGTTGAAGATTTTATCAAGAACTCTTATAGTTTCTATTATTTCATCATTGAATAATGATTTTGAGGAAACTAATGAAAATTCTTCGAAGAATGTGTCGTAAAAATTATGTTCTTTTTCACCAATAATTTGGATATTTTTTCTAATATAGTTAAAGAAGAATCTGAAGGGGCTATCAAGATTCTCAGTACTTTCACTTTTCAAAAAATTCTCTAAACGATCTAACTGGCCCGAGATGAGATCGTAATTAACCAGTTTGTCCCGTATGATCAAATTCCATTCATTGCTAGATTTTAATTTATTAAGATCGATTAACACTTTTTGGTTTATGAAAATTTCAATTATTTTCATTTGGTTGGCGAGGGGAGGAATAAAACATTTATACGCTTCCCGAAGCATAATAAATTGGATGTACTGAATAAAATCGGAAGATATTTTAATACTAAGAATATCATCCTTATAAGAACTATCAACTCCTATTGAAAAAATGTTATCTGACATACCGGAAATTATTGATTCTTCTTTGTTTAAAATAATGTTTATATTAGCGTAAAACACTTCTAAATTGAGATAGGATTCAATTTCTCGAAGAAGTTCGTGAAAAAAGTAGTCAATCTTTTCAAGGATGTTCTTGATTGGAGTTTTTATTAAAAAATCGATATTTAATTTTGCCATATATTCAATTTTTTTGATAAATACGCATTAGAATTATAAATTTATTTAGTGTAAGAACTTAAATACTTTTTTATGCCATAAATTTTTAGATTTAATGATCTCTCAGTTTTTCTAACTATAAAAAATCCACGCTTCTCTTTGGCTTATTTCTCTATGTTTTTATATCTATAATTGAATAAACATTGTGAGATAGTATGAACTATTAGAACTCCTCGGTTGAAGATAGCGAGTTCATATAGAAAAAACACCCTATATTTCATCAAAATAAGTTGAGGTAAGGTTAAAATGCCAGCAAATTGTGATACAATTCCCAAATAATTATCCGCATAGATTATCAATTAATCTGAAATACAGGATAACCATATTTTCCTTCTTTTTTTTATAGTGTTTACACAGATAATCTTCCCATTATGATTTTTGAATAATATTTCTACTAGTGATAAGAATCTCTTCATATAATAAAGGGGAATTTTCTGTTTGGTTTATAAAATTGAAGGCAAATAAATAGAAAAGTGTTAATAATAAATCTCTCAGTAGAAAAAACTGAAAATGTTTAGGCAAAAAAATAAACAAACAGCAAATAAATCGATTGCAAGTCCAGCATTTAGGTTTAGGTGGAGTTTAAGGCTAAAGAAAAGGAAGAGTGAAAAAAGGAGCGTTAAGAAATCCAATTATCTTGTATATTTTTTTCTGTATTTTGCTATTAGCATAATAAGGGTCTATTTAGTAATTTATTTACCCGTCTATTTATTAAATATTTTAAATGTTGATAGAAGTCAATTAGCATTCATTCAGGTGTTCATTTATCTTGTTATGTTCTCAGGACCGATTTTAGGCTATTTCTTTGATAGATATTCCAAAAATAAAAAATTGATAATATTTTCTTCCAGTATATTATTTTTGGCTAGTTTCTTGCTTTCTGTGCTTAGTGGGAGAAACTTAGGAGTGCTTGGTCTTTTTTTAGCAATAAATTTGCTAAGCCAAGAAATCGTTAAGGTGGGAATTTTAAAAATGATAATAGATCTTCCTAGTAGCGGAAGTGTGAAGGATAGTAAAATAGTGGCAATAAGTGTATCGTTGAATATCGGCTCATTTATTCCTTCAGTTTTGTTCCTTTTTGCTGTAAACGATATTTCTAATGTTAATCAATGGAATAGTTTTTTCTTTATTGGCTTCTTAGCTTCTCTTCCTATAATCTTATCAGCAGCTCTTTTAAAGGAAAAAACTAATAAACCAGAAAAAAAATTTGAACAATGCGAGAGGGATATTACAAGTTTAGGGGGAAAAAATACTTTAAATTTTATTCTGTTATTTCTATCGTATTTATTAATTTGGAGTGATAATTTGTATAAATATCCTTTTTCGTCTTGGATCTTAACCCGATTCGGAAAAGAAGGATTCAATCTATACTCGTTATTATATATTGTGTTGATATTTCTTAACATTGGAGGTTGGATAATAGGACAACGAATTTCAAAAAAAGAGAATAGAAGCATAGACAATATCAAGTCTAAAATCCACAATAAGCTGGACCTTACAATTGACAACCAAGCTGAAGCATTGTATGCTTTTAAATTATCTAATCGAAAAAAGATCATTGCTATTACCGTTGGACTATATGCAGTTTTAACCTTTCTGATGGCGGTTTCAGATTTTTTATTTTTGATGATTATCCAAGGCATTATTCACTTGGTTTCAGGTGTAATGATGTTAAATTATACTTCGTTAATGATGACGATTTCTAATAACGGGAAGTATAAAACTTTTAAATATCAGTGCTTGAAAATAGCAATTGCACTTAGTTTTGTTATTTTAATTCCATTGGGGACATTTTTTTCTGCTTTCATTCAAATTGAGACGCTCTTTATTACTGCAGGATTTTTGGCATTGTTATCATTAATTCCTCTAAAGCTATTGAGGGTAAAATTAAATAACTGATTGCATTGAATTTCTTGAAAACAATCAAAATCGTATGTTCTATTTGACAGTCATTCTTTTTTTGAAAAAAAACAAATTTTTAATGTAAAATCAAACTACACTAACTATAAAAAAATAATTAATAATTATTTAAAAAAAAAAGGACTAATTAGAATTTAGGAGAAATTAAAATGGCCAGACCCAGCCCGTTAGAAATATATGCTCTTTTAGATAAGAGTAATTGTAAAGACTGTGGGAGAGATACTTGCATGGCATTCGGAACAGATTTGCTCGAAAGGAAAGTCATAGTTCAAGATTGCACTCACTTAATGCAGGATCCAAAACAGGCGAAAAAACGTGATAAATTAATAGTACTTATTACTCCTCCACAAAAGTCTGTTGAAATTGGAGTGGGTGACCGTAAATGCATAATTGGTGGAGAAGAGATTCTTAATCGCCATCAATTAACATATTACAACGAGACTGCTATTTTCATGGAGGTTGCTGATGAGGATCCGGATTTAGAAGAAGTCGTTAAGTATTTAACAACATTAATTCTGGAAAGAATGGGAGATGTGTTAAGAGTAAACGGAATTACATTAAGATGCGTATCTGGAGACGTCGAGCAATACAAACTCGCTGCGAAGAAGCTTACAGAGACATCTAATCTCCCCATTATGCTAGCTTGTTTGAATCCCGATATTTTACTTGCTGCTGCTGCTGAAATTAAAGAAGTAAGGCCTCTACTTTATGCCGCAACAAAAGATACATGGGAAAAAGTAGGTAAATTTGCGGTTGAAAATAATTTACCAGTTGTAGCCGTCTCAAGTGGCTTAGATGAACTTATGTCTATAAGTGCTACTCTACAAAAGCTTGGTGTAAAGGAGATAATTTTAGACGCTATGACCGTTTTTGGTCCAGGAAATGTAGCCTTAACTTATGATAACATAATGAGATTGAGAATTTCAGCAATTGATAAGGGAGATATGAATTCAGGCTTCCCTGTTATGGGAGTTCCCGCAGCTTATTGGAGTCAAGTTAAGACTGACGACGATAAGAAGCTTTGGGAGCATCAATATCAAGAAATCATTATGGCAGCGATTATGGAATCTATAGATACAAGTTTAATTGTTCTCCACAGCGGTAAGAGGAAAGAAGATATTTGGGCTTTACTAGCGATTATGACCTTAAGGCAGAGCGTATTCAGCGATCCGCGTATTTATCCAACAACAGATCCTGGTTGTTTTCAAATAGGAGAACCTGGTAAAATGGCTCCAATTTTTGTAACTTCAAATTATCGGTTAACAAAGATTCCTGTAGAAATAGATATTAAAGGAGCAAATGTAGACGCCTGGCTCTTAGTTGTGGATTCAGAGGGTATCGGCATTGAATCAGCAGTCGCAGGAGGGCAATTTAGCGCAGGATCAATTGCGGAAGCAGTAAAAGAATTTGGTGCTTTCGACAAAGTAGATCATCGTATATTAATCATACCCGGTATGGCCGCACGCTTGAGTGGGGCTTTAGAAGACGAAGCTGATGCTTATGTTGTAGTTGGACCGCGAGATAGTTCCGGAATTGGTAAATATATGACGGAACTATGGAAACCTGAAGAATTTATGAAAATCTACGAAGATTTGAAGGAGTAACTAATTTTCTTTTTTACTTTTTTTATATCGTTAACCTATTATTTTTTAAAATAAAGAATAAATCAGGTTTGGAAACAAATCTTTAACGCTTTTCATTATTAGTGTTTTTGGGGTATTTCCTCGTCTTAATTCTTCAGCAGAATGGTTTCCTGTCAACACACCTATGAACGGTGCGTTTATATTTTCAGCAAGAGCCATATCTTTAGGATGATCCCCAATAATCACAATATTATATTCGCTATATTTATTTTGTAAGTGTTTTTTTAAGTTAGGATCTAACTTACTCTTTACATTTTCGCTTTCCCCTATGATATATTCAAAGCATTTAAAAATGCCTAAAATCTGTGTAATTTGGACTGCCAGTTCTTGCCTTTTAGAAGTTATTACGCCCAAAGTAAAAAAATGTTGTTTAAATTCTTCTAATTTTTCTCTAACGCCAGGTAATAAGCTGCCTTGATATATACCTTTCTCTCTATAATATGCACGGAAAGCTGAGGATAATTTTTTTGGATTGACATTAGAAACCTTATCAAACATGTCATCTAAAGGCGTACCAATCATTTTTTCGATTTCTGTTCGTTCAAGAGTAGGGATTTTATATTTTTTAAGAGCGTAATTAAATGAATTTACGATTCCCTCTCTGTTATCGATTAGCGTATTATCTAAGTCAAAACTTAAAATTATTTTCTTTTTTTTTTCCATTAATTAAAATACATGAAGAGAGATAAAAAAAGTTTTAAGATGGTATAGAAAGAAGAAAGTTTAAAAAAAAAAATCTTACTAAATTAAAGCTAAAATTATGTCATGTATATCGTAAGAAGAGGATCGCCTAATATAGTCATTCCATAATATAATAATTCCTTACTCAACTTAACAATTTCAGGATTATGGAACCATGTTACAAAAGCGTCACCTATTATTCCGCCTTGGTTTAAACTGTCATAGAAGGGTTGATATAAATCCATACCGCCATCTCTTGAACTCCCAATTACTGTTAAAGTATTATCTGAAAACAGATAATATGTTCCAGTATTGTTAACTTGGGTATAATTACATGAAAAACATGCGTATAAATTATAAAATAATGGTAGAGTGCTGTTTCCATATATGTTTTTGTACGTTAGAATCCCATCAGATCCAGAAGTAGAAGAAGGTCCAAAAAGATGCCGAGTTGGCCATGAATGAACAAGCAAATGAACAAATTCGTAATTAACTGTAGAGATATTATTCATATAGTTTGCAGCTGTTGTAGTTAGATCGTTCCAATAACAATCGACCTCGCTACCAGTATATGCTGTGAAATTACTTAACCATTCATCCTTATAACTTGACCAATCGTCATCTATGTATAGTAAAGCTTTATGAGACCTATTAGTGATACCATGCCTCAGATTAAAATTGCGGTCAAAATAATTTTTATAAGCTGCTGTGTAGTTGAATCCAGTTACTCCGATAGAGCTAGGACTGATTCGTGCAATCCATATTTCTGGAGTCCAATCACCTGTTCCATTTGTGTGTTCGTTTTGATCTATATCAAATATCCCATTAGGGATAGTCGTATCAGACCATTGCCCATCTAAATCCATAAGATATAAATCACAAGGATAATTCCAATATTTTCCCCATCCAAAGTCCATATGTCTTGCCATAGCATAAGGTAAGTCACCGATTAGAACCGCACCTTTCAAACCAAGAGGATAAGCATTAGTTAAGTTTTGTTTTAATAAAGCTACATTACTTGTTGTCCAATTAATTATTTGGGTATCATATCCTTGAATATTTACATCAGTCTCATATTGTTGTATTTCAGAAGTTAATCCGTTGTAGATCGATGAATCAACATAAATATAAACTAGTCCTTTAGAAGTGGGAGGCTGTGATGATTGCTTAAAATACGGTAAAATGATGGTTAGAGAAACAGCTACAGCGATTAATAGTGGAATAATTATTAGTATTGCTTTTAATTGCTTTCTCATTTTAAAAACCTAATAAAATGTTTTAATTTGAAAGTTTTATATCCCAAAAATCATACTATACCATACTAATAAACGATCGTATGATATTAAGGTCTTATAAATAGAATAACCTATGACCTATTTATTTATATTGTTTCTAGTTCTATTAAAGAAGTGTAACCTTTTTAGTAATATAATCTATATCCTTTAAAGAACCTTAAAAGATAGCCAATTTCTTCAGAACCTATTATTATTCTTTTTATATCATATGGAAAGTTTTCAAATTCAACCTCTCTTCCATCAGACACCCAATCAATAATAATTTGGACTAATTCTTTGTATTTATTCACAGTAGTTCCTTCCATCTCAATTTCAGAGAGAATTTTGAGTGCTTTATCGATGTTTCCGTTGAGAATAGAAGAAATAGCAGCCATAGTGTAAGATTGCACTATATGAGAGTTCCCAATTTTTTTTAAATTAGCAGCTTTATAATAATATCTGTAGACATTTTTTAACATTTCATTTACGAGAAATTCCTTCGCCGTGTCCAATTGTTGATAAAATTTGATACTTTCCATAATTAAGGTAGCTGCTGTGTAGAATTGTTTGTTTTTTAACCCTTCTTTTGCTATAATGTTTAAACCCCTAACAATTTGATTGAAAATGCCAAACTTATTGTATTCCAGTTTACCTTCAACTGCAATATCGTAGGCATTTAAATAGCTATCAGTTGAATCTTTTACGTTCTTTACTTTCCAATAATTATCTCCAGCTTTTACATAATGCTTGTAAGTCATCTCTAAATTATTCAATTCTTTAAATATTACGGCGGCGTTAAAAAAATTTGTAGCGGCTTCATTGAATTCCTTGATCCGTTCGTTATAATTGCCTGCTAATACAAAACAAGAAGCAGATTCTATGAGGTTGTTATTAATCCCTTGGTAGCATAAAGCAGCCCCTCGGTAGTATCGAGCAATTTTATAGTAGTTTTCTTCGCATTTTTCTAATCTTTCCGCTAAATTTATGTAAGCACCAGCTTCCTTTTTAGAATAGACAATAAACTGTTCTTCATCATCGATAAGGTGGTAAAGAGATTTTAACACTTTAGCTATCTGTGATATCGCAAGATTCTCGTTTTTTTCTTCAAAAGATTGAAAAAGTGTGGAGAAAAACTCGATACCATCATAGATTATACTGTTAGATTTTTCAATTTCGTCTAGTTCTTGATAACAATCTGATATTTGCTGGTAAGAATACGAGAGCAAATCAAAGTATTGGTATTCTTTTGCGATTTCAACTACGTTTAGATAATATTTTATTGCGTTTTTATAATTTGCCACTTTTAGGAATAGTCCAGCGATGTTTTCGTAGTTTTGAGCGAGTTTTCTGGTTTCGTTAAATTCTTCTAGCAATTTACTTTCACGCTTTAGATAACCTATGCTTTCTAGGATATTCTTTCTATAAGATTTAGGTTCCTCTAATTTTTCATAGAGATCAGCAATTCGTAAGAAAATCTCGGCTACTTCATGAAGTTTCCCTTGCAATTTAAATGAGTTTACTTCGTTATTCCAGTATTTTATAGTTAGCTTATATAGCTTAACAGAATGAAAAGAAATGAGTCCTTCTAATAGTTCCGCTATTGAGATAAGAAATTCTCCAGCTTCAAAATGTTCACCAGACTCAGAAATCTCATTAGCTGTTGTAATAGAATCATTAATAATTTTTTGACTTTGATCAGTCTTTTCTTTTTCGTCTTCAAGTGTATTAATTACCATTAATAAATCTCTAACCTTATCAAGATACTCGCCATAATCGCTAAATGAATCCTCTTGAAGAATCTGAGATCAACCCTTTAAATAAAAGTCAATTTTATGCAATGAAATTAAAAGACACATAAAAATAATGGTTTTTACCATAATAAAAAAAAATCAGAATTCTTTATAATGGAAAACCAAAAATTTCGACGCAAACAACAAATTGAGACCGTTTTGGTATTATGAAATTCTTCGTTATTTAATTGCTTTGAATTTTATCCAGAATTTAGAAGGACTGTTCTCATAACATTTACAACACAATAATCCGTAAAAATCGTTATTCCAAATATCAGATATTTTTTGTAAATCTACTTTTTTATTAGCATTGTAAAATTCCTTTATAGACAATTGCTTACCACAAAATTTACAGGTTTCATAATCGACAGTTATCAGTTCCTTTAACTTTTTTAGATTTCTATTTTGTGCAATGATTTTTATATTGGAAATCTTGTAAATCAGATATAAAATGAGAATATAAGAGGGTATAAGTATAAATGACAATTCTTGTATCTGAAAGATATCTGTAAGATGTAGTGTAACAAAGCAAGCAACAAATAAAAATGGATTAGCTAAAGCAATAAAGATAGTTTTATCAAATTTGAACTCGTCAGAAGTCCATTTTGAAATTGACACCTCATTTGATGCCGTAATAATTATTACCTCTTTTTTAGTAATATTCTTTTGATTTCGCCAAAAGAACAAATTTTACATTAATAAAATTTCAACTATCATATTTAACATTTATGTAAAGATATTGTTTCAGAGAAAATGATTTAGATTCCAGTAAGAAATTCTAAACCTTATTTATTTCTTGAATTAATTTTATATAGGTAGTTGGCTTTACTTATACTACTAGTAAATTTATTACAAAGGTTATTATAATTCGACAAATAGCAGATCTTTTAGAAACTGGAATTATTGAAACAATTACTCCCGAACGAGAAATGACAGTTGGCGATTTACTCAAAGAGCTAAATTTAGAAGGAAAATACTTTGGGATAATTCTCAATGGCAAAAAAGCAAGTGAAGGAGATGTTATCGACAAGGATTCGTCCATAACTATATTGCCCCATATAGCGGGAGGCTAAACTAAAATTTTTTTATCTTCTCTTTATTAGAAATCTTATTTTAATTCAACTCTCATCAAATCTTCAGCGATTAACGTATTAGGAAAAATTTCCTTAGCTTCTTCCAGCAAGTTCAGTAAACTATCATCTCTATAGCGGGAGGATATGTGTGTTAATATCAACTGCTTGGCTCCCATTTTCTTTGCATCAGTTGCAGCGTCAGTAGCAGTGGAGTGCTTTTTTTCAATTGCCATATCAGATAACTCCTTAGAAAAAGTAGCTTCATGTATTAAAACATCTGAATCTTTCCCTAATTTAATTAAATTTTCACAAGGGGCTGTATCTCCAGAGTAAGTCACTTTTCGTCCCTGTCTTTTTGGGCCTACAATGTTTTCCTTAATCGGATCAATTAATTTACCTTCATAATCAATACATTCTCCTTCTTGTAGTTTTTTCCAGAGACTACTTTCAGGAATTCCGAATTCTTTAACTTTTTCAGGGTTAAATTTACCTCTTCGTTTTTTTTCTGTGAATGAATATGCGAAAGCTAAAACTGAATGGTCAACTAAAGTATATTTAAGAGTATATTTTTCATCATCAAATATCGTATTTTCCTTTATATTCAATTTTCTATTCGGTAATTCAGAGTCCAAGCCTTCATATATTATTAATTGCTTTTGCTTATCATCTATTTCTATTACAGTTATGGGATAATGAGGTTTAAGACCGAGCACTTTCCTATGAACAAATAAGTAAAGGAAAAGGTTCACAGGCCCATAAATTGTAACAGGAGCGGTTCTCTGATTTAACCCGAATCTAAATAATAGGCCAGGAAGACCAATAATGTGGTCTCCATGAAAGTGTGATATTAATATTTTTAAGGGTTTGTTGAATTTCAAACCGGCTTCAACTAGGCTTCTTTGAAGGTCCTCCCCACAATCAAATAGCAAGATTTCATTTTTATACTTAAGAGCAGTTGATGAGAGGTTTCTTTCACGCACGGGTATAGCAGCGGAGGAACCTAAGATGATGAGTTCCATATTTATTTCTTGCTCTTTCTTAATTGAGAGATTTCTAACCTTTGCTGTATATTTTGTTTACTAAGATCGTCTACTAAACTCTGGAGTTCATTGAGTCGTAATTTAACATCAGGGTGGATGGATTGCGCTGGAGTATTTTGAGTTTGGATTTGCATTTTAAGCGCTTCTATATCAGCATTTAAATCATTAATTTGTTGATCTTTTGACTTTATAAGATGATCTAATTGTTCATATTTTCTTTTAATCCCTATAGCTTCAGTTTTTATTGTTGTTATTTCTTCCTCTTTTGTTTTTAGCGCGTTGTTTGCTTCTGCCAATTGTTTTTGCAGAAAACTCGCCATTTCTCTTTGAATTTTCAATTTTCCTTCAGTCTCACTTGGAGAAAGACTTTTAAAACTGTGTTCTTGAGCTAGTTGAAAATTTGCTATTTCTGATTTAGCTTTACTTAACTTACTTTTTAATTCTTCTACTACGGAATGTAGTGAGCCAGCATCCGATTCGCTTTCTCGGTGAATGCTAGATATCGTATTTTCTTCAATTATTTTGTTCTTATGTTCTAACTCGCCAGTTAATTGAGATATTATATTTTGCAATTCTAGTATCTGACTATTCTCTTCCGATCCTTTTTTACTTTTACCTTTTTTTTCATATTTTCCTAATTTCTTTTTTAACTCGTTATTATGTCTTTTTACTTTAGTTAGGTTATTTTGGAGTTCTTCTAAGAGAGCCTTTGAGATATCTCTATTCGAAGGTTTATCTAATTCTATATTGGGAGGGCGTTTACTTAAGTTTTCATTAAGTTCAGCAATTTGTTCGTCGAGTGCAGCAAGTTGATCGGTGAGCATTTCAATTTTATTATCTTTTTCTTTTAACATTTCGTTATATTCGTCGCTTCCGTTATCTTTACTTTTTATTCCTATTTCTCCACTTTTTAACCTTCTGATCATTGATTCTTGTTTGTTAATCTTATCTTGTAACTCCTGCAGTAATACGTTTAAAGGTGCTTTCTCTTTCTCTCTAATTTCTTCTACGCTAATAACGGAAGTTTCCTCATTCTTTTTACACTCAAGCTCGTATTTCTTTTGCAAGTCTATTTTTTCTTTTCTTAAAAAGCCCATTCGGTCCTTTAATTCGCGAATTTCTCGATCTTTTACGTTTATTTCAATATTAAGTTTATCTTCCTTAGCTTTTTTTATTTTACTCTTTGGAGCTTTCTCATCGAACATTTGTTCGAATTTCATGAGATCTACTTCGTGACCATCAATTTTATCTAAGTATGTATTAATTTGAATCTCTTTTTTATCTAATTCAGATTGTAAATCTTGGATTTTCCTCAGTAAGTTTTCTTCTTCTGTCATTCCCATATCTTAGTGATTGAATAGATTTTGAAAAAATAAGTTCATATATATTTCATCGATTTCACTTTTTTAATATTTTTCTTTCCGATAACAAAATTATCTAAAATATATCGAAATCTTTGATACTAAATTTTTTTATCTTTGAAAGAATCGGAAATAAACTTATATAATTAAAAGCTAAGAAAGCTATAAATAATAACGCTATGATGATAATGGGTAACGATATACTGGGTAAATAAACGCGTTCGAATAATACTAAAGAGTTTATCATCATTCCAACCCCCATACTTAGAAGCAAGGACGGTATTATCATGTAAAAAGCTTCTAAAAAGAGAATCTTCTTAATTGACTTATATTTAGCCCCAACAGCTCTCATAATCAGAAAGTCTTTCGCCTTTTCTAAAACATTGCCTTTTTGATAGTTATACAGAGCGAAAATCGATATTATTGCCATCATAATAATAAGGAGCGAAGGATAGAAAGTGAGGATTTCAAGATAAGAATAGTTGTTCTCAAAAGTTTGATTTAAATTGACAAAACTAAAGTTTTCTCCTAGGTTCCCTTGAATAATCAACTCAATTTCCCCAATTATGTTGTTATACTCACTAGATTGTACTTTAAGTAATAAAAGATTTATCTCATTCGAATTAAAATTCAGATCTCCTTGCATAACACCTAAGTCTACATATCCCGCAAAACCACTATAAAAACTATCTATAACAACCGCAGAAATGTGAAATGGATGACCTGTTCCTAATTCTTCAATTCGCATACTTTGATCTAATGGGTAATCAAAGAGATTGTAACTTAATCCGTCCCCTATCATCATATAGACTGAATCTTCTGAATCAAAGTATTCACCTTCAATCTCAAAATCTTGTATAATTTCGCTCGCATTAATACCTATAATAGGAATAACTGCTTGTCTATCTTGACCAATTGCCAAAGAACCTCCATCTTCGAAATGATGGTATCCGTCTAGCTCAGTAACGTTAAAAAAATTGAGTAATCGTTGGTCTATTTTTTCAATTTCGGTATAATTAGTTAATTCTTCAACTTTAGAGAGATTAAATAGGTAATCTGGGTTAAGAAAGTCGATGTCTTCTTGAGTTATGAGAATATCTGGATTGGAGAACATATCATACATTTTAGTGTAGTTTTGAAGGATGTCTTTGTGACCAATTGCAACTATATTTGTTCCTTGCGACTTTTTAATCCATTCTTGAGAAGAATTCTTTAGAACAGTACTTCCTAACCCTAAAGTAAAAATTATTAGAGAAATAATTGTAAATACAATTAAATATCTCTTAAATTCTCCCTTCCTTCTAAGAGTATTTAGGACTGATATCTTAAAATTATACCCTATTAAACTTAACCACTTTGGAATTGCAGATAATTTTTTTGAAGCGTCGTAGTTGTAAGGAATATCTCTTGAAAACAATTTGATAGTGTTTTGTGTTCCTAGTTTCCTTAACACGACTCCAGGAAATATATAAATCCCAACGAAACACGATATAAACAGAATAGGAGTATAGAAAACATCAACTTGAAAGGTCGCTATGACTCCTAAAATTGAAGCTATAAAGAAGAAAATTACATATGAGATAAACCCTATTAAAGCCCCAATGACAAAACCAATAAGAAAAACCACGTAAACTTCTGTTAAATAGAAACCATATAATTTCTGTGGGATTGAACCTAATGCCTTCATTATCGCAATATCCCGTTTTTTGGTTATAACCAAAGTAATGGTAACGATAATGACGACTACGAAAGCTAAGATTAACATAAGTATGACCACTAACGTAGTGAAATCAATATAAACAATGCTAATTCCGCCTGAAAAATAGAATGAATTTTCATAATCGTACGTTATAAAACTGTTAAAACCTATCGATGAAGTGAAATTAATTAAAAATACAGTGAACGCTATAACTAAAACGATCATCATTGTATATGAGAAGGTCGTACCACGTTTCCTATAGAAATCTTTTAAAGCAAAATCTAGCGAAATTTTAACGGCACCGTATTTTTTTAATTTTTTGCTTGTGAATTAACAGGTTATTCATTTACAATTTTACCGTCTTCAAAATTTATGACGCGATTTGCGAGTTCTATTAAGTAATCATCGTGAGTTGCAATAATAATAGTTTTACCCTCTTGCTTCATATCGCTAAAGAGATCTCTTATAAATAAACTCGTTTTTTTGTCTAAGTTTGCTGTAGGTTCGTCTGCAATTATAATCGGAGGATCGTTTGCCAAAGCTCTTGCTATAGCAACCCTCTGTTGTTCGCCAGCAGATAACTGAAAAGGCAAGTGTTCTCGTCTGTCCCCTAAACCTACTTTATTTAAGAGATTTAACGCTCTTTCCCGTTGTTCTTTTAAACTCATTCCAGCTAATTTCATTGGAAACATTATGTTCTCTTCAGCAGTAAGGGTGCTTATAAGATTGTAGCTCTGGAATATAAATCCCGAATTTATCAACCTAAAGGTAGCAAGGGATTCTTCTTTTAAGTTACTAATCTTGACTCCACTAGAGTATATTGATCCTCTATTTGGAGTGTCCAATCCTCCTATTAAATTAAGCAGGGTTGTTTTTCCGGCTCCTGATGGCCCTTTAATAATAATGAATGCAGATTCTTTAATTCTTATTGAGACTCCGTCGACTGCTCTCACTATAAAATCGCCAATTTCATAATCCTTATCTAAATTAGTTGCCAAGATTAATAAGTGTCCTTCTTTAATCTCGTTTAAAACTGCGATGTCCTCTATATCTGGAGCCTCTTCGATAAATTCATTCTCCATTTTTAATCCTTAGAGTAATTCTTCTTTTAATTCTTTTTTCTATAATTCTTAGTTATTTAAAACCTTATGCCATCATTTTACGTTTAAAGTAAATATTAGGTTGAAATTGACATTTCAGACAAAGATTTATATAGTGCCATGGTATTATGTATTTTAGAGAGGAAGTCAGAAATAAAAATATCCCCTAACAAAAATGGATTTCCCGTGATTTGGGGAATTTCCTAATTTAAATGGTAACGTACGGAACTAAATTTTATCCCAAAATCTTTACCTCATTTATGAGGTCAATTTCCGGCTTCTCTCTATCTTCTTTTTTAATTTCAATCATACATTTTTGTCTTGATTAAATTAGAAAATATTTATCTTAAGTAAGATTTTTATTATTAAATATTTACAAATCATGTAAAGAGAAGTCAGAAATGGATTTTGAGAAATTAACAGAACTGATTATTGAATTAGAAGTAGATGATATTGAGGCTGCTGTAAAGGAAGCGTTAGAAGCAGATGGAAAGGATCCTTTTGATATTATGAACGCTTTAACAAAAGGAATGGACGAAGTAGGACGCCGTTACGAAGAAAAGGAATATTATCTTACTGAACTCGTTCTCGCTGGCGAAACGATGAAGGAAGCGTTTAAAGTACTCCAACCAGCCTTGGCTGCTTCAGATCAATCGCAAGATAAGATAAAGATTATTATTGGGACGGTAAAAGGCGACAATCACGATATTGGAAAGAATATTTTAGGATCTCTCTTATTGAGCAATGGTTTTGAGATCTACGATTTAGGCATGGATGTTGATGAAAATGCTATTATTGATAAAGTAAAGGAAACTGGGGCTAATATTGTTGCTTTGAGTTCGTTATTAACAATGACCGTTGAACAAATTAAAGTGGTTCACGAGGCTTTAATTGCAGCTGGATTAAGGGATTCTGTAAAACTGATCGTTGGTGGAGCTCCTTTGAACATGGAACTTGCCAAAAAGCTCGGAGCTGACTTATTCGCGGATGACGCAGTTTCAGGGGTAAAAATTATCAAGAAAGCATTTGGAAAATAATTTATTTTTTATCTATTTTTATTTTTGAGCCTTAACCTTTCCAACTTTATAATTATCAAGCACCCAGTAGAAAATATCTTTTTTATATTATTATAAGGAAAATTTACGATGATACATCGACTCCTCTTTTTTTTAATTCCCATATAATCGGAGAACGGTTTTCTAAAGTCTCTCTATTCAACCTCAAGGTTTTAAGCGATTTACAATTTAATATCGTATCGGGTATTTTTATTATAGTATCTCGCCAGGAACTGCTTGGATTACAACTTAAATACTCCAAGGAAGAAAGATCGCCAATCGAGTCCGGAATTTCTCTGAAATGTGTGTTGTCTAAATCTAATTTCTTCAATTTTTTCAGGCGGGTGATAGTTTGCGGTAAAGCACTAACCCAAGTACCCCATAAGTTCAATTTCCTATTTAAATGTTAGGTAAACTTTACGCTAGTAAACTTGAAAGTATTAGTAGTAAATTTCTAAACTACTCTACTACCTTTCGCAATTTCTCTTTACTTATCTTTACAAATGTTTGGTTTTTTTTTTTAATTTTAACACGGAAATTTATATTCTCCCTTATCTTTTAAATAGCATTAAATTTTTATAACTATAACAAGACAACAAATAAACGAGTGATCTTAAAGTAGAGGGAAATAATAATGGATTTTAATTATCTTATTTTTGTTATTATTATACCAACCCTAATTCTGATTTTTTTTTTATACAATTTTAATAAACTTGGAGAATACCCCACTCCCCTTCCAATTTCACAAAATCCAAAAAAAGAATATATTGAAGCTGTAACCTATACTCTAATAGCAATTTTATACTTCACATTAGACATTTTTATCTTAAGTAGGTTTAATAATTCGTTAGGGATCACATTAATCTTTAGTACCATCATGTTACTATTAATTCCGTCAATAATTGCCAATTATAGAGATCAATGGACAAGTAAAGACTTTGGTTTCACATCTGAAGTAAAATCGAAAGGGATTGTAATCTTAGGTATTCTTTTTTATGCTATATTTGGATTTAAAAACACCTTTATGGTTGAAGTCCCTTGGTATTTATTGTTAAGCCTAATTTATTCTAATGCATTCCTTGAAGAATTTCTGTTTAGGGGGATAATTCAATCTAAATTAGAAAGAGCCATCGGACAAAAAAAAGCTATAATTTTTCAAGGAATATTTTTCATGTCTGTACATATTCCCGTGAATTGCTTTAATTTTTTTTTGGACGGGAATTCTTTAAGGCTTATATCAGCATTTTTATTTCAACTCATTAATGGATTTATTTTTGGATTGATTTTTATGAAAACAAGAAATCTTTGGATATCCGTAATTTGCCATTACCTAAATAATTGGTTTGGAGCAATAATAACCCTCTTTCTTTAATTTAAGAGATTCCCTATTGTTTAACCCAAATTAGACTATGTATTAAAAAAAAAGCTTGATATAATTCAATTTTAAATAGAATTTATAATATCGCATTCGCAAGTTCTTGATGAGATATAAAAAAATCTAAAATCCACATTTATATAACCATTATTCGAGGAAAAGCGTATAGATTTCACGGTAATTAGCTTAGCTTACTTGATTAAGTACCTATAATGTTTCATTTCTTTCTCCAATCTTCTCTGGATGCCTTAAATAAATCCAAATTTGATCTAATATCTCTAATAAAAAGCGAAATTTAAGTAGATTGTAATGGTAAAAAGTATAAAGCGAGACGATTTATTAAGAGTTTTTTGTAAAAAAGGGTTCCAAACAATGCAAGTCAGGGGCGAAACAACCTTATACTTTGCCCATGAAGGAAAATTAACAGAATTTAGAACGCATTGCAGTCGAGGAGCAAAAGGAAAGACATTAAGCCCGTTTCATATTAAAGGAATGTCTAAACAACTAAAACTAACTGAAGAAGAATTCCTAGGAATCTATGATTGTACGCTTAAAAGGGAAGATTTCCTGCGTATTCAAAAAGAAAACAAAGGAATAGATCCTCTAGATTTATTATGATCTTTATCACAACCAAACTGTTGAAGGAGTAAAACATATCAAAAACTTAGCAGGATAGTAATAAACAATATTTTTATCCTTTAATCTTTCCAACTTTATGGTATCAAATCTGTTGATTTATAAATTATAAAGTCGTTTTATTTGAAGCTGTTTTTTCCACTTTTAAATGTCAAAAAGTTGTTTAAAATATAACAAATAATTTTAATTTACTATGGAAAGTATATCTCTTAGGAGAATTATAAATTAAATTAATTCTAAATACGACAAATCTTTATAAAAATTATATTAGTCATAGAAGGTAGTTAAAATGGTTGCAGAAAAAAAAGAAATACAATATGACGAGGAATTGGATACGAGAGGATTATTTTGCCCAGAACCACTTTTTGAAGTGCGAACTTTTTCAGAGTCTTTGGATATCGGTCAAACATTTAAAGTTTTAGCTGACGATCCTGCAGCAGAAGAAGATTTGACGAGATGGGCAAAACGAACTGGCACAGAACTAGTAGAACTCTTAAAAGATGAAGACGATTTGATTTTTTATTTTAAGAAGAATAAATAGCAAAAACGAACATATCATATCATAGAGGGAAAAATTATGAGTATTTATCTTGATAACCAAGCTGCAAAACCTGTCGATGCAAGAGTTATAGCTGAGATGACGCAATATTTTAACGAAAATTTTGCAAATCCTGCTTCTCTTCATTGCGATGGAGATGTTGCTACAGACATTTTAGAAAAATCGCGGGAAAAGGTTGCTAATTTTGTCAATGCTCCAAATTCATCCGATATCTTATTTACTTCAGGTGCGACTGAATCTAATAATTTGGGAATAATCGGTGCAGCGAGGAGGCTAAAGAAAAAAGGGAACCATATTATTATTTCTGAAATAGAACACATTTCAATTTTAAACATCGGAAAATACCTTGAACGGGAAGGGTTTCGAGTTAGTCGGGTAGGTGTGGATAGATTCGGAAAAATTCGATTAGACAAGCTTGAAAGGTTAATTACTGACGAGACAATTTTAATTTCTATATCTACTGCTAGCAATGAAGTTGGAACGCTACAACCGACCGCAGAAATAAGCAAGATTGCTCAAGAGAAGGGAGTTCTGTTCCATACAGACGCAGTTTCTAGCGAAAGTGTGATTCCTATTGATGTTCAAGAAGTTCCAATTGATCTGATAACATTGTCATCCAACGACATCTATGGTCCTAGAGGGGTTGGTGCGCTCTATTTAAAAAAAGGGGTTCGCGTAAATCCAATGATGATAGGCGGTGGTCAAGAGAGGGGGATGAGATCAGGGTCCGAAAATGTTCCAGGAATAGTTGGTTTTGCTAAAGCTGCTGAAATCGCAAAA
The DNA here is from genome assembly GCA_029856125.1 of Promethearchaeia archaeon. GTDB lineage: Archaea > Asgardarchaeota > Lokiarchaeia > Sigyniarchaeales > SOKP01 > SOKP01. The sequence goes on along the minus strand of JAHQWJ010000025.1, from coordinate 9,771 downwards.
GAAGTAATGCCTAAAGAATCAGAAAAATTAAAAATTTTAAGAGACAAGCTTATTAAAAACGTTTTAGACACAATTCCAAAATCGCACTTAAACGGTCATCAAGAAGAAAGGCTTCCTCACAACGCACACTTCCGGTTTGACTATATTGAGGGAGAATCGTTAATATTAACTTTAAAAGAGCATAATATAGCAGCCGCTACTGGTTCAGCGTGTAGCTCAAAAACATTAGAACCGTCCCATACTCTTATTGCAATGGGTCTTCTCCACGAAGAAGCGCATGGAAGTCTATTGGTTTCGTTAGGAAGAACTACTCGCGAAACTGACATTGATCGTCTTTTAGAAGTATTGCCTGATCAAGTAAAGAGATTGAGAAAGTTGTCGCCGTTAACACCTTCTGATCTACTAAAAAAATATGAAGAGGTAAAATAATAATATGAAATCTACTCAATATTCTGATAAAGTATTAGACCATTTTAAGAATCCTCGAAATGTTGGGGAAATAGAAGAAGCTGATGGAGTTGGCCAAGTTGGAAATCCAGTCTGTGGAGATCTTATGTGGATATACATAAAGGTTGGCAAAAATGACGATGGCGAGGAGATAATCGAAGATCTTAAATTTAAAACATTTGGTTGCGGATCTGCAGTTGCCACATCCTCAATGATAACTGAGATGGCAAAAGGAATGACTCTTGACGAAGCCTACAAAATATCTAGGCAAGATGTAGCTGACGAATTAGATGGTCTTCCGCCTATTAAGATGCATTGTTCGAATCTAGCTGCCGATGCTTTACAAGCAGCAATTAATAACTACCGCTTAGGTACGACTCCAGAAGTAGAAATTGTAACTTCATGTCAAATAGGTCTTCGAGTAATACTAGGAGTGGAAAAGTTTTTTGGAAAGGGAGTTTACGATATCGTTCCAGCAAATTTGGAGGAACTAAGAGAAAAAAGAATCCTAATAGTTGACTCGGGAGACGATTCCTTAGAACTCGCAATAAAATTAACAGAATACACAGGAAGAGTAATTTTAGTAACAACTGCGAAATCAATCCCTGGTAATGTCGAATTACGGAAGAAATTAAAGCACTCAGAAGTTAAAATATTACACGAATCAGATCTTTTAGAAATTAAAGGAGAATTGGATGAAGTTGAAAAGGTAGTAATTCATGATAACGACGAAGATGAGAATTACGAGCTTTTTGTGGATGCAGTTATAATTTTAGATTATAGAGGTTAATTTTTTTTTACAAATTTTCTTATTTTTTAAAAGCATTATAAGCAATCATAACTTTTTTTATTAAACTATTAAATTCATAAAAAGTGTTTTTTAGTTCTTAGATCAATCAATAAATAATAAGAAAGCTCTTTAAATGGAATAATTAATTTTGAAAATTATAAGTAGTGATGTAGTGCATCACAATCACACAACTAAAAAAATTTGAGTAGATTATAAAATGAAGAAAGTAGTAATTGTTGGAGGCGTAGCGGGAGGAGCTTCAACCGCAGCCAGACTCAGACGGCTAAGAGAAGACTTAGAAATAATAGTTCTTGAAAGAGGACCGTATGTTTCCTTTGCTAATTGTGGTTTACCGTATTATATTGGCCACGTTATAAAGGACCAAAGTCTGTTGGAACTTATGACTCCTGAGGATTTCTGGGATCGGTTTAAAATTGACGTTAGAATAAATAACGAAGCAATTTCAATTAATAGAGACAAGAAAACGGTATCAGTTAAAAACCTTGAAAAAGATAACCTTGTTGAGTTAGGATATGATTATTTGGTCCTTTCTCCTGGTGCCTCTCCGATAATGCCACAATTTGAAGGAATAAACGATGTTCCCGTATTTAGTTTAAGAACAATTCCTGATTCCGTTAAAATAAAGCAATTCACCGAAGATAACGATGTTAAACACGCAACCATTATTGGTGGAGGCTTTATTGGATTAGAGATGGCGGAAAATTTGAAGCACAAAGGGATTAAAGTAAAGATAGTGGAGATGTTAGATCAAGTAATGGCTCCATTAGACAAAGAAATTGCTCAATTTGTCCATCAAGAGTTATTGCTAAACGGGGTGTGTTTACAATTAGAAGACCCCGTTGATTCTTTTAAGCGCGACGACAACAATAGCTATCACGTTATTACTAAAAGTGGAAAAAGTATAGAAACTGATATGATAATTATGGCAATTGGAGTAAAACCGGAAAATCGATTAGCAAAAGATGCTGGCTTAGAAATTGGTCCACGAGGGCATATCGTAGTTGACGAGCAAATGAAAACCTCAGACGCTTCAATATTTGCTGTAGGTGATGTTGTCGAAGTAAAAAATCTTATAACCAACCAATCAATAGCCATACCGTTAGCAGGTCCTGCAAATAAACAAGGGAGAATTGTTGCTGATGTCATTGCCGGTCGCAACTCAAAATATAATGGTATTTTAGGAGCCTCTGTTGTAAAGGTTTTTGATTTAACGGTCTCATCAGTAGGTTTATCTGAAAAACAACTAACGCAGTTGGATCTTAATTACGAGAAAATATACATTCATCCTAATAACCATGCAGGATATTACCCTGGAGCAACTCCTATAACAATTAAATTGTTATTCGAAGTTCCAAGCGGAAAAGTTCTTGGTGCTCAAGCTGTTGGAGGTCCTGGGACAGAAAAAAGGATTGATGTTATTTCTACTGTAATAAAATTTAATGGAACTGTTTTTGATCTAGAAGAGTTGGAACTTACGTATGCACCTCCTTACGGTTCTGCTAAAGACCCTGTAAATATGGCGGGTTTTGTTGCATCTAATGTACTTAGAGGAGATATGCCAATTTGGCACTGGCACGAAATCGAGAAAATACGAGCAAATAATAGTTTTTTCCTTGACGTTCGAACACTTGAAGAGTATCAAGTTGGAACCATCAAAGGGGCTACTAATATAAGCGATTTAGAGCTGAGAAAAAGGTTGGACGAAGTGCCTCAAGATAAAAATATCTATGTCATCTGTGAAGTAGGCTTCAGGGGTTATCTTTCAACAAGGCTACTAATCCAAAAAGGATATCATGTTAAAAATTTATCGGGAGGCTATAAACTCTATAAAACAGCGATCGCTACTACAGAAGAAATCGCTGCAGAATGCGGAGCTTCCGAAGAAATTATAGAAGAAATGATTGAAAGGAAAAGTACAATTTCAGATGATTATATCGAAGTGGATGCGTGTGGTTTGTCCTGTCCCGGTCCTTTAAATGCTCTCATTAAATCTCTTGAAAAATTGCCAGAAGATAAAAAATTAAGAATCTACTCAACAGATCCTGGGTTTAAAGCCAGTGTTGAAGCCTATGCAGAATTAAATGAAGCGGTTAAATTACTATACTTGGGTAAAGAGCAAGGGAAATTAGTTGCAACATTAGAAAAAAGTCCAGTAACTCTTGAAGAAATCGAAGCGCCTGTGAAAATTGAAGAAAAAACTAGAAAAGAACTAAGAGGTCCAGATGCCCCAGCGTTATCAAATATAAGTGTTAGCGAGCTGTTTGAAAGACTAGATTCAGATGATTCACCAACATTACTAATTGATGTAAGAACATCACAGGAGTATAATGGAAGAGCGGGACACATAAAAAACACACAATTAATGCCTTTAGGAGAACTAATGCATAATATTAATGCTTTAGAAGAGCATAAGAATGATGAAATCGTTGTGATTTGTCATAGTGGATCACGTTCAATGATGGCAGCTCAATTATTGGCTAGAGCAGGTTTTAAAGACGTTAGAAACTTAACTGGTGGAATGATGGTTTGGCACCGGAATGGATATCCTGTTATACCACAAAAAGAAGATTATAAAACCTACAATTAAAGCAATAAGAAGCTAATTTTCATACTTTTATTCAATAACTACTTTTATCTTTTGATTATGCTATTATTTCATTAAATTATAAGTAAAAAAGTTTTAACTCGCGTAATAAATATATATTCAAAATCATTGGAAATCATTGGAAATCTCCAATAAATAAATGATAAAAAAGGTGAAATTATGAAAAAAACAATTGAAAACTTATTCGCCGCATTCTTGGGAGAATCTCAAGCGCGAAATAGATATACTCTTTTTTCTAAAATTGCTAAAAAGGAAGGATATATTCTCATATCAAAAATTTTCGAAGAAACGTCAAATCAAGAAAGAGAACACGGTGGTTGGAACTATAAAATGCTCCAGGACCTTAAGAAAGATGAAAAATTTGAAGAATTAGAGATAAAAGCTGGTGGTCCTACTACTTATGGAACCACAGCAGAAAATCTGAAATCTGCTATTGCGGGTGAAGATTACGAATGGCAGGAGATGTATCCCGGTTTCGCTGACATCGCAGAAAACGAAGGATATCCTGAAATCGCTGCAAGATTTAGAGCAATTGCCTCCGCAGAAAAACATCATTCAGAGAGGTATGGCAAGTTGTTAAAATTAGTAGGCGACGATATCTTCTTTAAACGAGGGGATAAAGTAGTATGGATATGTCTTGAGTGTGGTTACCAAGTTGAATTAGACGAACTTCCAGAGGACTTTACATGCCCAAGCTGTTCACATCCAAGAGATTATTTCAGAAAAAAATGCGAAGAATACTAAACTAAGGATATATCTTATAAAATTTAAACAAAATAATTAAATATTAACTTTCAAATATTAGAAACAACGCTGTTCTTAATAAAAGAAAGTGATTGATGGATATGAAACAAAAAACAATTTATAAATGTGAAGTTTGTGGTAAAGTAGTCGAGATTCTTAATCCAGGAGTTCCTGAGACGATATGTTGTGGAAAACCCATGATCTTGATGGAGGAAAAAACTGCTGATTGGAAGGGTGAAAAACACGTTCCTAAAATAACGATTGATGGTAATAAGGTTACTGTAGATGTCGGTATTTCTATGGGAACACCACATCCAATGACAGATGAGCATTACATAATGTGGATTGAGCTAATCTGCAAAGATAACTGCTATAAGAGGCAGATGCTAGCTCCGGGAATGGAACCTAAAGCAGTCTTTGTTGTAGGTGATCCAACAGGTCTTATCGCTAGGGAATATTGCAATCTTCACGGATTGTGGACCGGCAAAGAATAAATTTTATTTAGATTAAATTCTTCTTTTTATTTTTTTTAATCATTTACATTAGAATTATCAAAAAAGTATTGTGCCGACGATCTAAATTATAAGCGTTTATTCAAAGTAGGGGGGATTTTTGCGATGCTACATATCTTATTAGGGGTTGGGTACCTCGCAGTTATGACATTACTCTTTTATTAAAAAAATTGTAATATGGTAGTTTAGCTTACAACTACATTTTCAAAATTTAAAGATTCTAATTTTAAATATTTGTTATAAATTTGTTGCGGATCACCAGCAAACATCTTTTTGAATTGTGGTTTTAGAAATAGATTTAGTAATCCTGCAATTATCCTCTTACTAATCCCTATCCTAGTTTCGTAATAGTATTGCTTATCATCTTCCAGCCATCCTTGTTCAAACCAATATTTATAATCAGCATTACTTTCATCCCTCGCAATTTTATGTAGTGTTTTCCTCACTTTAAATGCAAGAACACCACCTAAACTTGGTTTTTGATATCTTTTTCCGTTTAATGCATTTATGAATGCTTTGCATGTAGTCCTAATTTTCTTAACAATCTTTCTTTCTGCTCCTTCAATAGGCATCGTCCGTATCTCTAATCGATGTACGAAATTAAAACCCCATGAGCTTGCTACTTGATTGAAATAACTTGTAATCTTCTTTGCATCAGCAATACCTTGATTACAAACACCAATTGCGATTTTTCCGAAAAAACAAGGTCTATGGAAAATGTAGGATAACCTGTCAAAAAAGTTTTTCATGAGTGCAGGAACATGCATGGCATAAGCGGGAGCCATGAAAATTACACCATCTGCTTGATCAATCTTATTGAAGATTGCATCCCGATCGTCTTTTCCTACTGGGCACTTATCTTCACCTTTGAAAAAACAGTTATGACACCCTCTGCACGATTCTAGATTAACATCTTTAAGATATAGATATTCAAATTCAACTTTCTGAAGCAATTTTAGTTGATATTCTAGTTGTTGCATTATCATCGTCCCATAACCTTTTCTAGGACCACCCATTATAGCTAAGACTCTCATTTTCTATTTTCATTAATGTTGTATTAACTTAAATAATAAATATATGACTTTCTATTTAAATTTATTGTTGATTCTACATAGTGTGTGTTAAGTCTACATAGTAATAAAAACTGAGATTTCACATCGTCTATCACGATTTAAAGCAATTTGACTACTTTAAGTAAGTTGTAAAATTATTAAAAATATGAGTAAAAAAAGAGCGATCATTTTAGATAGAGATGGAGTTTTGATAGAGGACAAAGATTATTCGTATAAGATTGAAGACTTAGAGATTTTGCCCGGTGTTATTAAGGGTTTGAAGCAATTGCAATCAAATTTTATCTTTTTTATAGTAACCAATCAAGCGGGTATAGGCAAAGGTTACTATACATTAGAAGACTTCCACAAATATAACAATCATTTAATATCCATATTAAATGATAACCATATTAAAATTGAAAAAACCTTTTTTTGTCCACATGTTAAGGAGGATAATTGTGATTGTCGAAAACCAAATCCAAAATTTATAAAAGAAATAGCTAATCAATGGGATATTGATTTGGAATCTTCTTGGATGATTGGTGATCATCCCTCTGATATACAATTCGGGATTAATGGAGGTTGTAAAACAGTTTATATGATTACTGGACACGGTAAGAAACATTTGCGAGATCTAAAAGAAAATAAAATTGTTCCAACATTGGTCCATTCCAATTTTTTAGAAGCTGTTGAAGAAATAAGGAAATTAAAAATATAATTTACTTAGGCTGCTTTTTTTCTTCGTATTCTTTTCTTCTTTGTTCATGCAGAATACTCACTTCTTTTTTCATTGTCTTTACAACCTTTCCAGTTAAAGGATAAAATTTTACCCAAACTAATAAACCGATTAAACATACGATTCCCGGTAGAAGAGTCATACTGATATTAACACTTAAAGAAGCTGCTGCTAAACCTTGAGTTGCTGATAATCCACCTTCTATATCCACATATATTAAACCAAAAGCAGTCATCAATGCTGGTGGCACCGCTAAGGCAACACTTATCATGGGTTTGCTAAGTAATGCCCCTACGCCTGCATAGAGCCCCTCTCGCCTCTCTCCCGAAATTTTCCAATAATCGTAGTCAATTGTATCGGCGCGCATTGGATTATGTTGAATAAAGTCTCCGGCAAAACCTAGCATAAAGATTGAAAAACCAATCGAAACAAGAACCCAATTACCTGAAAGCCCAGCAAAGAAGCTGAATAATCCCCCGACACTTAAAACGCTAAGATAATAAGTAATTGAAGCTTTTGTTGAGAACTTATCAGCAATTCTTAATATTATAGGAATTGAGATTAGCAAGCAGATAATAGGTCCAATCCAGAAAAGAAGCATATTAAATCCATCCATTGGTCCTAAAACCCATGTCAAGTAGAAAGGTAAACTAACCATTACTAGATTCAACAATAATACTGAAACTCCGTCATATAATACATATACTCTGAAAGATGGATTTTTAAAAGCGAGTTTTATTGACTTAAGTAGGGAGGTTTTATTTTCTGGGATGTGCTCACTGTGTTCGTGTACATACTTACTTAATATTAAGTAGGGAAAGATTCCAAAAATAGCGATAATTACTACAAGCATTTGAAATTGGGCAATGGTTGTTGTCGAGGGATTTGCTAAGAATATAACTGGAACAATAAATCCAAATAAAATTGCAGGTAACATAAAAGCAGTGCTTATAAGCTGAATTTTTTCTCTTTCTCGTTGATTTAATGTCATTTGAGGGAGTAATGCTACATGAGCGCATAACACAAATGTAAACAAAGTATCGTAGGCAATTTGGCTCACAAGATACCAAACAAAAAGCCAAACCTGGATGTTAAGATTAGATGTTTGCCCTCTCCACGCATCTGGTGGAAAAAATACCAACGCAAAACATAAACTAAAAATTGGAGCTCCAAACTTAATATATGGGATATATCTTTGGACTTCTCCCCTTTTTTTATTGTAATAGCGAGTATTTCCAATTACATTACCAAATATCGGATCATTTACTACATTCCATACAGCATAAACAATTAATGCTATAGTTATCCATATTGTTGACAATCCCATCCAAGCAAAATAGAAGGATTGTATTACACCCATAACTCCTCCATAGAAAGTGCCCGGCATTTGAGCAAAACCATATGCTAATTTTTCCTTCATTGTCACAATTCCCAAATCGGCTTTTTCAGCTACGCTATCTGACATCCTAAGATCCCTAATTACTTATTATATTTTAAAAAATGATAACTTATAAAATGCGAATTGATTTTTCAATATTTTGTTATATCGAACTAGCCATATAAAGCTTGATTTGAATATTTGTAGTAGATGGTCCAAGTTAATTTTATATATTTGATTTACTATTTTTGCATAAAAAACGAATAATTTGAGGAGAAGAAAGGACTTGGCAAAAACCTTTATGAAAGCTTATGTACGTAGGCATCCTGTTCTAACATATTTTTTCTTAACGTATATTATAACTTGGACATGTTGGTTCACAGTTATTTTGTTGATTGAGCCATATATCGCAGCACCCGAGTTAGCACCGATATCACTTCTAATTTTCTTGGAAATTTTATTAAAAATTGGAGTGTTCGGACCGGGAATTGCCGGTCTCATTCTCACATTAACATTACATGGAAAAAGTGGCCTTCGAGATTTCGTTAGCCGAATATTCAAATGGAAAGTCAACCCAATCTATTATTTGTTTGCCTTCCTCATACCGATCGTGATCTACATGATCCCACTTAGTATTGAGCTCATGTTAGGAGAATCCTTTCCAAACACAATCGCAGCATATGGACTTATAGGCTTTCTTTTCCATTATATGAATAGACTATTACTAGGTAATTATGAAGAAGAGATAGGGTGGCGAGGATTTGCTCAACATCACCTACAGAAGAGGCAGAGCCCAATTAAAATGAGTCTGATTATTGGGTTGCCTCATGCCATATGGCATATTCCAATGTTTTTAATTGAGAGTGGTTCTCTAGATTTGTTAGATTTCTTAATATACACTATTAGGGTTATCCTCTTCACATTTTTAGCCACTTGGCTATATAGTAAGACACAGAGTGTCCTTCTCACTGCTTTACTTCATGTAACAGTAAATGAAAGCTCATTATTTCTTGCTGTGAACACAATTCAAGGTATCTTTATCTTAATGGTTATAATTGGAGTAGTAGGAATTATACTGATTCTATTCTTCGCAGAGAACAGAACAAAGGTAGCTGATATTGTAGAACCATAAAGAAAATTATAACTATTCGTAATTAGTCGTATAGTTATATAAAAATAAAAAAGTAAAAAATTGAATGTTTTTTGTTTAGATTTTTGCAAATTTGGTTTTATCGCTTCCACAAACCGGACAAAACCAATCGTCGGGAATATCTTCAAAAGGAGTTCCGGGAGCTATTCCACTATCGGGATCACCGTTAACAGGGTCGTAAATATAAGCACACACTACACACTTCCATATTCCGCCCAATTCATCACTAGTTTTATCTATTTTTAAGCCAACTTTTTTAGTTTTTTCTTCCACTTCGATTTCTACTCGTGGAATTTCAAATAGATTAGGCATTGCGTGCTGATATTTTTTCATGAT
>JAHQWJ010000024.1 GCA_029856125.1 Promethearchaeia archaeon | reverse complement strand
TAAAGCTATGAATAACCTCAAATATTAGGTTAATTTAAACAGAATTAAACTAAATAAAATAATTAATGCAACTTTATATTATGAAGTGAAATCATGATGGATATCGAAGAAATGAAAAAAAATGCTGATTTTCTAATAAAAACCGTTAAGGGCATAGATATTCCTGGATCTGTTAAGGTTAATATTAGATATAAAACTTTAGTGAATTTTGCAAAAGTGTATGGAATTACTGACCCAAAATACATTCGTTCTGAAGAAGATGGTGTAGTAGCCTGCCATGCATTTGCCAACCATTTCACGATCAAAGCGGTGTATAAATTACTCATTGGTTTTAACGTAGTTCAAGATGGTAAAACGAGGGGAATAATGCTCGATCCTGGTAAATTGTTACACACTGGAAACATCTACAATTGGGACGGTTGTGTTGATGTCAGACAGGGTGATAAATTACAAATTAGTGGCTTATGTGAAGATGTATGGTTAAATGAGAAAAACATGATGTTATTTTATAAATTCTTAGTTAAGGTAAAAAATCAAAATGAAGAACCCGTTTGCGATGTGGTAATTACTGCAGGGGTTCGGAAAGGGGGGTATTAAAATGGTAAAAATATCTGATTATAATGTTGGGGATGTCGTAAAAGATCAGTTTGAGGGGGTTACTAGGGATTTACTGAGGGCTTACGCAAAAGCATCTGGTGATACTAACCCCATCCATACAAATGATGCTATTGCTGAACGAGCAGGACTAAAAGGGATAATCGCACATGGCTTATTTTCTACAGGCTTAATCACAAAATTATTTGAAGACCATTTGGAGCATGGAAAGGCAGGAAATTTAATAGAGGTCAATATAGAAATGCGAGGATTTGTGAGGTGTGGAGATCGAATAATCACTAAAGCTACAGTAAATAATGTTGATGGAAAAAGAGTCTATTTTGATGTAGAACAGAGGACTATCACTAAAGTGGATATCAAAGATGATGATGGTAATTTAGTTGAACAATTTGAAGCAGGTGAGAGAGGATACATTTCCGAAAAGGATATAGAACGTGGTCTCGTGAAAACAAAAGAAGTTCCAGAAGGTGTATTAACCTATAGAGAACGAGTTTCAACTCCTGGAACTGCAATTATCGAATTATTTGAATGATTTTTTTTATTTTTTTATTAAATTTCTTGCTTTGGACAACCAAATCCTAATTGTAGAAGGTGCATTAAATGGAAAACTCTTATAATAGAAGTTATTTTGTTCATTTGGATTTTCTTTATAAAATTCAAAAAACATATCAAATGTCTTTTCATCTTCTTTCCCCAAATAATTCTTATTTATCCAATAGGATTTAGGAGGTAATTTTATTCCAAATTTATTAATTAATCTTGTTAATGTACTTTGAGATAGATCATAAATTCTGGCAATTACATATATGGGCATTTCCCACACCAAATCTCTAATTAATGCTTTACTTAATTTCATTGTTTTATATTTATTTACTGTAAAGATTTTCCTCTTCCGTGGAAGGCTTAAATCATAATTTAACATCATCTCGTTGAATAATATACTTCCAAGACTTAAAGAAAAAGCCTTAGGATTATCTTTATCAGGATTAACTTCAAAGGGCAGATTATATCTTGTCTTTATCTGTTCTAAGAATCGTGCATTTCCTGATCTTAATACTGTTAATCCTTGTTTCCCATCCCCATCAAAAAAACCAAGGAGGAAAGCTAAATTCAATTCTCTCCTACCTAAATTGGGTAATTTTATTCGAAATGTTTTATCTGGAACCACTCCAAGTTCCTTTAAATAATCCGTGAATAATTTATTTTTAAACTCCATTTTTATCATTTCATACTTAGTCTTAACTCCATCTTTTATTTTAGTCCTATCATACTCTATAATATATTTAGGATTAAAATTTATCGCCTTGGCAAACCTCTCTATTAAAATCTTATCTTTTCGAGCTATTTTTATTCCAAATCTAGTATATTCATCTCCTTTATAAGCTCGATATACTGAACCATCTGCATAGATAAATCCAAGCCAGTATGCTTTTTTTTTAGTATCAACTATTTTAAAAAAGTTCTTTATAAGATTTGGATGAGAATATCTAAGTCTATCTAAATTATTGTTAGGAGGACTATTAACAATCACGTAATGTTCAATCTTCTTTATAGCATTTTTACAATCTCGATTAAATTTAGATTTTAAATTTGTTTTATAATCATCTAGAAATTTCTGAGCAATTATGTATTTAGGGTCTTTTCTAGCTTTTTCAAATATATTTTGGATATGACTTTTTTCCTGACCTAATAATAGACTTAATTTCTCATTAGATAACACACCTCTACATAAATCTTCTATGGGTTCTAATTTTGCTACTTCTCGTTTAATCTCAAGTAAAAGCATTAGAGATGTATAAATTTTTTCACAAAATTCTTCTTGATCTTTTGATTTTTTAACCATATTATCCAAAACCTCAAATTTATAAGTAAAACTTCTCTATTTAAAAGGACAGAGTTATTAAATTTTATAAAACTTGTACTTACTTAGCCAACTTTTTGTAATCTTTTTTTAGATTTAAAGGTAACTCAAACAGCAATAACCAGTGTAGACATAATCGAATTATTCGAGTGACCATTCATCTGATAAATTATAATTATTTTACCTAATTTTTTTTGTATCTAATCACATTAATTTTAAAAAACCTAATTTTATTGTTTTATTGAAAAACATTTTTAAAGATCAACATCAAAAGAATAATTGGTTTAATTATAGAATTATAAATTAGTAGGCTCTTAACTATTCTGACTTTGGACGTAAAAAAAGTTGAAGATCTAATTTTAAGTGGTAGCTATGAAAAAGCAGCTGATGAGATATTTGAAATAATTGAAAGTTCTGTAACTTCTGACAAAGAACTAATCTATGACAGCTTAACGTTATTAAATAAAATATGTGACAAATCTCCCACAATTTCATTAAGAACAGTTAGAAATTTAAGCAACACCATAAACGACATTAATTCGTGGGTCAGATTGGTGTCTTTAGAAATTCTTTACCAAATAACTATGTATCGACCGAATCTACTAATTGATCTTATCGATAAGATTCGATCGCGTTTATTTGATCAAGAATCCTCAATAAGACGCCTAGCAGTTAAAATTATGGGAAATTTAATTCTTTCTTTACATATCGATAGGGAGCAACTACAAAACATCATTGAGGAATTTACTGAAAAATTAATGGATAATGACTGGAAAGTGAAACTTCAAGTCATTAAAACGCTGAAAAAAATTCTAAACCAAGATTATACAAAGATTCGAGAATTTGAACCTTTATTATCGATTGTTATCGTAAATTTGAGAGACGAAGATGATGATGTTGCCAGATCAGCAGCAGAACTGTTAAAAATTATTGGTACCTATTTTCTCTCGAAAGAAAAAATTACTTATGTCCTACTTAATCTACTTTACAACGAAAAACCGCGAGTAAAAGAGCTAATCATATGGCTTTTCGGAGAAATAGGGAAAGAAAAATCGTCGGAAATCATCCCTGTTATCCCAAAACTTATCAACCTATTAAAAGAAAATAATTATCGAATTCAATTAAGAGTAATCGATTCGTTAGTAACAATAGCGGAAAATAATTTTGATCAAATTTGGGCTAATTTGATAACCGCGCTCTATACTGGGGATTCTGAGTATAGAAATGTGGTTATAAACGCTCTATATCATCTATGTCAAAACAACATCATGGAAATATTTACTTATATCTTTGAAGAATTTGAAAATCCATCAGAAAATGTTCGGGATGGGGTTTCGCTTGTTTTCAAACGTCTATACGAAGAATATTCAGTTGAAATAGAAAACGAGATTACAAAAATACTTTATACTTTAGAATCAAAGTACTGGCGAGAGCGAAAAAAAACAATAATCCTATTACGAAATATTGGCAATATTTTATCAAGTAAGAAAATAACGGTCTGGATTTTTATCGAGCTGGAGAAAAATTTAAAAATTGAAAATGATCCGGATGTAAGTGAAGAAATTCTTTATACAATAAGCAATATTAAAACAGCATTTCACGAAATTGACGAAACAATTCAAGAAGTTAATGAAGATTTAGATGAGTTTCGTAAAAAAATTCGCGAATTTCAGAAAATTCCCGCCGAATTCCGTGAAAAGATGAATTCCTACATAAAAGAATTCAAATTCCAACAAACCGAAATAGAATTAGATAAAATCTATCGCAAAATTTTAAATAAAATTAAGAAGTTTAATAAAAGATTAAACAAGTTCGAATACAAAAGGTTAGCGTTCAATTTAATTGAGGACTGGGAAGAGACTAAAGTAACAATCATTGATGAATTAAGCATTATTAAGGGATTCATTTCCGAGGTCTTTGAAGAAAAGAAGGAGGAATTTACAGTAAATTTAAAATCGAAAATTAAGTTATTAGAAGATCGTATCAACATTTTAAAAGCCCAGTATGAATACGCAAGAGATTCTAAATTTTTGGAAACATTGGATGAACAAAGCTTAGAAAATATTGGAAATTCAGATGTAGAAGAGAAATTTACTGAAATTACGCAGTTTAGAAATTATATGTTTAAATTAGACGATGATATTCGAGAAATTCTCGTACACAATGTTGAATTTAACGAAATTTTTAAATCTTTACTAAGCAAATGGGTTGGATTGAAAATTGAATTACAAGAATTTTTAAGCGAGCTAGATCGGAAAATTAAAAGCTTGAAGGATAGAATTTTAATAGAAATTCAGGAATCTGATGGAGATCCCGAAGAACAAAAATTAAACCTCATATCATCTGTATTATTTCAAGGGCACATTCAATCAATAATTTCGCAAGGTATTGAAGGATTAAAAAAGTTCAATACCAATTTTGATGGTTTAAAAATTAAGTTGGATACTTTATTAAAAAAAAGTGAGTTTTCTGACGCAACAAAACTTATAGAAATGAACACTAACCAAATTCAAAATTTTATTGTAGAATGCGAGAACCAGATTGATAATATAATCGGGAAACTCTCTGAAGAAAATGATATTTTTAACCTATGGGCAAGACCAACCGTAACTAAATTTGTTTCGTTCAAAGAAGTTCTTATAAACAAATTGAAAAACTTCAATCAGAAGAGTAATGACGAACTTACTCTAAGTCAAATAAAGTACTATCTTGACGTTATGAATCCTATTAAATTAGAAAGTCTTGCTTCTTATATTGATTTGGAAATTGACGTGCTAAAGGAAAAGATTGTAAAATTTGTAAATAAGAATAAACTTAATGCTCGAATTATTAAAGATGATCTATATTCACCAAAAATAGAAGATCTTATTGAACCGAGAGATATTCTCTTGTTCAAGAATTTAAAAACAATTGGAAATAAGCTCTATTTTAACTTTAAATTGAATAATCCTACAAATTTACTTTTTTCAGATTTACAAATATCTCTTAAGACCCCTGATTACTTAACCTTTCTTCGAAGCGAAAGCTTTCCTAAATATCTGTATCTCAACGAATTGAAGCCGGGAAATGTTTTTAAATTCAATTATGTTTTAAAATTAAAACATGATATCAAAAAAAATCTATCCGATCCTTCAGTTGACGAAGTAAATCTTGATATTTATTATAAAGATCCTTTCGACATCACTCGTAAAATTACAAAAAAAATAAGTCTCCTTTTACCTTAATATTTTATACGACTTTTTGTATGGACAGATAAAAAACCCCTCTAATTTATCGAAAAAATAAATAATTTATAACGAAAATATTAATATAACCTACTCATCTTTAAGTTTACAACCAATTGAGATTGTAATATGTAAAAAAGTCGTGAGGTGAAATGTTACAAGAAGAAGAGAGTTATCGACTAACGCTCCAAACGAAATTATTCGGATGAAACTGTAAATTAGACTCCAAGAAGTTAAATGAACTTCTAAATAACGCTGGTTTAGTTGGAGATATAGAGGATTCAGCAATAATACCTGTTCCAAGCACCGACTTAGTAATGGTAAAAAATATTGATGTCTTTACCCCAATTATTGACGAACCAGAAATTATGGGTGAAATAGCCGCAGCTAACGTAACCAACGATGTATTTGCGTTAAATGTTCCAGAAATCTCAGGTATGCTTGTATTTCTCGGGATCAAAAAAAATACACCAATGTACGTCGCAGAAGGGATATTGGTAGGAATCAGAAACTTTATCGAAAATAAAATTGACTCAAAAGTACTTGGTGGTCATACAATCTACTCAGGATGGCCTCTTATTGGCGGAGAAGCCTCTGGATTTGTTAACAAAGACAAAATAATTAAGAAGAATTATGTAGAAGACGGGGATACATTAATACTAACCAAGCCCGTAGGAAACCAAGCAATCATGGCAGCATACCGATTACAGAAAAATAACCCCGACCTACTAAAGGCTTTTTCTAAAGAAGAAATTGATAAATCAATAGATTTAGCCGTAGAATATATGACCATGCCTCTCCAAAGCGTTGTAAAAGCTATCCACACTTATGAAGATGTATCTTTCGTGCATTCAATGACAGATGTTTCTGGATTTGGGCTTTCCGGGCATTTAAAAGAGATGCTTCAAAATTCAAAGCTATCAGCTGAAATCAAGAAGGTTCCGATATTTAAACTAGCTAAGGAGGTAGCTTACGAATTTGGACACAAATTTGACGAATGTGAAATGCCTGAAACTGCGGGTGGAATGCTACTATCCGTGGATCATGAATATGCTGAAGAGTTTTCAGAACGACTCGACAACGAATTTCACGTGTCTAATTGGACTGTTGGATCAATCGATAACAAAGATGACCCTCAGCGTGTCCGCGTTTCAAAAAACGTTGAACACGTCGAAATAACTGAAATATAACGATGTTAATGAAATAAGCTAAAACACGCTATGTGGTTGCTTATTGAAAATTTCCGTTGCAAGGCGGCATCGATAATATCATCTGTTTTTATTTTAAAATTTTTTAATTTTTCTTAAGTTTAGAATTGGATAAATTTCTATACTTCCACTCTTTTAAGTACCATTTCAAAAAATTAGTTGAAACACCTAAAGAATTTCTCTTATGTAAAAAGAAATCTTCAATTTTTTTTTGTTTTACCCGGAAATTAAACATAAAATAGCTTTATTTAAGTTATTCTTAGTTAATCTCAGCGCCTAATTTTGAATTAAAGATAATATAACATGGGTGTAACATTTATCTTAAAATTGAATATACCTGTTTATCGAAAAAATAGATAAATAATATCGAATATATTAATAAACATTAATTCATATTAAAATCATATTAGAACTAAATAAAAACGGATATCGTAAGAAGTGTGAGGTGAATGACTGAAAAAAAGGAATACCGATTGACAAAGCAAGTTAAAATCTATGGATGATCATGTAAACTTGGGGCAAATCAATTAGACGAATTACTGGAGAAAACTGGTTTGGGAGGATTAATTGAAGATGCTGCTATTGTGCCCGTTCCAAATTCCGATATGGTTCAAGTGAAAAGTATTGATATCTTTACACCGCTTGTAGATGAACCTGAAATAATGGGCGAAATCTCTGCATGTAACGTTACAAATGACATATTTGCGATGAATGTTCCAGAAGTTTCAGGAATGCTTGTATTTTTAGCGATCAATAAAAACACTCCAATGAACATCGCAGAAGGAATTCTTAGGGGAATTAGCAGGTTTATGGAACAAAAAATAAATTCCAAAGTAGTTGGAGGTCATACGATTTATAGCGAGTGGCCTCTAATTGGTGGAGAAGCGTCTGGTTTTGTAGATAAAAACAATTTAATCCGGAAACACGGAGTGAAAAAAGGCGATAAACTACTCTTAACAAAACCTATTGGATTACAACCAATTATGGCAGCGTATAGGTTACAGAAAGATTTTCCGGACATGTTGGAGGAATATTCCTCGAATGAACTCAATAAATCGATTGAATTAGCTATAAATCTTATGACAACATCTAATCAAGCCGTAGTAAAAACGATTTATACGTATAATGATTTCTCTTTTATTCACGCTATGACTGATGTCACAGGCTTTGGGTTGAGTGGGCATTTAAAGGAGATGCTTCAAAATTCTGGATTATCGGCAGTTATAGAGACTGTTCCTTCAATTAAGTTCTCTAAAAAACTCTCTGAAGAATATGGATATGCTTTTAACGATTGTTCCTGCTCTGAAACAGCCGGGGGTATGCTATTAGCTATCGATCCGAGCAAAGTAGAGGACTTTTCTAACGCACTTTCCAGTAATGACATTTCTAATTGGATTGTTGGTACTATTGATACCAAAGAAGCTGAACTTGTAAGGATATCGAAAAAAGTTAAGCATATCGAAATAGACAAAGTATAAAGACGTCAATGAAATAAGCTAAAACACATATGTGGGGGCTTATTGAGAATTCCGTTGCTCAACGGCGTCAATTTTCACAATAAATGTACTAACATTTCCTTAAAATACACTAAGAGGGACATCGGTTTTAGAAATTATTACATGTTCAAGTATTTCAAATCAATTAGAAAGGGTACTCTACTACTGCGATATTGCTTTTCTAGTCATTTTAAATACGACAGGTCGCTTATAATCAGGACAGCACGCTTTATGAGTATTACCATCATCTTCAAAAAAGGGATAGGTCCCCCCTGATTCTAATACACGAATATAATGATAAATGGAGTTAAATGCGGCAGCACAAAT